>JAJEEK010000006.1 GCA_022821065.1 Candidatus Poribacteria bacterium
AAGCGTGCCGAGTCCGCTACTGTCCATACGCGTAACATTTTCGAGATTAAAGATGACCTTCGGAGATTCAAAATGCTCTTCGAGTTCTTCATTAATCTGCTCCCTAATTTCAGCGTTTGCCGCACCGATCATGCGTCCGGTAGGTCGAACAACAATGACACCTTCTCTTTGGCGTATTTCTGCTAACATTTATCTTCCTTTCATAGTGAGTTGTGTAATTAACGCATACAGATTTATGGGTTGTGTCCTAACGAAGAAATTCACAATAGATTAAAATATAGTTAATTTCGGAAATTTTGTCAAGATTTTTTGTAAGTTTTTCCGATAGACATTCAGTTTTAAAAGCAAAAGAGGAATCATTTAGATTTCAAAATGATCTGCTTTTAATTTCTTATGCTGCCCAATCGTTACATAATACCTCCGCTTGCTCCAAAATAGTTTCCGCAGCCTTTTCCCGCTTGTGGGGTGGGTAGCCGTATTTAAGAAGCGTGCGCTTCACTATTCTGCGTATATTGGCGCGGGCACTCTCTTTCAGTGTCCAATCAATACTCACGTTTTGTCGAACGGTTTTCACAAGTTCAAAGGTAATGGTTCGTAACGTCTCATCACCCAACACCTTAACCGCGCTGTCGTTAACCTCAAGAGCGTCATAGAACGCCAATTCTTCATCTGAAAGCCCTAAATCATCGCCGCGTGCTTGTGCTTGACGCATCTCTTTTGCGATTTGGATGAGTTCTTCAATGACTTGTGCTGCTTCAATTGTCCGATGCTGGTAGGCACGAATTGAACGTTCCAGCATGCCTGCAAAGGAGCGTCCTTGGACGACGTTTTTCTGTGAGCGGGTTTTAATATCATCGCCGAGCAGCCTCTCCAGAAGTTCAACCGCTACATTTTTATGGGGTAAATCTCGGACTTCGGCGAGGAATTCGTCTGACAGAATCGAGACATCAGGTTTTTCGAGTCCTGCGGCGGTAAAAATATCAACTACGCCTTCAGAAGCGACTGCTTTGGATACCAATTGCTTGATGGCTTGTTCTGTTGTTTCGGACTGTGTCTCTTCGGTAACTGATGGTTTCGCCAAAACACCTCTGACTGCCTGAAAGAAGGCGACATCGTCGCGTATCTCGGCTGTTTTTTCATCTGGGACAGCCAAGGCGAACGCTTTGGAGAGCTCAGGAACCACGCCTAATAAACGGTCTTTGCCATCCTTTTGTGCCAATATATGTTCTTGTGCTGCAGGCAGTAATTTGATCCGATCGGTACGGTTTCCATGAACCCAAGTTGACCAATCAAAGCCGTGAAACAGGCCGCAGCAGATTTCGTATTTCTCCAACATCACAGCCACTGCGTCGGCTTTGTTAAGAGTCGCGTCCCCTTTTCCACCACTTTCCGTATAATTCCGGAGTGCTTCTTTCAGGTGATAAGCAAGCCCTACGTAGTCCACAATCAAACCGCCCGGTTTGTCACCGTATACGCGGTTGACACGCGCAATCGCCTGCATGAGTCCGTGTCCACGCATCGGTTTGTCTACATACATGGTGTGAAGACTCGGCGCGTCAAATCCGGTCAACCACATATCACGGACAATAACGAGTTTAAACGGATCGTTGGCATTTTTAAATCGGGTTGCCATCTGTTCGCGTCTCGCTTTGTTTCGGATGTGTGGCTGCCATGCTATATCGTCAGAAGCGGAACCTGTCATTACAACTTTTATGACGCCTTTTTTGTCGTCGCTGTCGTGCCATTCTGGACGGCGTTTGACAATTGCTTTGTAGAGGTCAACACAGATACGACGGCTCATGCAGACAATCATGCCCTTGCCGTCCATGACTTCTAATCGTTCTTCAAAGTGCGCGATAATATCATCGGCAATAAGTCCGAGCCTTTTTTCGGTTCCCATTAGTTTTTCAAGTTGTGCCCACTTGGTTTTGAGTTTTTCCTTCTGTGTCACTTCTTCAGTTTCGGTCACTTCCTCAAATTCAGGATCAATGTGCGGTTTTTCGTCTGCGTCAAGCTCGATTTTGGCGAGGCGGCTTTCATAGTAAATTGGAACGGTGGCACCGTCCTGAACGGCTTGTTGGATGTCGTAGACGCTGATGTAATCCCCAAAAACAGCAACGGTATTACGATCCGCAAGTTCAATCGGTGTACCCGTAAAACCGATGCAAGAGGCGTTGGGAAGCGCGTCGCGTATATGGCGGGCAAATCCGTCAATAAAACCGTATTGGCTACGGTGCGCCTCGTCGGCGATAAGCACGATGTTTCGTCTGTCGGATAATTCGGGAAAACGGGTTTCCTCGCCTTCAGGAAAAAATTTTTGAACGGTGGTAAAGATCACGCCACCAGATGCAACTTTCAGGAGTTCCCGTAAGTGTCGCCTGCTTTGTGCTTGTTCCGGTGTCTGTCGTAGAAGCTGGTGACATCGAGCGAATGTGCCAAACAATTGGTCATCCAAGTCGTTTGTGTCAGTGATAACGACAAGCGTTGGATTTTCCATCTCTGGATGTTGAATAATGCTACCGGCGTAAAAAGCCATCGTCAGGCTTTTACCAGAGCCTTGCGTGTGCCAAACGACACCGCACTGCTTATCGCCTTCGAGAGATGACGCTTGGACAGTCGTATCGACTGCTGTCTTGACAGCGTGGAATTGGTGATAACCGGCGATTTTTTTGGAAATCGTCCCACCTTCGGTTTCTTCGAAAACGATGAAGTGTTTGAGATAACGCAAAAGTCGGTGTTTCTCAAAGGCACCTTTAATCAATACCTCTAATTCTAACGCAGTTGAGGGTGCTTCGTCCTCTCCCTCAATTGTTCGCCACGGTAAGAACCACTCCTTATCGGCAGTTAAAGCCCCGATGCGTGCCTCTAATCCGTCTGAGATGACAACTGTTTCGTTGTAGGTGAATAGCGATGTAATCTCTTGTTTGTAGGTTTGGATTTGACGGAACGCGGTCAAGATAGTGGCTTTCTCGTCGATTGGATTTTTGAGTTCAAGGACGGCTAAGGGCAGTCCGTTGACAAATAACACGATGTCCGGACGGCGTTCGCTTGTTTCTACGACTGTGAACTGGTTAACTGCCAACCAGTCATTGTTTTCCGGTGTGTCAAAATCCATTAACCGTACGCGATCACCGCGGATTGTCCCGTCTGCTTGCCGATATTCGACCGCTATACCGTCAACCAACATCTGATGAAATGTACGGTTGTTCTGTCCCAAAGTGTGAGAATCTGGGTTTAGTACTTTTCGGATTGCCTCTTGCTGTGCATCGGCAGGTATATTTGGGTTGAGGTCGGCAACGGCATTTTGTAAACGGCGCGTCAAGATGACTTCGTTATAAGAGGAACGTTCAGGATCAGGCGTGTCCGGGGCGATGTCGGGACCGTGCAAAACGGTATACCCTAACTCAGCGAACCACTCAAGCGCGGCTTCTTCTACATCGGATTCGTAAATTGTGTTGCGATTCATGTTATTGCCTTAATACACCTTCAGGGGGAATTCAATGTGCAGACAGTTCTCGCTTTGGACCCCCTGCGTTGGTCAACGGATCACCGAATTCAAAGAACCCTTCCCTCCAGAGCTGCCCCAATTTTGCCCCTGCTTCCATAAGATGATTGATTCCCAGCATATCCGATGCGCGTTTGCAGACTGCGAAGCCTTGCTCATCTCGATAGAGTACCCACACCTCTTCAGCAGTGAATTCATTAACAAATTGAGGTGAATGTGTGGTAATTATGAATTGAGATCCCATTAACGCCTCAATGCACGCCCCGACGAAGCCAGTCAGTAGGCGTGGGTGCAGGTAGTTCTCGGGTTCCTCAATACCGATCAATTGTGGTGGTTCTGGAACATGAAACAGCGTCAGATACGACAGCAGCTTCAATGTACCATCGGAGGCGAACTTTGCCGAGATGGGTTGTTCAAACGGTGCATCTTTAATTTCTAGGCGGCGACCACTCATTGTTAATTCTGTGTCAACTTTCTCTAAGCGGGGCACCTGATTTGACAGAGAAGAGATAATTTTCTCCAAACGTTCTGGGTATCTTTCCTGCAGGTACTGGATGACGTTGAACAAGTTGTCACCTGTTACGGACAATCGCTTTTGCGGTCCATAGTTGGATGCTTGGCGCGTGGCATCGGTAGAAAGGCGAGAGAGGTGCCAATCTGTAATAAAACGCCGAAGGGCACACACACGAGGGTGTCTCACCAAGTGTCCTAACATATTGGCAGCAAGGAACGAGGGATCATAAAACTGTTCATTGATTGGTTCGTTTGTCTCATCTGGCGTTTCACCAGCGACGATGGTTCCGCGTCCTTCACGAAAATTGAGGAAGCGAAACGGTTTGCCACGACTCCCGCGCCGCCACTGCATCCATTCCGTTTTGACGAAAGGTCCCTCTGTGTCTTCACCAATAGATAGGTGGTAGGTGATAATCGGTGCTTTAGGTTTTTCTCTATATTTCAACGCAAATTCAATCGGTCCATCACAGCCGCGTGTCCGGAGTTCCTTAAGTCCACCTCTTTTGCTACATGCTCGACGCAACCCGATTGTGAAACATTCAGAGAGAAACGCGAAGACATCAAAAAGTGTTGATTTACCACTGCCGTTCGCGCCTAAAAAGGCAGTCAACGGTTTGAGTTGTTTTAATTCTATATTATGTAACGCGCGATAGTTTTTCACACGCAGTGATTCAATGTGCGGAACGGTCTGCTGAGGCATCTAAGTTCCCTCCAATATCTCAGCTGCATCGTCTATGCGGATTTCACCAGATAATAACTTTGGCAGCAGCGTGTCACGCAGGTTCGTAAGTGATTCTGTTTCTGATGTGTTTGCCACTACGCGATCTCGTAGATTATTGACCTGATTTGCGAAAACTTCTACAATATCCAGAGGTGGGATTACAAGCGGGAATCCACTTAATGTTTTGGCGTTGAGGCTCGCGCGGGTCGTTCCTATTTCCCGTCCTTTTACTAATTTCCAGTAACTATCTGACCGGAGCCAATATTGCAGAAAGCGCGCGTACTCGCTGTGGATAGGACAGAAACGAATCAAGTAAGATGCAAAAACTGCCTCTTGATCTTCTTCTATCAAAACCCCGTGACCAGGATCCGCCATCCGAGCGATCAAAACATCTCCTTTACGCAAACGGTATTTTTCAAAATCTTTGTCAGTAATCTCACAATAAGGCACAGAATTCCAGTCAATCCATGCTCGCTTATTGATGTCAGTAATACGGAGGAATTTTGGTCCGACACTTTCATCTCTTGCCGATGCGGTGTACCCATATTGAGGTTTGTGGGACAAATCGCCTAAAGTCCGAACCTTCCAACCTTCTGGAATCTTCCCTAATAGAGAATCCTGAAATACTGATGGAAATAGTGCAGCGGTTTCCGTATCCATACCTATAGGTTTCTGTCCTTCCATCTTTGCTTTCAAGGGGTCAAAGTTCACAAACCACGATTTGAAAATCGCTCGCGCTATTGCTTCCAGTGTCTCGTTCATCTGTCGATTGAGTTCAATCTTTTCGTCAAGTGTGCCGAGGATGTGAGCGATGCGGCGTTGTTCAAAAGGAACGGGAATAGTTGCAGATATCTGCGAAAGAATAGTCTGATTAAGTAATGGTTGTCCTGAACCTGCCCGATAATTATTCAAGTGAAGGGTTTGAAGCATGTAGAAAAGAAACCTTGGATCGTTTCCGTTCATTGCCTTAGCCCTAATAGCGTTATCGGTCACCCAACAAGAGCTATTACTAAAGTGTACAGATCCACAATAACTACCAACACGCCCGATAATAATAGTCCCAGGATTGGAATTTGTCTCATTGGAGAATCCTATAACCCCATTACCACCATAAACAGGGTATGGCAAGTCGTTGGAGCGTTCAGGACTGGTTTTACCATTGGAGAGGGACAACAAGCTGCCAAGGGTAGTCGTCATCCGTTCACTTTTCATATTTGATCCTTTTCAATCTACTTTAATAATATGGAGCACGGCAGAAAACCAAAGCATCTATAATCTTAGCATCATCAGTTGTTTCTTCACCCGCATAGGAAGGGGCACCGTGTTGTCCTTCCCAGTCATGCTTTCCAGCGTCTAACTGTATTTTTCTGGTGAAATATCGTCGTAGCCATCCTCATAACCGTCGACAACAACCCGTAAATCATCAGGATATTTTTCGAGAAATTCCATTAATTCCTTTACTGTCATTTTTTCTCTCCATTAGTATAAGCGCGATACTCTATGAGTACGGATTGACCTACGATTGCAACGATACGTATCATCAACTCTTTTCCGCGGGCATCGGTGAGACGCATATCCTCCCCAAGGATAAAATGAACGGGCTGCTGCTGTCCTTCATTTATGGCGATGTTAGAAGCATAAAGATAGGTTCGGTCCCGCGTATCGCGTATTGGATTTAAATATCCAGATAAACCTGGAATGTTGCCTGTCGCTTCAGGAAAAATTATCGATCCACCCTCTTGGAGACTTTTCATTTCTATTGTGAGCCCGCCTTTTGCTGGCATCCAATCATTTTCAAGATGTGCGGCAAAACTGGGGGCGGCTGCGAACACCGTCATCGGCAGATGCGTCGTGTGGAGATCAATCTGCGCGTTCCCGTTCTCATCGGTAGTTGCCGAATTCCATGTTTTATTTGGAAATAGCACCAATATTTCAACGCCGGGTAATGGGTTACCGCTGTGATGCACAAGAATACCAGCAGTTGCAGGTGTAAGATCTGTATCAGCAGCGGGAAGCGTGAGGACAAGATCTGAACCATCAATGAGCTGATACTGTGGCGAATTTCCACTTAACGCTTTCGTTTCGCGAAAGATGATAGGGACACCATCTCCGCGTCGTTCCATGAAAAATTGTCGGTCCTCCGAGCCGCGTATATTCCCAACAGACATCCTTCCCAGCATAGAGGTGAGAGCTTCATTGCGCGTTGATTGTCGGACCTCCATACTCTCAATTGTCAGATTGTTAGGTAAACCGCCGGGGGAGTTTATTTCAAGGCGGTCTGCGAACATTGAGAGTCGAATCTTGCTACCCCGAATTGTGTAGTCGCGATGTGCAACAGCGTTGACGATCGCTTCAAAGAGTGCCTTTTCACTGTATTGCGGTAAGTCCGTACGACCAGGATTCTTGTATGCACCGACGCGCATGTTACGCACAGCAAAGGCAACCGCTTCAGCAATTTGTCGGTTCAGTGGACCGGTAATTGTTTGGGCATCTATCTGTCCGGAAGCGCGATCTGTACCACGATAACAAGTTGCTGAGATACAGGCGTTTGGGAGCCATTCTTCGGGTGAATGCGTGCACAAGAGGACACCCGCTACGGTGGCACGCGTTATGCCGTTCTCATCGTTTGTCAAAAGTCCCATCTTTTCCAACGCCAATTCAGGTGCGGCGGCACCTTCGGCACTCAATAACGGTTTCCAAAGGGATTCATCTAAGGATCCAAAACCTGTTCCCGGAACCGGCTGTCTATCAAACCAGAGGAAACGCATGTGGCGTTTGATCTCTTCGGCACTGAAATTCATGAATCCTCTCCAAAGCCGAGCATCTTCAAATTCTTCGCGATAGCCTCATCTAATCGCCTCGCCTCTGCCATCTGCTCAGTCAATTCTTGTGTCAGGTTTGCTATGGTCTCCTCAAAAGGTTCGGTTTCCTCTTCTTCGACCTCAGCACCGACGTAGCGTCCGGGAGTCAGGACATTGTTATGTTCCTGTATTTCTGCAAGCGTTGTACTTTTGCAGAAACCGGGCACGTCGGTATATTCACTCGCGCCTTCATCACCGCGCCATGCGTGATAGGTTTCGGCAATTCGTGTCATTTCCGAATGCGTTAGTTCACGGTGTACGCGATCTATCATCTTCCCTAACCGGCGAGCATCTATGAAAAGTGTTTCACCCGTGCGTTTCCGAAAACTCGGATTTTCCTTGCGCCTTGTGATAAACCAGAGGCAAACCGGAATGGATGTGGAATAGAAAAGTTGACCCGGCAACGCCACCATACAATCCACCAAATCGGCTTCGATAATTTTCTTACGAATTTCGCCTTCGGTTGCGGTATTGCTGCTCATGGAGCCGTTCGCCAACACAAATCCAGCAATGCCATTTGGCGCGAGGTGATAGATGAAGTGCTGCACCCAAGCAAAATTCGCGTTGCCAGTTGGCGGGGTGCCGTAAACCCAACGCCTGTCTTCACGCAACCGTTCGCCACCCCAGTCGCTACTGTTAAAAGGCGGATTGGCGAGGATATAATCCACTTTCAGGTCCGGGTGCATATCGTCGTGAAAGCTGTCGGCGTGTTCCTGTCCGAGATTCGCCTCAATGCCTCGAATGGCGAGGTTCATCAGTGCCAATTGCCGCGTGGTCGGGTTGGATTCCTGACCATAGATAGAGATGTCATCGCGCTGTCCACCGTGTGCCTCTACGAATGCTTCGCTCTGGACAAACATCCCACCTGAACCGCAGCAGGGATCATAAATCCGCCCTTGATACGGTGCAAGCATCTCAACAAGGAGCTGCACAACACAGCGAGGCGTATAGAACTGACCGCCTCTTTTGCCTTCGGCACTGGCAAATTGTGAAAGAAAGTATTCATAAACCCTGCCGAGTATATCCTTTGAACGATTCTCCTCTTCACCCAAACCAATGGTGCCGATGAGATCAACGAGTTCACCGAGGCGTTGCTTGTCGAGTCCTGGGCGTGCGTAGTTTTTCGGTAAGACACCTTTGAGACGTGGATTTTCCTGTTCAATTGCGAGCATTGCGTTATCAATCAGCGTCCCAATTTCTGGTTGCTTGGCGTTTGCCTGTAGATACGACCAGCGCGCTTCCTGTGGCACGTAAAAGATGTTTTCTGCTAAGTATTCATCTATATCCTCTGCATATTCAAAACGCTCGATTTCCTCTTCAATATAGAATTCGCTCTGTGGATTGGCAAATTCTTCAAGAAGGAGGTGATACTTTTCCTCAAAAGCATCCGAGATGTATTTGAGGAAGATTAACCCTAATACGACGTGCTTGTATTCGGCAGCGTCCATGTTGTTTCGAAGTTTATCGGCGGCTTGATATAATTTTGCTTCAAAGCCGAGCGTTGCACCGTTATTATTCGTGTTTGTGTCTGATTTCTTTTTTCCCATATTGCTTACCGATTATGAGTCCTTCCGCAGTCAATAGTTGTTAAATGATAGCACGTTTGAGGGAGAAATTCAACGAATTATAAGTGGAAAATATTGGCGTAATTGCCTGAATGAGGGATTATGCGAATAACAGAAGATGATGTAGATTCAGTGGTGCGGTTGGAATGCAGGTCGCATTTGGGCGAGTACGCCGCAAAACCGCACCTACTGATTTCGGAGATGCTATTTAACGCCCGACAGAGGGCTGTGGGGGCCAGTGCAGTCCGCGTTGACCGGATAAGGCTCGGTTCGGAGATGGACGATACGCACGATCCGGTAAACCGACGAGTTCGCCATTCTCCACCCATTTCTCATCGCTGCCGTAGAGTTCACTGATCAGAAGATCCGTTAATCGCTCAAGGATTTCGGCGTGCGCGGGTGAATCAGCGAGATCGTTGAGTTCCCTCGGATCCGCTTCCAGATCGAAAAGTTGTCGGTAGTTGCCAGTGGCGTAGTAAATCAACTTGAAACGTCCGTCGTGAATCATACGGGTTGCGCTGCCACCTTCACCGCATTCGCCGTACAACCACTCCCGTTTTTCATCGCCGACCATCGGGATCCCGTCTACGGTGTCGGGAATATCAATTCCAGCGAGGTGGAGAAGCGTCGGCATAACGTCCTGCCATCCGACGAGCCGGTCATCGACCCGATGATGTCCGACGCGTTCATCGCCTGCGGTGCCGACGAGGAGCATCGGGACATTCGCAGAATCTTCGTAATAGAGCCGTTTTGCCCACATCCCATGGTTACCGAGCATATCGCCGTGATCCGATGTGAACAGCAGAATCGTGTTGTTCAGCAGACCTTCTTCTCGCAAAGTGCCGATAACGACACGCAATTGATGGTCGATGTGCGTGCAAAGCGCGTAAAAGGCTTGGCGTGCCGAACGCACTAAATCTTCCGTAAAGTGTTCGTCCTTTTTCTGCCGGCCCTTTAGTGGCAAGGGTAGCTGCTCGTTCTGTTTTGCCCATTCGCCACAATATGGCATATCCACCTCGATATCGCGGTACATGTCCATATAACATTGAAGCGGTGCCAGCGGTGGATGCGGGTGGCAATAGGAGAGGTACCAGAATCCCGGACGGGTCGGGTCTCGTCGTTTAATCATCCGCACCATCTGCTGGGTGCTCCAGTTTGTTACATGGCAGTCTTCCGGAAGGTGCCAAGGTCTGTTGACGTAATCGTTATTACACATGCCGTGTGCGAACTGCTGACCGGCATAGCCTCTGTCGCCGAGGAAGAGTTCATAATCGTCAATGGCCCCGTATTGTAACCTGCCCTCCTCGCCTAAGAGTACATCGTCGAACCCGATGCGGTCGCGTTGCGGATAGACGTGCAGTTTACCGACAGCGTAAGCCTGATACCCGGCATTGCGAAACGTCTGTGCGATTGTCGGCAGTCCGTCTATGCCCTTCTTATCATTGAAAACCCTATCTTTGTGTGTCCGCGTTGTTGCACCCGTCATCAAAGTTTTCCGTGCAGGGACACAGACGGGGCATTCGCTGTATCCGCGTGTGAATCGGGTGCCAGCACGCGCAAGTGTATCAAGTGTCGGTGTTTGGATAGCCGGATGTCCGCTGACACCGAGCAGTGAGTTGGGCCAATGGTCAGTAGAGATAAGCAGAACGTGTGGTTGGTCAGCCATAGCGATTCCTTTGTGTATTGATAATTGCACAATTTCCATCAAACTCCGTTCGCATCATCTTATCAAAAGTTGTGGCAATTGGCAAGGGAAAAATTTTGTCGTGATCGGCAGCCTCTTAGGGTAGGAGCGAGCTGTGCTCGCGACAATGTAGATTACCGATTATATCTGCATGACTGTCGTGTTTGTTAGGTAGGGGGAATCAAATTCTGTCAGGCAGTCTGCGTTGCACCCGGGGACCGGAAACAGACGCACCGACAACGGTTTGGTCAACCGAATAGAGAGGCTGGCAACGTCCGTTAGAATGGCAGCGATTTGAGATATTGAAGCATTGCCAGGAATAGGGATTGTGTCCAATCCGGTTCCACAGACAGTCGAATAGAGGAGCAGACTGTCGAGGTTAAAATAGCCCGCTTCACTACGCGCACCGAGTCCGACATCTTCGAGTACAGGGAGCATTAATCCTGAATATCCACAGAGCGGTAGGTCGAGTGATTTGAGCGTTTCTGTCAATCCTGCAGCGACTGTTAGCGTGCCGCGTTCACCGAAGTAACCCGGTAGTTGTTGTTCCATAGCATAAGCGATGCTCTCATCGCCCATCGGTGCGGGAGAAACATCTATACCGACGAACTTAATGCCCCACTCCTGCGCCAGTGTTTCTGCGAGTGCGATAATCTTCTGTCCTTCCGCTTCCATGACGGTTTTTAGGTTTTGCAAAGCAGTTTCCAAATTCGGTGCATCTGTGAAAGCGTGTTGTACGAGGTCTGCTGCCTGCCAACCGATGCCGAAGTTTGTTCGTGTATCGTGCCAGAATGCTGCTGGAAAGAATGGCGTGTTCGGAGGGCAGTTCATCAGTACTGCGAATCGCAGGTTTCCGTAGCCAGCATCGGTTTGGTGTGCGATCTGTTGAATGATGTTCGCTGCGTTTTCGGCAATATCCGATGCCACGCCCCCAGATGCTGTTGTAAGGGTAACCGTAGCGAAAAGTGTTTCGCTCTGGACAATCACATCGGCGACACGGGCGAGATGCGTTTCTGTGTGTCGCTTCTCAGGTAGGATCGTCCCCAAACTAAGGAACTCGACACCTAAATCCCGCGCCTCGGACGCCAACGCAAGGATAGTTTCCACATCTCGTGCCTCATCCCAGATTTGGGAACTGATACGCGTCGTTTGTACATCATAACCGTTCGCTTCAAAGTAGGCTTGGCAAGCGGCATTAAACTTCGCTGCACGTTGAAGTTGGTATGGCGCGAACGGGAGCGGAATGCCTGTCGTGATTGTTCGGATTTTCATGTGGCGTACACCCGTCCATTAAGTCTCATCTTCGCCGTAAATTCCGATATGTCGATAACGCTCGAACCTTTGCTCGACGAGTTGTTCCGGTGACATCTCTAGTAACTCGGAAAGATGCTTACGTATTGCGCGTCTGATGCTACGCGCCGCGGCATCCGGGCTTCTATGCGCGCCACCGAGCGGTTCACGAACGACCTGATCGATGATCCCCAACTTGAGCAGATCCGGGGCGGTCGGTTTATAGCCTTCGGTCGCTTCCGGTGCGTGTTCGCCTTTGTCTTTCCATACGATCCCGCTACAGGCTTCCGGCGGAGCGACGCAATAGACGGCATATTCCATCATTACGACACGGTTTCCGAGTGCGATTGCCAGTGCGCCGCCGCTTCCACCTTCACCGATAATAACGACCAGAATCGGGACACGTAGCATCATCATCTCCGCCAGATTTTCGGCGATCGCCATCGCTTGCCCGTATTCTTCCGAACGGAGATCAAAGTGCGCGCCGGGTGTGTCAACAAAACAGATGACAGGGCGGTTAAACTTATTTGCTAACTGCATCAGCCGCCTCGCTTTGCGATAGCCTTCCGGGTGCGTGTAGCCGAAATTCATCTCCTGACGCTCTTCGAGGCTTGTGCCTTTCTGCTGTGCGAGATAGACGACGGGCTGTTCATCGAACCACGCGAAACCGCCGATGAGTGCACGGTCGTCGCCGTACAACTTATCGCTGTGGAGTTCGGTCGGCTCCTCAAGGAGCGCGTTGATATAGAAAGGCGCTTGCGGACGTTGGGCATGGCGCGCCAACCTCACTTTATCCCAACGACTTATTTTTTGGAACGTCTGTTTTGTAAGCGTTCCCATGTTCTGTTTGAGCGCATCCATCCCTTCTGTGAGGTCTAACTCTGGGTGTGCTTCCGCAAACGCTTCTAACTGTGTAAGATGGCGTTCCAATTCAATGAGTGGTTTTTCAAATTCAAGTTCTGTTGCGTTCATATTTTTTTCCATTACATTGGCTATCAGCAGGTCAGCCGTCAGCAATCAGCAAAAAGGACTTCTGTTAATCAAAATCCTCTTATTGCTGACAGCCGAAAGCCGATTGCTGATAGCCGATTTCTATTGAGATTCACGGGCTTCACGACTCAGACCAACCCAGACACAAGCCCCCATACCTAATATCACAATTGCGAAAGGGAAGCCTGTTGTGAGGGAAGCAGCTTGTAAAGATTTCAGACCTCCACCAAGTAAGAGCGCGATAGCGACTAAGCCTTCAGCAGTGCACCAAAACACACGCTGCGGAATCGGCGCGTCAACTTTACCGCCAGCTGCAATGATGTCAATAATTAAAGAGCCGGAGTCCGACGAAGTGACGAAAAAGATAATCGTCAGCGTCATACCGATACAAGAAAGCAGCGTTGCCCACGGTAGACCTTCAAACATTTTGAATAGTGCAAGTTCATACTTATATATTTCAACTTCCTCGGTTACGCCGGTGTAGCCCTCAGTGAGGAACTGGTGGATAGCAGTGCCACCAAAGGCGCTGAACCAGATCAAACATAGCAACGTCGGTAGAAGCAGGACGAAGATGACAAACTCGCGAACTGTCCGCCCTTTTGAAATACGAGCGATGAAAGTACCGATGAAGGGTGCCCAAGCGATCCACCATGCCCAGTAGAACGTTGTCCAATCGTGGAAGAAGCCGGTATCTTCGCGCCCGATCCAGTTGCTGAGCGGCACAATCTTCATAACATAAGCACCAAGCCCAGTGAACAGACTTTTGAAAATATAGTTCGTTGGACCGAGAAAAATAAGAGCCGCCAATAATAAAAAGGCGAGAATTATGTTGAACTGACTCAGACGTTTGATACCGACGTTAATACCTGTCATCACTGAGATCAGCGCAATTGCTGTAATCCCGACAATCAAAAGGACCATCGTGAGACTGTTCGCTGGTACCCCAAACAGATAGTCAAGTCCGGAGGTTACCTGTTGTACCCCCAAACCGAGCGAGGTTGCCAGCCCAAAAATACCTGCGAATATGGCGAATGTATCAATGATATGTCCGGGCCAGCCCCAGATCCGGTCACCGAATATGGGATAGAAGGCGGATCGGATGAGGAGTGGCAAACCTCGGTTGTAGGCGAAAAAGGCGAGGGCGAGACCAACAACACCGTAGATCGCCCACCCTTGTAAACCCCAGTGGAAAACCGTTGTCGCTATACCCACGGAAGCCGCCGTTTGAACCTTCGGATCCCCAGCATCAGGGACATTTTCAGCGGTGTAGGCAGCCTCTGGATCGTAAATCGTTTCTATTCCCAGCGGTGAATAGCTTCCCCCTTGAAAATAGGTAATCGGCTCCGACACGCCGAAGAAGAGAAGCCCAATACCGACACCTGCAGCAAAAAGCATGGCGAGCCAAGTTAAATAGGAATATTCAGGCTTCGCATCCGCACCACCGAGACGGATCTTACCGAGTGGGGAAAATGCGACGACCAGACAAAAAAGAAAAACGAGGTTAGCCGTAATCATGAACAGCCAATCAAGATTCGTGGTGAGCCAGACTCGGAGACCTCCAAAGAGTTTTGTTGCCCCTTCTTGGAAAATGAGAGAACCAATGATAAAAACGACAATTGCGATACTGGAAATAACGAATACAGGTGTGAGGTAAATATCTAAACCGAATAATTTCTTATATTCCCTTTCGTGCATGTATTGGGGTTGTTTTCCTTCTTCGTGCATTTTCAAAATTCTCCTTTTTTAGTAGCTGTCAGCAATCAGCAGTTGGCTTTCAGCAAAGAGACCTTCTCATTTCCAACGGTTTTTGAAAACCCATAGTCGGGAACCGATTAAAAATAATAACCGAAATTAAAATTAAGTCGCCAATGCCATTGGTTATTTCCGTTGGCACCAACGTGATTTACACCTGTCAGGATATTCCCATAGTCATCTTCGGTGTTACCAACAAAAAAGTTGCCATCAGAGAGTGCAAGATCACTATAGACATATAATGCGCCCAGAAGGGTCCAACTCGCGCCGACCGTCACAAGCGTACTGGCATTGTAGTCATCTACGGTTTTGAGGATGGTGCTCCACTCAGCGTAAGGGGTGACGCTATCAATCCATGAGATGCCTGAAGTATCTATCCCACCATATCGGAGCGATAGTGCCGGTATTAATCCCGTAGATGCGACGGGCCACGCGAAGTCGTAAGCACCCATTGGAATCAAATTCCCGGTGCCCCAGGGGGTGTCGTCCGTAATGTTATGCGCGTAATAGGAAAATTGCGAATAGAGTGTAAAGTCAGCGAAGGTATTCTTCGCATGTGCGGAAAACGCGTAGTGGGTACCCCCATCATCGTCACCGACATCCGTCCCTTTTAGCAATCCGTATTGGGCGGAGACACCGAAATCTCCGATGTTCTCAAGGGCGTAGATGGCACGGATGTTAAACTGATGTTGCTCATCAAACCCGTTTTCACCGGCGCCCCATTCGACGTTTCCGTTGGCATCGGCTTTCTCTTCCCATTTGACGACATCATAACTGTAGCGAGAACTCGCCAGGCTGCCATACTTTATCAATTGCGGATCACTCATCAGGTAGTAGCCTATATCCAGTGTCAACTTATCAAAGGTATCATTCCATGTGACCCCTAAGTCCATATCGTCAGCGAGCCCAACGTAGAAATGCTGGTCGAAGAACCAGCTCGTCGAAACACCGTAGGCGGTTGGACCGAAGGGGGCCCGCACAATCCCTGCCTTAACTGTACCGAAATCACCGAAATTATACCCTAACCATGCCGTATGTATCATACTGTAGTTATCATACCATCGGTATTCAAGCCGACTGATGATGTTATTATAGTCGAGGTCAGCGTTGATGCGGAAAATCTCAAGGTCAACATCCCCGATTTTTTCGCCCCGGGGATGTGGGTTATCCGCATCCCCGTAAGCCCCATAAGCGTAGTTTACACGCATTGCCCCACCGATCTTAATAGGGCTTTTCTTCGGTTCTGCTGCCTCTTCGGTTGTATCTGTAGCCATCGCGAACGGAGTAACGGTCAGCAAAAATGCGATGCCGAAACTGAATATGGAACTCATTGTTTTATTCACCAGTTTTCCTCCGTAGGTCCGTAATAATGTGAATTTCAATATAAGGTGTCAGATGCGGATAGGTTCCAAAAAATTCTGTGGCGAACTCACGCTGGGAAAATACCCGTTATGAGGCGTTCACAAACTTCATTTTTTTATCGAAGTTAGGAATGTATATTATCAAAAATTTCATTTTGAGTCAAATTTTAAATTGATATAAAGTCAATAATCATCAGGGTTTAAGCGTCAGTTATGTTAGGGTGTTTTTTGGGAATTGAAACACAAGATATAAATGTCCTGGTAAAACTTTTTGTGATTCGCCGCTGTTTTCGGTCTCTCTGCTAATTCTCATAAGAAACTCGCCCACAAACCGGTTGTGGGCGAGTTAGGAGTTGGTTTATCACACTTCTCGCGAAGACTCCATACTTTAGCGTATGGGTACTATGACTACATTTGTCCCATACCCTGCATCATCATTATCATTTGGATGACCTGCTTGAAGTCGCCGAGCGTGAGGAGCAGATTTACGCCGACACGACTCTCTTCTACTTTCGCGGAAAAACCGATGCTGTAGTTTTCTGGCATGTTCATAAACATCCCAGCGAACATTTGCATCGCTGCAGCAGCGTTTGGATCCGCCTTTGACACAATAGGTATCAGGCTTTTCACCATAGTTATCGGTGAAAGCGCGAGAAATACGTTATTGTCGGTTCCGAGGGTCCTGATAATTTTCTGATAACTCGGATTTTCAGCGAGGCCGCCTTCCATTCCAGATTTTCTGTCCAACGCTGCTTTAATCATTTCGGCACTTCCCATAGAGAAAAAGAGTTGGCCTTCGTGAAAAGTGTAGTACCAGTGCCACTCTTGCGGGAACATGCCAGCAGCTTCAGGCGGTACCTGTTCAAAAGCCGAACCGAAATTCGGGAAGACGTAACTTTTAATCTCGACTTCATTGTGCATCAAGGAATCGCCAGCCTGCGCTCCATCGTACGCACTTAATCCAGGTGAATCCCCAATTGCTTGGCGCATGACCCGCATCGTGGTGGTAATTTGCTCAAGGAACATGTTTTCCATATATCCTTGTGCCTGTTGTTTATCGTTCACCATATAAATGACCATATAATCGGGGATAATGCTATCGCCAAAGTTGAGTGTGAAACCGGTCACATCGCCGAGAGACTCATAAAATGCAGTTACTTGATGCGTGAGTGCTTCAAGTTCCACGCCCTGTTCCGACACCCCTACTGTTGAAAACATTTTTAGCCCCATCAGAGTCATATCAACCGCGAACTGTGGGCTCGCCTGATAAGCACCATTCACAACAGCGAGATTTGGAAGATCCCGGAGAATTTCTAAATCTTCAGGGATCATCTTTTTCAAGGACTGCTGAATTTCACTACCGTTCTTGAATTTTAAGGACGGGGTGAGCTGAACATCGGTTCCTTTCACCTCAAGCGTGGCACTTAGCGATTCTGATTGCTCCAGAAAGTCTATAGTTTTGCTGAATATACTTTCAACAAACGGAGCCACTGCCATAGAGGCTGGATCGCTTTCTATGCTATCTCGCATTGATTCCGATTCTCTCTCCAGCGAAGTCTTCATGAGGGGGGCGACTGATTCGAGATTAAAGTGGAGTGCAACTTGTGCATCCCCCTCCACAATATCGGTGAGAAATGCGTTATAATCGGGATTGGACACGATGGACTGCTTCGTCCGTTTATAGGCATCAATAGCACTTTCGCACACCTTCGCAGATTGTGAGAAAACGAGCATATTCTCTAAAATGGCGAAATGACCGCCGCCGCCAGTCGCACTCCAATAGGTTACGCCATTGTATTCAGTCGGCGCACTGCCTTCGCTTTCAGCATCAATCACCTGTTTCATCGCTTCAGGGTCTGTTAGGTGGACGGTTGCGGAGAGGTCAGGTGGCTCTAAAGTTGTCATGAAGATTGCGAAATCTTGGTCCAAATCGAGTCCGATTTCTTCTAATTCGGCGAGACTTTCAAACCCAGCACCGAAGGTATTTGCTAAGATTCTGGCGAGCACCTCTGGGTCTGTGTCCATCGGTATCAAATCTGTCACCAACGTATTAATGCGATAATCCAATTCGAGCAGACTCGGACAATAGACGAGTCCGATCGTCTGTTCTGGAATCAGATGTAGCACACTACCTTCGGGGATCTCAGGAGTTGCAACTGTCTCTTCAGGTTTAGTTTCGCGGTGTGTTTCTTCTTCAGGCGAGTGCGATTTCTCTTTGAGTTCCGCTTCGGGTGAGTGCGGTTTCTCTCTAACTTCGGCTTCGGGTGAATGTGGTTTCTCTTTGAGTTCCGCTTCAGGGGTATCTGGTTTATCACCCAATTCCGCTTCGGGTGAGTGTGGTTTCTCTTTCAGTTCTGATTCTGTGGATTGATCTCTATTCGCCAATTCTTCGGCTTCAGGCGAATGTGGTTTCTCTTTGAGTTCCGCTTCAGGGGTGTCTGAGCCATCTGCCTTTTCTGCCTTTTCTTCGTCTGGTGGGGAAGATGTTTCTACTATTGCTGGCGTTGATGTTTGCTCCTTGGCACTACAACTGATAAACAAGGGGGTTGTCAGTAGTAGGAGGGCGATAAGTGGCAAAGCCAAATATTTTTTCATTTCTTTCTCCTTAACCGTTTTTATTCAAATTAACAGCGTTAATTTTGGGTTTTTGCAATTTTCTCTTGCAATTCGTCTATCTCTGCGTTGGAAGTTAACACGCCGATTTCGACCTCATAATGTCTGCGTCCACCGGGTTCAATATACTTTATAGAACCGCGTTCACGTTCTTTTTTTCGACCTTCCACGCCGCAATTTGAGGGTTCTAACCCGAAAACATAGGTGCCTTCACCACACATTTTCCATTGGACAAAATTTGGAAACTGTGTCTTGTGGTAGCGTACGGACACACCGATGCCCTGTCCGTCGTTAAAATTGCGGTTTACAAGTGCGACGTGTATATGATTATCAACATCAGGTTCCATTTCGTGGTAGAAAGCCTGTTCTTGGAAATCAACAGTCGGTGGTTCACAAAGGTTATAATTGTTCAGATCTGCGGCGGCGATGTCGTCACGAGGGGTTACTTGCGAGGAGGGGGCAAGGAGCTCACTATCTTGAGTAAGGATCGGGAATCCAACATTAATATGGAAAAGATACATGTGCGGTGAATCTTGGTATCCCAAATTCTCGACAATATCCTCAATATGCAACGTACGCGAACCGAGCTCTGTCCAGATTCTGCGGGTCCGCAAAAGGTTTTCACCTAAAGCAGCTGTCTCTTTAACCTTCCCTTGTGCCCATAACATATACCGGTGTCCTTCCCACCGACTGTCGACCCAAATGTTCTTTGCGGGGAGGTTTGAAACTCTACCGTGCAGTCCTAACGCTTCGCCATCATCTTTATTAGGTACGCCGACTTGTCGCATACCGCAGGTCGTCAATAGACCACCGTAGAAGCTGCGTAGCCAGCCGGTTCCTTCAGGTTCATAGTGCGCGGGATTGACATCGCCTGTGCTTGAACGCCAGCAGAGCGGGATTCCCTGATACTCGGCATAAGAGATATCCAACCCACGGCTCGGTAGCACAGTGAAATTTAAGCCGCTACCGGTTCGGAAGTCAATCGCGTCAACGCCTTTTTCATTCCCATCTGTCAGTTGATATATCTTGGCATGCGCAATTTGGGATATATCCCCGACGTGGCGAAGCAGCTGGGTTCTGTCATACGTTGCTCCATATAGGTTTATCAATTCAAGGTTCTCCTTTTGGGTGCAGCTTGATAGTTTAATTTAAAAGTCCTAATTTTCGAGTCCATTTACAAAATTCTTGATACTGAAAAGGAATTATAGCATAGTGCCGTAAAAAAAGCAAACTTTTCATTTTCGGGGACGCAACTTTCAGTTGTCTGAACTTCAGTTTTGTGATATTCTTAATACTGTTGAGAAAGAGTTGTAAACCTATATAAAAAAAGGAGAATGTTCGGTGACTGAAACAATGAAAAATAGAATTGAGGAGATTGTTGAACAGTCTTGTGCTGCTGATACCAACATCTTCGGTTACGATATTTGGACGCATCACATTTTACCAGTCATTCAAAACGCAAAACAACTCGCCCCACGCTTTGATGCTGATCCCGAAATTGTTGAACTCGCGGCGTTACTTCATGATTACGCCAGTATAAAGGACAAAGCACTCTATGAAGATCATCACATTCATGGGCCAATTGAAGCAGAGAAACTCCTCAAGCGTTTCAGCTATCCAAAAGAAAAAACGGAAGCTGTCAAGGATGCTATTGCGACCCATCGAGCAAGTGTCAGAGTTGAACATCGAAGTGCGGAAGGCGCATGTCTTGCTAACGCCGATGCTATGTCCCATATTGAACATGTTCCTTCGCTTTTATATTTGGCGTATATTCACCACGGAATGGGAATTGATGAAGGTAAGACATGGGTTAAGACAAAACTCCAACGGAGTTGGCAGAAGTTACGAAAGGATGTCCAAGATATCGTTAGAGGCGACTATGAAGCAGCCTTGAAGGTACTCTAATGAGAGACTTCATATAACCCTTTTCAAGGAGATTTTACCAATGAAAAAGCAACAGATCGTTTCGCGCAACCCAAAAGTGATGAACGGAGCCTTAGTTTTCGCTGGTACTCGTGTACCCGTCGAGATTTTGATTCAGCATCTAACGGCAGGCGACTCGCTCAAAAAGTTTCTTGATGACTTTCCAACGGTATCCCAAGAACAAGCTGTCGCGTACTTAAAGATGACCTTAGAGGTTGCCGATGCGCGTATTACTTGATGAAAATCTGCCGCATCAGCTGCGAGAATTATTTGAAAACAACATAGAAGTGGTTACAGTAAGATATCGCGGTTGGCAAGGAAAAGAGAACGGTGAACTGTTGAGAATTGCAGCAAATGAGTTTGATGCTTTTATTACAATGGATCAAGGCATTCCCAATCAGCAAAACTTGAGCAAAATTAAGATTCGGATTATAGTGTTGAAAGCTGAGAGTAACCGTTTTGAAGACCTTGCCCATTGATTTCCCAAGTTAATAGTGTGTTGAAAACACCTAAAAATGGACAAATTGTATATGTAAGACTTTAACAAACCATTTTGCGAAGGCATAAGTAGCGTGTAGCGTTTACGGAGGGTATTATGGAAAATTGTGTAAGTTGCATGACTATTGACAGGGTTCACTGGTTTCTTGATCTCTTCGATGAACTCGGCATTAAAGTTTGGATTGATGGTGGATGGGGTGTTGATGCACTGTTAGGTGAATGCACTCGGGAGCATTCAGATTTGGATATTATTATCTCATGGGAAGATTCCGCAGTCCTAACCAAAGCACTCTTCGCGCACGGTTTTGTGGATGTCTATACCGATGATCGTAAAGATCGAAACTTTGTGATGGGACATCAATCTCATGGAAAAATTGACTTTCATGTCATCGAACGGACCGCAGATGGGGGCGCGATCTACGGTCCTGGAGAGATTGATTGGATTATTACTAAATCGGAGTTGAACGCTGTAGGTTTTATCAGAGGGCGGGAGGTCCGATGTTTATCGGTTGATTACCAAGTGCGCTCACACGCTGGGTATACATTACAAGATACAGACTTTGCCGATCTACGCGCATTGCAAAAAAGATACGGCGTTGCGTTGCTGCCTACGCAGATTAAAGAATAATCATTTTTTCAATGCGTCCAGAAAAGGGTGACAATACCGGCAATCATCAGCGCGATAGACCACAACAAGTCCATATTAAACCACGCCTTGCGAAGCAACGCAAGACCTACCACTTCGTAAACGATAACCGCCACAATCCCCGTCACAACGAAAAAACTGAGCGTATGCACGCCGACTGCGGACAGTAACATCACAGCGTTATCTGTCATGCCTGCGGTTGCATGGTGTGTATGTGGGGAAGTCTCAGCAGTCGGCATTCGCAACAGAAAAGGGACCAGCATCAAGCCTGCGCCGTGCGCCGATGCCATCAAGAAGGACCAGATCGTTAAGTCTTTAAAATTAACACGCATGCCGACCCACTTCGGGTGTCGCGCACTGAAAAATTTGTACACGCCAAAACCGAACAACACAGTTGCACAAGCGATACGCAGCACGTTCTCTGGAATCTGTCGTTGTGCCAAGGCGATGACGAACACGACAACGGCAATAGAAATCGCGTGTCCGAGTGCCATCGGGAAGAGGGCACCGATAACCGCACCCCTCCGTTTTTCCTGCATGCCTAACGCGACCGCAAAAAGCCAACCCATCCCCGGATTAATGCCGTGATATACGCCCATGAGAGTGTAGCTTAACCATGAGCCAGTATCCATAAAAACCCTTTCTGGATATAGAAACGTCATTTTTTTATTCAGTAGGGGTGGTGGACTTAGTCTACGGATAGACTAAATCCATTCCTTGTATGACATTCCCAACCCCTACGAAATTTTTACGAGTAACAGAAAGTATCGGATGAACTATCGCCACCTTGCAAGCGAATCTGATGGGCGCGACTGTCGCCGAAACCTACGAAGAAGTTCGGATCGAATTCGAGTCCACCATCTTCCACATTCACATCAGCTTTCACCATCCATCCATTGGCACCGTCGGGATAGAACTGGTTATCCCAGGCGACGTAGAGAGAATTCGTGAAGTAGAGGCGTTTGCCGTCGCGGCTTAATTCAACCATCTGCGGTCCACCGCTAACGGGTCCAGCTGCAGGATGTGGATGCGATTTCGTAATCCCACCGATCTCAAGGGTCCCAGTATGCTTCGGATTAAACGGGTCGGACACGTCGTATTGCAACAACTCGCCGGTCCCCCAACAAGAGACATACAAGAACCGGTCATCCAACGAGAGGATGTGATCCGTAACAAGGGGCGGAATCATGCCGATATCCTTCAAGGCAGGTGGCAGATCATCTGGATTTTCTGGTGCTTGTGCCGGAATATCAATAATCTTTTGGATGCCCCAATCGTCTCCATCCTTGTACCACGTCCAGATGGAACTGGAGAGGTCGTTCATATTCAGGACAGCATTGACGAATCCATAAGCTTTGGTTGGATCGTGTGCCGGACGGAGTTCCAGGATCATCTGATAGTCATCGCCGAGGTCCAATGTCTGGATGTTCTTCCGGTGTCGGATGTCCCAGATATGGATTTTATGCCCGAACTTGCGGGCCCCTAAATCTTCAAGGCTCACACCGTTTTCAATCATACCCGGATATCCCCACTCGCTGGTAACAGCGATGTCGTAGCCCAAATGCCACCAGAAATCGTAAGAGAGGGATTGAGAGCCACGTTCAACTTCCCATTGCCCAAGGATATTAAAGTTGTAATGATCCATGAGGAAAATTCCACCAGGACCTTCTTCTGAACCTGCCGTGGCGAGTGCGCTAATATAGATACCTTCTGGTCCGCAATGTACTGTATGTGGACGGGTATATCCAGATCGATCTTCAACTTCATCAGCCGTCAGCGTCTTAACGAGTTGCGGTGCCTTCGGGTCGGGTTTCACATCAAGGATATAGATATGAGAACCGCGGAGTGCTGGCACAACGAGGTAACGGCGTTCTATGTAAGGGTGCGGCGCGTACGGACAGAGTGCCGCGCTACAGGCGTTCCAACCGAAGTGGTGAATCTCATCACGAACGCCGAGTTCCAATTGATTGATAATTTGGCCATAAGTATCAGACCCTTCGTTGAGGTCAACAACGCACATTGCATCAGGTTTGCCATCATCCCGGGGTGCCGCGACATAAGCAAGTTCTTCAACGGGTGCCTCAATCGCCATTTTCGGCGATGGGTAAAAGGTTGGGTCAGGTTTCCACTGTTGTAACAAGTTTATTTCTCCTTTTTAATGTTGTCGGTTATCTGTTGTCAGTTAAAGAGAATTTCTTACTAAGTCGTTTGTTCTCGCAGGACACCAAGTTTGAATAGATTGCTGAGAAAGCGGTTCATAACTGGTAACTGACGACTGATAACTGGTTACTATTTTTCATCAATTTGTGCGCGGTCAAGCCAACCGGGTAGCCTGATGTTTTCAGAGAGTTTCCACGCGGTTAAACAGAGCGAGGCAGTCCAACGCACCGACTCACGCGCTCGATTATTTACAAAATCCTTTAAAGCGGGTGTCGGGTTTTTCAAGTCTTGCCAGTCGTCTGCAAGTTCGTAAACATTATCTACCAAAGTGTGTCCGCTTTTAATCTGTGCGATGATTGCGGGCATCAAATCAGCAACAGCGTCAATTTGTTGTGCTTTCGCGAGTTCCATTGGGTCCAGTCCTAACATCTCAATAGACGAATCAACCTTCTCATGAATGCCCCTATGTAGCCGCGTCCCATCCGCTTGCTTAATCCCGTCAAAATGAATGGTGAGGTGCAAGGGTTGGCACATATCCTGTGCATAGTGTGCAAGGAAACCGGCGTAGAGGAAGCACTTATTCTGGATCATCGGATTATCGGGCCATTTGCGATACTCAGCGAAAGCGACTGCAAGTCGTTCCGTCCATTCCGCCAAGGCATACGGAAGTGTACCGACTTCTCGCGGTGTAAGTCCGAGTTCGGCACATAGCTGAATATGTGCCTCACGTCCGTCTGGAATCGGGTGTTCTCCGAAGAGTTCTATATCAATGTAGTGTTCCCCGTATTCGGATTGTCGAGCATGTGGTGTGCCGCGTTCCTTAGATATATCGGGGTCGTAGGCGCAGTGGGCAACCATTTTATCGGCGTTACGGAAAAATTCAGGCACTTCATCGGGAAGTGATTTGACAGCTGCTTGTGTCAGGATATCGTGTCCACCACCCCACCATGCCCACGCCGGTGTCGTAAGAATGAACGAAAACAGGATCAATATATTACAGAAACGTTTCATGATGCTCCTTTTTATTAATCAGCGGCGAGATACTCCTCAGAGTTTGCTTCCTGCCACTGGAACTGCTGTTCAGTTGTTTCATGCGGTTTAAACGGTATCGCGACTGTTTCGACAGCGGGGCCAACGATGTCAATCTTACTTAGATCTGTGGTACCGTATCCCATTTCATTTGCATAATGGAATAGCCCAATCTCTAACGGCTCAAATCCCATCGCCTTTGATGTGACCGCATCCGCTGCGAACACATCACGACTGACGACAGCGATACCGAGCGGAACAGAATCGGTACCACCCGGTCCGTTGCCTTGTAATCCGACGGTGCCGTCAACGATAGCAATGTCAGGTTTAAGGTGCCGTGAAAGCCGGAGCAGATTGATATTCAGCGTTTGCGCCTCGCGTGGTAGCACTCGATCTGCGTGGCTATGATAGCCGTGCATTTTAATCCGATCCTCTTTATGCAGGGTACCCATAATCATATTCTTCATCGCGAGCGTCACGACCCCGGCATCATGCGTTTTCGCAATAGCGACCGAGATCGTGCAAGGGCAATCAAGAACCGTCTTCGGCATACGGACGGTCTCCTCGTCGCGTCCGGCGAGAAAGACTTTTGCCTCTACCCATTCAGTCTCCTGATGCAAATCGACAAGACGGATCGGGACATCGTATTCCGCTTGGAGTGCCTCGTAACCGAAAATTTGGAACGCCTCACCAGAGAATTTCTCATTCGCGCCTTCGGCAATGATGACCTCTTTCGGTGGCTGTGGCGTGCTCAACAGAAAATCCAACGCGCCCCGCATGGCATCTACGTGCGATGAAGCGAGTTGATTTGTGCTGGAGAGGAAATTCGGTTTCAACAGCACCTGCTCGCGGACTCTCGGTGTGAGGTCGTCGCGTATATTGTCCAACGCCTGAAAAACGTTGGAACGTCGCCTGCCGGTTTTAGCAAGCCCAACTTTGGTAGCCATTGATGTCTCCTTTAGGTTACGCGTTTGAAAAAACGCGGCTATAAGGATAGCTTAAATTCTATTCAAGAATATGTCTCAGAAATCCGGAATGCTTTTCTAACAGGGCATTTGCGTCTATCGGGTTCAATCCTTTTGCGAGCATTACAATCGCGAGTTTTGCGCGTCCACCTGCTTGCGTTAGTGCTGCCTCAGCTGCCGCTGCATCTACACCGGTAACGGTTTGAACGATCCGAAGACTCCGAGCGACCAGTTTCGTGTTAGAAGCGTGTACATCTACCATCAGATTATTGTAGACTTTGCCGAGGTTGATCATCGCAGCGGTTGTAAGCATATTCAGAACCAACTTTGTGGCGGTTCCGGCTTTCAAACGCGTTGATCCGGTGATAATCTCCGGTCCGACAATCGGTGTGATGAAATGTGTCACGCACGCCTTCAAGTGTGCTGGGGGTGGCACGCAGCAGAGGAATATTGTCGTTGCACCGATAGCGTGCGCTTCCTTCAAGGCGCCTATGACGTACGGTGTCCGTCCACTGCTGGCAATTCCGACGAGTATATCTTCCGGTGTGAGTTGTCGTTCTCGAATCGCTGCTGCCCCGCTTTCAGGTTTGTCCTCCTCACCCTCCACCGAACGGCGCAAGGCGACATCGCCACCGGCAATAATCCCCTGTACCATCTCCGGTGATGTGCTGAAGGTTGGCGGACATTCCGAGGCATCCAATACACCCAGCCTACCGCTTGTGCCTGCACCGACATAAAATAACCTGCCACCGGATCGAAACGCGGCAACGCACAAATCAATCGCGTGTGCAATTGCATCAGACGCTGTTTCTACTGCTGCGATGGCTTTTTTATCCTCTTCATGAAAGATCCGAACGATCTCTGATGTCGATTTCAGGTCTATGTCAATGGAGTTAGGGTTTCGTTGCTCGGTTGTCGATTGCATGGGCTACTTTACTTATGATAGTTTCCTACTATAACCTCGCTTGTGCTAACAATACAGCACCGTACGCTGGATCGTGTGTGGGTAGATGAACGGACGCGTTTGGCGCGAGCCTCGCAAATTGTCGGCGGAGTTTCTCGGCAAACATCGGTTGATGGACAAGGTTGCCACCGCTGAGCACAATATCAAACGTCCCGTCAAATACTAATTGTTTCATCACACTGCTTGCAGCACAGGCGAGTTCATCGGTGGCATCATCAATAATCTGTTCCGCAATCGTGTCCGATGATCGGGCAGCATCAAAGACGACTTTAGAGAGTTCTGCGATCGTATCTCTACTAACAGCGTGTGTCCAGCGGATCAGTTCGTCCGCTGCGTCGAGTTTGAGGGCATTCAGGATTCGGTTTGTCAAATCAGTGGAACCGCCTCTACCGTCGGCAGCACGAACCACCGCGCGGAGCCCTTTTATGGCGATGTCGTAACCGCTGCCTTCATCGCCAAGCAGATACCCCCATCCATTCGCTCGCGCTTCTTTACCGTCAGCATTGATACCGTAGACGATAGCACCCGTTCCTGAGATAACAATCACACCGTGCTGTTTCTCAGTGCCGCCGACGAGTGCGATGTGCGCGTCGTGTGTGAGGATACGATTTTCGCTGATGCCGAGCCTATCACAAATTTCACCGATTATTTTTTTATCCTCGGCACGTCCTAAACCTGCCATTCCGAGACAGAAACCGATAGCTTCGGTTGACGGAATTCCTGCTTTTTCACGGAGTTCATTGATGACGTTTTCCAGCACAACCTGCGTTTCTACCTCGCCAACAACGTGGTAATTTGATGGACCCGATTCAACCTGTGCGAGACGTTCGCCTGTTTCTGTCGTCAAGATACCGACAGTTCTTGTTCCGCCGCCATCAATTCCAATGATGTACATAATGGACATTACTATAGTGTAGCAGAAGAACCTGCTAAATGCCGTTGCCTTGGCGGTCGGCGAGTTGCCGCCGGAGCCGTTCAAGTTCAACTTCTGCGTCCTGTCGCCGTTGTGCTTCCTCTGCGGCAAGCATTTCTGCGTCCTGTCGCCGTTGTGTTTCCTCTGCGGCAAGCATTTCTGCTTCCTCTCGTCGTTGTGTTTCTTCTACGCGAAGGTGATGTTCTTCCATAGAAGTTGTAATCGGGGTGCCATCCGGAAGATACGGACGTAAAAGCCTAACGTGGGTATCCAGTTGGTCTTCCCATCCAAAATAGAGATTCAACGCTTCGCTAAACAAGCCTCCCTCTGCGTCCGGTGACAGCTCTACGATACCACCTGATGGGTCCCGTCGCCACCCCCGAAACTCCGCAGGCTTTTTCAACTCAGGCTGATGAATGAAATACTCTTCAGCCGCCATATCTCTCAGATAGCGTTGAACTTTTTCATCCCGATCCTGATTCGCCGTTGAATCGGAAAGAAATTCAAAAATAGCCGTAGGGGTGGCACCTTCTGACCACGTGTAAAAACTGCGCCGCTGTGGAAATTTATCAACACCGAAAACGACGTAAACATCGGGGGCAACGAACTTTGTGATGTCGCCTTCACGGTAGTAGATGAAACTGTCAACGCCAATATAGATGTGCGGATTGATCGCAAAGTACCGCGAGACTTGTTCAGCAAAGATTCTAATCTGGTCCGCGTGAAATCCTGTCGCCGCCATAGGTTCATCGTCCTCACAAGGGTAGCCTTCGATGTAAATAGTGGGTTTTCCACTCGCTTTTGGAAAACTGGGCATGTATTTTTTTTGTTTGAATTCAAAATCGTTTAGGGTATCCATGATCTCCTCCGTATTAGGAAGCGGATGCGATTCGGAGCGTTCATATCGGAAATCGGAGTTCTCACCTACAAGAGAAACGTTTTGATAAAAACTTGACAACTTACACCGAATCTCCTATAATGTAGTGTATCACGCGTAAGAAATAGATGCAATACAAATTTTATTTGGGGGTCAAAATGTTGAAGAAAAACTATCTCACGCTTATCGTTTTATGGGGTGCCTTTGGCTACCTCGGTTGTTCCCAAGACCCAGTTCAATTGGAGTGGCAACAAGTTGAAAGTGGTACAAGCCAACATCTGTATGGAGTGTATTTCGCGGACGCGAAACACGGATGGGCAGTCGGAACTGCTGGTACAATACTATCTACTGCCGACGGTGGAATGACTTGGAATGCGGCCTCCGAATCGAAAGACACGTTCACAGCGGTTAACTTCGCGACCCCGAATAACGGTTGGCTTACGAGCATCGGAAAGGTACGTTATACCGGTAGTAGTGGGAGTACTTGGCGCATACAACACCAAGTTCGTGCTGCAGGCCCGAGACCACCCGGGATCTTGGACATGCATTTCATTACTGCAGCTGAAGGTTGGGCAGTCGGTGGATCAGGAACTGTTCTCCATACAACAGATGGTGGGAACCGATGGGAAAGTCAAAGCAATCTTTCCAAGATGCATCTCTGGGGGGTCTATTTTGTCGATCCTAACCACGGCTGGATCGTTGGCGGCGGTGGCGAAAACGAAGACGCTGAGATACTCCATACCCGAGACGGCGGGAAGCAGTGGGTTCGACAAAAAAGTAATACGTCTAACGAACACTTATTTGCAGTCTATTTCGCGAACCCGACACACGGTTGGATTGTCGGATCGGATGGACTGATCCTGCACACTGCTGACAGCGGACGGACATGGGTTCGACAGAAATCTACTGTGGACCAGGCGTTGCGAGCCGTCGCTTTTCGGGATATGAAACGCGGATGGGCAGTCGGCGAAAAAGGCTTAATCCTTCACACCACAGATGGCGGCAATATGTGGAGCCGCTATCCGACACCGGTTCAATATAATTTGCAGGACATATATCTGAATAAAAACGCCAGTTGGATCGTCGGCGCGAAGGGGACAATCCTACGAAGTTATTAGCATTTAAACTCCTAAAGAACCCCTAATTTTTATTATCCAAATGGATAAACAGAGAATAATCCCACTAATAACAATCAAATTTTGAGTTGTGGGAGAACGACGCGCCCAAGTGCTCTTTAACCATATTGGGAAGAATGCTGCTGGAATAGCCAACCCAACGATTAAAAAAGAGAACGGGTGATAACTCCAGGCAACACCGAATTTTCCCTGCACTAAAGCAAGGCATGCCCGTGTCATACCACATCCAGGACATGCCAGATCCGTCAACGAATGAAATATACAGGGGATCAATGAAACTTCTTCGGGGGTTATTCCAGACACTGCAGTGTAAAGCCCCACCGTACCCAAACCGATAAGAAGTAGACGGGCGAGAAACGTATGATTAAACATTAGGCGTTCGTCCATAGAGTCTGTTAATTTGATGCTGCTGAACGGCAAGCGAAGCGACACCAAAACCGAAAATCGCTAACAGAACACAGATGATTGGTAGACTTGAATCGAATACCAAATCATTATCAGCCTGTACTGTATTAATACCGTTTGCCATCTTATACTCATAATAGATACCATAAATACCACAAGTGATAATTGAAAGCAAAAGCCAGAGCCAAAAAGAGTACTCATCTCTCTTCAGCCAAGCGTTAAGCGTCGCCATCTGCTTGTATTGCCAATAAAGTCCATAGATACCACAGGTCAGCAAGGTTACTAATATTCCAATCACGAGATTCCGTCTACCTTCGTACTCTGGATACGGGTATTCATTAAGCATAAAATTCTCCATTTTAAAACTGTAGGACTTACGCAAGGTTGCGTTGAAACACGTCTTTTGTTATGAAGCACTATTCACGTGGGAGCGAAACTGTGTCAGGAACGATAATCTCGCCAGCAATGATTTTCGCTTTCAGCGATTCAACAGTGGCGATGAGGTCCTCCGAAAGCAGCGGTCGGTTGTGTTCATCAACGGCATAACTGACACCGCCATCTGCGATCCCAAAATATCGAACACCTGCCATAAAATTACCGTCAACGGTTTCACGGATGATACGCACCACAGAAGCCGGAATCTCTTTTGTCATACTGGTCAAGACAAGTCCTGGTGCGAGATGATTGCCGTTAGCATCGACCCAAATGATGAATTTTTGTTGTTCTTGTGCTGCTTCGAGCACCCCTTGACCGGAACCACCGGCAGCGACGTAAATCACATCAATCCCGTTTGCATATTGTGAGAGTGCCAATTCCTTCGCTCTGTCTGGCAGACCGAAACCTGTTGCATCTTCGCTAATGTATTCTACAGTGACTTCCGAGTCTGGATTGACTGCGTGAATCCCAGCAACATAGCCTGCTTCAAATTCGTGTAACAACGGGACATCCGCGCCACCGATGTAGCCGATCTTATTGCTTTCTGATTTTAAACCCGCAATTGCACCGACCAGAAAAGAGCCTTCGTTGGATTTATAGTTCACGGAAGCTACATTTGGAATATCGAGCACAACGTCAAAAATCGCAAATTTGACATCAGGAAATTCGGGTGCCACACGAGCGAGCAAGTCCCCCATTTGGTAACCCGCTGTCAAAACAAGGTCTGAAGTTAATGCTGCCTCTTTTAAGAGTATCTCTGTTGCTTCCGGATCGTTTTCTATACCGTTGACTTCAGTGAGCGCAATTCCGAGTTCTTCCTCTGCAGCCCGGACACCGATATAGAAGGCGGTACAGTAAGCCGCGGAGCCAACGCAATCGCTCGGATATATCATGGTTACGTGGAGCGGCGCGCTTGATGGTTCGGGACGGGTTACGTCCTGAACCCTTTCGCAACCACAGATTATAAGTAAACCCAGTATTAAGAAAACGTATTTGTTTGAGATGTTAAGACCTTTCATAATTTCTCCGAAAAAAATATTATGATAAATATGAAGTTTGGAAAATTGTTTGCTTCAGACTATACACCTACCGCATATCCATCACGGCGTGGATCAGCACCGCCCATGAAACTCCCTTCTTCGGGATCGAAAGCAATACCGTGTCCGCCGCCGACGGTTGCTGTCCAGTCGGGTAACACCTCTACTTCATGTCCGCGCGCCTCCAGTGCAGCACGTACAGCAACAGGAATCCGTCCTTCCATACTGACGTGTTTGCCCGGATTTACCAATCGGATACGGGGTGCTTCAATCGCCGCTTGAACGTTCATCCCGTGTTCAATCAGATTCAACACCATCTGCAGCGTTGTCTGAAGAATACCGTGGCTGCCGGGTGTACCGATTGCAGCAAACGGGTTACCATCCTTCCAGACCTGACACGGCGCCATGCACATCTCTATCCGTTTATGCGGTCCAACAGCGTTTGGACTCTCAGGGATCCTATCAAACCAGTTCATGAAGTTGTTGAGGAACATGCCAGTCGAACCGAGGATTACACCTGAACCGAAGGGTTGTCCGAGGCTCTGCGTCACTGCGACGATATTGCCCTCTGCATCAGCAGTATCAAAGTGCGTTGTGCATTCGGTTGTCCAGTCGTTGGCGATAATTTCACCGGAGAGTTTGTCCTTTGACCAGCGTTCACCGCCGCTGACCGCTGCCTGCTCGCCGATGCGTTCGCGCTGTTCACGGGCATAGTCTTTCGATAGCAGACGTTCGAGCGGTGGGTTCGGACGTGGTGCGTGTTCGGCTCTATCCGCACTCGCTAATTTAATCGCTTCGATGAGTAGATGCAGGTATTCAGGCGTATTGTGTCCGAGTTCACCGAGTGCGTCGTTCTCTAAGATATTCAGTGTTTCCAGATACTGAAAACCTGAACACGGCGGTGGAGGACAGTAGACCTCGTAATCTTTGTATGTCGTAGAGACGGGTTCCTGCCAGAACACTTCAAAATCAGCGAGATCCTTTTCGGTGATTAAGCCTCCGTTTTCTTCAGAAAAACGGGCGATTTCTTTCGCAATCTCACCACGATAGAACGCCTCTGTGCCGCCTTCAACAACCGTTCGGAAAGTCTGTGCGAGGTCCTTCTGCACCAATACCTCACCGGGGAGCGGTGTTCTACCGCGCGAGGCGATAACCTCTACCGCTCTGTCAGAAAAATAGGGCCGCGCGCCTGCGATAAATTCCGCATTTTTGACCGTGACGGCGTATCCGTTTTCGGCGGATTCGATCGCCGGTGCGAAGATGTCGGCGAGGTCCATACTCCCGTAGCGTTCCAAGAGTGCCAGCCATCCGCCGCATCCCCCCGGAACCATCCCTGCGCGAATGCCGACCTGTTGGCTCTCAAGCGTTGGAAATGCATCGAGTGTCGCAGCGTACGGCGCGGTGCCGACGTAGTCTAACGCGCGGTGCGTCTTATCTTTCGCACTATAAATTAACATATATCCGTTGCCAGCGATGCCGGACATATAGGGTTCAACGACGTTGAGCGTTGAAGCGACTGCGACCGCTGCATCAAATGCGTTGCCACCAGCGAGCAACATACGTGCCCCCGCGAGGCTTGCGAGCGGATGCGCGCTTGTCACCATGCCACGTGTACCCGTTACGGTCGAGCGGTGTACTGTCCCATGAGATGGAAATGCCATACTTATCTCCTCGTTCTTTTTTATGCCAATAGGACTTACGCATGCTGTTCTTTTGTAGCATAACCTGTTAGGTTGTGCCACCAAAACGCCTCTCTTTTTCCTAACGCTCTATCTCACAGAGTGGCATAAGAGTTAAAGCTGCGTGAGTCCTAACCAAGTTTTAGCCTACAAACTTTACCAAAAGCCGCCGAAACCGATGCCACCGCAGTTGCCAGACCAATTTTCCATACGTCGTGCGATGCACAAAAAGCCGTTGTCCATCCAACTCAAGCACAGGAATCAGATGCTTATATTTTGTGAATAACGCCAAATTTTTCGTGATGTCGATCTCCTCTATGACGATAAACGGTGCCTTCGCTTTAATACTTTGCAGTGTTTCCTTTGCCGCATCACAGAGCGGACAATCCGGTTTCGTGTAGAATTGGAGTTGCATCGGTTCGGTTTTCAACTTTTTTAGCTATGTGTCTCTGTCTAAAGAAACGCCCAAGCAAAACCCTCCATTTTGTTTCGGGCAAGTTCCAGTTGAGTACGCCGGAATCGAGGCGTATGACGTTTATCAAAAGAAGTTTCTATTTTTTAGAGTTTAGCACAAGTTGTCAAAAATCGCACTCATTATTTTATATAAACCAATATAGATTCTATGATAGAATCATGTCAGACCTTATCCAATGTTTCAGGCAATCATATTTAAGCAGGACTCACGCACTGTAGCATAAACTGTTAGTTTGTGCGATCTGAGGAGTTGATAGATACCACGGATATCCACAATCTCTGAGCGCGTAATAGACGGAATGAACCCATTTTGCGTAAGTCCTAATTAAGGAGAAAAAACATGAGAATGAGACTTGCACAATACGGTATTTCCCACGACCACGCTTCAGGAAAAGCCCGTGTGATGAAGGAAAGTGACGACATTGATTTCGCCGGTGTCTTTGAACCGTCGTTAGAGGTCCGAGAAACGCTCGGTCAAAATCCTGTCTATGAAGGCGTTCACTGGTTTGCATCGAAAGAAGAAATGCTTGATGATGAAACAATCGTCGGGATTGCAGCCCAGGGACGTGTGTCGCAGAATCTCACCTTTGCGCGGGAGATTCTTGAACACGGTAAGCATGTCTGGTTCGATAAACCTGCTGGTGATAATCTTGATACGTTTCGAGAGGTTCTGGACATTGCCCGTGATAAAAACCTGCTCGTTCAACTCGGTTATATGTTCCGATACAATGCTGGCTTCCAGTTTATCCTTGATTGGGCGAATTCAGGCAAACTCGGCGATATTTTTTCCGTTCGGGCACGCATCTCATCAGGACTGTCAAACGATTCTCATTGGCAACGCTGGGATTCGCTCGGTGAACATTCCGGCGGCATTATGTTTATCCTTGCTTGTCATCTCACTGATATTATCGTTGCCTTGTTGGGACGCCCCACACGGGTAACCCCATTTTTGCGGCACGATGGACATGACGTGCCGTGGTATCGGAACAATACGGCGGCTGTGTTTGAATACCCAAAAGCATTAGCAATTCTTGAGTCAACGGCGTTGGAAGTTGATTCAGGTAAATCGAGGCGATTGGAAGTTTACGGGACACGCGGCAGTGCGATTCTTGAGCCACTTGAACCGCCAGCGTTGCGATTGTGCCTTGACGAGGGACGGGACGGGTATGCGAAAGGTTGGCAGACAGTGCCTGTGGAGCCGCGACCGCGTTATGTCGAAAGCCTTCGAGCCTTTGTCGCGGATATTCGGGGCGAGAAATCTCCCGACCGTTCACTCGACCATGAGTTCACAGTTCAAGAAACGGTACTCCGAGCGGCGGGACTGCAATAATAGTGTGTTATCGCTACCGTCATTAGTCTTCATTTTCGATAACGACAACAGGGACAACTGTAACAGGAAAAGCCGACGGTTTGTAGCTTCCATCCGGTGCTTTGGTCGGGAACTTGTACTGAGGATCTGTTAGCAGTTCATAGACTGCAGTATCCCCAGTTTTAACCTGCTCTCTGGTGTTTAACTCCCATTCAACCTCGAGATCCTCGCTGCGTCCTGGAAAGTCCTGCGTTCCTAATATCGATGTCAAAGCCCAGTAGATATACTCCGTAACCATGCAGCCGTAGTCGCAGGTTTCATCGGTATAGTGGTACCAAGCCTCTGCTGGATAGCCGCTCTTGGGACCCTCTTTCGGTACTTTCTCGAAATATCCGCCACGGGCGGCATCCATGCACTTCGCTAAGGTGGACCCCCGTTTCTCTCCGAACACTTCCGGGTAAGCGTTGGCGTAACCATGTTGTGTAATAGGATGCAGGATTTCCTCTAATGCGCCGTCGTAGTATCCACCATCAGGAGCGTTAATTTTCCCATCAACAAGGAAATCCGGCTTGGTTTCTTCGCCATAGAGGTCTTGACCGAACCGATAGCCTGCCTCTTCTATTCGATCCATTTCCAATGTTTCCATCTCCGCCTCTGTTCCGGGCATAATAATGAAGACGTTTCGGCTCACCAATTGGCTAAGAACCAACGGGTTGTCAGGAACACCGTCTTCGTCGTTATCGAGGTATTGTGCCAAAACGTCTGCAGCGTGAGAGAGTTTATCTTCAGGTGTTGTTGGGCTTGCGAAGATGTGAACGCCGAAAACGTTGACATATCTGTCACAACCGACTGATCCAAAAACAGAAAATTTGCTCGGTATCTCTACGATTTCGACGTTCGGCGTTACTTCAATGTTTTTCATTACGTTGTCGGTAATGATTTGGGATGATGCAAGTCCCATTAAAACCAGCATGATTCCAATAGTCATAGATTCTCTTTCCAATAAGCTAATTCTCTCTCGCAGCACATAGGTAAGCAGTTATGCGAAGCGGACACCTAACTTCACATTTTCACCCGGATGCGTTGCGATTTTCGGATACTCGACTAACAGATCATCAAAATCAACAACAGGATAAATAACAGGCTCAGACTTCAGACTGCCATCATAAAGGAGCCGTAAACTGATTTCAAAGAGTCTGCCTTCGTTCCAATTCGGATATTCTGGGTTCGGTTCGCTACAGGCGCGTGAGAAGACAATCGTCGGGCGATTGAAATGCGCTTCGGCACCGAGGTCTAATCCTGCGGGATAGATACCGGGCCACGCGCCAGCGACAACTGTCCCTAAATACATCACGCCGCGAATAGCATCCTGCAGTGCCGAATGGTGTCCACTATATTCAATACAGACATCGGCACCGCGTCTGTTGGTCGCTTTTTTAATCTCTAAACCTGCGTCCTCTGTTGTAGGATCAATGACCATATCCGCGCCACATTCGAGTGCCACATTACGCCGTAATTCAAGCGGATCGACCCCAATAACGGGGTAAGCACCCGCTAACTTTGCGAGCTGCAGTGCCATCAACCCGATGCCACCGAGTCCAAAGACTGCCACTGCATCGCCAATACGGACATTACCGTCGCGCACCGCACCCAAGGCGAAATCTGTCGGGTCGAGACAGACAGCTGCCTGCCACGGTACACCATCAGGAAGTTTTCGGGTCCCTGCTGCGTTCCAAACATTTTCCTCGCGGAAGGAACTGTGCCGAAAAACTCGCTCTCCGACCTCAAATTCGGTAACGTCCGAACCGACCTCAGTTATTTCGCCGACACATATATTCCCAAGTCCTGAAGGGTAGTGTACCATCCCAGAGTTATTCGCTCGAAATATCTTATATTCGCCATCATAGCCCCCGCGCGGACTGGCATACCCCTTATACGATGCCATTTCTGAACCGTGTTTGGCGGCACCAAACCGGCTCTTGACCCGGATTTGGTCGGCTTGCAAAGGTGGGCTTTCATACTCTCGGAACGCGACCTGTTCTTGGGCAGGTGCAATGAGTTCTCTTGGCATATCGATTAGTTCCTTTTTTAAATTTTCCTTGCGGTTCGATACATTAAAACATTTCAATCGGTGATCGCTTGGTAGCTGAGGATCCGAATTCTTTCCGCGATATCTCCAGCACCGGGATGCAATTGCGCCATAAAGATGCCGATCATCTCTTCTTGAGGGTCAATGAAGAAACTGGTATAAAAGAAACCGCCACCACCATACACATCGACCGAACCGAGTGCCTTAAGGTTTGGTTCATCTCTGACGATGCTGAAACCGAACCCGAATCCGTAGTCAACACCCATCTCATCGAGCTGATGCGTTGTCATCAATTCAACAGTTTTCCGACTCAACAGTCGGACACCGTTAAATTCTCCGCGGTTGAGTATCATCTGGGCAAAACGGGCATAGTCAGAGGCAGTAGAGACTAACCCAGCACCACCAGAGAAATAGGTTTGTGGACCGTTGTATGGATAGTCCGTTGAATAGATCAGCGAACCGGCGACTGTCGGTTCTTTGGGTTTTCGCATGATCGGTCCGTTATCGATTCGTTCATATACCGTCGCAAGCCGTTCACGTTTCGCTTCTGAGATGAAGAAGTGTGTATCTGTCATACCGAGCGGTTTAAAAATACGCTCAGCGAAAAACTGATCCAGCGGCATCCCGGATACGACTTCGACGAGATAACCGAGCACATCTATGGATAGACCGTACTCAATATCTTCTCCGGGTTGATGCAACAGCGGAATCGTTGCCAATACTTTCATCTTCTCCGCAAGCGTGCCTTCATCCTGCAGAAGTCCGTGCGTGATACCCGCATCGTTGTATAGCGGACCGAGCCGTTCATTCCAATGATACGTTAGACCAGACGTGTGAGTGAGTAGGTGCCGGATGGTAATCTGGCGCGTTGCTGGGACAGGTGATGCCGCGTCTTCGGCGTCTTCCGGTGGCAGCACATACATCTCCTTAAAAGCCGGAATGAACTTTGAGACCGGTTCATGCAACAAGAAATGCCCTTCTTCATAAAGCATCATCACAGCAACGCATGTGACCTGTTTCGTCATTGATGCGATACGAAAAATCGTATCGCGCTGCATCGGTTTTTCTGCCTCAACATCCATCATACCGTAAGCACCGAGATACGCAATTTTTCCGTGCCTCGCTACCAGTGTAACAGCACCAGCGATTTTCTTTTCAGCGATGTGCTTTTCCATGACCCTATCGATTCTTGAGAGTCTTTCGGTGGAGAGTCCAACTGCTTCAGGTTCCACCATCTGGAAGCCCTGGCTGAAGGCAGGGGCCGTTAGAACCGATAGGAACAATATATAAACTAAAATCCGGTCTGTTTTTTTCAGATAAACCATGCTGCCTCTCTTTTCTTGTTTTCCGAGCCCCGATGGAGTGCCTACTACTGTGCCCGTTCTTGGATCGCGGACGTGCGATGAATCGCACGACTACGAACCAATCCTCAAAGTCAAAGTTGGTGTTAAGCCAGAATGTCCTGGACGACGTGTCCGTGGACATCTGTGAGACGGAAATCTCGACCTTGGAAGCGGTAGACGAGTTTTTCGTGGTTAATCCCGAAGAGGTGGAGCATTGTGGCGTGGAAGTCGTGGACATGCACGATATCTTCAACGGCGTTGTACCCTAATTCGTCGGTGTTCCCGTAACTGATACCCCCTTTGACACCACCACCTGCCATCCACATGGAGAACCCGCGGATGTGATGGTCGCGTCCGCTACCTTGTGCCATCGGTGTCCGTCCAAACTCACCACCCCAGACGACTAAGGTTTCGTCCAACATCCCGCGCTGTTTGAGGTCGTTGACGAGCGCGGCGGTTGCCTTATCGACATAACCAGAGGTTGTCTTGATGGCGTTCTCAATACCGCCGTGATGGTCCCAACCGCGATGGTAGAGTTGAATGAACCGGACACCACGTTCTGCTAACCGGCGCGCGAGCAGACAGTTTGAGGCATAAGAGCCGTCGCCTGGTTTCGCGCCGTACATATCAAGAATATGCTGCGGCTCTTTAGAGATGTCGGTTAATTCGGGGACACTCGTCTGCATTCGGAACGCCATTTCGTATTGGCTGATCCGCGTTGCGATTGTCGGGTCGTCCACGGTCTCGTCAAGCATCCCGTTCAATGCTTGCACGGCATCTATAACGTCGCGCTGCTGTTCTGTGTCCACACCGCCCGGATTAGCAACATAGTGAACAGGATCGCCTGTTGAGTGGAACTGCACGCCTTGAAATTGACCCGGGAGGAATCCGCTATGCCACTGCCGCGTCGCAATCGGTTGGTCCTGTCCGCCACCAGAGGAGATCAGGACAACATAACCCGGTAGGTTCTCGTTTTCACTCCCAAGTCCGTAGAGTAGCCACGACCCCATACTCGGTCTACCAGCAATCGCAGTACCGGTATTCATGAAGGTATGTGCCGGATCGTGATTGATCTGCTCAGTCTTCAGGGAACGGACGATGCAAATATCGTCAGCGAGGCTTCCGATATGTGGGAATGCTGTGCTCATCTCCTGACCGGATTCCCCGAATTTCTGAAATTCGTGTGTCGGACCTAAGCATTTGAGCCTGTTCGCTTGTCCTTGGAGTTGTGCGATCGGCTGTCCTTCGGTGAAAGACTTCGGCATCGGTTGCCCATGCAGTTCAGCGAGTTTCGGTTTGTAGTCCAAAGTCTCTAAATGTGAAGGACCGCCAGCCATGCAGAGATGTATAATCCGTTTCGCTTTTGGTGGCACGTATGGCTGGGTAATAATTCCCTGCCATTTCTCAATCTCCGGTGCAGCGTTGATAATTGAGGGTGTCAGTAAAGATGCAAGGGCAAGGGAGCCGACACCCCGCACCGTTTTCCCAAGAAATGTACGTCTCGTAAGTTGAAGATTGTCCTGTTCATGAATATCTATAGCCATACCTATTACCTCCTGTTCATTTGGATCATCTGTGTCCAATCAGATTCCCAGAATACGATTTTTGCGCTGGTCTATTTAGTTTCTGACACGTCTCCAGATAATCTTCTACGGCTTCTTCAAAAGCCACTTGAAGTTCAGGGACAGTGTCAGCATGAAATCCAACGATGTCAGTGATTCCAGCAATATGACCGACAAGACATCTATCTTCTTCGCTGTACGCAATATCAGCACTATAGCCTTTGTACATCATATTTCAATACCGCGTAATCGTCTCATGCAGGTTCAATATGACGCGTGCGACGGAAGTCCATGCGGCGAGTTCGTCGGGGTCAACATCTTCTGTTACAGGTGCTTCACCCGTTGCGATCAAAGCACCCGCAGCATCAGGATTGCTCGTGTACTCGGTTTTGTGTTTTTCATAGAGACTCGTCATAACCTCCAATTCCTTCGGCTGTGGTAGACGAGACAATACCGATTGGTACGCCCAGTTGATGCGGTCTTCGACAGAATCCCCGCCTTCCCCGATCATCCGTGCCGCAAAGACACGCGCCGCCTCAACGTAAGTCGGATCGTTGAGTAAGGTGAGTGCCTGCATGGGTGTATTGGAGGTCGCGCGCTCGGCGGTGCATTCCTGACGGCTCGGCGCATCAAACGCCATCATACTCGGATGCAAGAAAGTCCGCTGCCAGTGCGTATAGAGACCGCGGCGATACTGATCCGCTCCCTTGTCGGGCACATAGGTACGTTTCGGGAAGTTCAAGTTAGAGTAGTACCCTTTCGGTTGGTAGGGTTTCACACTCGGTCCACCGATTTTCGGAACGAGGAGCCCACTCAATAGCAGCATATTATCGCGGATCGTCTCGGCATCGAGTCGCCAGCGAGATTGACGTGCGATTAAGCGGTTGTAAGGGTCTTTTTCCTCCAAGACTTCCGTCGGTTTCGAGGATTGACGGTAAGCGTTTGAGGTGACCATAAGTTTCACAATATGCTTGACGTTCCAACCGCTCTCCATAAATTCCACTGCAAGCCAATCGAGCAACTCAGGATGTACAGGAGCTTCACCTTGTGCCCCGAGGTCATCCAAGACACGTGAGAGACCGGTTCCGAAATAGCGTGCCCAGAGTCGGTTCACAAAGGTGCGTGCTGTCAGCGGATTCTCCTTTGAGACGACCCATCGCGCGAAGTCCAATCGGGTTGGACGGCGGTTCTTTATATTCAGGTCGCCAAGGAAGTTCGGTATCATCGGCTCGACGATCTCACCGGAATCGTCCATCCAGTTACCTCGTGGTAGCACGCGGGTCGTACGCGGTTGTGTAGACACCGTGGTGAGTGAGTAGGGAATCTCCTGTTCGATTTCGGTTTTCTGTTTCCGTAGAGCCGCCATCTGGTTTCGGATACCGTCGAGTGCAGGTGTAATACCGCGATGCGCCGCAGCGATCAGTTCGCGTTGGCTCGCCGTTCTGATGGAGCGGTCTATATGAATCGCGTCAATAACCTGCGATGTATGCGTATGTTTCACTGCCGATGCCTGCGTCGTTGCGATGCCTGCGACATCCCAGTAAGCGGTACCACCGAACTGAACGAACGCGATACCGTTCAGAACCGTTTCAGGTTCCAAGCCGACAACTTCGGGGTCCACTTCAAGCCGCACCCATTTCCCAGTTTCCGGTAGCGGTCCCATCGGTCTGTGATCCGGTGCATCGGTTCCGATTTCACCGAATTTAATTTTATCTTCACCCCAAAACGCTCGATGGTTCCAATCCCCGTCATTCCATTGGAGCATGACTGTTTCCGGTGGCGTTTCCGGGTCAAGCCAGACGTAAGCGAACAGTTTATCGCCTTCAGCGAGTGTGAAGGTACGCTTCGCAGCGTGGAAATAGTGCTGAACCGTTTTCTCGGGTTCTGCTATCTGTTGACGTGAGAACTGCTCGCTGAAAACGGGTGCCTCGTTTTTACCGACGAATTTCCACGTGCCTTCGGTTCTACCACCGTTTGATTGGGCGTCGTCCACCCACGCGAAATCGGTCGGTTCTGTTGACACGAGCTGCGAACGGATATCGTTTTCCCATTCCGCCTGTTCTGCTTCTAAACCGGGTGATGATGCCTTAAATACGCGATCCAATTGTGCCAATGCGTCGTCAATCTCTTGCAGTGCTGATTCCTGTGAGGATGTCGGCAGCATGACGACAGGTTCCCACTTACTTCTGCCGGGGTAGACGCCCGGCCCCTGAACATCGGCGAAAAATGCGGCGAAACTGTAGAAATCTTTCGCAGTATACGGGTCAAATTTATGGTCGTGGCACTGGGCACAACCGACAGTCGCCCCTAACCAGACAGATGCGGTCGTTCGGACGCGATCTGCGGCATAAATCGCGAGATATTCTTTCGCTTGCGCGCCACCTTCTGAGGTCGTCTGATTCAGGCGGTTATAACCGGAAGCGATCTTCTGTTCAAGTGTGGCGTTCGGTAGGAGATCACCTGCAAGATTTTCGAGTGTGAACTGATCAAACGGCATGTTATCGTTAAAGGCTTTTATCACATAATCACGATAGGGCCAGATACTCACGTTTTCGTCAGCATGGTAACCGCTCGTATCCGCATAGCGCACGAGATCGAGCCAGTACATTGCCAACTGTTCACCGTACTGGGGTTTAGAGAGCAGTCTGTTGACGAGTGCGTCATAGGCATCGGAGCTTTCATCTCTCAAGAAGTGTTCCACCTCAGCGGGGGGCGGTAGGAGTCCGTTCAGATCGAAGTTCAAACGCCGGATGAGCGTCCGTTTGTCCGCTTTGGGGGACGGTGTGAGTCCTTCTGCTTGTAGTCTACCGAGTATAAACGCGTCGATCGGGTTGTGGACCCATGCTGCGTTTTCGACGGTAGGCGGATCGACCCGTTCAGGCAGTTTGTAAACCCAGTGTTCTTCCCATTCTGCACCCTCAGCGATCCACTGGATGAGCGTTTCAATCTCTTTTTCTGTGGGTTGACGATTTGCGATCTGCGGCGGCATCCGCTGATCAATATTTTCGTGCGTTATCCGTAGCACCAGTTCGCTATTTTCGGGTTCACCGGGGACGATGATCGGGTAACCGCTCGGGGCAGAGAACGCGCCTTCTTTGGTATCAAGCCGTAAATCGGCTTGACGTACCGCCGAATCGGGACCGTGACACGCAAAGCATTTATCTGACAAGATCGGAAGAACATCTCGATCAAACTGAAGTTTCTCAGCATCGGCGGGGTGCAACACCGTTGTCAGTCCGAAGAGGACGACGATGAGACCCATACAACCGATGCGAATCCATGCTGAAGTCTCTAAATGTGATAGCTGAGTCGGTAACATTACAGAATATTCCCTCCATTTATCGGCACAAGCAATACGATACACCTTGCACATTGTCAGCCACTATAGCAATTCTTGAAATTGTTTATTGTACTATATCATTTACAACGGAATGTGTGCAAGAAAAATTGCGGAATAGTTTTGGATGAATAGTCATCGGTTGACAAGCCAAAACGAAATAATGTTTTGACACTGTTGACCATTTATGTTAGAATTGCTTCAGTTAAAATGCAAGGAGGTATTAAAATGCTTAGATGTTTATGTTTGTTAGGGGTTATGGCGATCTGTGTATTCGCTGTTACGCTCTCTTATGCTGTCGAGGAAGAGGATATCGTCGTCTACTATTCTTTCGATAAGTTGAGCGGCGATACATTCACAGATGATTCCGGGAACGGGAACGATGCTAAGTTGGTTGGGAAAGGCTCACTCGTTGATGGCGCGTTCAAGCAAGCCGTCCGCCTCAACGGCGGGATTGTGCAGATGGACGCCAACGATTTCGTTGTCCCGATCGGTAAGAACGGTGAAATCACGATGGAAGCGTGGTTCTATCTTAACGAACACAACGCTTACGATGGCATCATCTCGATTGAGGCTGTTGATGCTGGATGTTGTGAATTTCGGACAATGGTGAACCCGAACTTCAATCCGTTCTGGGATGCCGGGCATCATGCTGACAAGAGTCTCGGAAACTTCCAATTTGAATTAGATGAGTGGTACCACTACGTGTTAGTCGCCGATGGCAAGGACGGTAAGATTTATGTCAACGGCGAATTTATCGGTGAACAGGTAGAGAATTTCGAGTGGCCCGAGTTCAAAGAGGCGGCGATCTACATCGGGGCAGGCGAGAACCCGAACGTCCACAGAGTAGAAGACGCTATTATCGATGAAGTCGTCATTTACGCCAAAGCGTTGACGGAAGATGAAGTCCAAGAATCTATGGAGCTGAGTGTTCCGGGCGTGCTTGCAGTTGAGGCGCGTGATAAATTGGCGGTGACATGGGGCGAGCTGAAAACCGATTTCTAATAATATAATGTGTTGGGTGAGACGGACATCTCGCCCAACACCTATCTGGAGACCTTATGAAATTTGGATTTTTAACAAAAATTTTTGAAGGCGCGTTGGGCATCGAAAAAACATACAACCAATGCGATAAGGCAATCGGGCAATTAAAAGCCTATAACGAGAAACGTAAACAACCCGATTTTCGTATGTCCGATGAGGAACAGGCTGCACTGGATACCGTTGTTGATACTGCGCTCAAGAATGCGAACCGTATCATTGACAAAGAGGGTGAACGGAATTGGCCCGGCGTGTTCCGAGAGATGCATAAAAATTTGGCGAACATCTATATGGAACTTGATGAACACGATAAGGTTCGCGCAGCGTGTGAACGTCTCCAAGAGTACGGCGAAGTCGGTAAATTGGATGCCGAAGAGGTACTCGAAAGCCTCAAGGAAAAAGAAGATTCTTAATAGTCCTTGCGGTTCGATAAGGTAGGTTGGAAGCTTCAGATTCCTTTACGTAAACCTGAAGAAACACCCAAGCAAAAACCCTTCCACTACGTTTCAGGCTACGCACACTTTGGAAGATGAAAAGAAAGACGGAAGGCAAAGTACTTCTTAACAACAAGTTCTGGAAACCTACGAGCTGCGCCAGAACCGCGGAGAGGCAAAAATGCAGTTCCTGAACCCTGCAGCGTTTTACCTACTCGGCGTCATCCCGATTGTGGTGGCACTTCACTTTCTGAAGCTGCGCCGCCACACCCACCTCGTTCCGAGTATCATGCTCTGGCTCACCACCGACGAGGATCGGCGAGCGAACGTTCCGTTCCAACGGCTTCGTAACCTACTACTCCCGATACTACAGATCCTATTTCTTTTACTTGTGATCTTCAGCGCAGCGCGTCCGGCACTGCGTAGACCCGGATTTATACCGGGACGCGCAATTCTCATCGTCGATAATTCCGCGAGCATGCTATCAGCGGAGACCGGGGAAACGCGTCTCAATCTGGCAAAACGGGCGGCACACAAGCACATAGAAGAGGTCGCCACTGGCGGCGGGATGATGCTCATGGTGACGAGTGCTACCGAATCTGATAATTATATCCGGGAAGCCTTCACGACAGATACAGCGAAACTCCGCAGCGCAATAGAAAATATCCCACAAAGCCATGTCCCACGCAATCTCCGTCCCGTCTTTGATGCCGCATCGCGCTATGTCGAGTCTACACAAGACAAAGTTTTCCTGATTAGCGATAATTTTGAAAATTTACCGGAGACTTCGCTCTCTGTTCATAAAATCGGTGTCGGCAGTGATGCTGAGAACATCGGTATCGTCCGTTTCAGTGTCGAGATCGTCCGAGATCAATATGAGGTGTTGGTCGGTATTCGGAATTTCACGGATACCGTTAGAGCGGTAGACGTCGAGCTGGCGGTTGAAAACGCTACTTTCGATAGCAAAACGGTATCTATCCCTTCAAAGGCGACGAAGCCGGTCCTGTTTTCAGGTGATCCAGAGGGTTTAGTGGATAAAGTTATTCGCGTCCATCTTCCGACAGAAGATGACTTTATGCTGGATAACAGTGCCGCTGCTGTCTTGTCCGACGTGTCTCAATTCCGAATCCTGCTTGTCAGTGACAACCAAAAGTCTTTGCTCCCCGCGCTTTTAGAGGCGTATGGGGAACATGTAGACCTACATGAGGTTGTTCCTGCAGATTATGTCGGTACCGGCAATTCCGAAATAGCGGTTTTCGATGGGAGTACACCCGCTGGACGCGAGGCTTTAGGGCGTTCTGTTGGTGCTGCACCCGGAACACATCTAATTTTTATCAATCCCGGGAACAACCTTCCGTTCATCGGAGAAGCGGACGGTACCGTTGAAGATATGGCAGCACCGATACACGTTATCCAAACGGCTGAGGCGCACCCGCTCATGACCAACGTATCGCTACAAGACGTACGGGTCCTTAAATCGACTTCCCGAACGTTGCCGCTTTTAGGACATTCACTTGTCGAAACAGAGAAAGGGGCGTTGATATGGATCGCGCAAGCGGCGGGTCGTCAGTTTCTTATCTTTGAGTTCGATGCGTTCAACCCAGAGGTCTCTAACTTCGCGACGACTCTTCCGGATGCACCCCTGTTCGTCTATCAATCTTTGGCACGCTTTGAGTCAGGAACGGCAACGCTGCGACCCCTTGAATTTACGGATGGACAGACGCGACACGCATTCCGCACTGGCGAATCCGTAAGGATTACAGCCATTGCCGAAGGTGCTACCGTTCACATCGAAAAACCCGATAAAGAGACTGTTGAGGGGGCAGATTCCTTATTCACCGAGACGGATCAGGTCGGGGTCTATACCCTCTATGCCGATAATAGACCGCTTGAAAGATTCACGGTTAATCTACTCGACGCGGACACATCAGCACTCTCACATTCGGCAACGACAACCGAGACAGATACGTCGGCATCCATCGAAAACGGATTCCAACCGATGACACAAGAGGTGTGGCGGTTCCCCGCGCTGCTCGCATGTATTGTACTACTATTGGAGTGGTGGTTTTATCATCGGGAGGGAGTACCTGTTACCAGAAGACTTGGCGGAGCGACTGCGTAAGTCCTGAACAGGATTTACGTATTTTTGACTGCAGCCTATTCTGTTAGATGAGATTTCTCGTAAAACATAGCGTTCTGGTGTCACAAACTATGAAGTTTGTGGTACAAAAGAGCAGCATGCGTAAGTCCTACTGAATCTATTCGGGCTCGTCTATTTCTAAGATTCCGAGAATCCGTTCTACCAAAACGTTGCTCGGCATTGCCCCCACAAACGCACCTGCAATCTCTCCATCTCTGAATACGATATAGGTCGGTGTCCCGCGGATATGATATTCACCAGTCTTCTGTGGTTGCGTATTAACATCCAACTTGGCGAAGGTAAAGGTATCCCGATATTCTAATGCTACAGCTGTGACCACAGGCTTCATCAGTATACAGTATATTCAGCGTTCCGATTTAAATTCTACGACGATCGGGAGTTCGGAACCGAGAACGATGTCGTCAAAAGTTACGTCGGTAACTTCAAATGGAATACCGGATGTTTGACCGAGATAGGTCGCCGTGAGTACCAAATCTAAAATATTGACGGTGCCATCCCTGTTGATGTCCGGGTTGGGGGATTGATCTTCGGTAGGCATCTCGCCAAAATGTGAGGCGATGAATGTGAGGTCGAGGATATTCACGAAGCCGTCGGTGTTGACATCGGCTGCGCTCCGAGCATCGAAATCCTCATCTTCAGCGTGATTTGTTGCCCAAAAACCGAACACGAGGCTCAGCATTAGCAACGAAAGAACCAATTTTTTCATACGTTCCTTACATGATAAGTAATGCAGGCAAGGTTTGGAACCTCACCTGCAATGAGAAAGAAGATGCTGACACTCGCAGCATCTTTGAATCCTTTAATTTATAGCCTTGAGAACGTTCTGAACGAATTCATTTTTCGGTGTTTCGCCTGCGAAACGTCCAACTTCCTCTCCATCTTTGAATATGATGTAAATAGGCTGATATCTGATCCCAAACTTTCTGGATGTTTCGAGGTTCTCTTCCCGGTTCAATTTTCCGACAGCGAATGTATTCTTGTTCTCTGAAGCAATTTCGGCGACAACTGGCACCATTTTTTGGCAAAACGGTCACCAGTCCGTATAAAACTCGACCACGATGGGAAGCTTAGACCCAAGCACGACGGTATCAAAGTTCGCATCGGTGACTTCAATCGGGATACCGTCATAAGCACTCGCAGTGGTAAAGGTGATGTTAATCTCGGTCCCGTTGTTGGCAGCGTCTCTAACTTTTCCAGTGATAACATAAGTAGTCTCCGGGTCGAGTTCTTTGCCAGGGACAGGTGTAAGCATCACTTTGTTGCCATCAAAAGTGGTGATCCATCCGACATTATCGTCTGCTTCGGTTCGCAGCGTGACGAGACCACGGACATCTTCGCTGAACACGATTTCAATCGTCGCGCTTGGGTCAACGTCTGTATCGCCATCACTGACCGTCCCACCCGTGATTGACGGTGCCTCCGTATCCGGTGCGACGACCGTGTAAGTGAACGTTAGACTCCCATCCGACCAAGTGATTGTCAGTTCCAGTTCCCCGGGTGTAAAGGGTCCCGTGATTGTGACACTGTCTCCATCCGTTGTGGCAGTCCCTGTGGTGGTTGTCACGTCCTGTGGCGGATTGTCGAAAGTTAGCGTGATACTATCCTCGGTCGTAATCTCTACGCCGCTTTCTGGCTCTGCACTAACAAATGCGACAAGTGGTCTGACGGTATACGAGAGAGTTTCGGCTCCATCTTCCCAAGTGACCGTCAATTCCAGATCACCGGGTGTAAAGGGACCGGTGATGGTAACACTGTTCCCTTCGGTTATAGCGACCCCATTGCTGACGGTAACATCCGCTGGCGGATGGTCAAAAGCCAAGGTGATGGCATCGTTTGTCGTAATTTCTGTCCCACTTTCAGGATCTGCACTAACGAATGCGACAACCGGTCTGGCAGTATAGGAGAGGGTTTCGGTTCCATCAGCCCAAGTGATCGTCAACTCAAGATCACCGACTGTGAAAGGACCCGTGATTGTGACACTGTTTTCATCGGTTGTGGCAGTCCCTGTGCTGGTTGTCACGTCCTGTGGCGGATGGTCGAAAGTTAGCGTGATACTATCCTCAGTCGTAATCACCACGCCGCTTTCTGGCTCTGCACTAACAAATGCTGCAACCGGTCTGACAGTATAGGAGAGGGTTTCGGTTCCATCAGTCCAAGTGACTGTCAACTCAAGATCACCGACTGTGAAAGGACCCGTGATTGTGACACTGTTTTCATCGATTGTGGCAGTCCCTGTGCTGACGGTAACATCCGCTGGTGGATTGTCAAAGGTGAGGGTAATACTATCGTTCATGACGAGTTCAGAACCGATTTCTGGATCCACGCTAACGAACGCCACCGGGGGTCTGACGGTTTCGCCGAGATGGTTCGCGACGAGTACCAAGTCAAGAACGTTGACACTGCCGTCGCCGTTGACATCTGGGCTAGGCGTTTGGTCCTCGGCGACGATCTCACCGAAATGTGAGGCGATCAGCACCAGATCAAGGACGTTTATCATTCCATCGCTGTTGACATCAGCTGCCCGTAAGGTCTCAATATCTGTTTCTTCTTGCGCGTAGCTTGCTGTTGAGGCGAGGAATGCTAAACTGAGTATTAGCAACGAACAAGTCAGTGTTTTCATGACGTTTTCCTTGTTAGGCGTTATAGAATTTGCTTTACGGCTGCTTTTCCCAGCAGCGCGTGATATGTAGCATTCCGTGAGGAGATGCTAAGTTGTATCCGTTTTTTCGTTGTGCCATCCCTGAACCGCTTCCGGGATGGCTTGTAGGTTTTCGATGGTTGTCTGGAGTGGAATTGCGCATTCCGGTCCTATCAGTGGAACACCGGCATCCAAGTTTTTTACGACCTCTGCTTTAACGTCTTCAGGTTCTTTGGCGAACAGCGTTTCGGGGTTATTAATATTTCCGACGAGTGCGATCCGTTTTTTTATGATGTCCATAGATTCACTCGGTTCGTTTTTCGAGTCGTAATGGAAGGCTGCCATCCCTGTCTGTGCGATGTATTCCATCCGGTCAACGGTGCGCCCACAGATATGGAGTATAAGTGGGATCGGAATACGATCGACGAATTCGATGTGAAGGTCTCGGAGGTAGTGCTGATAGTATTCGCCGCTGACAAGGTCGCCTGTGGCGTGGTCAGGAAGCGTCAGGGCATCTGCTCCCGCCTCAATCTGCGCGACACCGAATTGCACGGTTGCTTCCTTCATCCGGTCGAGTGCGAGTTTCGTTTTGCCGGGGTCATCGAGCGACAGCAACAAGAACGGTTCGACACCGAAGCAGTGGTAGCCGAGCGACCAAGGCCCCATCGTCTTCCCGATGATAGCGACTTCATCGCCGTATTCTTTTTTCAAGATTTTAATCGCTTCGAGGACGCACTGTGTATCTGGGTGTGTTAGAAAATCATCTGGGATAGCGATGTCATCGACATCCTCCCAGATCGGTTCCCGCATTTTGACGGTGGGCCAGTTATCCTTCTGTTCCCACTGGATTTTGCAGCCGAGTGCGCTGGATTCTTGGATAATCGTAAAGACTGGCATGATGGTGTCGAATCCGAGTTCAGTGTATCCTGTGGCAGCGAGACGGGCCATCAATTCCGGTTCTCGGTTCGCTTGTGGGAAAGGTGCCTCTACCAGGTCCATCAGTTCGACAGTGGCGACGGAGGTCGGGTTGCAGACAGGTGTGCGATCGGTCGGTTCGTTACGGAGTGCAGCGAGTACACGTTCACGGCTCGTCATTGCGTTTGGCATTTTCGGTTTCCTCTATGTCTGTTGGCTCGGTGCGCTGAGGACACCGCGTCCGGCTCCCATCTCATCTTCACGCAAGACGACTCTAACGTTCGGTGCCCGCGTCAGTAGGAGTCCAACGAGTGCGTCGTGCGACGTTTCACAAGCAAAAGCAACGGTGTCTCTGTTATCGGTTTCGACGCTCTCCATTTCACCCAATTTCGCCAAACCACCGGCAATCGCTGAGATGCGTCGTGCTGCGCTTCTGCCTTCACCTTCTGTGGTAACCCGATAGACACCTTGTCCTGTCGAATCAACCGTAATCGTAAGTCTCGATTTTTTATCGAGGATATTTAACGGACGCGGTTCAGCGGGGGTATCCGGGGCAAGTTTACACGCTTCGAGAAAGACGCGCCGACACGCCGCTTCGTGTGTGCTGTTACACGGGAAATGCAGCAGACCGTCGTCATTTTTCAGCATCCCACCGAGCACTTGCATCGCTTCAACCACAGCTTCGATTCTCTCGGGCGCGCCTGATATACGACTGTAGGTATGCACGAGAAAGGCTGGCGTGTTGTTCCCGTGGTTTACATTCTGGCGGTAGAGTCCGATAGTAATGTCATTGAAATGGGGGTCCATCGGTACGAGTTCGATACGTCTACCGATGTCAACAACGCGTTGCATAAATGATCCTTAGACTGACTAATTACGCCGTGCAAGCCTGCCGCCGTAGTGATTTTCGTAGATGTACTTATAAGCCTTTTCGGAGAGTCTGCGTAAGATAGTCGCACGCCGGTCCTTCCAACTGTAAAAGGATTCCCACCGGTTCCTGCGGTCCGTTTTCGACCTGTCCTCCATCAGTCCGATAAAAATGTAGGGACGCGATCTCCCGCGTGGGTCTTTCAGGACTAATACGCCGCCGTCTCCTACCAATCCGTAAACGGTTCCCGTTTTGTTGTAAACCTCCACGTAGGCGGGGATATAGGTCTGTTTGAAGATATAGTCTCCGTTTTTCAACTTGAAATACCACTTCATTTTATCCGAATGCGGGAGTCTATCCTGCCACAACCGCAAGAAGAATGTGCTCAAGTCACGAGCAGAGGTCATGTTTTTATATGTCCGTCCGGTGTACGGGATGTATTCGACAATCCGAGTCTGTTTGAAGTACGGATAATTGGTTTTCAATATTCGGCTCACGCGTGCCGGTCCACCGAGTAATCGGATGAAATAGTTCGTTGAGGAGTTTGAGCTCTTCTGTATCATTGCCCTTAGATGCCCTCTGTTATTATCGGTATGCTGCTGCCGTCTATATTTGACTTCGTGAAAATACGCGAGCATAACAAAGTTCTTAATAATTGATGCCGCCATCATCTGCCGATCTTCGTTGATGGACACTAACTTCTTGTTTTTTGAAATATCGTAAACAACGAAACTGGTGCGATCAGATGCCGAAAGACGTTTCCGCCTGCGTAGGTTCTTAATATAGTATTCAAATTCCGCTTCCAGCTGCGAATCTATTGTGCTCTGGTACTTATTCGGGATATTACGATAGCTCGCTGCTGACGAACCATATATTGGCAGCAATAGTGCGATATTACAACATATTAAGAATGTAAATAACTTTGTTTTGCCCCTTAACATCTCACTGTCCTTCCCCTTTCTGATGTTTATCCGTAACGATGCAGACGGTATACTCATAAAATTGCGCAATTACTTTGAAAGATTGGATCATTCCGTTCCAATATCGGTTTTTGTGTTGATCGTTGGTAGTTGATAGCATGCCGCTTCACTGCTATTACGGACAAGTAAATATTCGCCAGCGAGTGCGGGGGTGTTCCATGTTTTACCCGTTAATGCCGTAAAGCGGGCATGTTCGATATGCCGTTCTGGATTCGGTTCAACGAGGACGACATCACCGGATTCGGTGGTCACCAGCAGGACATCCGAGATTAACAATGTTTGACCGTGTCCGTATCTGCCACGTTTCCATTGACGTGTGCCGTCGTTTGGATTTATACAAGCGAAAATTCCGTCGTCAAGCCCGTACAAATAGCCTTCGTAATAGATGATATTGGTGAATTTAGCCTTGAGATTGATCGTTTCCCATAGAATGGAAACGTCAAATTCACCCATCGGGTTACGCGAGAGTTGATAAAGTTTAGCACCGGCACCGTACCCGGTTGAGGCGAGGAGTGTGTCATCAGAGATCGGTACCGGCTGTGCGACGCATTCCGCATAAGATTCTACCCACGGCTGTTTCCACAGAAGTTCACCCGTAAGCGGTTCATGTGCGGTGATTAACCCTTGGTTGAAAAGAACGATCTGTTCGGTACCTAACAGCGTCGTCACGAGGGGTGAACTATAACCGCTTTGGGTTCGGTGGCCTGTCCATACGATCTCGCCTGTTTCCTTGTGGTATGCGACTGCGCCCCCGGCACTAACGATAACAAGTTCATCGAAAACGAGCGGCGAAATACTGATCCCCCAAGGCGGTGGTTCGGCTTCGTTCTGTGTGAAGGTGTCCGCCGTCCAGATCTGATCACCAGTTTCGAAGTCTAAACAGTTAAGTATCCCGGTGCCCCCGACGGTGTAGACCCGGTTCTCGGAGATCGTCGGTGTCGCGCGCGGTCCGAGGCCGGCTGGCGGCGAGTTATACCGCGCGCTATCTTTATGACTCCACTTGATTTCGCCGGTGTATAAGTCGTAACAGACCACTTTCTCCCAGTCGCCTTCCTGTTCTTGCGTGATCGCAGAATCGCCGACGACTGCAAAACCCGACCATCCTGCGCCAATAGGTTGCCGCCAGACGAGTTTCGGGGGATAGGTGTCCCAATCACGGTTTAACTGGATACCCGTCACAACACCGTTTCGGTGCTGTCCGAGGAATTGCGGGTAGTCGGTAGGTGTAGATGTTTCATCGATAGCCTGTCGGAAGGTGGTCGGTTCGCCGCGCCACCGCCATTCAAACATCGGGATGAGGTCGCCACTGAACCCTTTGAAACGGAATGCAGTGCCAGTGACGGCACCCACACCGATGACAGCGGCAAGCGTGATTAATTTCAGCCGCCAAGTTAAACGTGAGAACGCTAATAGCCACAAGACTCCCAGACCGGTTGTGATAATAACAACCAGGGTTGTCCAAAGGACCTTGTCTTGGCGATGACCCGCGTCCAAAAACAGAATAATGAGAAAACTTATGAGAGCAAGGGCAATGATAACGAACAGGAGCCACCAGCGAATCGGTTTTTGTATTTGCGCCACTGTGTGAATTCCTTTCTGTAAATAAAAAATAAGAGCCCATTAAATCACGAGTGTTTTACACCGCTTTCATAATAGGATTTACGCGATTTTGATTGTAGACTGTTTTGTTAGAAGCAAGTTTTCTGCAAACCCGGCGTTCCTGTATCACAAACTATGAAGTTTGTGGTACAAAAGAGGATTATGCGTAAGTCCTGCATAATTATAATAGTCATTTTTATGGCAATTTGTCAAGTAAATTTTCAATTTTTGAGCGCGAGATTTCCTCATCTGGGTCTTGGTGTTGCGAGCATAGTTTGCTCCTGCCAAATTAACTTAGGAGATACAATGAAGATTTTTAGCCGAGATGTATCTAAAGGAATGTGTGCATAAATTATCAATCTTCCTGAAATTGATATACTGAAACCTTGATAAATATTGAACGTTATGATAAAATAGTAATGTCCAAAAAAATAGAACGAAAATTAAATTGCGTAATCGGGAGGAAAGGATGCGTTTTGAGAGCCGGGTTGCCTTTGTAACAGGCGGCGGCGGACCGTTAGGTATCGGTAGAGCCGCGTGTTTAGCGTTCGCGCGTGAAGGCGCATCCGTAGTCGTTGCTGGTGGTAGAAGCGCAGATGCTGTCGCCGCAGAAATACACACCGAAGGTGGAAAGGCGATCGCTGTTCCGTTGGATGTTACTGTGCCGCAACAGGTGCAAGCGGCAGTGGACACAGCGATGGATACTTTCGGACGAATTGATGTACTGTTCAATAACGCGGGTATCCTCGGAACCCAGACATTGTTTGAAATAACGCCAGAGCAGTTTGACGAAGTTATGGCGGTTAATGTTAAGGGGTGCCTATTATGTGCGCAGGCGGTTGCGAAGGCCATGATTAAACACGGCATACGTGGACGTATCATCAACAATTCGTCTATTTATGCCGAGGAATCGCACGTCGGTGTGTTGAGTTATTGTGTCAGTAAAGCAGCACTCAATAGGCTTACACGGAGCCTCGCGCTCGAACTTCGACATCACGGCATCACAGTCAACGCTGTTGCACCCGGTGGCGGTGCACCGACCGGTATGAACGCATCACAAAATATTCCTAAAGATAATACACTACCTGATTTGCCGGCTGCTCCGACAGATACACCGCCGCTTGAACGGCGCGCAACTGTATGGGATTATATCGGTGCAGTCTTGTTCCTCGCTTCTGACGAAGCTGCCTATATAAGTGGTGATATTATAACTATTGACGGTGGGGCTGTCTCACGTCGGTGAGTTATAGAGGAGAATCTTCTTGTCGTTCGTTGACACTTTAAAAGCTTTCTGTTTTGCTATCCTTGGATGGCTTAAAACTTATGGGTTGCTGCTCAGCATCATCTCTGTTGCCAGCCTTGTGGGTAGTATCCTTTTTTGCACATTGGCTATCGCATATCTCCCTTTTGATTATTTTTTATTTAAAGAGCGGGAGAGCCGTATCAAGCAACCTGCTTTGCGGATAGCCCTTAAGTGCCTAAAGAACCTACTCGCTGTGCTACTTATTATTCTCGGAATTATTATGTTACCGTTACCGGGACAAGGTGTTCTAACAATACTGATAGGGATTATCCTCAGCGATATTCCCGGAAAACATAGGTTGGAGCGTCGAATCATACGTTCACAAGCCGTTTTATCCGCTGCGAACTTTATCCGTTCCCGTTTTAAACGTCCACTGTTTATCATAGAAGACCAGTAGAATAAGTTGTATTCGTGATACGGTAATCAGCGGAGGACTTATACAATTTTTGTGTAGGTTCGTCGGTCTGTACGCGGTGCTGGCGAGGTTTTCAAACCCCGCCAGCGCAGTGTGAGTTATGTATCATCTCTATCACGAAAGGGTCGCGCGTCTACCGATCAAATAGTACCTTATGGAGTTCCAACAAACGTTGGAGTTCTTCGATCGGTTTTTCGGCATCGTCGATGCGTAGGTCAATGTAGCGGTCATTGAAACCGCCGTAGCCGCGATCCTCCTGCACGACGAGCAGGGCAGCTGACTGTTGCCCGCGCGTATCGCCCCCTTTTTCTTGTCCAGCGAAGAGTGCCGCCATTAACTTATCTGCAAGCTCGCCTTCCGTCTCTTCAAACGCTTTTCCCATCGCTTTCACGACGTCTTCATCGGCGAGGATATTGCCTTGTGCCGTATAATGTATCCCTGAAACGGCACCCGCCCAAGCGTTACATGCGTCGCCTGTGTAGTTCGCGACGTTGCCTTTCGCATCAACGATGCCGACCTGCCGTGTCGCACGTCCCGGATCGTCAGCGATGAGGCGTTCCAAAGCCTGTTCTGCTGAGAGACCACTTTTGAGCAGCTTTAAGCCGTTCGGGCCATAAGTTGTATTTGCCCAAGATTGGGTTGCGATGGCACCGACACCGGCTTCAGCCCATGGAACAACTGAACCGACAGCGAAAAATTTGGATTGCACGGCGATACCGAGCTGACCGGTTTCCACATCGTATCCGACGATCGAAAACGTCGCAACGGGTGGCAAGGCAGCGTTTTTAAGCGGTGGGTTCGGGTCAGAGAGGTGGAGTAAAAGGCTTAGTGGTATTACAAGCATCAGTTGTGTCTCCTATGTGCTCTTAATCTTCCTCAAATCGGATTTTCATCGCGGCGGCGTGTCCTTCGAGACCTTCGACCTCGGCGAGTTTGACAACTGCCGGTGTGACTTCCGCTAAAGCGGCTTTGGTGTATGAGATGAGACTTGACTTTTTTAAGAAATCATCAACGCTGAGTGGCGAAGCATAGCGTGGCGCGGTACCGGTTGGTAGAATTGCGTTGGGCCCAGCAATATAATCTCCAACCGCTTCTGGAGAGTAAGGCCCGATGAAAATAGCACCAGCGTTTTCGACATCTCCAAGCCAGTCCATAGGATTCTCTACGTGGAGTTCGAGGTGTTCCGAGGCAATTTCATTCGCTAAAACGACAGCTTCAGCAATATCCGGAGTGACAAAAGCAACACCATAGTTTTTAAACGCTTGTGTCAAAAGATCGTGGCGCGGTAAGGATTTACCTTGTACCTCAATAGCTGTTTTGACCTGTTCAGCGAAACCCAATGAGGAGGTAACAAGGATCGCAGCACACTCGGGGCCGTGCTCTGCTTGTGAGATGAGATCGGCAGCGACATAATCTGGGTCAGCTGTGCTATCGGCGATAACAAGGATTTCGCTTGGACCCGCCAATTTGTCTATGTCAACGTGTCCATAAACCTCTTTTTTCGCCAATTGTACATAGAGATTCCCGGGCCCAACGATTTTATCGACAGGTGGGATAGTGTCGGTGCCATACGCCATCGCTGCGACAGCTTGTGCACCACCACATTTATAGATTTCTTGAATGCCGCATTCCGCTGCAGCAACGAGCATATACGGGTTGATATTCCGGTTGCGCATTGGGGCGGTACAGACGGCGATCTCTTTCACGCCAGCGACTGTAGCCGGTAGCACGGCCATCAATAAAGAAGAAACCAAAAGTTGGCTAACAGATGGCACACAAACCCCGATGCGCTTCAAAGGACGAATCAACTGTCCAAGCACTACGCCATTCGCCTCAGTTGACATCCAGGAAGTCCGTAACTGCTTCTGGTGGAATCTTTCGATGTTTGTTCTCGCGTGCGTAATTGCGTCTATAAATTCGGAGGGGACCTCTAAATACGCTTCCCCGATTTCTTCTCGTGAGACCTTTAGTTCTTTTGCTGAGATACGGGGGGCATCGAGTTTGCGCGTATATCGGACAACCGCTTTATCTCCCTCTGCTTGGACATCACTCAAAGTACGGCGGACGACTTTCAGGATACTTTCATCTGTGAGTTTACCGCGCGCCTTCAACTTAGAGAGGAGATCGTCTGCCTCTACTGTACGCGTCTGAACAATTTGTAACATCCTCGAATAACCAGTCCTTTCTATTTTCGGCGGTGATTACACGCGCTGTTTTATTCGTTAACTCTTGTAATATTCGCACCGACATCGTTCAGTTTTTTTTCGATCGACTCATAGCCTCTGTCGATGTGATAGACACGCGAGACGACGGTTTCGCCTGTCGCTGCCATCCCGGCTGCGACGAGAACCGCCCCAGCACGTAGATCGGATGCCATCACCGGCGCGCCGCTGAGGTTACGGGTACCTTTAATGATAGCCTTGCTACCATCAAGCGCGATATTCGCACCCATCCGGTTGAGTTCCGCCGCGTGGATGAAACGGTCTGTATGAACATTTTCGGTGATAACGCTGGTGCCAGAAGCGAGGCATAGGAGCCCCATAATTTGTGCCTGCATATCTGTCGGGAAGCCGGGGAACGGGGCTGTGGTGATATCAACCGGTTGAATCTCGTGTGGCGTTGTTACGCGAACACCGTTAGCGTCCCAATCGAGTTCGACACCCGCTTCAACGAGCTTCTCTGAGATGGCAGGTATCTGTTCGGGGGTGATACCTTCAACGTAAACGTCGCCTCTGGTGATAGCACCAGCGACGATAAAAGTCCCCGCCTCAATGTCGTCAGAGATGACAGTGTGTTCGGTTCCGCGAAGCTGCTTGACCCCACGAATCGTTAGGGTCGGTGTGCCGATGCCTTCGATATCGGCACCCATCGCGTTGAGGAAATGCGCGAGGTCTGAGATATGCGGTTCACGCGCTGCACCGTGGATGACAGTTGTGCCTTGCGCTAACGTGGCAGCCATCATCACGTTTGCCGTCGCGCCGACACTCGGACCGTGTTGCCCGATAAGATTCATCTCTGTGCCGACTAAGCGTTCGGCTTGCGCGTAAATATAGCCCTCTTCGACGTTTACTTCTGCACCTAACCCTTCTAAGCCTCGGATGTGTAAGTCGATCGGTCGCGGACCGATGGCACAGCCGCCAGGGAACGATACTTTCGCTCTTCCGAGTTTTGCGACGAGCGGTCCCAAAACATAGATAGAGGCCCGCATCTTTCGCACGAGATCGTAAGGGGCTTCATATTCCAAATGGTTGATCGATTCAATGTAGAGTGTGGAGTTTTTGAGTTTGATAGTGGCACCGAGTCCCTCTAATACAGCCTGGAGGGTCTTCACATCTGTGAGATTCGGGACGTTGTGGAGCACGCTGACGCCATCGCCGAGGATCGAAGCGGCGACTGCGATCGGAAGCACCGCATTTTTGCAACCGCTGACCGGGATTGTCCCTTTAAGTCTCGTACCGCCTTTAACGATTAATTTTTCCATCTTTGTCTCCTTGATAATTTTTTCGCGGCGTATGCTATTTGATTTCTCTATAGCATAAACGATGCCAATTGGGTACCTGTTACAAACTGTGGTAATATGTAGGTTTAGACGAATTTCCGGCTCGAAAGGTTGTGTCAAAAAAAACACATGTTGCAGTTATGGCTTATCAGTAGACGGAATTTCAATCTCTGCCTGCTTACGACTTTCCTCAAATAGAACGGGTTCACTTCCGAATTCTGAGGTCGCTTCTACAGTGAGAGCCTCTGAACCGGAATATCTGAAAATTTACTTGCGTTGAGAAATATCCTTTGGTAAAATGTGATTTCAGTTTCAAGATTTATGGAAGCGTCAGCCGGTGGTGGCATTTTGAAAGCGCGCTATCGGTACTTAAACTGAGGCGGAATGCCGACGGCTGATGGCTGACGGCTAACATCCGTCAGCGTAACTAAAGTTTCAGAACAACGAAAGGGTAAACAGATGGCTGATAAAACATATCGTGTCGGGGTAATTGGATGCGGTGGTATGGGGCGTTCCCACGCGAATAACTGGAAAAATACGGGGCGTGCTGAAGTCGTCACGGCTTCGGACATCAGTGAAGCGTCTGCCGCGAAATTCGCTGAAGAATTCGCACTTCCGACGCACTATACCGATTTTACTGAAATGTGCGAGAAAGAGGATTTAGACATCGTCAGTATCACGACGTGGCAGAGCGTCCGCGCCGAACCGACAATCGCCGCCGCTGCAAACGGAGTCTTAGGCGTTATTACCGAGAAACCGATGGCAGCTTGCGTCGGCGATGCACAAGACATGATGGATGCCTGTGAGAAGCACGACGTGAAATTGGTTGTCGGGCACCAACGCCGGTTCAGTCCGCAGAACTGCGAAGCACGACGCCTCATCGAAGAGGGGGCGATCGGTCAACCGCAAGCGATGCTCCGTCGCGATGGACACGGATTACTCAATCGCGGCACACACGAGATTGACGAAATGCGTTTTATTCTTGGTGACCCTGCACCGCAATGGCTTATCGGTCAGGTCGCTCGGAAAACCGACCGATGGGAACGCCGTGTTCGGACGGAAGACCTCTGCATGGCGGAAATCTGCTTTGAAGGCGGTATCCGTGGTGTCTATGAAAGCGATTTACCCGAACCCGGACTGCGAGGCGATGCGGTTTATGGGGATGATGGGCAGCTACGTCGTGGCAGCGACGGCACGATTGAACTCTTGAATAGCAAAGCCGCCGGGTGGCAGACCATCAAACCCCGCCAAAGCGAACCGAACCAGTTCACGGAGATGTTAGCCTGGATTGAAGGCGAAGTTGACGAACACCGTAACGCTGGCAGGCACGGTCTCTGCACCATAGAAATTCTGATGGCATTTTACGAATCGTTGCGCCTCCAAGGCGTTGTAACTTTCCCGTTAGAGACGCGTCCGAATCCACTCGACCTTTTGGTTGAGGGCGGTAAGCTACCCGTGTTTGTTGAAGGGCGTTACGACATCCGGGCACCGTTCCCAGAACAGAACAAATAGCGTGATGGCTATTGGCTATCGGCTTTCGGCTCTCAGCAAGAATGGCTGTCGGCTATCGGCTTTCGGAAGAATGGCTTTCGGCTATCGGCTAAGAGGCTTGGACCGAAAATATCGTGCCTTTGTTCAATGACATTATTGTCGATATTTTCGGTCCAGGTAAGAAACATTGTGCTAACCTAACACCTCTTTACCGACGGAAACCGACAGTGAGCGCAGCGAACGCCCTCTTTGCTGATTGCCACTTCCCCTCTTTGCTGATCGCTGACGGCTGACAGCCATTAGCAATCCACGTCTTTTCCTTCACTGCCGTAAACCGCCATCCGTTCTTGTGTGGTAAGCTCCCCGCTACTCACAGGTTTGTAATGGAGTTGGAGGGCACGCCTTCGCTGCTCGGATTGGTTCGCCGGACTCCCGTGATGCGTCAGTCCGTGCCAGAAAAGGCAGCCACCCGGCTGCAATGGCACCATCGTATCACGTCCAACGGGGACATCTGTATCGCAAATCTGCCAATCTCTGCGTTTAAAATGGATCATCGGCCCCTCATCATGCGAACCCGGTATGACGTGCATGCAGCCGTTTTCAGCCGTCGCTTCATCTAAGGCAACCCATACGCCGACAACCGTTGTTTCTTGTGGCACATTAAAATAGGCACAATCCTGATGCCACGGTTTCTCCGATCCGTGCAGCGGCGGTTTGACGAGTGCCATATCTTGGAAGAGTTGCGGCGTATCCGCCATAATCCGTTCGAGGACATCGAGAAGTCCGGGATGCATCGCTATCGCGTTCAGCCGCGGTTCGTGGTTTACATAGTTGAAGATCTTCCTGATGGCATCGCGCCGTTCTTGACCTTCCATTTCGTCCTTCGCTTTCACGAGTGACGGCTCGAATTGGATGGACTTGAAGTCTGGACACTTCCCGTCCATGAGATGGATCATACCCGCCAATGCGTCCGAGACCTCGGTAGCACTGAAGGCATCGTTAATTACAAGGTAGCCGTATCGGTGAAAGTATTCGATGTCCGCCTCAGTTACGGCTGCGAAACCGCCAGAGACCCCGTCAGCAGTCGTATCGAAGCGATAGAGGTCCGGTGGATACGGGATTGCGGCAATGTTGCTATGTTCGCCAGTCGTTGCGTTGTTCATAAATTAACTCCTTAAATTTCGCCTCGGCTTTCACGGGTCATTAACGTCAAGAAATCTTCAACACGATCAACAGCGGCTTGTGCGCGGTCGCGTGCTGATGCGTCTTTCTCTTTTTCATCTAACCACTGTTTCCGTTGTGGGAGCCATTCGTTTGTCAGGTGGTCAAGTTGGTTCAAGAAGTGCGGGTCCTCATTCTCACTGACAAAATATTCGATGATACCGAGCAGCCCGTATTTCCGATTGATCTCCATATCGTCTAATTCATCTACCATTTGCAAGAAAAGCTGCTGATTCCTGTCCTGTCGTCCTTGGGCAAGTTCACGAGAGGATTCGGTTAGAAGTTTGTCAACGAATTCCTGTTTGGAGTTAATCCAGCGTGGCAGGTTCCGCACGTAATCCTCTAAATCGAAACTTCCGCGTTGGAGTGCGAAATAGGAGTGAATGTGAATGTTTCGGAAAAAACCGGTATAGCCGACGTTCGGATCCATCGTGTCTGCATCATAGAGGATCTGGTTTTCAACCCTATTGTAAAGCAGTTTAAAGTTCTCCTCTGTGAGGTTCGTAGGTTTTAGATGTGCGAAGACAACAGCCGTCGCAGCTTCTACGAAAGCCGGTTCAAAGTCGTACATCGCCAAGATATTTTCAGTAATAACTGCCCCGGACTCGTGATGGACCTTACCGTGGAGGTCATGCTTATCGTAGAGTTCGGTAACAACGTTCTGACCTGCCGGGGTGAGCGTTTCATTTAACCAGAAACCGTCATCGGTGAAGACCCGTTTTCCTTCCGCGTCGGTTTTAAAATCACCGTCATAGCGTTTGGTGATGTCGTGCAGCGTGCCTGCAACTTCGAGGAGTTTCACGTCGCCGCCTTCGCGTCTACCGAGTTCCATACTCGTCGCACGCACACGCATGGTGTGGTTCCATGTGTAATGCCGCCATTGGAAACCGACACGGTTGTGTTCCCAGAGTCCGAAAGTTTCGTTGACCAAAGTTTCCAATTCACTCAAGACTTGACTGTAATTCATGCAGAGCTCCTTTTCGATAGTTATCAGTTTTCAGTACGGTTTTCTGCGAAAACCTTTCGGTTGTCAGTTAACGCGGGATTCGCGTAAGTCTTATCGTTATATTTGACAGCGATGAGTGATAACCCGTGTGCAGGGGCTGACATCCCTGCTATAGATCTATCTCTTGCCTCTATAATACGGTGAAGTTCCGTTTTGGCATCACGAAATCTCGTGCTTTTGGCACCGCTTGTACACAAGAACTTCCGATGAACAGTTAGGACGGTGCCGACGATGGCGCGGACCATACCCCGTAGAAACGCGTCTGCCTCGATTTCAAAATAGATGTATGGACTGTTCTGCCACCAGTACGCCTCATAAATCTCACAGACGGGATTCATACGGTCGCTACCGGTCTTTTGGAAAGCGGAGAAATCCTGTTTTCCAATCAAGATTCGGCAGAGGTCGTTTATGCTATCGACATCAATCGCTTCTCGGACGAAGTAGCTTGTCTGCCGTGAAAGTGCGCTCGGATATTCTCTATTCAAGATCGTGTACCGATAGCGACGGCTCGTTGCACTGAACCGTGCGTGGAACTCGGCAGGCACCTCAGTTACAGAGCAGACGACGATATCCCGTGGCAGTGTGGCGTTAAGTCCTTTCTGGAAAGCGACGAGCGGTATCTGTGCCAACGTGTGAAAATTTGCGACCTGTCCTTCCGCGTGGACACCGCTATCCGTCCTGCCTGCACCGATGATCTGTATCGGTGTTTTCGTTAGTTTCGACAAAGCCTTCTCGACTGTCGCTTGGACAGTCGGCTGGTTCGGTTGTGTCTGCCAACCGTTGTAGTTCGTGCCGTCATACTCAAGCACGAGTTTGATATTTCGCATGATGTCACCGTGTGAATCGGCACTTGAAAGCCTGATGCATAAAGCGTATCACATTCTATATATAAGTGTCAAATGAATTTGGTTGTCGGCGTACGGGTTATCCGTACACTGAGTACTGTTAACCATTAACCAATAACCATTCTCCCTAAAGGCTTGATACTCCTGCCCCGATATGATATTATATTTTCAACCGAGAACAGGAAAGGAACATGGAAAACCAAACGCAGATCTATCACATCAAAAAAGCGCATCACGGCACCCGTTTAGACCGGTTTCTGCTCGGCGCGACGGCGGAGCTGTCGCGAACCCATCTACAGCGACTGATTCGCGACGGTGATGTTACCGTCAACGATAAGTTAACAAAACAGCCGAGTTATCGACTTCGCCCCGGTGACCGAGTGTGTTTAACGTTGCCACCGCCGCGTCCGCTCGACACTGCAGTACCTGAGCACATCCCGCTCGACATCCTTCACGAAGATAGCCATCTCATCGTCCTGAACAAACCCGCCGGTATGCTCGTTCACCCGGCGAGCGGTGTGAACAGTGGCACGCTTGTCAACGCGTTGCTCTCGCACTGCACAGACTTGTCCGGTATCGGCGGCGTAGAACGTCCCGGTATTGTGCATCGGTTGGATAAAGACACATCGGGTATCCTCGTCGTTGCGAAGACGGATGTTGTGCATCGCGGGCTTTCAGCACAATTTGAGGGGCATAGTATCACACGGCAGTACATCGCTGTCGTATGTGGTGTGCCATCGGAAACCACCAGCACGATTGACGCACGCATCGCGCGGAGCCGTCGCGATCGGCGGCGGATGACGACCGTCAAAACCGGTGGACGGCACGCCGTTACACACTACGAGGTTTTGGAACGGTATCCGCAATTCGCGCTCGTTCAACTCACGTTAGAGACGGGGCGGCTCCATCAAATTCGCGTCCATCTTCAGCATATCGGGCATCCGGTGGTTGGCGATGCGGTTTACGGCGGTGAACAACGCGCACTAAACGATGCGGAAACAGCGGTGTTGAAACAGGCACTCGCACATCTCAAACGTCAAGCGTTACATGCCCGGCATCTCGGCTTTACGCATCCTGCAACAGGCGAAGACGTATCCTTCTCAACACCGATACCCGAAGACATACAACAGATTGTTGATGCCTTAAGACAGTAATGATATGTGAGACTTGCCTCATTTTCGTGTTATGTGTTATACTAAATAAAAAAGGAGGTCCCTCATGTCAGATCAAGATTTTCGGGAACGTGTACTCTCCACCTTAGAACGGTTGGAACAAAAATCCGAACGGTTGGAAGAGAAGTTTGACAAAAAGTTCGAGTCAATGGAGGATAAATTTGATAAAAGGTTTGAATCTATAGAAACCCGTTTGGGGCTTTTGGAGCAAAGTGTTAGCTGGATTCGTGGAAAATTAGAGGGCAATTTAGAGACTGGCACGATTCTGTGGACCCGTATAGCAGTTGGGACAGCGATTGTTTCTGCGATAATTGCTTTGTTTGCCCTGTTTAGATCGTAAAAAAACAGAAAAGGTTATCCGTCTATGGAATACGTTAATTTTGGAAAAGCAGGCGTTAAAGTGAGTCCGATCGCTTTAGGGTTAGGACTCAGAGGACAAAGTGATGAAGCTGCAGCCGAACGGTTGGTTGCACACGCCATCGATTCGGGTATTAACCTTATCGACTGTGCTAACGTCTATGGACCTATGGACGACCGCGCTAATATCGGTCGTTCCGAAGTCGTACTCGGCAAAGCCATCCGAGGTAAGCGCGACGATGTCGTGATTACATCCAAGGTCTGCAGTCGCATCGGTCCCGGTCCGAACGACGACGGTTTATCCCGTTATCATATCATGCGTGAGGTAGAACGTTCCCTATCTCGACTCAACACCGATCATATTGATGTCTATCTTGTCCACGTCTACGACGACACGACCCCGCAAGAGGAGACGCTTCGCGCACTTGACGATCTGGTGCGTTCCGGTAAGGTTCGCTACCTCGGCTGCTGTAATTATCAGGCGTGGCAGGTCTGTAAGGCACTCTGGACCGCCGATAACATTAACGCAACACCTTATATGTGTGTCCAGAACATGTATAATTTGTTGAATCGCGACTTGGAGACGGAGATGTTCGGTCTTGTGCGTGAAGAGGGATTGGGTGTCATGTGTTATAGTCCGTTAGCGGTCGGGTTATTGAGTGGTGTCTATTCACCAGATGAACCGCCCCCAGCCGGTACATTGTGGGCGACACGGGACCGTGAAGAATTTAACCGTCGAATGCGCGGTGAAACCGGAGCGGTTATCGCAACGCTCAAACGGCTCGCTGCTGAATTGGGAAAAACGCCTGCACAACTCGCTGTGGCGTGGATGTTATCGCATCCGGAGGTCACCGTTGCCATCAGTGGTAGCGACACGATTGAACAACTCGACGATACACTTGGCGGTGTCGGTTGGGAACTTGACCCTGAAATCCGATCGGAATTAGACGAAGTCTCTCGTTCGTTCGTCCGTCTCATCGCACCCCCGTTTTAGTTAGAGACCCATCCTCTGCCTCCAGGAACGGTAGGTTCGGTTTCCCAACCGAACCGGATTTTCTCCTATTGTGTTCCCGCGAAGGTAGGTGCGAAAGGATGTAAGGCGTGTTGTAGCAGAGCCTGTTAGGCTGTGCCTGTTCGTCGAAGGATGTAAGGTGTGTTGTAGCATAGCCTGTTAGGCTGTGCCTATTTGTGGAAGAATGGAAATACACTTGACAAATCCGAATTAGCGGGTTAAAATATTTTTTGCTGGGATTTCGGTGGCGTTGGATTTCAGTATTATCAACGAAAAGGAGAGACCGTGCGAGATAAGTGCCTCATCTGCTTTTTAATCTTGCTCTCCGTCGTTTTTGTCGGATGGATAGGGGGTTGGACGCGTGCACTGAAAGCCGGGAACGAGGCGTACACGTCCGGTGATTACCACGCAGCACAGATCGCATTCCGGGAGGCAGCACTTCAGAAGCCTGACAGTTCACTGGCACACTATAACCTCGGCACAGCACTCTATAGAAACAAGCAGTTTAACGAGGCGATAGAAGCGTTCCGAGACTCGTTAGCAAAGCATAATGGAGACACCGAGGCGACACTGCGTCTTGCACACATCTATTACAACTTAGGGAACGCCGAATTTAAGAGGGGTGACCTCAGACGCGCCATCGACGCTTATAAGCACGCACTCCGTTTGAATCCAGATGATACCGACGCACAACATAACCTCGCATTGGCACTTCAACTCGCACAACAGCAAGAGGATTTAGCACGGCAGCAGAGAGCAAATAAGGACACCGAACCGCAAACCGAACCGAGCGACATCGGCGAAGCGGAGGCAGCGCAGCTCCTGGAACTCCTAAAAAAGAATGAAAATACGCGACGGCAAAAATTATTACAGCAACAGCGCAAAAGCGGATACCGGCGGAGCAAAGATTGGTAGACCGTCAAACAAAAAACACAGAACCGTTATATTCACGCTTCTCTTGATATGTGCTGTCTTTCTGACGAGCGAACAGCGTGCTATAGGGCAGGCAACAATGCAAGCACCTACCGTTAACGTCGCTGCTGTTGTGAAACCTCGGTACATCCAACTCGGTGAGAAGGCGCGTTTAGACCTCACGATCTCCGGAGACACGTTCATCAAACATATTGAGGCACCGAAATTCGACTTTCTACCTGATTTCCTCGCTGTGCCACTCCACTCCGAAACGACACCGCAACTCAAAGCCGACAAGATCGCTGTCTCTATGGCGTGGGCTTACGAACTGATTCCGCAGGCTGTCGGCGACTTTGTGCTTTCCGATGTCCAATTCGCATATCAAGGCAGTACCTACTTCGCGAATCCCGGTACCGTTCGGGTCGGTCGTGTTGATACCTACCAGGACCCGTCAACCGGTAGCACCCACCGGGTCGAAGCCGAAGTCGATACCACCGAACCGTATCTCAGCGCACCTGTGACCTACACCTTCCGGTACCTCTATACCGCCGTGCTCCCGACACAGGCATCACCGACACCGCGACTCCCGTTGTTTTCAGATGTGGGGATCGAAGAAATCCCAACACTACCACCGCATACGGAACAGATTCGCGGGAAAACGTTTTGGGTGAAGGAACAAAAACGGAGGCTATACCCCCAGCGAACCGGACAGATACGGATTCAACCGGCGACACTGGTGCTACCCGTGCCGCGTGGGAGTAAGACGTTGAAAACCGAACCCTTGAAACTGACGATCCAACCCTTACCGGAAATCGGAAAACCGTCGGACTTTAGCGGTGCTGTCGGAACGTATCAGATCACAGCACAGGTGGATCGCGGTGCTGTAGATGCCGGAAGTGCCTTAACGCTCTCCTTACAAATCTCTGGACGCGGTAATATGCAGACGGTCACAGCACCGAAGCTGCCAGCCGTCACGGGGGTCGTTGTCAGCGGACCCAACAGCGTGGATGACCCCGCGCCGACGAGCCGAACCTACGCCTACGCCTTGATCCCCGCGCGGGCAGGCGTGCTGCGGATCCCCGCTATCCCGTATTCCTATTTCGATCCGAGCCGGGCCGTCTATGCGACGACACAGACGCTCCCGATCCCCGTCTCCGTCCGTCCGAATCCGAACGATTTGGCAGGCGTTGATGATACCGAGCCACCACCCTGGCGAATCTGGATGATCCTACTCGGCATTCTCGTGATCGGACTGTTGGTCGCAGGGTTTCTCTGGTATCGCGCTGGATTCCAACGGTCTACAGAAGCATCGGTAAATACTGCAACAGGAACACCCGATAGCGGTGGACGTAAACGCGGAAAACCACAACGTGCAGACGCGGAACCGGTGACACCTGCTTTACAGGCACATCAAGCGCTCACAGCACTCCATCAGCGCGGCACTGAAGATGAAGCAATAGCGTTTGTGAATACGCTTGCGCAGGTGCTATATGAATATTTTGAGGACACGTTTGGACTCACACAACGGGATATTGACACGGCGCGCGAGGTGTGCATTCAGGCGGGTGTCGCAGCATCTGTTTGTGACGAACTCGTCGATCTCCTGACGAAATGCCATTACCATCGGTTCGCACCCGTGCCACTCTCCGCGGAGGAACGACGGGCACTCATCGGACGCGCCGAAGCGGTTATCAGCGACATAGCCGTCGGCTATCAGCCGTCAGCCATCAGCACTTAGCGTCCACTTACTTGCAGGCGGGGTTTGCAACCTCGCCGTAATCGACCTAAAGGAACTCAAAACATGGATATATTTTCTCTCTTCATTCTCTGGTTACACGTTATCGCCGCTGTTGTCTGGATCGGTGGTAACCTCATCTTAGCGATGGTCATTGTCCCACACTTCAGACAGAGCCTGCCACCTGTTCAACGCATCAAACTCTTGATGCAGATCGGCAAACGTTTTGAACCGATCGTGTGGGGTTGCATCGGCATCCTCTTTTTTACGGGGATCGTCAACATCTTCTTCGCCGTAGACCTGACCTCTCCAACCGCGCTCTCCAATGCTTTTATGCGGACACTCCTCATCAAAATCCTGCTTTTCTTCGTGCTGATTATCCTGACGGCACTACACAGCATGATCTTTGCGCCACGTTTAGCCGCAGCGATTGAAGAATTGGACCCGACACTTGAGGAACTCCCACCGGAAGTCAAGCCACTCCGTTCGCAGATGTCGATGGTATCGAGCCTGATGGGTGTCGTTTCGCTGTTAATCCTACTCGCTGCAGTCGCCCTGCGGATGGGGATTTAGGTTATGCGAATTAAAATCGTCGCCGATGTCGGGAACGGTCTTACGCTTCCGATCAACTATAACTACACGCTTGCCGGTGTCATCTACCGATTCCTCGCCGAATCCGATGCCGAATACGCCTCTTTCCTACACAACGAAGGCTATGCCGCCGCAGAGAAACGGTTCAAACTCTTCACCTTCTCACAACTCATGGCGGAACGCAGGCGCATCATGGGAGACCGGATCCATTTCGGTTCAACGCTAACATGGCAGGTTTCTTCACCGGTAGAACGTTTCCTCTCGCATTTCGCCGATACACTCTTAACCGAGGGACGACTCGCCCTCGGACACCAGCGGCTATTGATCAAAGATGTCACAATACCGCGTATCCCACGTTTCCAGTCGGGGATGTCCTTCCGCTGTCTCTCTCCCATCGTGATGACGACTGTCCGTGAACATGACGGAAAACCGTCGATGCATTACTGCCTGCCGGACGACCCTAAACTTTCGGAACTCATCCGTCAAAACCTCATCCGCAAACACGAAGCCATCCTCGGTCGCGCCCCACACGACGACACCCTAACCTTCCGTTTCGACACCGATTATATTCGTAGACGCAACGGTCGCGTCACCCGTCTCGTGGATTACAAAGGCATCAAGATTAGAGGCGTGCTGTGTCCGTTCCGTGTCTCTGGCAGCGTCGCCTTGATTGAAACGGGTTACGAATGCGGATTCGGCGACAAAAACAGTGCCGGTTTCGGCATGGCAGAGGTCTAATCCTGAGGTTCGTTAGCGGCTTGATTTTTGTCGTCCGCAGTGCTCTCTTCGGTATTATACCTTAGGCTCCGCTGACTGCAGTTTCTGTGTCACGAGTGTATAAAGACTTATTCCGGCTTTCGCTGCTTCATCTGTCAGAAAATGGTAGAGCTGAGCATCAACAGGAACATTGAAAGGTCCCTCGTATTCATTCCGTGAAGGTGCTTTTGGAATGGGTTCACCGTCCATCTGATAACATTCCTTCATCAGTTCCCACGCTGTTTTTAGTTCATCGAGTGCCTCGACCGGTGTTGCTCCGAAAGCCGAGACATTCGGGAGTTCTACAAGATGCGCGAGATAATCACCATCTTCGTCGAAAAACACGTTAACCATGAAGCCATCAAAATCGTTGTGGTTATTCTTCTTCATGCTATAATTTTAACGGTTTACCTAACAAAAGTCAACCCAATCGTCGATTTTCTAAAGGTTAGGACTGACGCAGGTTGCTCTTTTGTAGCATAGGCTGTTAGCCTGTGCCCCGAGAACGTCTCTGTTTTTTCAGAGTTTACTCACTAACGGAAGGTCATATCATCAAAATTGCGTAAGTCCTGTCCATAATAACCCGGACCCTCTTCAGTCGTGTAGCACCGACATCTCTGTAATATGATAGCTGATAGAAAACAATGCGTCTGAATCACGGATTGTCGCGGATGACACGGATTACGCGGATTTTTAAGAAGTCTCTGGTCGTAGGGTTTTCAACCAATCAATAGCAGCCTGTTCGTCCTGCTTGATTACGATTTCGACTGCGCGTTTGGCACATTCCAGAAGATGTTTGGCGTGATGGTATAAACGGAAGAATTCAAGCACCTACAATAGAACTTAAGCCTGTTTGTCTTCGGGTAGATGGGAATGACTGTTCTGTTATGGAAATATGCAGGCCTTTTTTCGTCCCGCCATATAGGTGATTATTTGCTCAGCCTCTTGCTGGACTTCACCGGAATTGTCCTATCACATCACCGAGTTTTTTGAGAGAATTATTGCGCCGTAATATTTCTCTATTGATGACAATGTGTTCGGCGACTTCCGGAGATAACGCTTCACGGTATTTTTCACGACGGATATTCTTTGGTGGGATATTGGGGTTGAGTTCTGAGAGAATCTTTTCAGAAAATTCAATTAGGTATTCTTTCGCCCCCTTACCTCCTCTTACAGACTCAATGATAGTTTCCGTATTTCCTCTCTGATAACGGTCTACTAAACGTTTGAGAGATGGGTTTGCTGATACTTTATCGCGACAATTGTTTCTGTACTGGGCGCGTTTTGTTGCGAAGTAACAGAATATTCCAAGACAATCTATGAGTAACCACGCCTCAAGTTCTTGAATCGCCTCTACAAGAAATACTTTACCAGCAAAATTTGGGTCGTTGACTATCTGTTTTATCTGATTTAATAGAGAATCAGGTTGTTGCAGTCTTTGATGGTGTGCTATCGGTCCGTCACGGTCAATGATTAAAATAACACAGTCCTCATCTTCAAGCAAAATTTGAATAGCATCCTTGAGTCGTGTAGGAGGTTTAAGTCTACCAGTGGTGTCAATAGACACCGCTTCAAGTTTCAAATATTCCTTCAACTTATTTGCCAAACACTTGACTGCCTTTGCATCGTTGTCTGACTCTAAAGTCCAGATTCTTATGCTTGGCATTCGGCTATATCCTCCGTTTCATCTGGCAGGAGTCCACTATCAAAAACGGCACTACCGATACCGAAATCAGCAATCCAACCGTCAAGTGCCTTCTTTTTCCCGCGGTAATCCTCAAGGTTGAGTACCTCTGTGCCGAAACCCGGACGGTTGCGTAACAGTAAAACTCCGAGCGAATCTCCCAAACTTTCTGGATTGAAGGCACCAAGCAGTTGTGAACTGTGGGTTGTGATGATAACCTGAGAATATTGTGCAATTTGCTCAAGCACATTTGCGATGTCTGATAGGGCACCGGGGTGGAAATTGCGTTCTGGTTCTTCAATAGCGATGAGTGGGGGCAGTTCAGGTTCGTTGAGTAGAATATTATATGCAATGAGACGGAGTATGCCATCAGATGCACTGTGTAACGGGATAGGTTCTCTATATCCTTCTAATAGAAAAAGTTGCTTTGCAGGGAAAGGTTGGTTTTCTTCTATAACTGAAAATGAGTCTATATGCCGATTTGTGCTTGATGCAAGGGAATCACTAACGTTCTCGAATCTCTCAGGAAAGTTCTTTTCCCAATTACAAAGCACCTCTGGCAACTTTAGACCGTAACTGTCAAGTTTTGGAAATTCTCGAATCTCTTTTTCAGCAAGTAAGATGGATCTTGTCAGATTGCTGCGTATAAGGTCTGGCGAAAAATCATAAAATTTCCATTCCTTTATAAACTCAGCTAACGCACGTGTAATTGGTTTATTTCCGTAATTTCCAGCCGACCTCAAAGCGAGTTCATCGGAGTTATATGGTGTCCCATTCTCGCTCTTTTCATCTCGGACGGTTCCCTGACCGTCTTGGATTGATATCACGTTTACATCATTAACTGACAATTGCTCTGCACGAAAAGATAAATCGGGTTCCAGTTTCACTTCTAAATGGTATAAGGTGCGGTTTTCTTCCACTTTTGCATGTAAATGAAATGAGATTTTTGGAACTTCGGTCTCCCATAGGGTATCTCGGTTGAACTCATCTGAAGATAATCTCTCATCAACCATCATCTTATGGAGACGATATAATGCCGTAACGGCGTTTGACTTCCCGCTTGCATTCGGTCCGACAAAAATTGTTAGTGGTTTGAGTGGGAGTGTAACATCCCGTAAACTCATAAAGTTTTTGATGTGTATTTTTTCTAAAAACGTTTTCTCTTCAGACACAGTTATTCACCTCCTATTTCCTTTACCATAATTATACATTAATAGGTCGTATATATCAACCGCATTATAAATTCTAAGTATCAGCCGCCTCTGAAACAGATTCTAACCAATCAATAGCAGCCTGTTCATCCTGCTCGATTGCGATCTCGACTGCACGCTTGGCGTGTTCCAAAAGCTCTTTTGCACGCTTGCGTAGGTTGGAGGATTCAATAACTTTCTGCTCAATTTCAGACTGTCTCTCTCGGTCAAGAATAGGAATAACTGTTCCGGCAACTTGATCCGGTCGCCAATGGAGGATTACGGAACCACCTACATCCCGATTGATCTGTTCTTGAGTCAGAACAGAATTAAGCACCAATGTTAAGTACTCATTCCCGATTTTATCCGTCTTGCTTTTCAATCGGAGTATGCCGCCAGCGGGGATCATTTTTTTTGGGACCTCGCGCAAATAGTGGGCGATGCCGGGGGTTGCATCCTTACTGAGAAGGATTTCGCCTTGTTTCGGTTGGTGTTCTGTGATTTCTGCGTACAATTCTGCTGAGATGTGTTTCTCTTGTGTGATTTCAAACGGACTGAGATTACTCACCCGAACAAAAGGAATGCCGTTCTCAAGGTATTCTTTGCTCCCCACCTCAACACACTTTTTAAGTGTCACCAGATTTTCTAACGTATCCCAACCGCCTGCGTAATTTTTAATAGCGTCAACGATTTCGTCATATTTCGGTTGAAAATAGTCTGCGTCAATGCGTTCGACGCGTTCGGTGTCTGAAAAGTTTTTGACGAAGGTTAACCGATGCTTCGGTTGCCAGTCTGCAAGACCGAGTTCGGCAAGCAGGAGGGTTTGTGCTTCAATGTACGTTTGTTTTGAAGCCTTGAGTAATGAAAAAGAGTTTTGAATAATATAAGTTATGTGATTTTGGATTTCCGATAATATTGGGATAGCCATATTTAGGACTGCCGGATATCCAACGTTTCTCTGTCTAATTCCTTTAGCCCATCTTTCAATATGTTCTCTGCAATATTTTGAAGAAAGAGCAGCGAATAGGTATTCGGCTGAACTTATATTTTTCTGTTTTTTTAGTCTTAATAGAGCAACTCTTTGGTTCCATGATAGTTTGTTTTTGGGCGGTTTATAGATTAATTGCACTTTACCAACATCTGGAGGATCGCCAGTTAAAGTCATTAGAATATCGTTATGGACTAAATAATCTGCCCCAAGCGATTCAAAATGGTCAATTGATATCAATTCCCATTGTTGATAATCCCTTTTCTGAGTCACATCTCCTATTTTGGAGATATGGATATCTCCATCTAAACTAAACTCATCTGAGTCAAACCCGCGTCCATTTGAAAAAGTAGCACAATCTTTAAGAGGTATAGTGTTAAGTTCCAATAATTTTCGTTCTTGCTCTAAGTATTTAGGAAGGAAGAACTCAGGTTCGTACCGAAAATCAGAATTTCTTTTTATATCTCGGTAATTGACAATTGAATGCTGCATTAAATGTTCTCCATTACCATTGAAAGCGTTAGATATAGCTGTTGTATTACCCTTTTGTTTTCTTGGGAAGTTGGTGCTATATCACCATGAAAAAGGGCACACCGGATTTGATAGACAATTTCTATGTAAGCAACAAATAAACGCTCTGGATCACTTTCAACTGTCAAGTCATCATCTAAGTCAATTGTTTCCTGATCGGTTTCCTCAAATTCTATCAAGGTTTCAAATGATGAATTATCTTCTTCATCTTCTATCAATATAGATTCAAATCGTGGATTTCCATCCTTATATTCAACCATACAACATTCAAAACTAATCGTTTTATCAGGGTGCCTTTGATAAGGGATATGGGCACTTAACAATGCTCGGTGTAATTCGGCAAAATATCCTCTAAAGATAATTCCATTAATATTATTTCCATCAATTAGTTCCGAAAATTTAGTGAAAAGTGAGGAACCGTTCTTTTTTAATTCTTCTAATTCGTCACGATCTTTACGTAGTTCAAAGCGATTTTTCATCCATGCATCTAACGAAACCCATAAAGACATGAAAGGCGGAATATAATCAATCTGTGCTTTTTCCTTCCAAAGTTTGATAATTTCAGGATTAGACATTTCTCCTCCAAAAACTCAACCTCTCATTCTCTGCCCACTCAATAAAGGCTTCAGCAATGCCGTCAGGCAATTTCCCATCGTGATTGTGTAGGTCGTGTTCAATAATTGGATGTCCGTTTTCATCTAACTGATCTTGTCCATTGCTGTTTTGAAGATATACATAATCACCGGAGTTATCCTTGCCGCCTTTTTCAGAGACAGCGAAGAAGATCTGGTAATCCTCAACTTTGGGACAAAGCGGTCCTTGGGCCGAATCATCATTCCATTTCTGTAAGAACAGAACACTGGTTTTAGTGCCAGTGTGGGGTTTGAAGGTGTTGGTATGCAATCCGACCACTGCCAAAATGCGTGCACGCTCAGCGATAAACTCACGAATGTATTTATCGGATGTGTTATTGAATCTGCCTTGCGGTAGCACAATTGCCATGCGTCCACCCGGTTTGAGGAAATCAAGGTTACGCTCAATAAACAGGATATCACGTCCGACCTTGCTTTGTGCTCTACCGTCCGCTTTAAAGCCGAGATTGTATTGGTGGAGGATGCGGCGTTCCTTGATGTCGCCAGCAAACGGTGGATTTGCCATCAAGATATCGAAATTAAAAAGTTTGTTCTCTTCGGTTTCGGAACCCCTTAGTGCCTTGAGCCGATCAAAACCTCTGCCATATATCATGTTCCATATCCGATCTCTTTCGACTCTGTCCATCCACCGTTCATAATCAAGTGTGTTGAGGTGTAAGACGTTGGTTTCCCCGTCTCCTGCTATCAGATTAAGCGTTCTGGCAATCCTAACAGTCTTTTCGTCAAAGTCAATCCCAAACACTTTAAGAACATGTTCTTGTTCCTCTGGCGGAATTTCAGCATTGGTAAAAGTCCGCCCAGTAAGTTTGAAGACTGTATGTACCGGGAAGCCACAACTCCCAGCAGCCGTGTCAATCATATACTCCCCGCGTTTCGGGTTAAGCATCTTCACGCACATATCAATGACGTGTCGCGGCGTGAAGTATTGCCCTTTTTCGCCTTTAGCAGACTTACTGACCAAATACTCAAACGCTTCGTCAACAATCTGTAAATTGGAGTTAAAGAGTTTAACATCCTGCAAACTTGAGACACAGACAGAGAGATGGCTATCTGAGAGTTCAAACGTTGCGTATTCCGGGAAAACGCCTTTCCACTGGTTTTTTGCATCATCAAAAAGGTGCTGTATTTTAATTTTCAGTTCGCTATCGGTTTGCCCAGTGTTCCTAAACTCCATCGTCCGAAAATCATCATCGTTGATGCTTTCAACGGCTTTCTTGAGTATCTCATAATCTGGATGCTCGACTTCGTAATCTTGATCTGTTTCCTGTATCGCTGTGTTGATGCGTTGCCGTAAGAGACGGTTGATAAACATCTTGTCGTCTTGACTCTTGAATTCGTCATAAAGCTTGGTAAAGATGAGTTTGAAAACCTCCTCAAAAACATCGACACCCGCGTTGGCAAGCACTTCGTCCTCTAATTCTGAGATGATGTCTTTTAAGTATTTCCGCTCTGCTGCGAGTTTATCTCTGAGTATGAGGTCTTTGAGTGTAAAACGCTCGTTGAGAATATCGGCGAGGGTTTGATCCGCGTTGGGGATATCGGTAATCTCTTCAAAGTAATTTGGGTCTTTTCGGTGGTAGTGTGAGATTTGCTGTCCGTTTGTCCATACGGCGATAGGCGCGCCAGTTGCGTTGCAGTAGGAACGGAGTTGGTCTTTACCGTCTTGAAGTTTCGGTTTCTTTACCTCAACAATGATATAAGGAGTATCCGGTCTGTCCTTGTCAAAGATAACAATATCGGCGCGTTTCCGTTCTCTACCGAAATTCACAAGGTGTTCAAACCGGACGCGTTCTTTCGGGTACCGATACCCGTTCAAAAGCCGTGCGGCGTAAAGCTGGCGGATGAGTTCTTCGGGTTTTAGTTGGATGGCTTTTCTACGAATCGGGCAGCGGATAAATGGGGTCTCTTTGCCTTTGATTGTTTGGGTGAGAATTTCTTTTCGCAATGCCTGAATTTCGGATTCATCAAATAGGTCGAGATGGTAATTGCTATCTTTGAGTATCGTTTGGATGATGTCGGGTTGGGTCATACATTTCCCTTTCTTTAGCGTGTGTTCGGTAAAAGAATCGGTTTAGCCCACATTATACGGTGAGGGTCGTAAAATATCAAGTTAAAAAGTGAAACGATTAGAGTCATTTGGTTTTCGATTTTTCGTTGTTTTTGTACAGGTATCGGGATTCGGAAATCCCTTCTATAGGCGAATTGAATGGCTCCGTCAGAAGTGGAAATTTAGTTGGCATGTTCAATAAAGATCGTGTATAATATATTTGACGGTTGTCGTGAAGTGTTTTTAATCGAACCATTTTGGAATCGAAACCTTATCGTTGATCGGATTATCTTCCGACTCTTCAATCTTTTAATCGAACCATTTTGGAATCGAAACATTCTTTGTTATGAAACGCGTACAAAAAAAATTAATCTTCTAATCGAATCAGGTATAGACCTAATGATGTTATTGTCAGATTGGTATCTCAACAGACAAGAGAAGCGGATTCAGGCTGCTAAAGCGGAAGCTAAAGCAGAAGGTAAGGCTGAGGTTTACCGTGAAATCTTGGAATGGGACCGCCGGAGACGGGAAGCAGAAGCGCGCGGCGAAGCATTCACAGAACCGCCCCCCGGAACCCCTCAAAACGGATCCGGATAGCATTTATAAGAAAAAGAAGAAGAGTAGATAGGAGGCGATGAACAGGACGTTCACGGCGATCAGACCCCAGCGCGCGAGTCGGGTCTTTAGTCTTCCGTAGAGGTAGATGGAGGCGATGAGGAAGACGACGCGCTCTATCGGGGCGACGATGCCAGCATAGTGATTGCGATCCCAATATGAGACCGGACTCTCAAAGACGTAATCGGAGAGCGGGAAAAAATGGTGGTGCCCATCGTCGTGGTGCGTCAGGAAATCGAAAGCGCAGTGGATAAGCAGACTCCACGCAAAGACGGTTACCCGTTCGGAGTTCAGGAGATAATACCCGATCCCTAACAGAATCAGGATGAATGGAACGGAATTGAAGATGTCGAAGAAGTTCTGCCACGATTCCGTGAAGTATAGGGAACCCCAGAGTTCGTGTCCTGGCGTTTTACGGATGATGCTTTCAATGATGAAGAAGACGAATATCGGTAGATCGGGCAGCACCGCGCCGATGAAGGCGTAGGCGTTGAGGAACGGTTTGCCCCGTTTTGAGAGGAGTGCCATGTTTAGAATGGCGTGCGAATGTGTTGTCATCTTTGTAGTTTTCAGTACTCGGTTAGAGAAGTGTATTGGGGTCGTTAGCGATTCAGGCACCGCCACACGAGCGTAACCGACACCCCCATTATAGCGTATCGGCTGTCGGTTGTCCATCGGATTTTTCGACGGGGTCCAACTGCACTTATAGACGAACTAAAGCAGTGTTTGAAATGTCTAAGAATTGCGTGTAAAATCCAGTGCCTTTGTAAACCGTACCCGCCATTTTATCGTTTTTTTGAGCGGAGATGAATCGGCACCTAAAAACTCAATATTAACTTGACAAGGCTTTTTTGATGGAGTATAATATATATGGATAATTGACATGAAGTGTGCAATATGGTGGGATGGCTGAGTGGACGAAGGCGGCGGTCTTGAAAACCGTTGTGGCGCAAGCCACCGTGGGTTCGAATCCTACTCCCACCGCCACCTTATGGAGAGGTGCAGGAGTGGTTGAACTGGACTGCCTGCTAAGCAGTTATGGCGCAAGCCATCGTGGGTTCGAATCCCACCCTCTCCGTTCTAATAGTCCTCCGTTGTGGGTTTGCCTCGCAGCGAGAGTTTTCAGCAACTCGTTGGGGCTGCCCATTTTGCTTTTATGCCGCAACCGCTCTTAACTGACAACTGGAAACTGATAACTATTATCATACGCGCCTGTAGCTCAGTGGATTAGAGCATCTGACTACGGATCAGAAGGCCGGGGGTTCGAATCCTCTCAGGCGCTTTTAACAGGCAATGACTCGACAGGATATGGATCGCGACCGTTTCTGGATGGCACAGGCACTTGCGTTAGCACGGAAAGCTTCCGAGGAAGGCGAAGTACCGGTCGGCGCGGTTCTTGTTCGTGATGATGTCTGTATCGCCGAAGCGTATAACCGACGCGAACAGTCTGGCAGTCCGATTGCGCACGCAGAGATGCTTGCGATACAAGCGGCGTCCGAAGAAATTGGGAACTGGCGATTCACGGATACCACACTTTATGTGACGTTGGAGCCGTGTGCGATGTGCGCCGGTGCGATTGTGTTAGCGCGTATTCCGAATGTTGTTTACGCAGCGAGCGACCCTAAAGCGGGTGCAGCTGGCACACTTTACAACATCCTTCAAGATGAACGGTTGAATCATCGTGTCGAATTGGTCAGTGGTGTGTTGGCAGATGAGAGCAGCGCGCTCCTGAAATCTTTTTTTCAACAACGCCGCCGTAAACGTGATAAATGAGGAGAGATGCAGGAGTGGTTGAACTGGACAGTCTCGAAAACTGTTGTGGCGCAAGTCACCGTGGGTTCGAATCCCACTCTCTCCGTTCAGAACGGGGTTTCACGCGGAAGTCTCAATTGATATTTTTTGGGGCAGTAGCTCAGTTGGGAGAGTGCATCCCTCGCACGGATGAGGTCACGGGTTCAAATCCCGTCTGCTCCATACTTAATAGTTTTCAGTTAACAGTAACCAGTACGCAGTTAAAGAGGTATCTTGTGGAAGTATCAGCAAGTGTTTCAGCCACAAGTGTGTGACTGAAAACTGAAAGCGTAGCGTACTGACAACTGATAACCATAAAACGGAGAGATGCAGGAGTTGGTTGAACTGGCATGACTGGAAATCATGTGTGCTGTTTTGCAGTACCGTGGGTTCGAATCCCACTCTCTCCGCCAGTTTTTTTGGGAGATAAGTGAGCCTTGACTATGCTAGGTGGGGAGGTAGCGGTGCCCTGTATCTGCAATCCGCTAAAGCAGGACTGAACCCCCGGCATGCGGCCTGTTTCTGTGAGGTCTGTCCCGCGCACGTAGCGTTGATGGTTGGGTCTTGAGCAACGAGCGCTTGTTGAACCCCGTCAGGTCCGGAAGGAAGCAGCGGTAGATGAGTTGCGCGTGTGACGCAAGGGTGCCTGACCTGAGTTAACGACGCGGGCAACGCTTGGAGGAATTTGTCAACTCTGGGTGCATAGTCATTTTTTAGGTATATTAACACGGCTGTCCACTTCCGGTTCCCCCAGCTAAACCTACAAGAGAGGATTTGCAATGTCTTACGAGGTTCTCGCCCAAAGATGGCGTCCGCAAAACTTCAGTGACGTTGTAGGACAGGAGCACGTTACCACAACGTTAAAAAATCAGATTCTGTCTGAACGCGTCGGGCATGCTTATCTTTTCTGGGGGCCCCGTGGCACTGGTAAAACGACCATCGCTCGTATCCTCGCCAAAGCCGTCAACTGCCCCAACCGTATCCAAGAGACCGAATTCGATACCTCCAAGACTGCGGAACCTTGTAACCAATGCGTCTTCTGTGAAGAAATTTCGCAAGGCAGAGCACTTGACGTATTTGAGATGGATGCCGCCTCGAATCGCGGTATTGATACGATCAGAGACCTTCGCGAAAATGTAAAACTCTCCCCCGCGACCTGTTCCTACAAAATCTATATTATTGATGAAGCGCACATGCTTTCAACGGAGGCGTTCAACGCGCTGCTTAAAACGCTCGAAGAACCGCCGCCACACGTCATCTTCATCATGGCAACGACGGAACACGCCAAAATCCCGAAGACGATCAGTTCCCGCTGCCAAGATTTCGATTTCCGACACCTCGAAAATGAGAAAATTATCGAACGGTTACAATTAATCGCCGAAACGGAAGAGGTGGCAGCCGATCTGGATGTTCTGACGCTTATCACGCGTCAGTCTGAAGGCTGTTTACGGGACGCTGAAAACTTGTTGGAACGTCTCGTCTCGTCTGCTGGTAAAGAATTGACGGTTGATGCCGTTGAACAGATCATCGGACTCGGCTCAAGTTCGCTTCTCCGAGAACTGACAACGGCGATTATGAGGCGGGACCTCGCGAAGAGCCTAAAAACGCTCAATAACCTTGCGAAACAGGGAACCGACCTCTCGCAGTGTCTTGACCAATTGGTGGTCTATTTTCGGGATCTACGACTTTTGGCAATCGATGACGGCTTAAGCGAACTGATTCAGAGCCCGAAATCAGATTTGCCAGAACTCAAGGAGAAGGCGGAACAGATGTCGGTGAACCGGCTGTCACGGATTATCAAGATTTTGATGCAGACCGGCCGCGACATCAAAACTTACGGTTACCCGCAACTCCAATTAGAGGCTGCGTTTATTCAGATGAACTCGCTTGAAGAGGGGGTCCCGCTCCAAGAGATCGTCGATAAACTCTCCGAACTTGAGCAGAAGTTTGATACCGCTGGGATTTCGGCACCGCAGCGACAACAGATGCCACTCTCAGATTTTCAGCCACCCGACGAACAGAACGCATCGGCAGAGAAGCCATCGGAAACCAAGAGGTTTCCGAAAGCCGAAAGCCAAAAGCCGAAAGCCATTCTTCCGACAACCCCCGCTCCCTCCAAGGCATCCACTGCACCCACTTCACTCCCCCAGACAGCCACCCACGATCTTGAGGATCTACCGCTATTCTGGGAGGATGTTAAGTCAAAACTCCCAATGGGGAGAATCCGAAACGCCTTGTTAGATAAATCTGTGCCGACTGTGAATGGTACAAACACGGTGACAATCGCGTGCTCACCTTCTTTTCTGCCTACAGTTCAGGATGCAGACAAGAAAATGATTGCCGATGCAATCGGACAGGCAGTCGGTGTTCCTGTCAATATTGAGTTAGCTGCGTTGGAGGCTGCTGCGGAATCAACATCTTCTGAAGACAGAACAGAGAAAGAGGAACGAAAGACACCACTCATGCGTAAAATTGAAGCACAGGACGATCCGCAGCTCAAAACGGCACTTGATCTTTTTGGGGCTGAGGTTCTCGAAACGCAATAACAACTGAGACAGTAACCAGTGGCCAGTTACCAGTTAAAGAAAACACTGTGTTATCCGAACACCTCTTAACTGGTTACTGGAAGCGTAGCGTACTGGGTACTGGTTACTTCTCCGTAAGGAAAGTTTAAAATATGAAAATGAATGACCTGATGAAACAGGCACAACAGATGCAGAAACGGATGCTCGAAATCCGTGAAGAACTCGCGAATCGAACCGTTGAAGCAACAGTCGGCGGTGGCATGGTGACCGCTGTTGTCAACGGGCAACAAGAGGTTATCTCGCTCCGGATTACACCGGAAGTCGTTGACCCTGAAGATACCGAGATGCTTGAAGATTTGATTGTGGCAGCAGTTAACGAAGCACTGCAACAATCCCAAGAATTGATGTCTGCAGAAATGAGTAAGTTGACCGGCGGTCTAAAAATTCCAGGACTCCCGTAAGAATAGCCGTCAGGGGGAATAGTTAACAGTGAAGCGGTTACCAGTACCCAGTACCCAGTTAAAGAGGCAGTCAGCAAAGAGGCAGTCGGCAAGAGGGGAAGTGGCAATCAGCAAAGAGGGGCGTTCGCTGCGCTCACTGTCAGCGGTCGGTAAAGAGGTGTTAGGTTAGCACAATGTTTCTTACCGATAGCCTCTTAGCCGAAAGCCGAAAGCCATTCTTCCGAAAGCCGAAAGCCGAAAGCCATTCCTCTTTTCTGGTAACTGGTAACTGGTAACTTGAAAAACTGGCGACTCCTACATAATGCAAGAATATCCGAAACCGCTGGCGCGGCTCATTACTGAGCTCCAAAAACTACCGACGATTGGTCAAAAAACAGCACAGCGTTTAGCTTTCTTTATGTTGAAACTGCCTGACACCGAAACCGCTCAGATTGCGGAAGCCATCGCACAGGTCAAACAGCAACTCTCTTATTGCGATGTGTGTAGTATGATTACGGATGCGAATCCGTGCTATATCTGTACCAGTCCGCGCCGGAACCAGCAGTTAATCTGCGTCGTTGAAGAATCAGACGATCTATGGGCAATTGAGAGGACTAACGGCTACACCGGACTCTATCATGTACTCGGCGGTGTTCTGTCTCCATTGGACGGTACAGGACCTGAGGAACTCGGAATTAATAAACTCTTTCAACGTATCAAGGATTCCGCTGAAAATGACGCGCCAGTGCAAGAGGTGATTCTCGCAACGAATTGGACAACAGAAGGACAAGCGACGGCGCTTTATCTCACGCAGCACTTGGAGACGTTTGATATTGCCGTCACGCGTATCGCTTACGGGATCCCTGTCGGCGGAGATTTGGAATACATTGATGAAGTAACCCTTGCAAAAGCGTTGGAAGGCAGGCGAAAGGCTTAATGAATGCGCGAAGGCTCGTACTCCTTTTAATCTATCTCTGTTGCGGTGTGTTGAGCATCGCGTGTGCAGAACCGGATTCCGATAACCGGAATATAGAACCGACAGATGCGACGCAGGTCAAGGTGGGTACCGCTCGCGAGGCGAACCTAACGTTCAGTGCCCAACGCGCCTTTGCTATGTTAGAAAAGCAGTGTGAATTCGGACCGAGACCGCCCGGTTCGGCAGCGCATCGAGAAACACAGAATTATCTCTTTATGGAACTCCAGAAGTATACGAACAGCGTGGCACTGCAACCGCTCGAATACACGGTAGACGGTAAAACGCTACATCTGAACAATATTTTGGCGGAGTTCGTACCCGGGGGGCCATCCGTTAGTGGGAAGCCGCGGACTGGAGAGACACTGCTACTCGCTGCGCATTGGGATACGCGTCCTATCGCTGACCACGACCCGAACCCTGAAAATCGGGATACACCGATCCTCGGTGCCAACGACGGTGCTTCCGGTGTCGCCGTGCTGCTCGAACTTGCGAGGGTCTTTAAGGCGCATCCACCCCCGCGGCGGATTGTTATCGTCCTTTTTGATGGCGAAGATTACGGCAGAACTGGTGACGATATGTTTATCGGTTCCCGGTACTTCGCACGAAACCTTGGCAAATGGAAACCCGACTACGGGATACTGTTAGACATGGTAGGCGACAAGGAGTTAACGCTACCGATAGAGGCGAACTCTTGGAACGCGAACCGAGAATTTACCGCTGCGATATGGAATCGCGCAGCGGTGCTCGGTTTAGCACCGTTCCAACAACGTTTGGGTCCCGCAATTATGGACGATCACGTACCACTCATCAAGGTCGGGATCCCGATGGTGGATATCATCGACTTCGATTACCCGTATTGGCACACAATTGAAGACACGGTCGATAAGTGTAGTCCGAAAAGTTTAGAAGTTGTCGCAACTCTCGTGATTAGCATCGTTTATGATGGACTTTAAGAAGTTACCAGTACCCAGTGGCCAGTAACCAGTTAAGAAAAAGACTTGATAAATTCTTCCACTCTTTAACTGGTAACTGGTAACTGACTCACTGAAAACTGTTAACTGCGTACTCGCTATGAACACATATAACAAACATTACGATGTCATTGTCGTTGGTGCTGGTCATGCCGGTTGTGAAGCCGCGCTCGCTGCTGCGCGAATGGGGTGTGAAACGCTTATCGTTACGATCAACCTCGACACAATTGCGAAGATGTCCTGTAACCCTGCTATCGGCGGACTCGCGAAGGGACACCTCGTTAAAGAGATTGATGCACTCGGCGGTGAGATGGCAATAAATATCGACAAGACCGGCATCCAATTTCGGCGTTTGAATACGAAGAAGGGACCAGCAGTCCGATCGAGTCGTGCGCAAGCCGATAAAAAGGCGTACCAAGATGAGATGAAGCGCGTTCTCGAAGCACAACCGAAACTCGATATTAAACAGGTAATGGTCGAAGAACTGCTTGTTGAAGATGGACGGTGCATCGGAATGCTCAGCCAGACGAAGACGGCTTATTTCGGGGAGACCGTCATTCTAACGACGGGGACTTTCCTGAAAGGTATCATCCACATCGGTGATGTCTCATACAGTGCTGGTAGGGCAGGCGAATCCTCTGCTGAGAAACTCTCGGAAAGCTTCTTGAATCTCGGATTCGAGATTGGTAGACTCAAAACGGGGACACCCCCACGTGTCAATGCACAAACGGTTGACTTCAGCGAGATGGAGATTCAACCCGGAGACGACGACCCGCTTCCGTTCTCGTTCGTCACCGAGGAAATCGCACAGCCGCAACTCCCGTGCTACTTGACGTATACCAATGAGGGGACCCACGACATCATTCGCGAGAACCTCCACCGTTCTGCGATGTACAGCGGTCGCATTGTCGGCATCGGTCCCCGTTACTGTCCCTCCATTGAGGACAAAGTCGTCCGATTTGCAGACAAAAAAGAGCATCAGGTTTTCGTAGAACCGGAGGGACGAGACACCGACGAAATCTATCTCAACGGTATCTCTGCGAGTCTCCCGGAAGATGTGCAGGTAGAGATGGTGCATAGCATCAAAGGGTTAGAAAACGCTGAGATTATGCGGTTCGGGTACGCCGTGGAATACGATTTCGCACCGGCGACACAACTACAACCGACACTTGAGACGAAAAAAGTTCCCGGTCTCTACTTCGCTGGACAACTCAACGGTACAACGGGGTATGAAGAAGCCGCTGCACAAGGGCTCATGGCTGGCATCAACGCTGCCTTGAAGGTTAAAGGCGAAGAACCGCTTGTGCTTGATAGGGCACAGGCTTATATTGGCGTGCTTATCGACGATCTGGTCTCGTTGGACATCCGCGAACCTTACCGGATGTTCACATCGCGCGCCGAATACAGATTGGCACTCCGGGAAGACAATGCCGATCTACGACTCACTGAAATCGGTAGACGAATCGGACTCGTTGATGACGACAGATACCAGCAGTTTGAAACGAAAGCAGCGGACATCCAGACGGAATTGACACGGCTACAGGAGACGCTCCTTAAACCGACAGTAGGAACGGCTTTCGGCTTTCGGCTTTCGGCTTTCGGTAAAAAAGAAACCTCTTTGCCGATTGCCGACGCCTTCTTTGCCGATAGCCATTTGGAAAATATCCTGAAGACAGGGGCACTAAAGCAGCCGACATCGCTTGCAGACCTCTTGAAACGTCCTGAACTGCGTTACGAACATATAACAGAGATCGCACCGCCTACTGAGATGCTACCGTCAGTGGTGACGGAACAGGTAGAAATTCAGGTTAAATACGACGGATATATCCAACGGCAACAGCGACAGATTCAACAGTTTAAGAAATTAGAGAATTTCCGAATCCCTGATACTTTTGATTATACGGACGTTCGCGGGTTAAAGACGGAAGCACGCGAAAAATTAGCGAAGATTCGTCCGACCTCTATCGGTCAAGCGTCGCGGCTGCCGGGGGTCTCGCCAGCCGATATTTCGATCCTGACGGTCATCCTTCACCAAAGGAGTAACCAGTAACCAGTTAAAGAAGTCCGTAAAGTTGTCAACTTTGAAACTTTAGCACACTTTGGAACTTTGGAACTTTCTTGCTGGTAACTGGTAACTGGAAACTGTTAATGTGGCAAATCATAGTGCCGTCTTAAAAGAGACATTCAATCGGTACGGATTCCCGCTGACGACGCATCAGGCAGCACAGTTCGAGTTGTATCGGGATGAGTTGCTTCGATGGAACAAACGGATCAATCTGACTGCCATCACAGATAAGGTTGAGATTACACATAAGCACTTTCTCGATTCGTTAGGCGTTTTGGAACATATCGCACTCAAAAGCGGCGACACTGTGATTGACATCGGAACCGGTGCTGGGTTCCCCGGAATCGCTTTGAAAATCTATGTACCCGACATCCGACTAACGCTCGTTGAAGCGTCGAAGAAGAAAGGGAGTTTTCTTAGATTTCTGATCGCGAAACTGAAGAAAGCAGACGTTGAGGTGCTGACAGAACGGGCAGAGGTTTGTGCCCAGGATCCGAATCACACGGGTGCCTACGATTGGGTCTTCACCCGCTACGTCGCGACGCTCCGAGATTCGGCATCGTATTGCATACCGTTCCTGAAACCGACGGGGAAATGGGTGGCTTACAAATCTGGGAAAGAGATAATAGACACAGAAATTAAGGAAAGCGCGACGGACCTTAATGCACTTGGCGGGAGCGTTGAAACCGTTTTCACAACTCCAGGATTCAATCGAAGTTATGTTGTGATCCGTCGTGTTACTACGTAGACCACTGACAACTGTTAACTGAAAGATTTTTCGCAGAAAAATCGTACGACTAACTGTTAACTTATAGAAACACGAATCACAGATTTGGCAAGAACGAGCAGCCGCAACGAAGGCGCGGCGGGACAACGAAGAATGAGCTGATGGCAAAGGCAACCCTGAACAAACCGCAAGGAAAGTTAAAAATATGAATTTTGAGACAACGATTGGAGAAGAAAACATCTCTATCCTCCATGTAGCAGGAAAGATTCTCGGGAATGCCTCCGATGTCTTTCGCAAGGCTATGGAATCGCAACTTCAAACAGGGCACGATAAATTAGTGGTTGACCTAACGGAAGTTCCACTAATTGACAGTAGTGCGTTGGGAGCAATTGTGACGACTTTGAAGGGGTATCAGCGCTCCGGTGGAAAACTGGTTTTGCTGAAACCGCAGAAGGCAGTCCAAGAGGTATTAGAGGTGACGCAGCTCGCTACTGTTATTGAAATCTATGACACGGAGGAGGCTGCACGCGACGCTTTCATCTGAGCTTGAAAAATAGGCGCGACAACGGAGTGCCGGACAAACGGAGAGAGATCTGATGGCAAAGGCAACCCTGAACGAACCGCAAGGAAAGTTAAGAAAACGTTTTCGATTCAAGGTCGGGCTACGTGGTCAACAGGTCGTGCTGTTCCTGTTAGTTGCACTCATGCCGTTGTTCGCTGTTTCAATAGCGATCAAGGTGCTCGGTGAAAACGCGTTAAAAGGAACCGTCGGTGAAAACCACGTGCTTTTGGCGCAAGAGAAGTTGACCCGCGTGGATAACGCGATCTCGGAAAAAATTACAAGGATTCTTGGAGAACTCCCGAATATCAGGGAAGCTGTCATCAATTCTAACACGGCTGATGGCGATGTCGTTGTCTATTTCAAAGTCTGGGCAAATCTGGTCGATAGTATCCGGCTCCTCGAAACTTATGCTGGCAACAGAAGACGGAATAGGACTGAAGTAACGATTACTAACGCCGAGGGATACGTCCTTCGCTCGAACAACCAGAGGTTGGACTACTATACAAAAGCTGGGACACCAAAGCAGGTACGTGATAGGCTCTGGTGGAAGAATGCCTATAACAACGGGGTAGGGTACCCGTATGCGGAAGACATTCGCTATGATACCGTACGAAAAGTGCATCTGCTACCCATTGCCTTGCCGATACGTACCGGACGTATGGGAAATAGGTACAGGGCAACAGAAGGTGAAAAGAATACGGTAGGTGTCCTGAGAATCGTTTTGTTGCTGCCTGAACTTACACGTATCGTTGAATCCAATTTGGAGTTGGAGCAGACGCGTACGATTCTGACGGATGCATCCGGTAAGATTATCGCCGCTTCAGAGGAAAGCGGGTACCAGATCGGTGAAGATATAGAGATGAACAATGCCTCGGCAGAAGCAATTATTGAGGCAAAAATGGGGAGACGCGGGAAATATTACAACTACGAATCCGTTGGTGAAAACGATGCTTTCAGTGAATCGCGTGTATACGGATGGGCACGGACCCAACTCTCGCCGAGACAACCGTGGAAGGTTCAACAGAACTTCAGCAACTGGATCGTCTTTGTTTCGCGCCCGACATCCTCGGCGTACGCCGGTGTTAGAAAACTAAATAATTATATTTTTTATGTTACCATCGCTTCAACTTGTATCGTTATATTTGTTGCATGGTGGGCGGCACAACGGATTGCGACACCGATATTGAGAGTCGCAGAAGCAGCACGGAGCATCGGACAAGGCGAATTTGATAGTGAAATTGTTGTTGATAGTGATGACGAAGTCGGAACGCTCGCTGAAGAGTTCAATGAAATGCGCCGGAATCTGAAGACCGCCGTTGACCAACTCACGCAAGAGGAGCGCAAACTCACCACTATCGTCGATAATCTTGGGGAGGGGTTGATCGTCGTTGAACCGACAGGATACGTACTGTACGTTAACCCTGTGGCTGAACGGCTCTTGAACCTCGGAGATACCTCCGGTTTTAACTATATTGCGCTCGACACAGAGGCTGGCGAAATCCGGTGGACGAATGCATCAGGAGCACCGGAAACGGAAGAAATCACGGGGACTAAAACGGCGGATTTAAGAATCCTCTCCGCTTCACAACGTGAGACGGCGGAGCATCACACAATGATTGCGGAAATCAGTGTGAGTGGTGAACTACCAGATAGCAGTAAACATCGTATCCTCCGTATTATAGCGAGTCATTTTCCTGATGAGAGCGGCAACGTCGCTGGCACGGTTTATGTTTTCGATGACATCACGAATGAACACGAAATAGAGCAGATGAAGTCGGAGTTCGTCTCTCTCGTTTCGCACGAATTACGGACACCGCTAACATCGATCAAAGGCTTTATTTCGTTGATACTTGATGGGAAAACAGGGGTAATTAATGAGAAACAACACGAAAGCCTCAGTCGCGCACTCCGGCAATCAGAGCGACTCGCCGAACTTATCAACGACCTGCTTGATATTTCACGAATTGAAGCAGGACGCATCGAAATGAAGCAGGAACAGGTGCAAATAGACGCAATCGCAGAACGGCGGATTGAAGAACTCCGTCCACAAGCAGATGAGAAAGCCATCTCCCTGCTTTTAGAGACACCATCGGTTTTACCAGTCATGGTCGGTGATGCAGACCGGATAGGGCAAGTTTTTATTAACCTTATCGGCAACGCTATTAAATACACGCCAGATAACGGGAAGGTGACCGTCAGGATATCAAAATCTTCGCAAAATGGCGATGAAAGCGACGGATTTCATGTTGAGGTTATTGATACAGGACCAGGTATCCCCGTTGAGGAGAGAGAAAAGGTTTTTGATAAATTCAGACAACTCGGAAGTGTGCAGACCCGGCAACAGGGCGGTAGTGGTTTAGGACTCTCAATCGCCTCTGGAATCGTTGAAGCACACGGTGGTAAATTATGGATTGATACCGGAGATAACGGACAGGGAAGCAATTTCCAGTTTTTTATTCCATTGGAAAAGGGTCAAAATGCCTGAAACAATCTTAGTCGTTGATGACGATCTGGATATACTTGAGCTGCTGAAGCTAAATTTGGAGCCTGAAGGCTATACCGTCCGAACCGCAAGCGATGGGGACGGCGCGGTGCAAAGTGCCTGTACAGAACCACCGGACCTCATTCTGCTTGATGTTATGATGCCGCATAAAAACGGCTTGCAGGTCATTGAAGAACTCAAGAGTATAGATGAGACAAAAAACATTCCTGTCATTCTGGTTACGGCACGCGGGCAGACGGATGATAAAATCCTTGGACTGGAGACCGGTGCCGACGATTACATCACTAAACCTTTTGATTTACGCGAGGTAACAGCGCGCGTTGAAGCCGTCCTCGGTAGGACGAGACCAATCAAATATATCAATCCGCTGAAACGGGCTATGGGTGAAGGGTTCAGCGAAGAGGGATTGCAACAACTCGCAGGACATCTCGAAGCCGCCGCAGCGATTCAGAAAAAATTGTTACCCGATCAAGCACCGAGATTGGACGGATTCGACATCGAGAATCTGCTACAAAGCTCTACTTCCGTCTCCGGTGATTTCTACGATTTCATCCCGTTGCATGAAACACAGATCGGGATTGTCCTCGGTGATGTTAAGGGGAATGGTATTCCTGCAGCACTGCTGATGGTAATGATTCGGACAGCACTCCGATTGCTCTGCCACGATGAAGAGACCCCGGCTGCAATTCTTAAGCGGATTAATGACTTGGTGGCGCGTGATACTGAGGCGGATCTATTCGCAACTATGATTTATGGTATATTAGATACAGAGGAGAATACTTTCACGTACGCAAATGGCGGACACTGTTATCCGTTTCACTATAACAGTCGCAACGGTATAGATGTTTTAAAGACGGGCGGCATGTTGATCGGCGCGTTTGAAGAAGCGACGTTCACTTATGGAACCTGCCACTTGGCCCCGGGGGACATCATCGTTTTCTATACGGACGGCATCACGGAAACAGAAGCTGCGGAAGATGCAACTGCTGATATCTCTACGCACTGGGAACAGGATCCGAATGTGCTGTTTTACGGTGGGGATCGGCTTGCCGCCTGCCTTTCCGAAAATACCGAATTGTCAGCGGCGGCGTTGTGCGAAGCGATCCTTAACGATTTAGCACAATTCAGTGGAAGTACACAGACAAACGACGATAGGGCTTTAATTGTTATAAAACGCGAAATTTAATTAATAACAACGAAAGTTGTCAGAGGAAATAGCCATCGGCTTTCAGCACGGTTTTTCTACGAAAAACCTTTCGGCAATCGGTAAAGAAGCCTCTTAGCCGACAGCCATTCTTACTGATAACTTCTCATAACTTGCAGGCACACTTGGAAAACACCAACGTGTGCAGAGAAGGAGCTTCAAACGTGGGCGAGAGGACTAAACAGGTTATTACGCTTTCTCTCCCAAGTTCAATGCAACATACCTACCTACTCAAGGCTGTCGTCGCTGAAATCTTGAAAGAGACAAATTTTGCTGAAGACACCCAAGAGCGGGTTAATCATGCTGCCATTGAAGCGGGTACAAACGCGGTTAAAAACGGCAATAGAGCAGGTCCGAGCGCACACACGACTTTCAAGTTGACGCTCACGGACGATGAACTGACGATTAACACCGTGGCGGATAGCGAGGCATTTAAGCACAAACCGTCCGAAACTGAACAGGCTATCGAGCTTTCTCTGCCAAGCTCAATGCAGCATGTTTATCTGCTCGATGTTGTCGTCGCCGAGATTCTGAGAGATACGGATTTCGCTGAGGAGGTCCAAGAACAAATTAACCTTGCTGCTATTGAAGCAGGTACAAACGCAATCAAGCACGGAAATAAAGAGGACCCACACAAAAGAGCACTTATCTTGTTCTGTCTTGATGAGGAGAAGTTAACGATCATCATTGAGGACGAAGGGGAGGGGTTCACACGCAAAGAAGTCGCTGACCCACTTGACCCAGAGAACTTGCTCAAAAGCAGTGGTAGAGGCTTATTTTTGATGGAAGCCTGCATGGATTCTGTTACTTACGAAGCCAACGGCACGATTATCAAAATGGTCAAATATAAAGAAGTTTTGACCAAACAACTCGTGCCTTAACATTTATAACGGAGTCGAGTCGTTTGGCCAAAGTAACCAGTGACCAGTAACCAGTTAAAGAGGGGATATGATTCATGAAGCCTTTCTCTTATTGGAAACTGTTAACTGGCAACTGGAAACTGTTTCGCAGAAAAACCGTACTGGAAACCATAAAGGAAATACTATGCAGGTTAATGTTCGACACAAAGGTAGTATTAAAATCTTAGATATTGAAGGGAAAGTTATTGGGCCGGATGCGTTAGCTCTTAAAAAGGTGATTGATCAAGAAATTAGAATGGCAGATAGCGAACCGGAAAATGACGAAAAGCTCAATTTAATTTTAAACTTAGAACGCGTTCAGATGATGGATAGTTCCGGTTTAGGTGTGCTTATTGCCACTTATACCACTATTCGGCGGAATGATGGACGCGTGGTACTTCTTAAACTCGGTGGTAATGTCAGAAGTCTCATCGTTATGGCAAAACTCATGACGATTTTCGACTGTTACGATACCGAAGCAGAAGCTATCGGACACTTCCTGTAGTTTTAACCGCCACAAGACATATTTTTAACTATTAAGTTTTTGTGCATCGCTCCACTACGTTCCGCGATGGTTTCTGATTAGCAGTAGCGAGCCGTCGAAACGAAGTGGAGACGGAGGAAACCCAAAGACGCATTACCAACGAGAACTTTGATTAACCGAGACCGAAAATATCGACAATAATGTTATTTGACAAAAGCACGATATTTTCGCTCTCAGGAAAATTAAAAAAATGGAAACACGTTCCCCTATTGATGCAGCACAAAGCATTAATTTATGGTACAAATGCACCGGGTGCCAAGAAGTTGTTTTCAGAGGCGAACTCGAACGGAATCTCTATATCTGCTCGTATTGTGACGCACTGTTTCCTTTACTTGCTGAAAAACGGATCGAATACCTATTAGACGAAGCATCCGCAACGAACATCAGGTTGACCGACGCTGCCGGTTTTGCTGCTGAAGGAACAATTTCAGGATACCCGACGTGCCTTTTCATCGCCGATATGGATGTAATTCCTGTCGAGATTGACACCGCTCTTCTTTTATCATCCATTGAGGATGCCTTAGAAAAACGGATCCCGCTGATTACGATTGCTGCCTGTCAACCGGAGGGGTATAAAGAAACACTGGCGGAAACGACCTACTTGACGATGCAAATGGAACAATTGGTGGAAGCTTCTCTACCACATATCACTGTTCTGACCGAGGGTGAAATACACCCGCTCGCTACGCATCTTCCGCTCGGTGAGTTGGTAATCGTAGAAGGGGCAGAAACTCACCGAAAACCGGCAACACCGAATCTACAACCCGCACCACACGCCCCGGAAGAACAACTTCTCACGCAAACACCCACAAAAGAGATAGAAACAGAACCTGACATCAGCGTTGACTGCTATATCCCGCGCGAAGCGTTACCTGAGATGTTAGGACGGTTTTTAAAGTTTTTCTCGACGTAATCAACAAATTTCCGGCATCCGTCCGTTTAGGCGCGCCGCTTCCACTATTTCTAATTGTAGCACAAACTTTTAGTTTGTGGCGTTGTCGCATAACACATAAGAAACTAAAATTGTTGTTGGTTGTTGGTTGTTGGAAAGAGGACTCTTAACTTATAACTTATAACTACTTATTGAGCAACGAATTGAAAATAAAAAGCACCTACAACAAAAACGCTGATCGATTCTCTGCTATCATACAGAAGTTTGAAGAGACCTACGGCACCCCGCCAACATTCATTGCCTCAGCACCAGGCAGGGTGAATCTTATCGGGGAACATACGGATTACAACGACGGTTACGTGTTTCCTGTCGCGATTGATAAGTATCTTAACATCGCTGTGCGTAAGCGCCCAGACCGGCGCGTCGTCATGCACGCGTTAGATGTAAACGAATCTTGGGATTTCTCGCTTGATGTACTCACAGCTGTTCCGCCCCAAGCACCGGTGTGGAGTCGTTACCTCATAGGCGCAGCATCCTTACTACAAGCCTCCGGGAGACAGATAGCAGGCATAGATGCCGTTATTACAGGCGATGTGCCTATCGGTGCCGGACTTAGCTCTTCAGCGGTACTCTCAGTCGCTGCGACACTCGCCTTTTTAACGGCTGGTGCTGAAGCCGAAGTGCCTATATCAGAGAATGATAAGACGGAACTTGCGGCGTTGTGCCAACGTGTGGAACACGAATTTGCGGGCGTTAAGTGTGGGATCATGGATCAGACGATCTCACTGTTAGGGCAGGAAAACTGTGGACTGTTCCTTGATTGCCGTTCGCTTGAATATGAGCAGGTCCCGCTCAACCTCACAGACCACGCTATCGCAATTTGCAACACGAAAGTTAAACGGGAACTCGCCGCCTCAGAATATAACAAACGGCGAGCGGAATGCGAAAGAGGCGTGGAGATCCTTAGACGGCAGCTGCCGGGTATCACTTCGCTTCGGGACATTACGTTGGCGGATTTCAAAAAACATGAAGAAGAACTACCGGCATTAACACAAAAGAGATGTCGGTATGTGATAGAAGAGAATACGCGCGTATTGGAGGCAGTTTCTGTCCTCAAGGCGCGCGGTCAACAAATAGATGAATCGCTGATAGCATTTGGTAGTCTCATGAACGCATCACACCACGGACTGCGCGACGATTACCAAGTCAGCTGCATGGAGTTAGACTTACTTACCGACATCGCCCGCGACATCACAGGGGTCGTTGGGAGCCGTATGACAGGTGCCGGGTTTGGCGGTTGCACAGTCAGTATTGTTCGCAACGACGCTTTGGAGACGTTCCAAACGCGCGTGACAACGGAATACCACGAAAAAACCGGTGTTGAACCCGAAATTTACCTCTGTCATGTCAGCAATGGTGCACAAGTTTTTTAGAGACGGGAATCACTTTGACACATCGTACAACTAAGACAACATATAGTATCGGCGTTGACCTCGGTGGAACGGATATCAAGGCTGGATTGGTTTCATCAGCAGGCGATATTTTTTGTCGTGTCGTGCTGCCGACAGATGTAGAAGTAGGCGGTCCAAAGATCGTCGCGGCACGGATCGCAGAAGCCGTCCGTCAAGTGCTTGTGAACGCAGGAAATACCAGTATTGACATAACTTCAGGCGGCGAGGGCACCTCGTCCGTACAAACCAATTTGACCAAGAACTCGCGCCTATTTTTAAATATCGGAAATCGAGTTCTTGGTCAAGATGTACACGAAATCGGTGTTGGACTCGGTGCACCCGGACTGATTATCGCTGAAACCGGGGTCGTACACTTTTCGCCGAACTTTCCGGGATGGAGTGACATCCCGCTCGTCGCTTATGTTAACGCAGAACTCACAAAACTACAGCCCACGAAATCCGCTGTACAGACCGACACGCATAAGAGATACAAGCCGATATTACGCGGTATGGATAACGATGTGAACGCGATGACTTTGGGTGAACTTCATCACGGTGCGGGGGTCGGATACAAAAGCCTCGTCGCGCTCACACTTGGCACAGGCGTTGGTGGTGGTGTTGTGATTGATGGCAAAGTCTATCACGGAAGTCGGAACACTGCTGGCGAATTAGGACACACTGTCGTCGAACCGAATGGACGTGTCTGTGGGTGCGGCAATCTGGGGTGTCTTGAGGCGTACGCCGGTGCTAAGAATATTGTCGAACGTATCCAACGAAAGATAGCAGATGGACGGCGTTCGAGTTTAGGGGATGCGATTGAGGACGGCGTGGCATTAACACCACGAATGATAGCCGAGGCAGCAGAAGCAGGCGACGAACTCGCAATCGAGATTTTCGCTGAGACGGGACAATATATCGGTATCGCCTTGACATCAATCGCGCATATTCTCAACCCGCAAATTGCGATCATCGGCGGCGGTATCGCGGAAGCCGGTGAAAAATTGCTTTTTGAACCGATCCGAAAAGAACTTGCTAAACGTGCGATGGATATCCCCGCACAGATGGAAATTGTAAAGGCACACCTCGGAAACGACGCAGGGATCGTCGGTGCTGCGATGCTTGCGATGGAGACTGTAGCATAGGAAACCGTTGGTCTCTTGTGTTGATAACTGATAACCACTGTTCTGGAGAACATATACCGATGGAGAAGAAAATTAATTTGCCGAACACAATAAACACTTCAGAAAACCTTAATAAAGGAAACCAAAAGGATCAGAGAATTATTGACCTGCCTCGGGTGTCTGTTTTACAGGTTTTAGCTGTCCTCTGTTTGTGTCTAATTCCGCTCAGTTGTTCAAAGGTCCCGGATTTCCTAAAGGACACTTTCCGACCAGAGTTGATCGTCCCGGTGTTCGACCCTGATGCCTACATTATGCCGCAGACGGGTGCCGTTGGTTACCTGAGAAACGGCATTAAGGCGATGGCAGTCCCCCTAAACGATGTGAAGGCGGTCGATGCGTTTGCTGTTTTTATTTACAACGGAACGGATCACTGGGTATCTTTCAAAAAGAAGGATTGTCAGATGCTTGACGGGACGGGGAACGTCACGAAAACGATCGACAAATCGCAAGAATCCTTCTATCTGAAAAAGAATTTCAAACCGACGCTGCCCCCTGAGTTCGCGGCGGAAGTGTTCCGATGGGATAAGTCCATTAGGATACAGGGAGACCCGGCGGTACTACCGAGGGAAGACATTGAAAGAACGACGGTGATGCCGAGGCAACACGCGCGCTTCTTCCTCTACTTCCGTAAACGAAGCATCAACTACAACAGTTTGCGGATCATTGTGCCGAGAGTCACAAGTGAATTTAATGACCAACAAACGACGTTCGTCTTCAAATTCAGGGTCCAACGCGGCTAAACTGCTGCCACCGCATACATCACGGTGGCAGCCCGCGCAAAGTAGCCATCAGCAGTCAGCAAAGAGGCAGTCGGCAGTCGGCAAAGAAGCAGTCGGAAACCAAGAAACCGAAAGCCGAAAGCCGAAAGCCGAAAGCCAGTTAAGAAACCGTCTTTGTTTTTTTCTCTTTGTTTTTTGCTTGAGCTGCACGCTTCCGGAAAGCCCAATCACGCAACCGAAACCCGAGGTTTCCATCCCGCCCGTTCCTGAGAAGAAAACCATTGGAATTCTGTGGTCCAACCGCGAACGGGAACCGTCTCTTATCGTCGGTATCACCTACATTAAAACGCTTGGGCGTGCCGGGCAAGGTGTAGCAGAATTTCAGAGACCCTTGGGACTCGCAATAGATGAAGAAAATAGAATCTACGTTGCCGATGCCGGGAACAATCGGGTACAAGTTATTGATGATACGGGCGGTTTCATCGCTGAATTCGGGGGGCGTGGATGGCAGAGAGGCGAGTTCGATCACCCCACAGATATAGCGTTAAGTTTCCAACGGAGTTACCGACACCTCTATGTCGCCGACACAGGGAACAACCGGGTACAATACTGCAATTTTATCGATCAGATTTTCTATGTGCTTACCGAAACTGTGGACGACACCCCGTTGGATCAACCCGAAGGCATCGGTATCGGGCGGAACGGCGAAGTTTATGTCGTAGATACCCGAAACCATCGCTGGATTGAATTTAATGTTGCGGGTGTCCCCGTTGTCGCACACGGAAGTTTCGGGAGTGGAACCGAGCAACTCTGGAACCCTACGGACCTCGCCGTTGATACCCAAGGGAACATCTATATAATCGATGCGGGCAACCATCTCATCAAAAAATACGACTTCAGCGGTAATCCGATCAGCACTTGGGGAGGGGAAGGAGACAAACTCGGTCAATTGCGGGAACCGAAGTGTATCGCTTTAGACGGTTGGAATTACCTCTATGTAACCGATAGCGGCAACCGGCGCATCCAAATTTTCGCACCCAACGGCAAGAGTATTACCGAATTCAGTACACCCACACTCTTAGAACCGGCAGGCATCGCAGTCTCGAAAACTGGGCGGGTCTATGTGAGCGACGCTGAGGCGAACGACATAAAGGTGTTCCAAGTTTTTCGTATAAGACTTACGCACCTTATCAAATACCTGTTGTAG
>JAJEEK010000074.1 GCA_022821065.1 Candidatus Poribacteria bacterium
AAGATTATTTCTCCCGTTCAGCGATAATTGCGCGGCTAAATTCGTTATCTTCTGGACGAATACCACTTTCGACCATACTCTTACGAACTTCCTTAAGAGGTTTGAGTTCAAAGTCTGGTGGAATTCCCATTTTTTCAAATAATCTGTCCATGACTTCCTCAGCAATATGGGCATCTTTCTTATTATTCCTTAGTGCCTCAGCACCCCTCATCTTTGCCCTTGCCTCGGGACCCATAGGAACATCCGACACCGGTTTCTCAACAACTGAGGAGAGTTTCTGATTCAACTCTGCGACGGTCTTCTCTAACCGATCTAAACGTTGGGTAATAGTTTCGAGCGTCTCTTTTTCCATTGTAAAACTCCTTTATTTTTGGTTTTTACATCTATTACTGAAGTTTGGACAATTTTTAGACCCTCACCCTCCGAAAACGGAAAACGTTGGGTTTCTCTCGGTCTCTGTTCAATACAGTATATCTGGAAGGTCTTCACTTTCTGTTGCTTTTCAGTGTTTTTGTGGTATCCGTTCAACCCAACCTACATAAGAGGGTCGTTTTTTCTGCGAGTTTATTGAGCGTGCAAAACTGAGAAAAAAATACCGGACGTTTTGAAAACGCAACGCGAACGCGACACGAATTGTCCAAACTTTAGTACATCTATTAGGATACCACAAAAGTTTCCAGATGTCATATTAATCTGCTTAGACCGTGTGGTTCACTTCTCCAAAACAATCCGAACCTCCGCATCTACGCGCCCCTCACTGAAATTCATCTCTGCAGAAATCGGACCGAGGGATTCTAACGGAAACAGGTTTTCTGTGATTCGACGGGTCAACGTCGCATCCAATTCCTGACCGAAAAGAGATAACAGTACCGTCGCCAACGGTAGGAACCGTTTCAACTCCGGCACGAGCAGTTCCGGTTGTGCAAAGAGTTCTGCACCGTTCGCATCCGTTGAGAACGCCGTATCCGATAGCGTAGGCGTTTTACCGGTGGCTGCATCAATGACAGACTTTAACCCCGTCAGTGTTGTGCTAAAAACGAAATGGTCGTTCACGATCGCATATCCGCCTGCAACTGCCAAGAGAAAATTGAGACGGAGTTGTACGGGTTGAACCGTAATACCGCTGTAATCTTGCGGTTCGAGGAATTTAAGCGGTGTGCCAGCGACAGAAATTTTTCCCTGTTTCACAATGTCTAATACGCCCTTCAACGCCTCGGGAGCCTTAGAATGCACAATCAGAACCAATGAAGGCACTACCGTTACTTCATCTGGTTCAGGAGCAACTAACAGGACAGTCAAGTCTGTTCCCAAAACTTGGGAAAGATCGATATTGCCGAAGAGTTCCTGCATCTGCTGACTCGGAACCGGAAACGTGACGACCAAAGCCGCCCGTTCTGGAAAAGCGAAGGACGGTTTTGTGGCATCGTTAGTTGACAGACTTATCGGGTTGGCACCGGTACGCTTTCGGAAAGAATGCCGCGAAACGATCACGCCGTCTTCATATCGGTTACTGAACGTCCAGAATTCCGTCTCCGCGAACATTCCAGCAATTTGTTGGACGAGTGTGTTAGAACCGAAATCACCCAATTCAGAGCGCAGCTGCCTCAAATCCGCGTATCCGGTACTTTTATCCTGACGGTAGTTTTCCTGAATCTCCGATGTCATCGGATGCTCGGTGAGGAATCCTTGTGTTTTCTGTGCCGCTTTCGCACCAGAGAGACCGGCATTGTAGAGATCAAGCGTCTCTATTAACAACGTCGGTTCAAGGCTTAAAACCCCAATTCTCCCAATGAAGGTGTAACTGAAATCAAGCGGATACCCGGTAATCGTATTAATCGTGAATTCACCATACGCGTTTTGGATGCGTTTGTATTTTGGGTTGATTGCATCCGTCGCTGTCATCGCTTCAATACTCAATTTTTCAGGACCGCCAACAGCAGTGATAAGGAGGAAAGTGAGTCCACCCTCGCGCTGGTAGATAGCGATGATCGTCTCCTCTCCAAAATACCCCGTGACTGTTTTGAGATCAAGTCTGCCACCCATCTCATATTCCCATAGCTGCTTCTGATACACGAGTTCTTTCCACCAACGTTGTTCCCTAATTTCAGTGAGAAGTGGCATTTGTGCAGTCTGTTTTCCTAACTCACTACGGTTGAAAGTCTCGACCAACCCTTTCAGTTCTTTGAGCGTCAGATAACAGATCGGGGATTCCGGCAGCAGCGTGATAAGATGCTGTTCGGGTTCCCAGAGTGCCGTTCGGTTATAGATAACGGATAGCAAAATAATAACCCCAACAAGTGCGATTAGACTGATGATAACAATTTTTTTCCGTCTGCTCAGCGGCATCAATTTTTGAAACCTTTGTAGTGATACGGAGACGCTCGTTAGTCCATGACGAAATCTCCGTCAGATGTTTTGTTGTTCACTGTCCCTCTGTCCGTTTTTGATTATACCACATTTCTTTACGGTATGCAATTTAATTCCTGTCGTGGTCAGAAAAAATTTTGTTGCCAACAGACGGAAATTGACGTAAAATAGGGCAGTTTTTCTCGAAAGAAGGTGAACACCGTTCCGACGCAAGACCTCAAAATCCGTCCATTCACTATTTTCCTTATCTGCGTGTTAGTGCCTGCCAACTGCTGGTGGGTGTCCGTCTCGATTATGCGTGGCGGCGGGAGTCCGACGCAGGTCTCGCTCTTCTACAACGCCGTTATCACTATTTTAATCCTATTGGGTATCGGGCTGCTCTTACGCAGGTTGCATAACGCCTTGGTACTCAACCGTGCGGAATTGCTTGTTATCTACACATGCATCTCTGTCGGTGCGGGACTCGCCGGTGTCGATAGATTCCTCGTCCTCATGCCGCTTATCGGACATGCACACTGGTTTGCGACACCCGAAAACGATTGGGCGAACCTGTTCCACTTACACATCCCACAGTGGTTGGCTATTAGCGATAAACGTGTACTTGACGGATATTACAACGGGTTTGCGAGTATCTATGAATCGCGCTTCCTCACGGCTTGGCTACCGGCAATTTTCTGGTGGACGCTTTTCATCGTGGCTGTCCATCTCGTCATGCTCTGCCTCAGTCTGATCTTTCGGAAGCAGTGGGTCGAATCGGAACGGCTCAGTTACCCGATCATCCAGTTACCGTTTGAGATGACGACCCGAAGTCGGCGTTTTTTTCGATCCCCGTGGATGTGGCTCGGACTCTCAATCGGTGTCACAATCGACATCATCAACGGACTCAACTTCCTGTTCCCTGCCGTTCCAAGCCTCGGTGGAAAGTTATACGACTTACGGCGCATTTTTACAGAACGTCCGTGGAACGGAATCGGTTGGAGTCCGATAGGAGTCTTTCCTTTCGGTATCGGGCTTTCGTTTTTCATACCGTTAGACCTGTCTTTCTCATGTTGGGCGTTCTGGTTGATATGGCGAGCGGAACGGTTGTTGGGCGTCATCGCCGGATGGCGCGGGCTACCACGCTTCCCTTACGAGGCGGAGCAATCGCACGGTGCGTATCTTGGACTTTGCGTCGTCGCTGTCTGGATGAGCAGACGCTACTTGAAAGACATCGCACGTCAACTCGTATCCCCCAAAACCGGCGAACCGGTCTCATATCGACTGATCGTTATCGGGCTGCTCGGTGGTGCAGCGTTTATCGTCGGCTTCTGTCTCAAGATGGGGATGAGTTTTTGGATCATCATCGTCTACTTTATGATCTGGTTCGCCATCGCCATCGCGATTACGCGTCTCCGCGCAGAACTCGGTTCACCCGTACACGACCTACACTTCATCGGACCTGATGAGATGTTGCCGCGACTGTTAGGTATCCGCCGACTCGGTGCAACAAACTTGACAGGGTTCGCCTATCTCTACTGTCTGAATCGCGCACACCGTTCACACGCGATGCCGCACCAATTGGAAGGCTTTAAATTGGCTGAAGGGGCGAATATCCCGATCCGACGGTTTGCGTTCATCATGATGTTGGCTTCTGCATTAGGCGCGCTCGGTTCGTTTTGGGCGTATCTGCACATGTACCACGCGGAAGGTGGCGTCGCAGGATTCGGACGAGAATCCTTTAATAGGTTAGAGACGTGGTTAACTTACGCTGCACCACCAGATGCGCCAGCGATTAGCTTCGCAACGTTCGGATTCGGAATAACGCTACTCCTCGCCGCAATGCGGATGCGTTTCTTGTGGTGGAACTTGCACCCTGTCGGCTACGCCATCTCCGGAAGTTGGGCGATCAACCCAATGATAGGCTCAATCTTTATCGGATGGCTGCTCAAATGGATCGTCCTGAAATACGGCGGTATCCGATTGCATCGGAAAGCTGTCCCATTCTTCCTCGGTATTGTCCTTGGCGAATTCGTGATTGGCGCGTTCTGGAGTCTCTTATCTATTGCGCTCGACCAACCGATGTATCGGTTCCTGTTTTAATTTCCTTTCAGCCGTCAGCAATCAGTTAAGGAGCTTCCCTAAAACACAGTTCATCTTCGCCCGGTAGGTTCGGTTTGCAACCGAACCGGATCTTCAAAAAAGACCTGAAACTCAATAATTCCTTAAAACTAAATCGCCCCGGATAAATATGTAAAAGACGTTGTTATTTTTTCTATTTGTGGTATAATATCTAAAACACAACTATCGGAAGCAGACAATTGGAACTTAAACAGAAAGCAGCACACATCTCAGAAACATTGGAAGATTTGCTCGGTGTACCGACCCGCGATGGCGCAGGCGATGTACTCGAATGCCTCATCTTAACGATTCTGTCGCAGAATACGACAGACGTTAATCGCGATAAGGGGTACGTGAAACTCGTAGAAAAGTTTCCGACGTGGGAGGATGTCTGCGAAGCGGATGTCAAGGCGATAGCGGCAGCTATTCGGGTTGCAGGGTTGGGGAACCAGAAAAGCGAGACCATCAAGAATTTTCTTACATGGCTAAAAGATGAACACGGGGCACTCTCTCTGGAGTTTGTCCACGATATGGAGACCGAGGCAGCACTCGAACTCCTCTGTCAACACAAAGGTATCGGAATCAAGACTGCTTCCGTTACGCTCTCCTTCGCATGCGGGAGAGAGGTTTTCCCAGTTGATACACATATTTTACGTATCTCCAAACGCCTCGGACTGATCCCATCGAATTGCAGCGCAGAGAAAGCGCATCAAGCGTTACCACCGATCATACCGCCGGGGAAGGCGTATCCTTTCCACATGAATTTAATCTATTTCGGTAGGCGAATTTGTGATGCCAGAAAACCTTTGTGTGAACGCTGCCCGTTGACGGAACACTGCCTCTACTTCAGAGATAATTTGCAAGCTTAGGTTGTGCTTAGAGATATTGGAGAGAGAACATGTTTAACTGGAAAAACTTGTCATGGAAACACCTATTTGTAGTGCTGTTGGTGTTGCATCTCCTCCCGCTATGGATCTTCGCCTATTTCCCTTCCCAAGACGGCGTTAGCCACATCTACAACGCCAAAGTACTGACGGATTACGCCGATCATGCAAACTATAAAATGCGAGATGCATGGCAGCTCAACATCACGATCTTCCCGAACTGGCTATCCCATATTTCACTCGCAGCACTGCTCTACATATTTCCGCCTGTCATCGCGGAGAAGGTCTTTCTCTCAATTGCGATCGGCATGATACCGATCTCTTTCTTCTATTTCTTTAATGCCGTCCACAAGGATCAAGAAGGAAAGTTTGTTTACGCTTGGCTCGGATTCCCTTTCGCGTACAACTACCTGCTGTATATGGGATTCTATAACTTCACGTTGAGCATCTCGTGCTTCTTCTTTAGCTTCGGTTTCTGGTGGCGACATAAGGACGATATGCAGGTCCGCCACCTCGCATGGCTTTATGTCCTGCTGTTGTTGACCTATCTGTCGCACATCGCCTCTTACGGACTCATTGTTTTAGCGATCTCTATAGCTGCAGGATGGACATGGGGCACTAAAGCATTAGCCGCAGGGTGGCGTGAACGACACGCCGAATGGCATCGTGAGTTTATCATAAGACTCAAACCTCTCTTCCGTTTCTTGATCTACATGGTGCCGATTTACTTCGTCCTGATAGAATACTATCTCGAGAGCCTTAAAAAGCATCCGCAGGGGAACCATCGCGGCATGGCATGGATTTGGGAATATTTCTTCGGTGTTAAGTCGATCGTCTATTTTACCGATTGGCATATTCCGGTCAACCGTTTCCTACTCATCGTGTTAGCCATAGCAGTTCTTATCTCCATCGGATACCGAATTTACCGAAGAGATTGGGTGAGACAGACCGATGCCTTCTTGCTCATCGCACTTGTGTTCACTTACATGTTCATCAGGGCACCGTGGAGTTACGGTCCCGGCGGTTGGATTAATGACAGGATACATCTCTATATTCTGCTGATGTTGGCGCCCTGGTTAATTCCGGACATCGGTAAATTCGGTCGCTACACCGTTGCAGCCTGCCTGATTGTGTTTAGTCTGCTCCACTGGGGTAGAACCGCCTATGATCACGGACGCATCGCACCGGAGATCGCCGAACTCGTTTCCGGCACGCATCTGATAGAACCACACACAAATTTTAGACATCGCACCGCAGATTGGCACAAATCTGACGCGTTGGGACGGATTGAATACGTCACACCCTTTGCACACTCTACTGCTTACTACGGGGTCTATGCCGATGATGTGGTACATCTCTTGAACTATGAAGCCAACTACGACTATTTCCCCGTAAATCGTAATAACTACGAGAGCGTAGAATTAAATTATATCACCGATGATTACATTATCGCTTGGTTCTACCCGGAGTCTGAGAAATTTGCAGACCTCACACCGAATTACGACATCATCCATGAGACGAAGCATCTCAAACTCTTTAAAAGGAAACTCGCACCAGGTCCAACACTCGACCTCTGGGATAAGACGGAAACTGGAAACCTTGTGATCCGTTTTGATATGCAACCGAATAACAGTCAAACAGCATCGAATCATCACCCTATCGGACCCAGGACAATGTACGAGAGCGGTAAATTTGGGTGGGACACTGAATGGAATCATAAAGATTCACGAATCGATGCTCGGAGGCTATCACCGCGTGAAGCCTACAATGGACCGGCGAGTGCTGGTCCGTTAGCAAGAGACGCTATCTGGGGGAAAGAGGATGCTGCTTTCAAACTTGATCTGCCTGAAGGCACATATCGTGTAACCAACACCTTCTCTGGCAGTAGAAATGCTATACACACAATTAACCTATTGGCAAACGGGAAACGAATTCTTAAAGATTTCATCGTAGATAACAACGAAGTACATCAGCATACCTATACGCTGGAAGCCACTGACGGTTACCTCACCCAAGTCATCTTCACGCCCAACACACGGGTACAGACCGGAGGTGAATGGGACAGAAAAGACCACTTTTGGATCTGGAACGGCTGTACTGTTGAACAAATTTTTTAAACTTAGGACTTACGCATGCGGCTCTTTATGTACCATAAACTGTTAGTTTGTGGTACAAAAACGCTGTGTTTTCAGACAAATTTCATCTAATACAACCACTTACAGCCAAAATTGCGTAAGTCCTAAACTATTAAGGTGGCGCGGTTTTGTCCGTTGTCCAAAACCGTACCCTTGATTAAGAGTGATTTCCTTGTACAACGAGACAATTAATTAGACTCTTAACAGAAAACCTCTTATTTTCGACAACGGAGAAAGATGAACAGGGAGACACTAATAAAAAATGATTAAACCACATGGAGCCGAAACCTTACAACCGCTTTACGTTTCGGATGATGCACGGCGCGCCGAATTGACGAAGGCGGCGGAAAAACTGCCGTCTGTTTTGATCTCTTCTGGTGCCGCAGCGTCAGCCGTTATGCTCGCGTCGGGGTACTTTACACCGCTCACCGGATATATGAGCATCGACGAAGCGATAAGCGTCGCGACTGACATGAAACTGTCCAACGGACTCTTCTGGCCCGTTCCAGTGATGAACATCGTCCCGTCGGAACAACTCACCGATGCAGTGAAAAATGCTGACAGCATCGCACTCCGCGACCCGAACGTAGAAGGCAACCCGCCACTCGCGATTATGAAGGTTTCGGCGATTGAAACCCTCTCAGCAGATCAGAAACAGACGCTCATCAAAAAGACTTTCGGAACTACCGACCCCGAACATCCGGGTGTCCCAGCTTTCGCAAATGTCGGGGACAACGTCCTTTCAGGTCCGATCGAAGTGCTGAACTACTCCTATTTCCGTGAAGATTTTCCGGATACCTTCCGCACAGCCGTCGAGATTCGCGAGGACATCGCCGCGCGCGGGTGGGACACCGTCGTCGCTTTCCAGACACGGAACCCGATGCACCGTGCCCATGAAGGACTCTGCAAAATCGCACAAGAGGCGGTCAATGCCGATGGTATCCTAATTCACATGCTCCTCGGTAAACTAAAGCCGGGAGATATCCCTGCCGCTGTCCGTGATGCCTCTATCCGTGCGATGGTAGAACACTATTTCCCCGAAAATACCGTCTCTATCACCGGCTACGGGTTCGATATGCTCTACGCCGGACCGCGGGAAGCACTCCTTCACGCCGTTTTCCGTCAGAATTGCGGTGCGACACACTTCATCGTCGGACGCGACCACGCAGGTGCAGGCGACTACTACGGCGCATTCGATGCACAGGAGATTTTCGACACAATCCCTGAAGACGCATTGGAAATCGGTATCTTCCGTGGTGATTTCACCGTATGGTGCAAAAAGTGCAATGAAATCGTCATGATGCGCGACTGCCCGCACGACGGCGACGACTACTTCAACATCTCTGGCACAAAACAGCGTGAAATCCTTGCCGCAGGCGAGCCGCTACCACCAGAAATTGCACGTCCCGAAGTCGCACAAATCCTCATGGAATTCTACCAAGCCGAAGCAAACGCTTAATCAATTCTATCCATAGGCGGGACGCCCTGTCCCGCCTATCCTATCGCTGTTCCGTATATTCCCAAAGTTTATTCTAAATATTTCACTTGATACGCGAAAGCGTTTTCGTTATAATTGCGCTTAAGCAATTAAACGAAAACGCCGGAGTAGGAGGCACTCAGATGGCACCTATCGCAGCACCGACTTACCTAACGCCCGAAGCGTACCTTGAATTGGAACGTAAGGCAACGACTAAAAACGAATATATGAACGGAGAAACACTCGCGATGGCTGGTGCCAGTTTCGCACATAATTTCATCACGTTTGACACGGCA
>JAJEEK010000034.1 GCA_022821065.1 Candidatus Poribacteria bacterium
TCCGGTTCGGTTGGATGAAGTTTAAGAATTTAATTCGGTAATTTTTAGGGAAGTCCGGCGCAGTTAGAAACAGAAGAAACACCCCAGCAAAAACCCTACCAGGCCTGGGGAAGATATAGAATTACCGAAATATTTATTTAATCTTCATCAAACCGAACCTACTGGGCCTGGGGAAGATATCGAATTACCGAAATATTTTATTCAACTTCATACAGTTTGTGGTACAAAAGAATTGAAAGGGTTTGAGTCTGAGGCGAGAAAAAATTGACAAAAAAGCGTGAGTGCTTTACAATGGATAAAAACATAAAGGTAGGATACAGAATGCGAATTGCGATATGTAACGAAATGTTTGAAGATTGGAAAATTGAGGATGTTTTCACTTATGCCGCTGAACTCGGTTACGATGCGGTTGAGATTGCGCCGTTTACTTTGGCAGACTCGGTTTTAGATATTAGTGAAACCGAACGGTCGCGTATCCGTAAAGCGGCGGAGGATGCGAAGATAGAAATTGCGGGGCTGCACTGGCTGCTCGTCTCGCCGCCGGGGTTGTACGTCAATCATCCGGATGCCGATATCCGTGAAGAGACACGGGACTATTTTCTGGCACTGGTGAACCTTTGTGCGGATTTGGGTGGCGAGGTGATGGTCATCGGTTCACCGCAGCAACGGAACGTGATGGACCCGCTCAGTTTTGAGGAGGCGTGGGAGTACGCACGGGCAACTTTCTCAGAAAGCGCAGCACTGGCAGGTGAGAGAGATGTGATGCTGTGTATGGAACCGTTGTCGAGCGATCAGACGAACTTCATCACGCACCCTGATAAGGCTGTTGAGATGGTGCGTGCCGTCAATCACCCGAATTTCCAGATTATCTTGGACGTGTGTAGTACCGCGAAAGAAGGGATCGATATGCCGACGCAGCTCCGTAAACACGCGCAGCACGTTGCACATTTTCACTCCAACGACGACAACGGATACCTGCCGGGTTCTGGCAATGTCGATTATCCACCGATTATTGAGGCACTCAAAGAGATTGACTATAAGGGTTATGTCTCGACAGAGGTATTTGATTTCAAACCGGATCCGAAGACGATCGCAAAACGGAGCATCGAATTTGTGAAGTCGCTGTTGTAGGAGAGATTGATGGACAAGACTATCCACGAATGCTATACCGGTTATACGACACTTAGAAACGAGATGGGAGGCTGGCTGAAACAGAGCATGCTGCTCGATCCGCCGGGTCCGAACGATGGTGGCGAAGACGAAGCGAACTACGCGCTTGCGTGGTTTCCACACTATCTCATCACGGGTGATGCGACTGTCCTTGCGCATTTCGATATGCTGAAGGCAGCACTCCACGGTTGGGTAAAACGTGATTGCGTCCACGGCTATGAGCCGAAAGCGGAGGCACACCACGGACCGGAGCCGTTCCTGCTTTTTCTGCCACGCTATATCGGGTTAGTGCCTGAAGATACGGAAGCCGTCCATCTGTTGATAGATGCAGCGGAACATATCGGCAATTGGGTGCCAGAAATCCCACCGTGGTATGATTATGATCGGGACACGTTTATCGGGTACAACATCGGTAGCCGAGATGTAACGAATGATAAAAAAGACAGATATGAGTTGGCGGAGCATTTCCGGTTCATCCACATCGCGCTTGCGGCGTATCGTGTGACAGGTGAAGAACGCTATCTGACGTGGGCATTGCGGTATGGGAGGAAGCGTGCCGAGCAGCTTGTTGCTGCGCCGGATCCGATGCCTTTGCTTTGGACACATGATGGCGAGGGACTTGATGAAGCCGCAGTTGACGCGAAAAATTTACATCGGTTGGTGGCAAGTTCGCACCACATTCCGGACGACCCGCTCGCAGGGATTGAGGTACTATTGGCTTCTGGTGCTATCTATGTATTGGGTGATCTTTACCTGCAGTCTGGCGAGGAGATATTTAAAACGGCGGCGAAACGGATTGTAGCACCGCTCGTGTCATCGCTGAGCGATCCGTTTAATGACCCTGCGGCGGCTGCGTTGAGTTACTATCGTTGGACATTCGAAGATACGGGATTTGATGAAGAAATCCGATCGGGATTAGCGGAACTGCCTGATGAATCGCTTGAGCTGCTGGCGTTGGTTTTTCCGCAAGAGAACCGTCGTCGGGAACCCGGTGTCGGCAAACGTGCGGATATGGCGTACTGGGGTGAGTGGTCTGATGATGGGTCGGTGAAGCCGATTCGGGAACCGTCAACGGCTACGTTAGTGCTTGGGTATCAGGTAACGGGCGAGATGACTTATGCGATGCGTGCGTTACGGAGTGCAGGGACCCGTTTGGGTATGGCGCGGCGCGTGTTGCGTGGTGGACGTGAACACGCGGATATGGGCGGTGCGGTCTGCTCCGTCGCGGCGGGACACGGACGGAATTGGGGACAAGGTGCGGTTACGGCGTGCTACGGTCCGCTGCTTCTCGGCACGCGTGAGGTACAGAGTGAGGTTACGCAACTCTTAGAGGTCCAGCAAGGCAACGGGAGTAGTCATCCGCCACGGAATCTTCTCTCTCTGGTGCGTCCTATTTTGGGACAACAAGATGGGAGTGCGGAAGTGGTTTTCTATAACGGCGGAGACGCGTCGCTCGGATTTTCGTGGCGATTCCGAAATGGAGACGAGGTATCTGCATGGCATGAGGAGACGCTTGCGTCACACGAGACACAAAAACGGGTGTCGTAAGTATCTTACTTAGGACTTACGCGCTTTTGAGAGTAGGTGGTTCTGTTAGATGATTTTTTTTAAAACACAGTGTTCTTGTGTCACAAACTAACAGTTTGTGGTACAAAAGAGCAATATGCGTAAGTCCTGTTAACTGCCAAGGTGCTGTGCAACGAGTGTTAGGTCGAGGATGTTAACGGTACCGTCGCCGTTCACATCAGCCTCTGAGTTTGTCCCACCGAAGTGCGAAGCGACAAAAGTCAGGTCTAAGATGTTGATAACACCGTCTGCGTTCACGTCATAAGGCTTTTCGGGTGTGACCAGAGTGAAACGGGTTAATTCAAAGATAATATCTTGGCTCGTTTCAAATTTAACGGGTCCGATGTCCGGTGCAAGCCATTGGTAGGAGGTAGAGCGGCTTGCCCCCAACGCAGCGGTGGTTTTCGTATCTATCCGAATTTTCAGGCAGTTCTCAAACGTGCCTGCCGGTGTAACCACCTTTTCTATAGCGACGACTTCGTTCACACTGGAGACTGCGACGTTGCCTACCAGATATACGTCTGCTTCCGCGAACATTTCCCACATTTCTCCGAGTTGGAGGGTCGGTGGGAAAAATATGGCGGGTGGTGAAAATTCCATGCGGACTGTGCCGAAAATAGGTCCAAGTTCTGCGACGAGTTTATGGAGTTTTATCCCTTCCGTATCTATCTCGATAAGGAACGTGTTCGTCTCCATCGAAGTTGTCCCTAACGCTTCGGTTACGATCTTGAGCGTACGAAATTTTTCACTACTAACGTCTTCGTCTGGTGTTTCAAGCGTGTAGGTGGCGCGTTCGGCACCGTCTTGGCTCTCCAAAACCCAAGTATTCCCAATCTCCGCTGGATAGTAGTTTTGGGCAGACACTGCACCCATACCCGTACAGATGAGTGTGATGGTTAATAGAATGTTGCGGATCATTTTATGCTCCCTACGAAGCAGTTGTTTTGCTAAAAAACGCCTTGATATTACTATCAAGGCGTTTTTTGTGGTGTTGGTATTTATGTCTCCTACTTGAGGATAACCATGCGTCGGGTTGCAGCAAAGTCAGCCGTCTGGAGTGTGTAGAAGTAGATACCACTCGAAACACGCTCGCCGGTCGAGTTTTTACCATCCCAATACGCTGCAGTCGATGGAGTCATGTACGCCCCTGTCGGTTTCATCCCCAAATCTAACGTGCGAATTAGGTGCCCTGCAACATTGTGAATATGGATTGATACTTCAGCCGATTTGCTCAACTGATAGGGAATCCACGTTTCAGGGTTAAAAGGATTGGGGAAATTCTGCGCCAAAACGGTATCCTTCGGTCGCACGTCGCCGACAGTCAGTTGCAGGCTGAAAAAAGCGTTGCGGATGTCATCAGTTGAAACGGTGCGTTGGAAGGGACCGGAGACGAGGTTACCGTGTTCATCGTAGAGTGCGATTTCGAGTTTATCGCCAGCTTCGACGACGCTTTTACGGTTCAGGTCTGCCCAGACGGCGGCGGAACGTTTCACATCGCTTGTGATGTTCTCCGTGGCGATGGTGCGGGTACGGAGGTTTTCAGCGACGAGGGTGTAGCCTGTGCCTGCCTCCATGCCACGAACCTTACTGGTGACGACAAACGCCCAAGTATCCTTATTCGTGGAAAGCGTCGGTGCAGCGGGTGCATCATCAGCGGCTTCAGATTGGTTATCCCACGCCTTACCGGCGAACTTCGCCATACCCCCAGCAGGTGTGTTGACGATATAACCCATACCCCCATCAATGCCGAAGCCATCACTTTCATCGGAGATTGTGTAACCCACAAATTCTTGGGTTGTCGTGTCGAATTGGATGACCATGGTTGCGTTCAACATTTCTGTCAGGGACTTTGCCGTGTAGGGTTCTTCCGGCATCAATGGGATGGAGATCATGTTCAAACCGGGTTCAAGCGTTATATCGAAACCGTATTCTTTTGGCGGCATTGGTTCTTCGACCATCGGTTCTTCGATGACCGGTTCTTCCATGGTCGGTTGTTCCACCATCGGTTCTTCGACAGGTGTCTCCTCAACGACAGGCATCTCTTCAATCGCAGATGGTTCGACTAAGTTGTAGCTTGCCAAGTCATAAACAATGCTGGTTGTATCATCGAAGAATTTAACGGGACCCACATCGGGTGCAAGCCATAGGAACTCTTTCTCACGTATAACAGTAAGTGCTGTGACGGCTTTTCGGTTAGTCTCTATCTTAACACAATCTTTGAATACGCCGATCGGGGTTTCAACATCCTCGATTGCAACAACCTCTATACTGCTGGTAGTGGTCGCTGCACCCACCAGTAGCAGTACGGTTTCCGTCACAATCTCCCACGCCTGTCCGAGTGGTAGCGCGGCGGGGTAATTAGTAACCGGCGGATCCCAAGTTGCCTCGGCGATGCCAAATGCGCCTCGGTCGAAGGCAACTTGATGTAGTAAAATTTCTCCATCTTCAGCAACAGTTACCCAGGACTTGTCAAACGCAATTGCGTCTGTTCCGACTGTTTCCTTAGCGATGTTCAGGATGATAAATTCCTCACCGTCAATAGTTTCGGGTCCCTCAAAGGAATAGGTGCGTTGCTCAGTCCCGTCGGTGCTCAAGAGAACCCACGTATTGCCGACCGTCGGTGGAAAATAGTTTGATGCGGTTGCTGTGAGCGCGAAGCCACAGATAATACTTAGAACGAAAAACGGTTTGAACCAATTCATAAGTTTGGTCGATTTCATAATTTAGAACTCCTTAAATGAAGTGAACTATAAAGTGTGAACAGTGTTTACTATCCTGTCGGAACCTGCGTGAGAAGGGTTGAAAGCACGAGTGTCTGATCGTAGCCCGGAGTTGTGGTGTCAGAGGGGGTATGCCATCCCTCTGGGGATATGTCCTCTTTTTCGGACACGTATTGGTATCCGAACCACATTCCAACTGCCATTGCCAGTGCAGCGATGCCAATTACAATTAATACCACTTTCCAAGTTACCATGTTGACCTCTCTTGGGTTCCGTGTGATAGGTCTTAGATGTTACAGGACTTACGCAATTTTGACTGCAGCCTATTCTGTTAGATGAAATTTCTCGGAAAACATAGCGTTCTGGTGTCACAAACTATGAAGTTTGTGCTACAAAAGAGCGTCATGCGTAAGTCCTATGTTACAAAATTCACCATTAGAGAATGTAACCCAGCGATTGACTTCAAGGTTACAATTATTTATTTCATGAAAATACTAAATTTGGTATTGGGCGAGGTGACCTCGCCCCTACGACGGTTTACCTTATCATTTGAAGTTGACAAAGTGCAACCAGTGAACCAGATAAACCTAATCGCTGAAGTTTTGTGCGACGAGTACCAGGTCCAAGATGTTGACGACTCCATCACCGTTTACATCGGCTTCGAGGTCGGAGTCACCGAATCGAGACGCAACGAAAGTGAGGTCTAAGATATTTACAACGCCGTCGCCTGTCACGTCATACGGCACTGGTTCAGGCGTCGTCTCTTCTTCAGAAGGTTCAGAAGGTTCAGAAGGCATTTCGGACGTAGCATCTTCTTCAGGAAACGGTTCAGACACAATGTCTTCCTCTGTTGTGTCAGGTTCCTCAGGTGGGGTTAGCAGATTGAAACTTACTAATTTAGAGATCCGCTTTTCGCTGTTTTGGTATTGGACGGGACCTATATCAGGTGCTAACCATTGATAGGTTGTCGATTCAACATTTATGAAGCCAGTAGAGAACACCAACGCCAGTTCAACCTTTGCACAGTTTTGGAATGTCCCTGCGGGTGTTTCCAAGTCTTCAAATCCGACGACTTCTAAATTTGTGATGCTTTCTCCGCCTATTTCCAATCCAAGGTCCAATTTAACTTTTGCGTCGGCGACGATCTGCCACTGGTCACCCAATGTTAAATTTAGAGGAAAAAAAGTCGCGGGTGTTGGAAAGTTGGTCATCACAGTGCCGCCGACAGCTGCTTCTTCTAAGAAGGTACCGTGGAGTTTGATGTCCTCACTGCCGACCGTCAAGTAATATTTGTCGGTATCAATAACGTCGCCAGTGTCGATTTCTTCAATCTCAATTTTCAAGGTGATAACCTCGGTGCCTTCAAAAGTTTCGGGTCCCTCAAGGCTATAGGTACGCCGTTCTTCAGCGTCCGCTAAGACCCAAGTATTACCGACATCTGCAGGATAATAATTTTGTGCTATCGCTGTACAGGCTATACCGTAAACGAGAACCGAGACCAGTACAGGCTTAAGCCCGCGTGAAAATATTTCTGTTATCATGATTTAATTCCGTCCTAACAAAATAGTGATGTGAATAATAAGAAACCGGTTCCAATCTTAGTATGTTGACTTTTTCCCAACTTCGTGTGATAATAAGATTATATTACTACATTTATTGCAATTTTACAAGAGATAAAAGATGTAGTTCCGAGGTTGTTTAGTTATGGTATCGCGAGCCCAGCTCGCTCCTACATAATGAAAGGGGAAATATAGATGCGTTTAGCGGGACAGGTTGCAATTGTTACAGGCGGTGGCGGCGGTATCGGGCGGGCGACATGCCTTGCCTTTGCGCGGGAGGGTGCGGACATCGTTATCCCTGAAGTGAATATAGCGAATGCAGAGGCGGCTTCAGGAGAAATAAAGGAGCTCGGTAGACAGTGCTTAGTGATTGAAACGGATGTGGCGGATGGCAGCTCTGTCCGTGGGATGGTTCAGAAGACGCTGGAAACGTTTGGACGTATTGATATTTTGGTTAACAACGCCGGTATTTTCAGTTATACCCGTATAGACGCATGCACCGAAGTGGAATGGGACCGGATGATGGCTGTGAATTTGAAGGGTCCGTTTCTCTGTTCACAAGCGGTGATGGAGACGATGAAGGCGCAGCACTCCGGACGGATTATCAATCTCGGTTCGTTGGCGGGACAGGTTGGTGGTTTGGTGGCATCTGCGCCGTATTCCGCCTCAAAAGCGGGTGTGATGTGTTTGACAAAATCTTTGGCGCGTGTGCTTGGCGAGTACGGTATTACTGTTAACTCTATTGCGCCGGGTGTGGCAGCAACGGAGATGGCGAAAAATCATCCGGATATGACGGATCAGATTCCGTTGGGACGCGTCGCCGATGCTTCAGAGATTGCGAGTGCGATTCTTTTTCTTGCCTCAGAAGAGGGACGTTATGTGACGGGCGCGACGCTGGATGTCAACGGTGGGATACGAATGGCATAAATGGTTTTCAGTTGTTAGTTATTGGTTATTAGTTAAGAGGTTTCCTATAACAATTTACCTTATTTACGTTTAACACGCAGCGTGATATTTTGGTATATTTAACCCCCTAAATCCGCTTTACCCTTATCAGGGGGACTTTAAAGGAGAAGTGATATGGAATATAGGACACTTGGACGCGCCGGTGTTAAGGTTTCACCGCTTTGTCTCGGTACGATGATGTTTGGTGGACCGACGAGTGAGAGGGATTCGATTCGGATTATTCACCGCGCTATGGATGCTGGTATCAATTTTATGGATACTGCGAATGTCTATAACGACGGTGAATCTGAACGGGTTATCGGGAAGGCGGTTCGTTCAGACCGAGAGAAATGGGTTATCGCTACGAAAGTACACGGATCGATGGGAGATGATGTGAATGAGGCAGGATCGCACCGGTTTCATATCATGTCGGCAGTTGAAGCGAGTCTTGAACGTCTCGGCACGGATCATATTGATGTTTACTACTTGCATCGTTGGGATGCATCTACGCGAATAGCGGAATCGCTGCGAGCATTGGACGATTGCGTGCGGCAAGGGAAAGTGCGTTATATCGCCTGCTCTAATTTTCAGGCGTGGCGTATCTGTGAGGCACTCTGGACGAGCGAGAAGTACGGATTGGAGGAATTCGTGTGTGTGCAACCGCTGTACAACATTGTGAATCGAGATATTGAGGTGGAGCTGCTGCCGTTTTGTGAGAAGTATGGTGTCGGTGTTGTGCCGTATAGCCCTTTGGCGCGTGGTGTTTTGTCGGGTAAGTATCTGCCCGGTGAAGAACCGCCGGAAGGTTCAAGAGCGGCGCGAAAAGATAGACGGATTTTACAGACTGAACTCCGCGAAGAGAGTTATGAGGTTGCACAGAAACTGGTGCCCTTGGCGGAGGCACACGGTAAGACGTTGACGCAGTTTTCATTGGCGTGGGTGTTGGCGAATCCGGTAATTACTTCTGTCATCATCGGTCCGCGCACGATGGAACAGCTTGAGGATAATTTGGGATGCTTGGATTGCACGCTAACGGCAGCCGATGAAAGTGCGATTGACCAACTCGTGCCACCGGGAGAGCATACAGGGAAAGGGTATAACGATCCGGCGTATCCGGTGCTGGGCAGGGTAACACAAGGCTAAGACACACAGACGTGTAATTTTACAGTAAAGGGCGAAAACAAGGATGAACATTTTTATCAGGAAAATCGCAGTATTTGTCGCTTGTATGTTATTTTTTGCAAGCGTAGCACCAATTGTAGCATCTACGAGTGAGATCGCTGAGGCACGGATCGCGGGCGAAAATGACGCTAAAAGTTTCAACTGGAAATGGTTTACTGCCGGCTATCTTAGCGTCAACACCTCACCGATATTGTTCCTGTCGGCTATTTGGTTCATCGAAGAATTCGATTTATATTATAGTACGTTTGATAATATTGCTCCGAGTTGTTGCGCTGTAACATACGGAATCTACGCGCTTACACCCACAGCGTTTGCCCTGATCCACTCACCAGTTCCTCCAGCAGCCCGCCTTTTAGGGAAATCGCCTGACTGGGTAAATGCTTATACCCAAGCGTATCAGAAAGGCATGAAGCGATACAGAGCGGAAGCCAGTGTTGCCGGGTGCTTTGTGGGGACAGCAACCTTGGGAGCTACGGTTTATCTGATTCTTACCGCCACCAGCGGAGGCACACCAGGAAATAATTAAAAACAAAGAGACCCCTTTGGCATAACGAAATTACCACATTTCTCTAACCAAAAAGTTCTCCATCGGGCTGTCATCTTTCATGCCGATTGTATAGACGATTTCGGGAACCACGATTGGAGAGACAATAACACCCTCTGGATCCTCCTCCATATAGGCGAGGAATTCGTCTGCGTTCCCTACAAGGTAGCCGATTTTTGCGGCATCCAATTCTGCGACGACGGCATCCTCAATTTTCTTCGTTGATTTCCAATCGCCCCAACCATCGGCGTTAAAGCCGTAATTCTCATCATAATAGAGGAAGACTTCAGGTGCTGCCCATGTTGCCGCGGCACACCATAGAAGCACTCCAATTAGCAGGAAAATCTTAAATTGCAAGCGCGGCTTGCGGGTTATACCACAGATGTTATACCTCATGACAAAAACCTCCTTGTTTTTTGCCTGATTTGTCCGCGCAATTTTGCGAATACTGTCGAGAAAATGTTGCCGTAGTTTATAGAGCGGAGGTATTCGGTTACCTCAGCCATGGTAACATTTTGGAAAAGGCGCGGGAGTGCTCTTTGACGAGGAAAAAATTCCTTTGGGTTGTGTCAGAGAGCCTGCTACATCGCTGGATAGAATGTTTCCTGATTTCGTAGAGTTGATACCCTAAATCTGTGACGTAATCTTCAATTTCTGCGTAAATGTCGCGGTTTGTTTCACCGACATCTTTGAGTTCTGCCATTATGAGCGGGGCGTGTGTCTTTAAACAGTGTTCGCCCCCGCGTAGGACTTCTAACTGGTACCCTTCGACATCAATTTTGACAAAATTGGGAGCCGGTAGTTCGTTAATAAAGTTGTCAATTGTATCAAGTGTGATGCGTTCTGATGCTGCGCGTCCTTTAGAATACTTTAGCGAAGCAGTCCCCTCAGCAAGCCCGGCTTCGGAATAGTGGAGACGGCGTTGTTCTACTTTGTCTCCGATTCCTTTGTTAATTACCGTGGTGTTCGTAAATCGGTTCAGAGAGACGTTTTCATGGAGGTAACCGTAAGTGCGTGATGCGGGTTCAAATGCTACAACTGCACCGGTTTCTCCGCCGAGTGAGGCGAGGAGGCAGGTATAGAACCCGATGTTTGCGCCGATGTCCCAACAAATATCTCCCGGTTTGATCATCTTCAGCAGTTTGGTGACGATATACCTTTCGTCATGCGTGCCGTAAAAATAGAGGTACTGGTGCTCAGGATTTGCTAAGTTAGCTTTCAATCGGAACCGGTACTTGGTTTGAAAAGTTGTTATCGGATCTTCGGGGGTAATCCAATCTCTGGTAAGATTTAGGAGTAAGTTTTTTCCATCAGTGATTGGACACCATCGGAGGTATCCACGGACAAGCCGATTGAGTTGGCGGTTCATCCCCACGTCTCAAGCCCCAGTAGTTTTTTCCCGAGTTCGGTGAGTATTGCGGTTTCACCGGATTCATGTTCCTTTTCGGCTCGTTCGCCGCCGAAGCCTGCCATCCGATTTTTCCAAGCGTTGATGCGTCGCTGGCGTGCCTCCTGATTGGTTTCGCCTGCTGGGTACATCGTGATGTATTGAGCGATGCGCGGTGCGTTGGCAGTGTTGATACCTGCGCTGTGTGGCAATGCGCTGTGCCAAATAACGAGGTCCCCTGCTTTACCGGGAACGGGAACAGCACCGAGTGCCACTAAATCCTGTTTCCTCGGATCAGCATCGTCAGGGAGGCTTTTTATCCACGCCTCAATTTTGTTATGGAATCCGGGTACGCAGGTAAACGCGCCTTGGTTGGCGGCGGTATCGGTAAGATAGAGAACACCTTGCACATGGAAACGGAAAGGTAGGTCAATAGAGGTATCCCAGTGAAGCCCTAAGTTTGTGCGTTCAAATTTACCGGGGACATTGGGTGGACTTATGCTCGCGCGATCGAAACTGACCCAGAGTTTCTCTGTATCCCAAATCTCGGCAAAAGCCCGATGGACGCGCGGAGACTGGCGGGTTGCCCATAAGGCAGGATGCTGGTAGATTTCGACCATGATACCTTTACGAGGCGGGTCGGGATACCAACTGTTGGGGTCTTCGGCATCCATTTCGATGAAATTCCAGACTGCTTCGGCGGCATCCTGTAGTAATTCCGGGGGCGCAGCGTCGTGGATAACGACGTAACCGTTCTCTTCCCAAAAAGCGCGATCTTCGGAACTTAAAACTGCCATTTTTTCCTCCAGTGACTAAGGCTGTCAGTTGTCAGCAGTCGGCTGTCAGTTTGAATCGTTCGGTTTCGCTAAATCTATCTTTCCGACGCTACGCGACTGAATAAGTTTTTGAAGGTTTCTCTGTAGGATTCGGTTCGGTTGCAAACCGAACCTACCGGGCCTGGATCTGAAACGGTTGTTTTATTGCCAAAATTGACACTTATGGTTTAGAAAACTGTTCACCCTAACCGACGTAAATATGCGGATAGAAAGATAACGATCAATCCGAGAATTATCGTAAGGTTGAGCCACCGTGCCGGTCGCTTTTGATACACATCGAACACCGGATATGGAAAGGTCAGGACGACTGCTAACGTAAATATTAGAAAGACGATAAAGAGTTTGACACCTAAGACGAAGATATAGAGCGAGTAGTCTGAAACAATTGGGTCAATAGCGGCATCTGTGCGTGCGCTGCGAAAAAAGGTAATAAAGTTATATAAACCCGATATGAGGATAGTTAGCAGTGCCGTCCAGACAATGCCACTGAAACGTCGCAAGGCGGATGCGATCAAGTTTGCGGACTCAGTGGATCGGTTGGCAATCGGTAGCAGAACGACGCGAAAAAAAAAGAATCCTCCTATCATTAGGACGACAGATCCGACATGTATCCATTGTATCAACGATTTTAGCAACATTTTTTAGTGGCTTTCGGCTGTCGGCTGACAGCCATCAGCAAAGAAGTTTCCGGGACAACCACAAAAACCTCTTTACCGATAGCCGACGGCTGACGGCTGACAGCCATCTTGAGGTTATACCACTGGTTTTCCGCCGATCGGATTAAAACAGGAACGAGATTGCTTGCATGCATCGGGTGATACAAACTGATCATCGGGTCCTACGACTTGCATCGTGCAGTTGCACCAGTAATGTGAACCGGGATTGTTTTCAACAAGGTTTTGTAGATTGCCGCCCGGAATGTAGATCGCCTTCGTCCGCAGGTTTTGGCAAATTGGGCGATTAAGGATTGGAAGCGTTTTTCCTTCTAACATATTGCGACTCCTTTAGTTTACTGCCATCATAGCGGCGCGGCTGACGAGGTTCTGTGTTAAAGTCACCTTATAGGCGTTGTCGTTCAAGGGTTGTGCGTCTTTGACAGCATCTGCTCCTGCCTGTCTGCTGACTGTGTCATCAATCATTTTACCCGTCAGTGCGGCTTCGGCTTCTTTGGAGCGCCACGGTGCGGGTGCGACCCCACCGAGTACGATGCTCGCGGATACACAGGTTTTCGCATTCATTTCGAAGACCGCTGCCACGCTTGCGAGTGCGAAGTCCGGCGCGCCTTTCTCTCGGGCTTTCAGGTAGAAGCTCTTGGTATTCGGTTTTGCCGGTGGTACTTGAACTTCGACGACAATTTCGTTGGATTGCAGCACATTTTCTCGAAACGGGTTTGCTGCGGGTAAGGTAAAGAAATCCTCAAGAGGCATCATTTTCTCACCTTCGGGTCCGACGATTTTGACGGATGCACCGAGTGCGATAAGTGCGGGTGCGAGGTCTGATGGATGAACGATGTAAACGGGATCGCCGCCGAGGATCGCGTGGTATTTGCTTAAGCCGTCAACGGCGAAACAGATGTCTCCGCCTTTTTTTAGGCAGCTGGTTGCTTCATCACGATAGTACCAGCACCGTGGACGTTGACATAAGTTACCGCCGAGCGTGCCGACGTTCCGAATCTGTGGTGTTGCGATAGAACCGGCGGCTTGTGCCAAGACGGTGTAGTGATGCTGGATAGTCGGATGCCTCGCGATGTCAGCGACAGTAGTCAAGGCACCGATTGTTAAGCCTGATGCGTCTGCCTTGATGCCGTCCATTCCGGGCAATGTTTTGAGATTGATAAGCGTTTTGGGTGTTTCAATATACTCTTTGAGTTCAGCGAGTAGATCCGTACCGCCAGCGATAAGCATAGTGTCGCCCCACTGGCTGTCGCTCAGCAGTGTGGTGACCTGTTCTAGGCTGGTGGCGTTGATGTAACTAAATTTTTCCATTGCCTACCTCCTTATGCTTTCTTCTCGGCAAGTGCGGTGAGAATCTTATCGGGTGTAATCGGTAGCGATCGAATCCGGACGCCGATTGCGTTGTAAACGGCGTTTGCGATAGCCCCTGGTGTTGGAATACAGGGTGGTTCACCGACCCCTGTCACCTTCCGATGTGTATCAAAGACGATGGATTTAATCTCAGGAATCTCAAAAGTTCCGGGGACTTTGTAATCCTCAAGATTTGCGTTGAGCATCCGTCCGGTCAGGTTGTCCATGAAGCGTTCTTCGAGCAGTGCTTGTCCTAAGCCCATGATGACACCGCCGTTAATCTGGCTCTCTGTTGTCAATCGGTTGATTGCCAATCCGCAATCCTGAACGGCGACAATTTTGATGACTCTGATGGCACCGGTTTCTGTATCGACTTCAACTTCAGCGAATTGTGTGCCAGCAACGCCGCCTTGACGGAGTTCTTCGTCCCAATTCCCACCTTCACTGATGCTGTCCATGCCGAGTTGTCCGGTTGCGAGTTCCCATTTAATTGTCTTGGTTCTATCAGAGACGACGTAGATTGTGCGATTGCCGACGCGTAGGTCTTCCACAGGAGCCCCGAGTTGGGGTGCGACGCGTTCAAACAATTTCTGTTTTGCTGCCGCTGCTGCCGTTTTGATGACGGGTGCGACAGATGGGGTTGTCTGACTTCCGCCGCTACCACCGGATGGGAGTCCGGGTGCACTATCGCCAACCTTTACGGTAATATCGGTTGTGTTAAGTCCCAATTCTTCGGCGACAATAATTGCGATGGCTGTCCGGATACCGGTGCCGATGTCTTGTGTTCCTGTAACGGCTTCAACGGTGCCGTCGGCATTGATAGTGACGCGTGCTTGTGTGCCGCGTCCGCCGCCGCCGCCCCATTGGCCGCTGCCGACACCCATGCCGCGTTTTTTCACACCTGTGCCGGAACCGGGGACACTATTACGACGGTGCCATCCGATTTCTTGTGCGCCGACGGTATATTGTGCTTGCCGAATTTCACTGGGGTCGTTGATGCGTCGGAATTCCAGTGGATTCATGCCGAGTTCCTCTGCGAGTTCATCCATCAGTGAATCCATTGCGAATGCGCCTTGTGGGTGCCCTGGTGCGCGCATTGCGCGTTGGTTTCCGACGTTGACGGCGACGTTCCTCCGTTCAGCCCGTCTGTTTGGGACATGATAGACGTAAGGTGCTTGAAAACCTGCACCGCTTGAGATACCACCTGTGCCGTAGCCTTTCATATCGTAGGCGATGATGCGTCCGTCGCTCGTCGCGCCTGCGCGTACGTGCTGTGTCATTGATGGACGGTTACCTGCGACGAGGTGCTCGGCTTTCCGGGTGAGCATCAACTTGACAGGTCTGCCTGTGGCGCGAGCTAAATTCGCTGCGGTGCGTCCTTCTACACCGGGTCCGAATTTGCTACCGAAGCCGCCCCCCATGTGTTCCGTAATGACTCTGACTTGGTTTGCTGGTAGATTGAAGTGGCCTGCTAAATCGTTGCGGACTCCAAAAACGCCTTGTGTAGATGCCCAGACGGTTAGATTTTCGTCATCTTCCCATTCAGCGACATGTCCGTGCGTTTCCAAGCAGACGTGTGTTTGGACAGGCGTGTGATAGGTCGCCTCTACTTCAACAGCGGCTTGCTCAAATCCTGCGTTAATATCGCCTTCTTCTCTGACGTTCGGTTCGCTCTGATTTCCGACCCAGTCGTCTCGTATTTGTGGTGCGTTTTCCCGCATTGCGTCTTCTTCTGTAACGACATGGGGTAGTTCTTCGAGATCGACACGGATACGCCGAATCGCGTCTCTGGCGATATCATCTGTCTCTGCTGCGACTGCGGCGATTTCCTGTCCTTGGTAACGGATTTGCCTTCCAACTTCAATGAGTGGTAAAACGGCTTTGACACCGGGCATTGCTTCTGCTTCGCTAAGGTCTAAATCGACAACATTTGCGCGTGCGATTTCGGAACGTAAGATGCGTCCGTAAAGCATTCCCGGTTTATTAATATCAAAGGTATACTTCGCTTTTCCTGTGACCTTATCTTTACCTGACAAACGGGGTATCCGTTTACCGATAAGACGAGATTCACTTGCTTCTCCCCATGATGCCATACTTTCCTCCTATGGAGACCCACCTCAGTAAAACGGTAGGTTTTTGTGTTCTGCAAGCCGCGGCTTGCGTAAAATAAAAGCGATAGGAATCACATCTTCTTTGATGCAGTCTTGACAGCATCAAAGATGAACGGATAGGTGCCACAGCGGCATGTATTGCCAGACAGCCCGATCTTGATTTCTTCGAGTGTCGGTTTTGTGTTTTCGCTCAACAGTGCTGCGGACGAGACGACGAAACCGGGTGTACAGAACCCGCACATCAGTGCGTCGTGTTGGACGAATGCGTCTTGGACGGGGTGCAGGTGGTCGCCATCTGCTAAACCTTCGACGGTCGTTATCTGCTTGCCTTGTGCGTCCATAGCGAGCATCATACAGGCGTAGACGGTTTTTCCGTCCACCATGACGGTACAGCCCCCGCATTCACCTCGGTCGCAGATCAGTTTGGCACCGGTTAAGTCAATGTTTGTTCCGCTTGTATCAATTCCGTCGCGTAAAACGGTTAAAAGGGTTGTGCGCGCTTCAACTTCAACTTGATACGGCTTTCCGTTGATATTGAGTTGAATTATTGCGCTGTCGAGAGCGTCTCCGGTTTGGGCATCAGCCGCTTTTTCAGTGCCGATCAAGACGCTGGGTGCAACAGTCGCGGCGACAGTCCCGGTCCCTACACCTTTCAAGAAGTTCCGGCGGGAGATGTTTGTCCCCTGTTTTTTCTCCTTATCAGGCATGCGGTGCCTCCTTACAATTGTGAGTTCAGATAATATTTATAGCATTGATTGGATGATCTTTTGTCCTTCAATTCCCGACAATATATCATATTTTATATTTTTTTTCAAGAAAAAAAATTAAGGCTCTAATCTGGTTATGAAAAATTGATTGGCAATTTTTGATGAAATAGGGTATCATATTAATAGTTTTATTTCTTCATACAAGAACTGGCTTGAATATAATATTATTTTTTTCAGAGGCGGCTTCGCCTACGTGATACTAAACTATAAAAGGAGCTATCATGGCTGAGAATACGTTTGAAATTAGCGACGATACGTTTGAAGGAATGGTGCTTGCCTCAGACACACCTGTTGTTGTGGATTTTTGGGCAGAGTGGTGCGGTCCATGCAAAATGATTGCACCAATCTTAGAAGAACTCGCTGGGGAGAATTCAGAGACCTTCAAAGTTGGGAAAGTCAATGTTGATGACAATCGTCAGACGGCGATGCAATATAACGTTCGGAGTATCCCGACACTATTGGTGTTCAAAGACGGAAAAGTTGCGGGACAGATTGTTGGTGCGATGCCTAAAGATGCACTTAAAAAGAAAATTTTAGATGTTCTGTAAATCCCTGCCCTTGAAATGGAAGGTTGGAAGATTCGGGATCGTTGTTCCCTTCTGCCCTTCCATTTTTTAATTCTCGTTCCTCCGTACGGTTCGCTATGTTTTGGAAATTTGCTTATAACGCCTTTGCTGTGCCAGCGATGCTCGTCGGTTTTCACGGTGCCGGATGCTGCAGCCCTAAAATTCGGGCAGGTATAGAAGGCCGAAAACGGGTGTTTACGGAACTAACTGACCAACTCCAGTGTTCGCGAGATTTAGAGAAAACGGCGTGGTTCCATTTCACCTCTGTCGGCGAGTTTGAGCAGGCGAAACCGCTTATTGAAGCGATTTATAGAGAAACTCGAATTGTCTTAACATTCTTTTCACCCTCCGTCGCGCCGAACGCACAATCTTACCGTTACGCCGATGCTGCTGTTTATCTTCCGTTAGATACGCCCTGCAATGCTGAGCGTTTAATACAACTCATTGAACCCTCTCTCATAGTTTTTTCCAAATTTGATATTTGGCCCAATCTCGTTTGGAGAGCTGCTAAATACAGCATTCCGATTATCGTGGTGGCTGGCACGTTGCACGCTGAATCGAGGCGTTTGTCTCGCTTTGCGAAACCGTTTTTTCGGAGTGTGCATCGGCATATCAATGTGCATTGCGCGATTTCGGGAGCGGATGCGGCGCGTTTTCAGGAACTCTGCTCATTCGGACACGAGATTGTTGTCACTGGGGATACACGCTATGAACAGGTTTACCGACGGGCTGTCTCTGTTAAACCTGATGCCGAATTTTTTCCGGGACAAGGCAGCCTCAAACATCCTATTCTCATCGCGGGTAGCACTTACACAGAGGATGAGAGGGTGCTGTTGCCTGCGTATCAGCTGCTACGCAGAAACGGACCAGATAATCATCTGCATCTAATTCTGGTTCCGCATGAACCGACCCCTGAACGGATAAAGGGGATTCGTGGACATTTAGAGAGAGAGAATCTGACGCATCTCTGTTTTTCTGAACTCACACCGGACGTGGATTTGTCAGCGGTGGATGTGCTCATTGTTGATACGGTAGGACTTCTTGCGAAGTTGTATCGGTTGGCAGATATTGCGTTTGTCGGTGGGAGTTTTCGTGGGAGCGTTCACAATGTGATGGAACCGGCTGCGATGGCGAAGCCTGTTATTTTGGGTCCGACGATCCAGAATGCCCACGAGGCATCTCTGCTTGTGGAGCGCGGTGGCGCGAAATTGGTTCGGACTGCGCAAGAGTTAGCAGACGCTATCACGGTGTGGTTGGATGCTGTGGATGCGCGGACAGCAGCAGGCGATGTTGGTAAGCGGTTGATTGAGGAGAATTTGGGTGCGGTGGAGCGGACTTTAGTGCATTTGCGGAAGTATGCGTGAAATGAACTGTGATTTATTTGATTTGTGTGATTTCCGTTTCACACCACTGCGCACACGTACATCAATTACTATTTTCCGTTAGAACCTGCGCAAAGTCGTCAAGCGTTTCTGCAAGGATCGCAGCGCGATGCAATTGTGCAAGTCGATCTAAGTCGTCAATTGTCTCAAGTGTAGGCTTGAAGACAGTTGCTGCATACGGTTTTAGTCGGAGTGTAAGCACCTCAAGAATGTCTTTCAGGGCGCGTTCTCTGGCACCTTGTTCGATGCCTTGTTCGATGCCTTGTTCAATACCCTGTTCGATACCTTGTTCGATACCTTGCTGTAGTGCTTCTGCTGCGAAGTGTTCAGAAATAGAAGAGCGTTCCATAGTTTCCTCCGAGATGATATTCAAAATGGTTTCTGGTTCGTAGACTAAGCTGCCTAAAACCGCTAACGTCCCAAGATAAACGGTTTTGTTATCTACATTCACGCTATCTGCCGTCTGTACGCAACGCCGCAACCATGCCTCTGCACTTACGTCGGTAGGACGTTTCATCAAGGGTGTAAAAGGCAGAAGCCCCATAGGTTTTGCTTCTAAGATGCTTTGTCCGTCTATCTCAATCAGACGGAAAACTTTGTTCGGTATCGCCGTCTATGCCTGACAGCATGGCTTGCGCGGGACGCTTATTCCATGGAAAGTTGAAGAAGAGGAGGAAGGTATAAGAACAACACTCTTGCAGAAAGTCTTCAATTATTCATTCAGAATCTATCATCTCGTCTTTTTCAATTGCTCTGGTTTCACGTTCAATTTCATCCATTATTTCCTGAAAAATTGAATATGTGAGAGCCATTTGCTGTCGTAAATCGCGGAGTCTCTCGCGTAGCTCATTGATCTTATTAAGTCTTCTTTGAACCTCTCGCTTCTGAAGACGGTGTGCAACAAGTTGGGGACGATTCAAATGCAACCGCTTAATATAAAACACACCTTCGGGTGTCTGTCCAAGGAGTTGAGCGTCTTGCTGTTGAAAAAGATGTTGTGTTAATTCATCATCAAGCGGATGAAGTAAGCGAATGTGAGGTACGTGAATTTCATGCCAATATGCCCCTTTATGTTGGTTACATCGTGGACAACAATAAACGAGGTTTTCATCATTTTCGGTCCCGCCATACGCTAGTGGGCGGTGATGATCGATCGTGAGTGTTGCACCGGTATCTGTTTCGTGGACTCCGCAATATCCGCATCTGGCGTTATAACGTTCGCGGACCTTTTCTCGCCTTTGTTCGTCCATACGGTATTCCATTTCAATGTCCGCCAGCGAGTTCTTCTCCAATAAGCGCGTGATATTTATCTGCGAGGATAGCGTGTTTTGCGCGAAGTTGCATTAGGTATGCGCGGGCATCCTCCACGAGCTGTGTCTGAGCAGTGACGATAACTTGTAACTGTGCGATAGTGGTCTCAAGTTCCGTCTCTTCCTCAAGCAAATTATCAATGAACGCTTGATGCTTTTCTATTGCTGGTTTCAATGCTACGACTTCCTCTGCATCCAATTCTGCAAAGATAGCATCCAGTTCTGTGCGTTCCTTTTGTGTCAGGGTCCCTTCTGCCTCACGGATTTTTAGCGTGTCTAATCGACTTTGTCGGTTTGTAGCACTCATGTGTCCCTCGGTTTATTATAAGACTATTCCATCCCAAGTGATATTAAGATATCAAGCAAATTTCCTGGGCTACCCCTAATTTCAAAAGCACTCTTTTCTTCTACCAATAAGTTTATCATATATTTTTGGAGAAGTCAACATTTTTCTCTGCGAAACGGGTTCACATTATGCAACAATTGATGCTATTACCACGTGGGTAAAAAACACAAATGCCAGCGTCGCAGCAGGACGTATCGGATCAGAAAATTTGCGGCAGTGGAACAGAACTTGGGGTATTTGCGGAGATATGTGAAACCGAGTGAGTTTAATGCCGCTTCAACGTTAATTCGTATAGAACTGACACTTATTGACATCCTGCCATGTCACCTGATGTTGCTTCAGGTTTTCAATCAACTCTTTACGTTCGTAGGTTTCTACCTGCTGCGAGCGGCTGTACCGACGCGCCGGTTTATTAAACTCACGGTTTGTGATAACCGCCAATTGGAAAGTTGTCCCATATTCTTTTTCGTAATACGGTTTTGCTGCTAAAATTTCGTCCACGGCATGACGGTCCGCTTTACCCCCTGCTTGTCGTCGATGCTTAGCCTGTATCAGAAGTCCTTGGGTTTCATTCCCACGCTGACGAGCAATGACATCTGCACCTTTATCCCCTGAATAGGGCGTTAGTACGACATAATATCCTTGTTTATTAAAAAGTGCAGCAACGAAAGCTTCAAAGAACCTCGGTTCAAGTTTGTCAACATCCTCTATTGTTAGTGGTGAACTTTCCTCATCAGTGACACCTATTGGCTGCAAGCTCTCAAGAAATTCTTTAGGCCTTACTTCGGCTTGCTCGGTTGGGAACAACGTGCCTTGTGAAAGTTGACGTTTTCGTTCAAGGAGTTCGTGCAGAATAACATCAAAAGTCTGAAATTCAGGATGCGTTGCCATTGGCAAATAGATATGCACGGGTCGATTTTGTCCGATGCGATAAACCCTATCACTCGCCTGATCCTCTTTGGCGGGATTCCACCAGCGGCTATAGTGAATAACATGGTTCGCTTCAGTGATATTGAGACCTACACCGGCCGAAAGCGGTGACATGATAATAGCATTAAAACCGGGGGTATTTTGAAAACGATCTACGCTTTGCTGGCGGCTCATTTTCATTGAATTTGCTCGTTGTGTGCTTCCTGGGGTAGTGCCATTGACGATACAGACATCCTTCAAACCGAAATACTCACGAACGACGTGTGCTAAAAGATGCTGGGTCTTCCTGCGCTCAGCAAACAAAATAACTTTTTCGTTAGCAGCACGGATTTTTTTGAGTAATTGTACTGTCACTGTTAGTTTTGAAGATTGTTCAATTAACTCGGCAATAGGTAAATTTTCCCATTGAGAATCGGCTAACAGGGGATGGTCGGAAATATCGCGCAACTGGTGCAACACCTGCAAAATACGATTGCGCTGTTGTGGGCCACTTGATTCACTGTCCTGAGTGGTCTGAAGCGCGGCTTGATAACGTTCTGCTTGTATTGGAGGCATCTCTTGTTGACAATCTTCTACATGAATGTGCTTTTTGTCAAGAATATCAGTTTTTAGCCGTCTTTTTAGGTGAATGCCGATACGTTCTCGGATCTGATCGCCAAGTACGCGAATGTCCGTATCAGGGTTTTTTAGGGGGTGACAAAACTCACTACTGAAACTTTTCGCGCTGTCCAGATAACCCGGTGTCACAAAGTCTGTGATGCACCATAAATCCATCAAAGAGTTTTCAACAGGCGTTCCTGTCATGGCAAGACGAAAATCAGTTTTGAGTGCTTTCAAGGCGTTTGTCACAAGCGTTCCGGGTGTCTTGATACGTTGTGCTTCATCAATGACAACCGTTGCCCACTGAATTAAGCCTAAATCTAATTGGAAGTCTCGGACAGTTTCATAAGTGGTTAGTACAACATCAGCATCTTGAAGGCGTTTAATATCGAGTGCCCCGCGGCGTTTGCGTAATTCTTGGAGTCGCTCCGCGCCTTCAATTTCGGGAATTTGAAGGTTGACTGCGTCGTCTAGATCACATTTGAAGTTCTGCAGTGCCTTTCCATACAATGTAATAAAATCCAATGCACCTTTGTCAAAAAATTTCGGATACTCTGCTGCCCAATTTTCTAACAGTGCTATTGGTGCGACGATGAGGTAGGGTCTCCGTTGTGGATCTTTCAGACGGTATTTTGCATGATGCCATTCTATAAAGCAGAGTACCTGTAGTGTTTTGCCAAGCCCCATGTCGTCGGCGAGCAAACCTCCAAGATAGCTATTCTCCCAGAGCTGCTGTGCCCATGCAACCCCTTCCTCCTGATGTGGCAAAAGCTTGAACTTTTGTTTTAGATTTGGTGTAGATTCTAAGAGATGTCGAAACGGTTCTTCGACTTGTGAATTGGATGTTTTTTCGACGTAATCAGTATCTTCAATATTTTCCCCAATAATTAAGACCGTAGTCTCCGATTTTTCTCCTTCGGGACGTGGTTTCTTGCGATGTTTGAGTTGTTTTTCGATGAATGGAAGATGCTTTTCAACATCGGGAACTGGAAGTTCTTGTCCTTTCCATTCAACCCGTTTCTTGCCTGTCCGCTTTGCCTCATGAACCGCCTGCTTCAGCTCCGTAAACTCTTCCTCGGTTTTAATTTTTAACTTCGTCCGCGTTCCTGATTTGCCCTCAACTAAAATTCCGGGAATCCACTCACTTTTGTAAGGCGAAACGAAGGGATAAACTCTTGGTCGGTAGATGCCAATTTCACGGACGCGCTCACTGAAGGATAACGTTTCGTCTGTCGGGTCCAATTCAATAACTTCGGGATCAAAGTACAACTGTGGTTGTTCCGCAATTTCCGCGAGTTCTTCACGATGGACGCGTCGATACTGCTTAAGGGTTTGCAAAGCCTTTTTCTCTTTTTCTTGAAAGACAATGCGGGTTCGTCCCTCATCAGTTTCGGAAAGATTGTATGTCGTCTGAGGGCTTGAAAATTTATCAAATACCGCCTCAAATTTTTCGCTATCAACCTCAGCCACATCAGGAATTATTTCAATACTATCGCCGGATTCACGTAGACGCAAACGAACAGTTTTTGGTGCGACGACTTCCTCTTGATTTAGATAGTTGTCCAATGCTGTTCCTGTTTCTTTGGCAATTCCCTTGATTTTCCCGAACTCGATCAGATTTGTCTCAAAATTTTTATCTTCAGTGCCTCGTGTATTAAAAGCGTCCAATGCCTCTAAGAGGGTGAACTGTTCGCTGGTCAGGAGGTACGCCCAATCTTCGGTCAAACGCAACACGCAACCGACTCGGGTTGGATGCAAAGGTTTCCAATCAGGTTTCAAGAACTGATAGATGTACCGAAATTCTGGCTGATTTAAAGTGCCATCTGATCGGATTTCGATTTCAAATGGATACGGTTCTGGTAAACCAAGTAGTTCCTGCTCAACAGACTCAAGGCGACATACCTCCTCAAACGGAATATGAACCGCTGTGTCTGACGCTTCCGCTTGCCCGTTGTCAAGCAATTCTTTTATTAGCAGCCATTGTGCCTGTGCTTGGTGTGCCTCCGATAGCAGATTGTTAGCGTACTCAGTTAGAGACAGATTATCGGATGGAGCGGTAAATTGAATGGCAGTTAAAGTCTCTCGCCATGTGAATTTTAACTGTTCAGGCTTATTTTTTCTAAATAGATTTAACATTGTAACTTTCCCGTTAATAGTTTATCGTGCCTTAATTTTTTTGCTAACGGTATAAGTATTAGAACGCTTATCCGACCGATAACTTCTCAAAGGCTTAATATCAAGTTTTGTTGCTATCCATGATGCCAATCTGCTTTGCCAAGAATCATTTTCTAAATCGGATCGATTTTCACGATGTGTGGGCATCATATTGCGTAACTCGTTCATTTTATAACTTAGGGCATTTAATGGAAAGGGACGATCGGCCTTGTTATATACATAACACATAGGTGCTATACTAAACTCAACAAAAATATAATCTCCGATTTCAATAATGAGAGCATGCTGATTTTGGGCACCTCCTACCAATGTCGCGGGGCGACGGTCTTGGTAGTATTGAAAGTCTTGTTGGTTATCTCTAAAAAGACCTTCATTCCCGTCCCGCAACACTAGGCGGCAAAAGGATATAGATTCAAAATATGCCAACCAAAATGCTTTTCGAGCTTCAAACTCAAACACATTAACGGTTTTAGCAATCACATCAAAGAAAAAATGGAAATCCTTTTCTATAATCCATTGAGTAAAAATACGTTGTGCTTTAGTGGAAATATACTTCCAGTGCGCACCAGCGATCCGAGGTTCTTTCCACTCCTGAAGAGCGTAAGATTGAATAGGTTGTCTCAGGTATTCAGAGGCTTCATTGCCTAATTGCTCAATAAGTTCTGACAAAATTTCACTTCTGGTTTGATCGTTCTGTGCTGCCGCAAATTCGACTATATCATTAACAGATGATTTATCACAAGGTCTACTAATGGATTTGGTTGCCCCTTTGACAGCACCGAAATAGCGATAGCCGTATGTATAGTCAGGTAATTTAAAATTGTGCAAGATGTTCGCCAATTTCATCCATGAGTGTGATAGTTGGGGACCGTTTTGGTGTTTTTTTAAGAATGCTCCGAGTATTTGGACGTACTGGCTATTCCGTGCTTGCAGAAAGGCTGAACGAACACCGCGTAATGCACCCATGCTCAAACGACGTTCAATTAGCTGCAGAGCGTAGCAGATCTCTCGTCTATCTACAATACGAGGGTGTTCATTTTCGGAATAGGTTAGTGCTTGTGCAAGTCTTCGGACTCGGGAGAATGTGTCGAATTTTTCAGGAAGTTTTCTGAGGGGGGTGTCAAAGAAAAAAAAATAAGTCTGACGCTGTCTCTTTTGAACTGGTGAATCGTTTTTGTTTTCGTATTTATCTACTGATATTTATCAAAGTTATCATGGAGGCAGTAATAATCAAGAGAGAGTAGGTATAGCAAGGTGAAAATGCGTCTGTTTTGAAAAAGTTGCTTGATTTTTAGCGCATGAAATGGCATCCTAATGATTCAAAAAACCACC
>JAJEEK010000108.1 GCA_022821065.1 Candidatus Poribacteria bacterium
GATCGACGATTAGACCGCTCAAAATCCATTGCCATATCAGTAAATTATTCTGCAGATCCGAAGCAAGCGGAAGTTCAAGCGTCATCTGATGACATTGCTCGATCCATTCAACCCCAGATACGCCTTCCGGGGGTTGCATCAGCGGCGTAAACGCCATCAGACTGGTCTGATTCGTGTCAAAGATGGATTGTCCATCGAACTCGCTCAGCCGGATCACCTCATACTCTATTAGTGCATTGTGCCTCGGAAAATCTTGGCTATACTCGCCCGGGTCGTTCCCACCGGCATCTGAACGGAGATAGATGGTAAAAGACAAAATCGGCAAGCCGTATCTTTCAAAGCACCTTCCGAAATAGCCGACCTTACGCTTTAGTATCTCTGAAGTAGGCTCACGACTGACTTGGAACTCAATATGTACCAAGACTTCTCTACCTTCCACCTCTGCCTTTGATAAAGTATCCATGCGCCGTATTTCAACGGTTGGCAGTTCTGTCTCAAGTTGCGCTACGAACTTCAGCCCGGGGATATTGGTCAGTTTTCTCAATAAATCTTCGGTGAATGTTCCGAAGATGTCTTTACTCACAATATCGAACCGATCGTGGGGTAAGTTTTCAAAAAAATCGTGTAAACTCTTCTGCATACAAAGATCCTACACCGACTTATTGATGAATGTCAACATTTTTATTCTCTGAGTCACGATTATGCGGTGTTGAAGGCAAGGAAATTTAACACTGCTTTGGTACTGGCAGGCTTGTGTCACAGTGTTTTATCGAGTTCTTTCAGGAGGTTTCGCTGTTTTCGGGAGAGCGATTTCGGGATTTCGACGACCAACCGGACCCGCAGATCGCCCTTTCGTCCGGAGGCGTCTGTTGCGCCCTGTCCACGTAGACGGAGTTGTTGACCGGGTTGCGCCCCCGCTGGCACCTTCATATCCACATCACCTGTTAAAGTCTTCACGCGTACGGAACCGCCTAACGCGGCTGTTGTCATGGATATTTTGGCATCGGTCAAGAGATCCGCGCCATCGCGTATGAGTGTCGGATGCGGCTGTACGGCGACTGTCACCAATAGGTCGCCTGCAATGCCGCTGCGGTGTGTCTCTCCGTGTCCTCGGATGCGTAAGGTTTTTCCGTCCTGTATCCCCGGCGGAATTGTGAGGGTGATCCGTTTGCCTTGTACGTTCACCTCTTTCTTTCCACCTAATACGGCATCAGTGAACGGGACGCTCAAGTTCATACGGATGTCACGCCCACGCGTTGGCGTAGGTGTGCGTCGTTGTCCGAAAGCGTCACCAAATGCGTCGTCGAATCTACCGAACCCGCCAAATCCACCGAACCCGCGACCGAGAAGATCGTCCAAGTTTATATGCGTGAAGATGTCATTCATATTCTGGTAGCCTTCAAACCCCATCCCGTGAACGCCAGCATGCCCGCGTGTATCATAGGCGCGTCGCTTTTCGGGGTCAGAGAGCACTGAATAGGCATTCGATGCCTCTTTGAATTTTTCTTCCGCCGCTTTGTCCCCGGGATTTTTGTCTGGATGGTACCGGACCGCGAGTTTGCGATAGGCTTTTTTGATTTCTTCTGGAGTCGCGCCTCGATCTACGCCGAGGATTTCATAATAGTCTTTCATAATGTTTGATAATGCGGTCGGTGTATGTGTATTGGTTAGAGCCTTTCGATGATGACTGCTATGTCACTGAAATATCTGTGTTGTTTGACGAGTGTTGTTCCGAGTTGAAGTGCTGCGTTTTCTGCGCGTAGTTTTTGTGGTATATCAAGGATGTTCTCTATATCCTTGACGTGCGCGGCACCAATGAGGCGGCGCAGTATTTCCAATCCGGTAAACCCAATAGCCTCATGGAAAATGTTCTCTAACGTCTGTGCTTTCAGTTCGGTATCGGTCATCTCAAATTCGGTCGTGTAGGTTTGCCATGTTTGCTCGATTGCGGTTTTGAGTGCAGATTGCGTGCGCGGATTATCTTGGTGTGCAAAATAGGATAAAAGATAATTCGCCCAATATAATCCGAGGTCAAACCCTACGGGCCCATAAAAAGCGAATTCAGCATCAATCACCTTGGCTGTATTGCCCTGAACGAGAACGCTGCCTGTATGTAGGTCGCCGTGGGTTACGCCTTGCTGTGCAGTTAGGAAAATCTGCTTAAGGTACTCCGCTTGCTCCAAGAAGTCTGTGTCTGCCTTCAATCGCTGAATCTCTGGTTCTAATCCGGGTGTCCAGAAGTTCGTTTCGTGTTCGGTAAATGGGAAAGTGAACACATAATCGGCAGTGATGGATTGCATAGTGGTATTCGCGAATTGTTGTTTATAGTGATCTGCGATTGCACTGCTGACGTTATTAATATGAGTTCGGCTATGTGCGATCCCCATAAACCGTCCGATCTGTTCAGCGATTGCGGTGTCCACTGTCCCATTAATCAGATCATCGCGTAGGACGTGTGCCTCTCGGAGGTCTTCCATAGCGATAACTGCTGCTTCTGGGTCGAAACCGTATTGTGCAGGTACGGTGCCATTTGCGAAGTGATCGTAAAGTTCAAGTGCCCGAGCTTCAAAAGTCAAACGATCGGTGGACAATGGATAGTCGGGACCTAATATCTTAATATAGGGTGGTGCGTGTTTTAAGACAATTGAACACTCGGTATGCGCTGCATCGGAAACGCGATAGACCGTGTTAAGGTTACCGTCGCCAATTTCTTCTATACGGAACGTCGTGCCCTGCTCGAATATGCGTGTCATTTCGGGGCGCTGACGAAGATAACTCGGTAGTGTGGCGAGGGTGATTTCCATAATGCTTCGCTGGTTTACAGCAAGTTTTCAGCGATCTGGATAGCGTTCAGAGCGGCACCTTTTCGGAGGTTATCAGCGACGACCCAAAGGTTCAAACCGTTTTCTATAGATGCATCTTCACGAATCCTACCGACATAAACTTCATCTTTACCTGCGACATCAACAGCGAGTGGGTATTCCTGATTGCTCGGATTGTCCATAAGTTTCACGCCTGGCGCGTTGTTGAGTATTTCTCTTGTTTCGGCGGCGGTCAGTTTCTTATGTGTTTCGAGGTTTACCGACTCAGAATGTGCAAAAAAGACTGGAACTCGGACAGTTGTTGCGGAGACACCGATCGTATCGTCGTTGAGTATTTTCCGAGTTTCGTTAATCATTTTGACTTCTTCTTCGTTGTCTCCACTGTCTAAGAAGGGCCAATCAAATGCGACATTGAATGCCATCTGGTGCGGGAATTTATCCAGTGTGATCGGTTTGCCTTCAAGTGCTTCGGTTGTTTGTTGCACCAGTTCCAAAACGGCGCGCCCACTCTTACCGGAGACGCTCTGGTAGGTGGAGACGACGATTCGTTTGATGCCGACGGCATCGTAAATTGGTTTGAGTGCGACCATCATTTGGATAGTGGAGCAGTTTGGGTTCGCTATAAGTCCGTTGTGTGTGCGGGCAACATCCATGTTGACTTCCGGGACCACGAGCGGTGTATCTTGGTCCATACGGAATGCACTGGTATTGTCAATGACGAGTGCGCCTTTGTCCACGGCTGTTGGCATAAATTCGCGGCTCACAGAGGCACCAGCAGATGAAAACACCACATCCACATCCGCGAACGAGTCGTGTGTTAACTCTTCAACAACGATGGGATCATTTTTAAAGGTTAGGATTTCGCCCGCAGAACGATGTGATGCCAGAAGTTTCAGGGAAGCAACGGGAAAAGATCGCTCTGCGAGAAGTTGTAACATTGTATTTCCGACGGCACCTGTCGCGCCGACAACAGCTACACGATAACTCTCACGCATTTTTAATGTCTTCCTTTGTTATATTATTATTAAACAGGATTTTTTAGTGCCATTTATTTTATAATTTTACCACAAACACGTGCCTTAAAGCAAATATTTTGCTAAAGTCCAGCATTTGGAAGGAAAATTCGCTGTTTTTTTCCCAAATACTTGACAAATTCTATGATTTGTGGTATTAATATTATAAAGATATATGTATCATGTCAAGCAGGATTAGGGTTTTACACTAATGATGAAGTGGTGTGGGTTGGTATTAGAGCGATATATCCGCTAATAATTAATTCCGCCCTAATTTGGCATAAATTAAGTTTTTTCTTGACATATCTATATCTGTATAGTATAATATAATGACTGTTAGTTTTTGTTAAATTCATTTTACGTCTGAAGCGGGGAACCGCGGTTCCGGAATTATCTGGAAAAAACAACGTTTTCTTGTTCAGACTAAAAATTAGAGGAACATTTGACATGGCAAAATTAACGAAGAATAATGTCGTTGACAGTATCGTCGAACAGACGGGGCTTAGTAAGAAAGATGCCAATGCTGCTGTTGACGCATTCGCTGCGACTATTTGCGAAGCTTTGAGCAATGGTGATTCTGTTGGCCTGATTGGGTTTGGAACATTTGAAGCCAAACACCGCCCGGCCCGTACAGGTCGCAACCCGCAGACTGGTGCACCGCTTGACATTCCGGCGAAAACGGTTCCTGTTTTCAAAGCTGGCAAGAAACTTCGCGATGCCGCCGCCGGAAATTAGCGGTTCTTTCGCTCAGTTTCTCGGAAGAGCCGCTGAGGCTATGTCTCGTTTCAACAATGAGACATAGTCCCGGCTTTTTCGGATTACGTTTAAATAATTTTCTGGTGCTTTCTGTTAAGAATACCCTTGCAATATACGTGAATAGTATCAACTACAGTTAACGGAGTGCTTCCGCTTGGTCTGTAGGTAAACTTTCCGATTTTGATCCGCATCATTTCTAAGACGTTCCATGCGCTTGCCAAAAACTGATGCGAGGAGACTCGTCATGCTAATCCGAACGAGAGCCCCAGTCCGCATTGATTTCGCTGGCGGGTGGAGCGACGTTGCTCTCTTCACCGAGCATTCGAAGGGGTTCGTCGTCAATGGGGCGATCAACAGATACGCTTATGCCACGCTACGCTGTGAGCGCCAAACAACACAAGACGATTCCGTTGAACTGCAGCGTGTTTTGGACAAAAGTATTCGTATCTACTCCGCGGATTTTGATACTTTCATTGAAGCAGATGACGTACGTCAACTCGAATATGACGGGAACGTTGATTTGGTGAAAGCCGCTGTTCGTCGGATGTCTATCCAGATCGGCGGGTTTGACCTTATTACGCAGTCAACTGCGCCTCCTGGTAGCGGGTTAGGCACTTCGGCATCAATGGGTGTGGCACTCGTCGGTGCCCTTGGGGCACTTAAGGAGGTAACCTATCTCCCTTATGAATACGCGGATCTCGCCAGTACGATTGAACGCCACGAACTCGGGATACTCGGTGGTAAACAGGACCACTACGCGAGCGCGCTCGGTGGTATCCACTTCATGGAGTTCCAAGGCGAAGAAGTCAAAACTTCCCCATTACGGTTCCCACCACACATCCGTTATGAACTCGAAAAGAATCTTGTACTCTGTTATACCGGAAAATCTCGCCTCTCTGGTAATATACATCAAAATGTGACGGATGCCTATAAAAGCGGTCAACCGAGTGTTCGTGAAGCTTTAGAAACCCTCAAAGCCATTGCCGAAGCGACGAAAACTGCGCTCATGCGGGGTCGATTAACGGAATTTGGCGAACTCCTCACCGAAAACTGGAATAATCAAAAAAAGTTACACGCCTCTGTTACAAACGAACAGATTGAATCTCTCTTTAAAATTGCGATGGCACACGGGGCAATCGGTGGTAAAGCTTGCGGTGCTGGTGGGGGTGGGTGTCTCTTATTTTATTGTGAACCTACACGTGAACATCGTGTCCGCCAAAAACTTGAAGATGCAGGCGCGCGGGTCATTGATGTTAACTTCGATTTCGACGGACTTCAAATGTGGAAAGTTTCGGATGACTAACCGAAAAAAAATATGAAAAACGATACACACATCGCAGAGCCCTTGACCGACATGGAAGCCGCCAAAACTTTAAAAACGGCACGAGAAAACATTTTAACAGAACTTAAAAAACGGATTATCGGTCAGAATGAAGTCATTGAGCAGCTTCTTATCGCGCTCTTTTCACAGGGACACTGTTTGTTGGTCGGTGTTCCTGGGTTAGCAAAGACGCTATTAATTAGCACGTTCGCGCAGATTCTTGAACTTCCTTTCAATCGTGTCCAATTTACGCCGGATCTGATGCCATCGGACATCATCGGCACTGATATTATTGAGGAGGGCGAGGCGGGGAAACGTGCCTTCCGTTTCATCAAAGGCCCAGTGTTTGCGAATATCGTTCTCGCCGATGAGATCAACCGGACGCCTCCTAAAACACAAGCCGCACTTTTACAAGCGATGCAGGAATACAAGGTCACAGCGGGCGGTAGGACCTACGCATTGGAGCGTCCGTTTTTCGTCTTAGCAACACAGAACCCGATTGAGCAGGAAGGTACTTATCCACTACCGGAAGCACAACTTGATCGGTTCATGTTCCACATCACCATTGATTATCCGGATAAAGATGCTGAAAAAGAGATCGTGATGACGACGACAGCGGCTTATGAACCGGAGATAAAAGCCGTTATTACTGGGGAGGAAGTATTGCAAATCCAACAGATCGTCCGGAAAGTCCCGATCGCGGAGGCGATTGTGGATTATGCTGTAGAATTGAGTCGGCAGACGCGCCCAACTCCAGATGCGTTTGATTTCATTCAGGATTGGGTGCAATGGGGTGCCGGACCGCGTGCATCGCAATACCTTGTTCTCGGTGCGAAAGCGCGCGCGATTCTTCATGGACGATATCATGTCGCTTATGAGGATATCAAAGCCGTCGCGATACCGGTGCTACGACACCGAATTCTGACGAACTTCAACGCCGAAGCCGACGGTATCACAAGCTTAGATATTATTAATAGATTGTTGGAAAAGGTTGAACCGCCAGTGGTACAATAAGCGGACGGAGGACCAGAACAATGCGTGCAATTGACACTTTCAGAGTGGATAAGGAGACGTTTTCTGTGTTGTCCTCTTTTGAAGAAGCCGATGCAGCTGACAAAGCCTATTGGCATTCTAAAACACCGCAAGAACGCATGGCAGCACTCGAACTGATGCGACAGATTAATTATGGCTACGATCCAACTACCGAACGACTTCAAAGAGTTCTTGAAATTACTGAATTCACACCAAGTTGAATATCCTTAGGTAGATCTGAATGCCAAACAGCTGATTCATGGGAGACCAAAATACCAGAAAATGAAAATTGCAATTATAGGAACAGGATACGTCGGTTTGACCACAGCGGTTGTCCTCTCTTATCTGCACCATGATGTTGCCGCAGTGGATAAAGACGAAAGCAAACTCGCCCTTTTACATGCAGGAAAAAGTCCGATCCATGAACCCGGCATCCAGAACCTCCTTGAAGATGTATGGCATACGATTCGTTTCACGCCGAGTGTGGCTGAAGTCGTTCCAGACGCCGAACTGATTCTGATTGCTGTTGGAACACCGCCAAAGAAGAACGGCGAAGCAGATACACGACACGTTGAACAAGCCGCGAGAGAAGTCGCTCAGGTCTGTTTACCGAATAAACACTATACGCTTGTCGTCAAGTCCACCGTCCCGATCGGCACGAACCAACGTGTTGCTGAGGTCGTGGAAAACGTCTTTTCAGAACGCGGGATTCGCGGGAATGTCTCTGTCGCTTCAAATCCGGAGTTCTTACAAGAGGGGTTAGCACTACAAGGTGCGTTCTATCCGGATCGGATCGTCGTCGGTGCGAACAGTGAAGCGGCGATTGATACCTTGCGCCGTCTTTATAAACCGATCCTTGAACAGACTTTTGACCCGCCGAGCGAGTTTCCACGTCCACCCTCTTATCATCTTCCACCGATGATGACGACGGATCCGAACAGCGCTGAGATGATTAAATACGCCGCCAACACCTTCCTCGCTCTCAAGATTAGTTTTATTAACGAAATCGCTGGACTCTGTGAAGCGGTTGATGCAGATGTAACAGAAGTCGCCCGTGGTATTGGACTTGACGCACGTATCGGACACCGATTTCTCCGTGCGGGTCTCGGTTGGGGTGGGAGTTGCTATCCGAAAGATACCGCTGCACTCTTAGGGGTGGCGGCACAATCTGGTTACGAGATGCCGATTACGGAAGCCGCGCGCGCCATTAACTTCCGACAACGGGAACGTATCGTTGAGAAATTGCGGGATGTACTGCACACACTTGAAGGCAAAACCGTCGGTATCCTGGGCCTCGCCTTTAAGCCGAACACTGATGACATTCGAGAAGCACCGGCGCTTGACATCATCCGAGAACTCCTCGCCGAAGGCGCGATTGTTCGCGCACACGATCCAATCGCTATAGCCAATGCACGTCAGGCTTTACGTGAAAAAGTCAATACCAACAACGGGTTACATTTCACCGAAGATGTTTACGAACTTCCTTACGATGCAGACGCATTGGTGCTTGTTACCGAGTGGGACCTCTACCATAGGCTTGAACTCCGCAGGCTCGCAAAACAGATGAAGACACCGAACCTCATTGATGGACGCAACGTCTATTTGCCAGAAGAAGCACGCGCTGCAGGGTTCCACTACATCGGAGTCGGCAGAACGTAGTATTAAACATCAAAAACGTTAGCCCGAAACGTAGTGGAGGGCGGGTTTAAGGAACGTTCGTGATACTCGAAACGCACGTTGTTTAACCGCAAGGAAAAATTAAAAAACAGCCTGAACCGTTTGATACAAATTGGCAGCGGTACTGTCCAGAAAAGCCGTTTCCCCCGTATCGCCATTTACCCGGTGTTACGCCGCATCCGATTCGCGACCCGCTCGGACATAGTTACGGGCCGGAAGAGGAACACCACGCTGAACCGATGCCCCCGAAACTTTGGCGACAGAACGAGGACTATCTTTACGGTGTGGATCTCTACAATTTTGCCTATTGGTGGGAAGCACACGAGGCGTGGGAAGGACTCTGGCACCGAGCAGAAGACACATATCGCCTCTATCTTCAAGGGTTAATCCAGGTATCAGCGTCTCTAATCAAATACCATATGCGGATGCTGCGTCCGTTGCGTACGCTTTCTACCGCTGGACGCGATAAGTTACGGCAGGTCGTCGCTGAATGTGAAAATGCAGATGGAAAGTATATGGGACTCAATCTCCCAGCATTTTTGGACACCGCCGATGCGTTTTTCGCGCCTTTCTTTGCTGATGCTGTAACTGAAGCCACCTACCATCAGGATTCAGTTAAACCGCTCATACGACTCGAAAGTTGACGTAGGTCCCTCCTATCTATTTTGAGGAAAGCAATATGCCAACACTCTTGCCTTTTCTCATTTTTACTTGTGTCTGTCTTTTCATCGTCGCGCTGTTGTTTGTTCTATTTAAAATTGGGGCATATTTTGGCAGGAGCGATGCCGATGAGTTCCGCGCCGTTCGGTGTCCACAGTGCGAGACGCGACGGAAGCCTGAAAAAACGGGTGAGGTTAGAAACCTCGTTGAACTTGAGATGCGCTGCCCGCGCTGTGGATACATCTCATGGGACATTCCGCCGAAGACGAACCTCTCCACGCGTCCATCCGATCCGAATAAGATGCAGTGAAAAAACGATCAGAAATCAGCGAAAGCCCCGTCGTCTGAATGCCAGAACATCCCACGCAATCGGAATGTCTCATCTCGTACGGCTTCGATAGCCGAATCATCCATATCCACACCGAGTCCGGGTGCTGTCGGTAGTTCGATAAATCCGTCTTTGAGAACGAGAGGCGTTGCGAACAGTCCTTCTCCGCGCCGGTGTCCACCCTCACATATCAGCAAATTCGGCACAGTTGCCATGACGTGAACGGATGCTGCGACCCCGATAGGACCAGCGGCGTTATGCGGAGCGATCGCCATATTGTGGATTTCTGCCATTGCTGAGATCTTTTTCAGTTCCAAGACCCCGCCGCAGTGTCGGATGTCGGGTTGTAAAATCGCGCACATCTCACGCTCAATTATTTCTCGGAACCCCCAGCGTGTCAAATGCCGTTCCCCTGTCGCGATCGGCACTGTCGTTGATTTAGATAAAGTCAGCAGGGGTTCGTTATTTTCTGGGTGGCACGGTTCCTCGGCGAATAGGAGTCGGAAAGGTTCCAATTCTCTTACGAGAATTGTCGCCATTGTTGGACTTAACCGCCGATGCAAATCAACCGCAATGTCAACTTCGTCGCCAACTGCTGTGCGCACCGCTGCCACTCGCGCGACCATTGTGTCAATCACCTTTGGTGTGTCTACAAACCGCACAGGCTGAGGTGAAGCACCCATCTTCACTGCCAGAAATCCAGATTTAACTGCTTTTCTGGCACTTTCTGCACATTCCTCAGGTGTTGTGCCACCTATATCTGTATAGACGCGGATGCGATCCCGTACCGAGCCACCCAGCAACTTCCAGACCGGCATCCCGACGACTTTACCGAAGACATCCCACATCGCCATCTCAATCCCGCTTAATGCGCCGATCAACACAGGCATACTCCGGCTATAACTCGACCTGTACATCGCCTGCCAGTGTTCTTCAATCTGTAGTGGGTCTTTACCGACGAGGTATTCTGCCATATCGTCTACGGCTTGTGCGACGACGCGCCAATGCTCGTAGTTCATCGGTTCACCGTAGCCGATGATTCCTTGGTCAGTGAACATTTTCAGGACCATGGCACGTCCTTGAATCGGTATCGTCTCGAATTTGGTGATTTTCATAATTTGTGCCTTAAACGGGGTGCCCCGGATGATGCAGAAATGTGAGTTGCCGTGGTGTTTTTCGGTTTATGAAACTGACAGGACTTACGCAATTTTGACTGTCGTCGGTTCTGTTAGCCCCCCCTGTATCCCCCCGCAAGCGGGGGGTTAGGGGGGTTGGTAAACACAGCGTTCTGATAGCACAAACTAACAGTTTGTGGTACAAAAGAGCAACATACGTAAGTCCTAACTGATTGAAACGACATAGCCCTACTCATTGGCTTGCAACTTCGGGTTCTTCCGTTGAGATGTAATAGTAGCCCTGCATGATACACATCTCATCCTCAGAGGTCAATCCGAATCGAAGCGGTTCATCCGTATCGTAGTTGCTGTGCGTACACTGAAAACGGAGGCCATCGTTAGGATCCAGTATTAAGGGCGGATCGAATAGACTTGGAAGCGAGGTGTCGTAAGAAATGCTCCGGTGCAGCAATGCCCCTGTGAATAGGCGATTGATTTCAAAGAGTTCCCCATGCCGATGCATGTGAGAACTGACGGAGATCAGATGCAAACGCGCATTCGGTGGAAATCCTTGTTGAGCGAGTTCATCTTTAACGTGCCAGTCTAATGCGGTCACACGAGTTGTACCGGGTGGGACGTCAATATTATAATTATGGGCAAGGAACACCTTCGCCTCATATTTTACGTCTTCAGGTGGAAGTGTATAGAGATTCACATAGACCTCACCGTGCATCGTTTCAGTGCCAAGTAAATTGATGTAATGTGAGTTGAGATCGTAGACGGCATTCCCCGGAAGTCGAAGTGCGACACCTTCTGGAAATCGGAAACTTGTGTCTGCCGTTTGGGATCCGCCGATGAGGAAACGCTCAACACCGATGATTCCGAGTGTTCCGATATGGGCGAGATCGAATATCCTGAAGGTATCGTTTGGGTCAACACCGATCTCCGGTATCGCTCCAATCTCCAGTAAACCTCTTTCAATAGCGGCATCTGTGAGATAATATATGGCGAAGTGGTGGCTTCCAACAGGGTAGTATATCTCTACACCGTTCACGAAAATATCTTCCTGAACGGGTTGCCCGTTTTCGTCAACGATTTGTGTTGCATAGTAAACCTCGCGCTCCGTTCCGGGTTCGATTTTGAAAGGTGGCAAATGGAGTTGATAGCCTTGCCCCGGTGGTGGCCGTACTGGCGGTTCAAATACTTCAAGTGGATCGCGTAAGACGGAAAGATCACCAATCCCGTCCAGTATCCCTTCTTGTGGGGCACCTGCGGTAATCCAAGTCCGAATTGCATCTATCTTGCCGGGATGAAGTGTTCCAGCATTGAAAGGCATTCGCGCACCTTGTTCAAGTGTGGGATCCATCAGTTTTGTGAAAAGAAAGCTATTCTCTGGATTTTCTGGGTCTATTAGTTTCATACCCGCCGCAGCGGCTGCGGGGTTCTGGGGGACACGACCGACCAAATCTTGATACGAAAGTCCGTAAGTGAGATTCAAATTACCTGCGTTTGCAGGGGCAGCGTGGCAAGCACTGTTCGCGCAACTCTTATCAAAAATATAGTCCTGAATTTCGTGATACGTTGAATTGTCATTTACCTCTGTTTTACCGAAACTGTTGCTCACCCGAACCATATCCAGGATATTGACCGTTCCGTCGCGATTGACATCTGGGTTCTGCAAAGCGTTTCGATCTCCGGGTTGCCCGAGGGCAGCAGCGACGAGTACCAAGTCTTGAATATTCACGGTCCCGTCTTTGTTGACATCCTCTAATAAAGTGGAAGTATCGTTGTGCGCGAACGCAAAGAAGGATACTCCGCTCATAAATAAAAAGAGCAGTATGGAATGAATCGTTTGTTTCAACATGATTAACACCCCTCTATCCTTTAATGTATAAACAGACAAGTCAGAAATTTTCTCTTGTCTGATATGATGAATTATGGCAAAATGTTTGATGCATCTTGCTCCACTATTTTACACGATAGAACTGTACAAAGCAAGCCATTTTGAAGGAAAACAGATATGAACATATTTGATGCGACTCAGAAATTCTACAACGTAGCGGGTGTCCACCCGACAACCGATCCTGATAATCCGAGATCGCAGTTTGCTGTTGACAGATATGAAGACCATCTGCGTAAAGTCATAAAGCCTGGTATGCGTGCATTAGACTTAGGCTGCAATGCAGGACGGTTTGCTTTTGCGATGGAAGACATGGGCGCGATAGCAACAGGTATTGACTTCGCAGAGATTCCACTCCGCCACGCGAAAAAGGTTGCCGACAAAAGGAAAAGCCGATGTCAATTTAATATCGGCGATATAACTGCGCTACCTTACAAAGCGAATTCGTTTGACCTTGCACTGCTCCCTCATAATATTATCTACTTATCTTACCAGACGTTGGAGAGCCTATCGGTTCAGCTTAAACGGATTCTATCGGATAACGGTATTTTTGTTCTAACGATGCACGACGAATTGGTAAAGAGAGCAGGTGAAGAAACCCTTCCAAGGCGATACGATGTCCAGACCGGTTTGATAGAAGGAAGTAGTACGATTCCAGAGAAAGGCACGTATGTGTCGCTATGGTACTTTTGGACAGTTGCCTTTGCTAAGTACATTATTGAGAAGCATCTCCCTTTAGCAGGGGTAGAACAGATAGAAGAGAATAGATATGTATTGATATTCCGTAATAATAAGCCGGAGAACGGTAATTTGTAAATACCAGAGCAAAACACGATAATCTATACGGTGCTCATAAAATTTATGTCAGCTTTAGGGCAGCTTCTGCGAAGCGCAATACAACACACATTGCGAGCAGTTGAGATTTCTATGACATTTCACTAACTATTGTTCTCAATCGTCTTGCCCGACGATATCGTTCTTGGAGGAAAGATGTCTTATAGAACACTGAACGCTTCAGATATTATCCAAGTGAAATCTTTTGCAGCGGATACACTGCTGCATCTCTCTCCAGATGGGAAACATCTCGCCCATGGAGTGATAAATCCTAAGGGACGATCAGCGTCCCTACCCAAAACCACAAAAGCTTCTCCTTTTCTCCCGAACGGTGCCCTGAAGCGGTACTACAATGGTGAAATTTGGGTTACCGATATCAGAACCGGAAAATCCGACAAACTCAGCTCAGATGTAGGTGGCAACTGGGCTCCACAATGGTCGCCAGATGGACGCTATGTCGCGTTTTATTCTGATCGAATGGGCACACCACAACTCTGGGTTTGGGATAAGAGCGAAAATAAACAGAGGCGAATTAGCGAAAAACCGATTAGTGCGATATATGGTTTTGAGGTGCCTCTGTGGACATCAGATGGGAAGCATCTCATCACCAAGTTACGTCCGGAAGGTGAAGATTTTTTCTCTGATACCTCATCTGGTGCTGATGGACAGGCTATTAACATCTGGGAAACTGGATCCGACGAGCATGTAGATGCTGCGAGGAAAGCACAACGCCCTGGCCATATTCATGGAGATTTAGCCGTTTTCGATTTTGAGACAGGAAAGACTTCAATTGTTACACACGGATGGTAGTCGTTAGCCCTGCTGCTCTCTCCTGATGACGCTGCGGTTGCAGTGCTTAACTTAAT
>JAJEEK010000048.1 GCA_022821065.1 Candidatus Poribacteria bacterium
CTTGTAGGTATACGTAGAGCCAATCTGTAAAGGGTGATATTCTTCTATCTTGCCGGGAACGCTGTATTCCATTAATTCTGCCTCCGTTGTGAGACCGTTGGCATGTTCATAGCGCATTTTCACAAGCCCAACGCCTTTAGCAAACCACAAATAACGTGTGCCGTTAACAAATGGACTCTCCTTTTTTGTACCGCGCGCATACGGTTTGCCATTAGAAGTTGCAAGAAGATTATTTTCCGAGCATGGCGGCGTGTCAATAAGCACACTCTTGTGTTTGAGACATGTCCGGAAAACGCCAGCGGAAACTTCCACTTGCTCGTATCCCTCTAAGATTGTCTCCGCTTGTGAGTCCCAAAATCCTTCTTGCGTCCATGTATGACCTACAGCCGCGGGAAATCTGAAAAGACAGGGCGTAATAGCAGTTCCTAATAAAGGCATCGTAACCGGTTCCGCCTTATCGCGTTCTTCCCATCCAAAGCTGGAAAGTTTTAAAAACCCATCAGTTTTTGTTAGAGAGGCACCTCCATCTCTAAATTGCTTACCGTTCTCAGTGGTGGCACTAAGGCACACTCTAATTTTACGTTCCATTTTAGTCATCTCCTTCAATGTCGCGAAAGACTGAAAGTTGTTAAAGACAGGTTGCAATAGAGAGTCGTTCTCTTTTAGTCGATTCCTTGCTCGATTGAGCCGACTTTTGATAGTGTTCGTAGTCACACCTAAAAAGACGGCAATATCATTGCAGGACATGCCATCGAAGTAGTGAAGGGTAACGACAGTGCGTTCGCTTTCCCGCAATTTCGCAAGCCACTTTTTAACGATCTCGCGTAGTTCTTGTGATGCGTCTTTAGCCTGCTCTCGCGCGAGATATCCAGAATACGGGTCGTCGTGTCTCATGGCGATGTTTACATTCTCAGAAAGTTCGGAATTCAGGCGGTTCTCGCGAAACCATGCGAGACAACAACGCGTGGCAATGGCGTTAATCCACGCAGAAAAACGATGCGGGTCATTCAGCGTCTCAAGTTTCTGATGCGCTTTCAGGAAGGTTTCTTGGACGATGTCCTCAGCAATGTGGAAATCCTTAATGGTTCGCCAAACGATGCCGTGAACCTGTTTTTGATACTTCTCCATTAGTAATGCAAAGGCTGTTTCATCACCAGAAAGAGTGCGCTCAATTAAGGCAATATCATCGTTTCTCATTAATCTCTCCTATTGATTTGATGAACTTGCGTTTGCTTCACAGCATTCATCATATTTTGATTTAGTGACGCGGATCATGGAGAAAAGGTTGCATAATTCTGTAAGTTGACAGATAAATATAGCGAAACCCAACAATCCAAACGCTGTAGGTGTCGGAATCCGTTGGGTTTTACGCATGCTTCGGTGATTTTAGACTGCTGTGTTTACGCGAAGATTATTTTTTTGCCGCGGTTATTCTTCCTCGTCATCATCCTCCTCAGATTCGTAAAAGTTGTCGAAAACTTCACTATCATTCGGTGCGTATCTCTCACCATAAGCGGACTTGATGCTATTCCATAGCCGATTTACAATATGTTGATCCTTCAATTGCTTGTAGTTAATTTCCATGATCGCTCTCTCTAAGCAGTCATTAATTACAACCAAAAGAACCTCTGGAATTTCAGCCTCATCATCAATGATACTGTCAATAGTTTCCCATACAGCCTTCCGAAATAGAGTCGGCAGGCGATTGATACGATGCAGTGTTACCTGTGTTACAAGCACGACAAAACATGACAAACGCGGTATGGCAATCTCTTTCTCCGCATCGTGCGCGCCTAATTCTTCGGGTGTACCAATTGTCTCAACATGGGAAACAACACCTTGATGAATAAATCCAACATGAATATCAAAACTCTCAAAAATCTCCTCGGGAAGCAGCATCGCTCTCTGCTCCGGTATAATCCGAAGATATTCTGCCTTGAGAACTCGCTTGTCGATCGCCGTCTGTTTTTTCTTTCGCATTAGTTTTGAGTTTTCCTATAGAATTAAGTTTAAACTGTACTCAACTTTAGCGAGCCAGCTTTTTCTGCAGTTTTGGACTGTCTATCACATCTCGATTGACAACATACTTTGGGATTTGACCGGAAGCCACACTGATGATGCTCTCACACGCGCTCTGACCGTTGCCTTCAAAACATTCGTCTGTCCAACAGATACTGTGCGGCGTAACAATAACGTTATCCAGACTTAAAAGCGGATCGTCATCGCGAATCGGTTCCTGTTCAAAGACATCAAGTCCTGCACCCTGAATCCGCTGATTCTGGAGTGCCTCTGTGAGTGCCTTCTGGTCAACAATCGGACCCCGTGCGGTGTTAATCAGGTAAGCCGTCGGCTTCATGAGTCCGATAGCTCTTGCATCAATGAGTCCCCGCGTATCTTCACTCAACGGGCAGCAGACACAAACGAAATCAGCAGTTTTCATTAGCGTATCCAGATCGACGAGTTCCGCATCGACTTCGGCTGCCTCGGCAGGTGTGAGGTATGGATCAAAGGTGATGTGGCGCATCCCGAACGGTTTCGCCAGTTTAAACGCCTCTTTCCCGATATTCCCCATCCCAACAAGACCGAGCGTTCTGCCGACCAAACCGATCCCCATGTAGTTGTACGCGTCGCGCCAACCCCCGGCACGGATAAGACGATCCTTTATCAGCAACTGATGGCTCAGCGATAAGACAAAAGTCATGATAGATGTCGCGACCGGACGGCGAACCCCATCTGGTGCGATTGTCAGTAACACACCGTTTTCGGTACAGGCGGGTACATCCACTTTGTCATATCCGACACCGAACCTCGCGATAACCGCCAAGCGTTCTGCACCGATAAATGTTTCTGCTGTGATCGCTGTGCCTAACACCAAGAGCGCATCGTAATCTTGCACTTGTGATGCTGTTAACGCTGGCGTATTCTCTGCGATATATTCCCACTGCAAACCCGCCCGCTCAAAGCGCGGATTCGCAATATTATCTAAATCAGAAGTGCCATCCGGTTTCAGGAAGTCGCGCGTGACACCGACGCGAAATACGGATTCGTTCATAGACTATCTCTCAATCCAAATATGACGGAAATATCTCCATTTCAACGGATGGAGTTTAAGATCCTTAACCTTTTTATTAATGACTAAAATCTGTTTTGCGTGTGCCAACGGCACCCACGGTACATCTTTATGAAAAATCTGCTGTGCTTCTTGGTATAACGCTATCCGCTTCTCACGGTCGGTCGTCGCTCTCGCTTGTTCCAAGACGTTTTGCATAGCATCGCTTCGGTAAAAAGCGATGTTGCCCGCCGGTTTCTCCGCTGACGATTTGCTTAAGAGAAAATAGAGGAAATTATCGGGGTCACCGAGGTCGGCACTCCATCCTAACATAGCGATGTCGTGTTCCCCGTTTTTCGTTTTCTCAAGATAAGTCCCCCAGTCATACGTGACGATCTTCGTCTCTACCCCGACATTTCGGAGTTCAGATTGCAGTACCTCTGCGAGGGCGCGTCCGTCAGGAATGTAGGGGCGCGGAACGGGAAGTGCCCAGAGCGTCGTCTCGAATCCATCAGAGTATCCAGCTTCAGCAAGGAGTTGCTTTGCGAGTTCAGGATCATAAGCGTAATCCTCAATGGAATCATTATAACCCCAGAGTGTCGGTGGAATGGGGTTCTTCGCTGGAATCCCTAAACCTTGATAGAGATGTTCAATAATCACGGGTTTGTTAATGGCGTGGTTGATAGCGAGCCGGACTTTGTGATTGTCGAACGGTGGTTTGTCCATGTTCATCGCCAAATAGCCGATGCTCATACCGGGTTGCGATAGCAGTTCAAGCGACGCATCGTCTTGAATCTGCTGTAGATCGTCCGGGTTTGGAAACTCCATCGCGTGGAGGCTGCCTTGCTGAAGTTCAATAAGTCGGACTGAGTTATCTGGAATAGAACGGAAGATGACCCTGTCCAACAGCGGACGCCCGCCCCAATAGGTATCGTTTGCCTCCAGCACGACTTTATCGCCTCTATCCCACTGTACGAACTTGAAAGGACCGGTGCCGACTGGGTTATTGGAAAATTCGTCTCCCCATTTTTTCACGGCTGTCGGACTGACAATAGAGAACGGCGTTATGGCGATCGTATAGATAAACGGTGCATAAGCCGTTTTAAGTTGAATTTGGACAGTGAATTCGTCTACGGCAGTAATTGTATCCACGATCTCTGCCAAACCAGTGGCGATCCAATAAACGTAACTGCCGCCAACGTTATGGAAGGGATGCGTTTCATCGTGCTGTCTGTTAAGCGAAAAGAGGACAGCCGCTGCGTTGAAAGGGGTCCCGTCATGGAAGGCTACACCTTGCCGTAGATGAAAGGTCCATGTCAAACCGTCTTCCGAACTCTCCCAACTTGTCGCAAGACTTGGCTCTAGTTCAGTACTTCCATCTTTGTATTCAACGAGTGTGTCGTAAATGTTATCACAGACTTTAAAGGATTCGCCATCTTCCTCAAGCGCGGGGTCCAGTCCGACGGAGTCGCCGCCGCGTCCAAATATTAGGGTACCGCCCGGCTGCTGATGCGCATCAGCGAACGCAAGCGAAAGCATAGCAATCGGCAGTATCAGGATAATCAATAAGAAAACGCGTGTGAAAAAGTTGTTTTGCATAAAATTCTCCGATGTGTAGGGTATTCGGGTCAGGGACTCGTAATATGTTGTTTGAGTGCTTCTATCTCCTGTTTCAGTTCTTGAATCTGTTCTTTTTGCGAACGATCTTCTTTGCCACGCCATGCCATAAGGACTTGCGGTATACCGACAACTACAACAATAAGGCTTATTAAAGCAATTACAAATCCAGATAACAGATTCAATCGTTTATCCATTTCTGAAACTTTGTGATCAACATGTTTCATCAAGCGATCCTCGGATTCTTCGACGATTGAACGGATCTTTTCAAGGTCCTCCACAGTGAGCTCACTGAACACCGGTGTCGCAAAAATCAAAAACGCAGTGATAGAAATCAGGATTAATTTCATTTTCTTCTCCTCATCTTAGTTACAGATACCCGAATCATTTACGCATAGTAAACCATATTTGCTCTCAATTGTCAAATAAATTTACAATACAAACAACATACGCTATCTGAGTCTTGAGTGCAAGGCTTTTGGCAGTGTCAGCAACACACAGTTCACTCGGCAGGATTCGGTGAAAGTTACGACTGCATTTGAAGGATTTGAAACCGTATCTCTGTAAAATCGTTTTATTAAGAGTCAGAATGTCTTAATAGAAAAAAACATCTGACCTGATACTTCAATTTTGCGAGTTTGCATGAATATATTGCTAACACGGTTTTACAGTCTTCAATTCATCTGAATTTAGCGTCCATCCTATTTTAAAGCGAAATATATGTCATCTTTTGATCAATTCATCCAGATTTTAACCGATACAACGCAGCCGAGTACTGTCCGTAGCAGTGCCATCGCTGGTCTTGTCGAACAAGGCGACTCACAAGGCATAAAATTCTTGGTTGAGGCACTTGCCGACTCGGATTCGCTGGTCCGGCGCGAAGCAGCAAAGGCACTTCAGGACCTGAACGCTACAAGTGCCACGGGGGCGCTGCTCCGCGCTTTGCAAGCGGAGTCGAAAGATTTAACGTTCTGGGCAATGCTTGAAGCGATCAGTGAATTAGGGACACCGGATGATCTACCTGTACTCGAATCACTCCTTAAAGTCGATTCCATGCTCACACGGATAGAGGTCAAAAAGAGCATCTCCCGAATCCAAGAACGATATCCTGACGGTATCACGCCTACACCCCCAGAGGTCCCAGAGGCAACGGAGTCTGACCCAATAGAAGATACCGATGAAGCGTTAGGCGCGAGTGAAAGCCTACTGCGTACCCTATTTAAAAAATCGGGAACTACCAAACAGAAAGAAAAAACAGAATCTAATCAAACATCAGCACCAGAGACTTCACGATCTCACAGCCAGCAGCCTCCTGAAACGGATACACCGAGCGATACAACTGTAGCAGAAACGGAACCAGATGAAGAAACTACTAACGACCAGCAGCCGCACGTCTTGATAGAGATGACATCACAAGGACCACCAGTCAATCCGGATGATGAGACGTTAGCACCAAACGATACAGGAGAAATAGAGGACACACAACACATCGACGCGCCTGCTGACGTTATAGATGAAACGGAACCTGTAGAGACAGCACAAACATTTACAAACCTACCTGATGATTCCACTGGAAGGACGCTAACAGATTCAGAAGATGTAGGTGCTTCAACAGATAATACGCGGTTAATTGACGCATCGGAGACGCAATCTGCCGACGCATCGGATGAAGTTGCGACAGATGAAATGGAGGCCCCTGATACGGCATCGGTTCAACACGAAGACGATACGGAAATAAAGGATTTATCTGACGCAATCGCGCGATCGCCTCGACTTGCGGGTTCGTCCGTTAGTCTCCCGGTGTTGGCACCGAATGCAGTCACTGCGCCGTATCATCCAAAGGGAACAGCCATTGAACCGGCACGCGCCAATCTATTCCTCGCACTCCTGCACCCGAGCAAATACCTCTCCAAAAAGTGGCTATCTCGGACGCGCGTCTATCTAATCCTGTGGGCTGTTCTCATCGCTGCTGTTGTCGGTTTCACGCAACACCAAAAGCACTTCCGATCGGAATTGACACCGCTCTCGCGTATCGGACTCAAGGCTGATGAATTGCCGGAATTGGTAAAACGCGCTTTGGCAGAAGGTGATTTCTACATTCAAGAGCGGTACTATAGAAAAGCGATTAGCTCCTATGAACTAAGTAAAAAGCTTGGGGTACTGCCGCTCGACTTCTATAGGAAACTCGGATTCGCATATTTTATGGAGGGTCAATACGCACTCGCGATTGAAGCGTATGAATCGTTTTTAAAAGTACGAGAAGAACAAGCGGCATCCAATGTCTTTACTGCAGAAGCATCGCTTACCAATGTGCATCCGCTTACTTCCATTGGAAAGGGAACGACACAAGACTATGAAACCTATAATATCCTCGGGACTGCCTACGCGAAACTTGGACGCGTCTTAGACGCAGAACGCGCTTACGAGGAAGCGATACATCTTGCCCCCAAATATGGTGAGGCATATAACAATCTCGCGCGACTCTATATCGACAACTATCAGCATCCCTTAATAGCCGGAATTGAGGAACTGAAATCTTCTCCAAAACTCAGACGCGCCGAAACGTTGGCGTATACAGCCGTCACACTGAACCCTAATGTTGCCGCTTATCATAATACATTGGGACGAGTATTATCGAAACGCGGACAGGTGAATAAAGCGATGAAAGTTTTAGAACGCGCTATTAATCTGCAGAGGGACGCTGTTGAATCGCACTATCATCTCGCAAAAGTCGCACTCAAAGCTGACAAACGGCAAAAAGCGACAAAAGCCATCCGAAACGTTTTCAAACTCAAACCCGCCTTTGTCTCTTTGCATACAAATCAGGAGCAATAGCACAGAAGATTACTGGATGACAGAGAGTTTGCCGACGCGCCGATCCGTTTCAGATGAAAGCACATAGATATAGATACCGCTACTGATACCGGAGATGTCCCACACTCTTTTATCCCGTTCACGTTCCGTTTTCGCAAACGACGCGATACAGTCCCCACTGACATCATAGATGTCAATGCGGGTCCCTATAGGCAGTTTATCAAACGTAACCTGATCACACGCTGCTGGGTTCGGATAGACGATGGTCTCCGCTAATTGCGGTGCTGGCAACGTTATTGTTAAGATCCTCGCGTCCTCTGCAAGGTCGGCACCATCCGCATCCGAAACTTGTCCGGCTTCAATCTGAAAGCGATTACCGGTACGGAAAGCAGCAGCAGGAAACGTCAGGAGAACCCGCTGCCTGCTCCTATCAAGGATCGCCGAACGCGGCGTATGAATCTCTGGGTCGCTGTCCGTACTGCCGTACTTGTGTAAACGGTAGCGTCCCGTGTATGTCGCGGAAACTCCCATCGGTTTGTCGAACACCAATGAAAGCTGGCTCGGTGGTGAATATATCGCATCACGCAGCCGCGGTCGTCGGATCGCAACAACCGGTTGTTGAGTTTCAGGTCGTCTGTTTGCGGCTATAGAGGTCGTGAAGACGGTTAAAACATTGTCGCTATTAAACAGCAGTGCATTTTCGCCATCTCCATTGAGATCCGCCACAATCGGATTGAGCGTATTCGTCGCCGTATGATGCCAGATCAAACGGTAATCTATGCCATCGTACCGCACGAGATAGAAGTTCGGCGCGACAGCGATACACAATTCATTTTGTCCATCGTTGTCCGCATCCGCAATCGTCATCCCGTTTCCACCGTCCTGTACATCTCGAATCCGCTGCCTCCAGACAGGTCGATACCTATCATCACCATCCGACGTGAAGAGCGTTAGAAGCCAGTGGTTGTAACGGATATCGAGTGCTATCGTACCGATCTCGATGCCGGTCTTAGCACAGATAGCGAACTCATCCTTACCGTCGCCATCCATGTCGCCACTCGCGAAAAACTCTGGTTCACCTTCATCCAATCTCGCTATCCACGTTTGACTGTATCGGTTGTCTCCGGTTGTCTCGTATATAAAAACATCACCATCATTATCGGCAGTTAAAATCTCTATCTGTCCATCGCCATCAAAATCACCGGTAGTAAGATTCGCACTGAGTACGTTGTTCCCTAACGTCGGATTTTCGAGGATAGCGGTATTGTGGTAGCTGTTATCTCCGTCTGCCTCGTAAACAAAAATAGCGTTAGCGGAATTGTCGCGTGCCAAAATTTCAGCGGCACCATCTGCATCCGCGTCTACGATAGTTCTCCCCCAACGACCTTGCACTTCCCAGATACGCTCGGTCGGAAATTTATCTTTTGCAGATTGCTCCAGCAAAAAGGTCACTTCCGGTGGATTACACAATATCTCCAAGCGTCCATCGCTATCTGTGTCCGCTATCGCCCGCGGCAAAAACGGTTCGCTGAACGAGAAGATTTGGCTAAATATCCCCCCGTCCGCTATCTCAAAAATTTGCGCCCTGTTTGTCCCTATCTCCGCTGTGATAAGTTCAAATTTCCCGTTCCCGTTCAGGTCCACCGGTGTACCAACGGCATGCAACCCACGATCCGCTGAAGCATGTCGTGAAAGATACAGTGGATCAATCGGTGCGTCTTGGACTTCAATCTTATACAACAGTCCCTCGTTATCATCAATCCGAAGGAATCCAGCGCGGTTTTCTACCAACAAACGGTACATGTAAGCACCGGGCGGGATACCTAACTCGGATACGTTCACGATATGCAAAAGATTCTCCGAATCCGAGTAAGCAGTGCTAATGATGTCCCCATTTGTCTGAAAAATATCTATCTTACCGGTAGCGAGTTCATCCGTTTCCCACAGAACCACTGACGAAACACGATCGCCAGCAAACCACGCCTGTGACGTGTGCTTGGAGATGACGGGTGCCGTATGGCTCACATCAACGACGGTTCTGTCCCGCTTGATTTCTCCATCTTCTGATTTGACGCTGAGTCTTACTGTGTATCTGTCTTCCGTTAGGTCGGATGTCTCCCATTTGTAGAGGCAGGCGTTAAATTGTGGTTTCGTTTGTAACGTTCCCAGCGGAAACCATAGATTCGGCACTTCACCGATCCCGTATTCTAACCAATATTCACTGAACCCGGAACCGCCAGCACTACCGAAAATCTCGATTATTCCGGTACGCTCCGATTCTGTTGTTTCTGTCGGGGCTCGGACGGTATCAAGTTTCGCGATGAGTTCCATCGGCGCGGTGAGTGCCGCGTAGGCATCAAGCGAACCTGCACCGACGAGTGGACTCACAAAAAGTTGTCCTGCAGTCGCGATAAGCACGTCTTGCACTTCTGTGTTAATATAATTCGGATTTGCTGACACGATCAAAGCAGCAACGCCAGATACATGCGGTGCCGCCATCGATGTACCAGAGGAGTGCTGATATCCACCGTTCAAATCGGTACTCAGGATTTCCTCTCCGGGTGCAGCGATGTCAATTGTCGCACCGAAGTTGGAATCGCCAGACAGCTGCTTCTCCGCTCCAAGGGCGGCAACCGAAATAACGGTTTCAAGTCCGGCAGGATACAAGGATCCCACAGCCCCATCATTTCCAGCAGCAGCGATCAGAACACACCCACGAGCATACGCGTATGCTATGGCATCTTCTATGATGAAGGCGTTTACCGTGTCACCCCAACTCATATTAATCACACGTGCCCCGTTATCCGCGGCGTAGACGATAGCAGCGGCGACATCGTCATTCTGAAGATACCCACCGCCGCCATATTTGAAGTCGGCCCTCAACGGCATCAGACGGCACTGCCACGCAATTCCTGCAATCCCGATCCCGTTGTTCGCTGCCGCTGCGATAATGCCAGAGACCTGCGTCCCGTGTCCGATTTCGTCTTCAGGTTCGTTATCACGTACTGTCGAGTCGCCGCTGCCCGGTAGCGTCGGTGCATCGCTGAAATCCCAACCGTTGATGTCATCAACGTAGCCGTTCGCATCGTCGTCAATACCGTTTCCGGGGATCTCGCCGACATTTTGCCAAAGTTGTGATTGGAACTCCGGATGCCGTGTGTCTACGCCGCCATCTACAACAGCCACCGTTACTTCCGGGTTCCCTTGCTCAATACGCCAGGCTTCCGGCATATTAATTAGAGATAGATTCCACTGTTCGCCGTAGTTCGGGTCATTCGGTGGGACTGCAGCACACGGTCGATTCAGGCGATTCAGCTCAACCGCTTCAACCGCGGGATGCTTCGCATACCGTCGTTGCAACGGTTCCAATTCCCATTCTATTGGAAACCGGACGAGGTAGCTGCGTCGAAGACGCCGATGTTGTCCGGCAGGTGTCGTCGGTGAGAAGACCGGCGAAACCGAACGCGCGCCGAGTTTGCGACTCAACGCCTCAAACGTCTCGCGAGCGGTATCCGAGTGTAGACGTACAATTAGCTCGCCGGGGGTGTAGGCGATATGAGAGGGACCGTCTGAAGGACTTTGCGCGAATACGATCTGCACATTTACAAACAAAACGAAAATATAAAAAATAAATGTATCTCTTGTTATCATTTTTCGTATTTTTACTTATTGAAAACCTTTATACTGCTTTCAGGACTTACGCAATTTTGACTGCAGCGTATTCTGTTCGATGAGATTTCTCGGAAAACATAGCGTTCTGGTGGTACAAACTATGAAGTTTGTGTTACAAAAGAGCGGCATGCGTAAGTCCTATGCGTTTTTAAAATTGCAATTTTTAGATGCATTCTGTTATATTATTAAATGATATGGAATTCCAAACGAAAAAACAAATTTTTTGTCCGCTACAAGAAATATAAGGGATAGCCACATGAAAGCGTCAGAACTCACTGTTAAATGTTTAGAAAACGAAAACGTTGACTACATTTTCGGCATACCCGGTGAAGAAAACCTGGATCTTATGGATGCCTTATTGGAATCCAAGATTCAATTTATTCAGACCCGTGATGAGCGCGGTGCCGCCTTTATGGCGGATGTCTACGGTCGCCTCACTGGACGTGCAGGTGTCTGTCTCGCAACGCTCGGTCCCGGAGCCATGAACCTTGTCACTGGCGTCGCTGATGCCAACATGGATAGAGCACCGCTCGTCGCCATCACTGGGCAAGCGAGTTCAGACAGGATGCACAAGGAATCGCACCAGTACATGGATGTCGTCTCCGTCTTCAAACCGATGACGAAATGGAATACGCTTCTCCATCTCCCTGAAATCATTCCAGAGTCTATCGGCAAAGCCTTCAAAATCGCCACGAGCGAAAAACCGGGGGCAACACACATCGATTTTCCAGAAAATGTCGCAAGCATGCACATCGATGCAGAACCGATCCCACACGATTTTCCGAGTGAGACGGAACCCATCGTCTCCTGTTTGCAACGTGCGGCGCAGCTCATTAACGACGCGAAACAGCCTATTATCCTTGCTGGAAACGGCGTTGTCCGCCAAAACGCTGCTCGAATGCTCACGCAATTCGCCGAAATGACGAATATTCCGGTCGCACACACCTTTATGGGCAAAGGCAGCATCCCCTGGACACATCGGCTCTCGCTCCTGAGTGTCGGGTTACAAGCACAAGATTTTGTCTCCTGCGGGTTCGACCGGGCAGACCTTGTTATCGCTGTCGGTTACGATATCGTCGAATACCATCCACGTCTCTGGAACCCGAACCGAGACAAAAAGCTCATCCATATTGACACACAACCGAGCGAAACCGATGCCTCCTATATCACGGATGTCGAGATGGTCGGCAATATCCGCCAGAGCCTTAGACATCTCATGACAGAAGAAATCTACCCAAAAGACGCAGAATATGCCTCAAATACACTCCGGAAAATCATAATCGACCAACTCAACGAACACCGAGAGGATACAGAGTTCCCGATGAAACCGCAAAAAATCTTGAGCGATGTCCGTTCCGTCCTCGCTGCAGACGACATCGTTATCTCTGATGTCGGCGCACACAAAATGTGGATTGCGCGCATGTATCCCTGCTATCAACCCAATACGTGCATCATCTCCAACGGGTTCGCCTCTATGGGCATCGCACTTCCGGGCGCTTTCGTCGCGAAACTCATCTACCCAGAGCGTAAATGTCTGGCAATCTGCGGTGATGGCGGGTTTATGATGACCTCACAAGAACTCGAAACCGCTGTCCGCACCGGTGTACCGTTTGTAACCCTTATCTTCAATGATGAGGCTTACGGACTCATTGAGTGGAAACAGATGAACGGCTTTGGGAGACCTGCGCACATCGACTTCACGAACCCTGATTTTGTCAAATACGCCGAAGCCTTTGGTGCTAAAGGTTATCGCGTTGAAGCGAGCGACGAACTCGTTCCTATACTCAAAGATGCGTTCAATCAACAGGTTCCATCAGTCATCGATTGCCCTGTAAACTACGCGGAAAACTTACGTTTGACGGAAGCACTTGGACAACTGACCTGTCCTATCTAAGACACACATCGTAGTCTTAAGTCTATCAACTTTCCGATATACTTCGTTTTTTTAAAGGAGGACACCACCCCCAAAAATGGCAGTTTCAACAATTGAATGGGCAGACGGCAGAATTCGGATGATTGATCAGACGCTGTTACCCAACGAATTCAAACATATCTATTGCGATGACCTTCCCTCAACGTGGGAAGCAATTAAATCCTTACGTGTTCGAGGTGCTCCGGCTATCGGGATCGCGGGGGCTTTAGGTGCCGTCCTCGGAATTTGGAACTCCGCGGCGAAAACTTACAAAGAATTCGCTGCTGAACTCAAATCCGCAACCGATTATCTGGCGACATCGCGACCGACAGCCGTTAACCTCTTTTGGGCACTCGATAGAATCAGCCAGACAGCAGAAAAAAATAGCCATCTTCCGATACCTGACCTCAAAGCGGTCCTGCTCGCTGAAGCTTTGGAAATTATCAATGAAGATAAAGCGATGTGTCGGGCTATCGGACAACACGGTATGGCACTGCTGAACGAAAACGATACGATCCTGACACACTGCAACGCTGGTGGTTTAGCCACATCTGATTACGGCACGGCACTGGCAGTGATGTTTAGCGCACACGAAGCAGGGAAGCATATCCAAGTTTACGCCGATGAGACGCGCCCTTTACTGCAAGGTGCACGCCTTACAACATGGGAACTCATGCAAGCCGGTATTGATGTAACCCTTATCTGCGATAACATGGCTGCGCAAGTCATGAAAGAGGGCAAAATCCAGTGCGTTATTGTCGGTGCGGATCGGATTGCTGCGAACGGCGACACCGCAAACAAGATCGGCACCTATAACGTCGCTATCCTCGCGGAGGCACACGGGATCCCTTTTTATGTTGCGGCACCGACTTCTACGCTCGATTTCGCGCTCGAAACCGGTGATCAGATTCCTATCGAGCAACGCGCATCGGAAGAGGTAACGGAGGGTTTTGGAAAACTCACCGCACCAGAAGGTGTGAAAGTCTATAGTCCGGCATTTGATGTCACGCCTGCAGCATTAGTCACAGCGATTATTACCGAAAAAGGGGTCGCACGCGCCCCTTACACAGAGAGCCTGAAAGCTATGCGGGACGCGTGAGGCACACAAACCGGTTTAATGTGTCATGCGGCTTTCGCGATGTTCTCACGCGTGCCGTGAACATCGAAGCAGTCGTACTGGTTCGTATTCATGATACGGGTTGCAAGTGCCATCGCCTGTTTCTCGGTGAGATAACCGTCGGTGATTTCGGATTCAAGTGCGCGTCGAATCTCGTTTCTCGCCTGAATCGCGTACGCCATTGCACTCGTCGGCCACTGCGTATCACCGCCGAAAGCGAACAACTTATTTGACGGGACGGCATGAATGCACCGACGCAAGAAATCGCGTGAACTATAAGGGTCAATGCTCCATGCCCAGCAGAAATCGACCCAGATGTTGCGATAATGTTTCGCAAGCGCGACGAGTTCATCGTTGTAAGGGTAGGCGATGTGCATTAAGACGAACTTCGCGTCAAGGTAACGCGCGAACAAGGCACACATATTCCCTGCGGGGATCCGGCGCACCGGCATTCGGTTGTTACCCGCATAGTAACCGGTGTGAATTTTGAAGGGGAGGTTGTGTTCGATAGTGAGTTCGACACCGCGCGCCCAGCACCAATCGCCGAGGCAAAGCCGTGTCGCTTCATCAATCTCTGCAGCCGGTTTTGTTAGCACAGCATTGAGTGCAGCGGAAGCGTCGGCATCGCTCCTTTCGATCCAATTGAGGGTGCGGTTGTAAGCGTGTTGCGATTTTACAGCGATAGCATACGGGGCATGCTTGGCGAAAATGGCCGCCATGCCACTTCTAAGAGAAGCGATATCCTTGACTTCTATACCGGTCTCGGCGTGGATAGCACTCGGATCAATCTGCCCGTTACAAAATGTTGCCCACGAGAGATCATAAAGAAAGAAATCAGGGCCAGATGTGTCCGGATCGCAGGGCCAACTAAAATCGTCGGTTTGGATATGGTCAAGATTCGCGATGTCGTGTAAAATATGGTGACGTTTTCCGGGGGTGCGGATTTCCGCCACTTTATCTTGTGCTTGGACAAGCCCCTCGCCCGTCAATTCGTCAAGTCCATAGATGTGTTTCGCGATGAGGCTGACTGCCTCGCCATAGCCAGTAAACTGCGTCGCTTCCCACGCGTCTCGGATACCTTCAAACCGTGATGCGATGTCCTGAGAAGCGTCCATCAGATTGCGCATCGCTTCTGCGGAAGCACCTGCTGTTACCAAATCGGCAGGCACATAGTTACCGAACAAATCTTGGAGGATATCAGGTCCATTCTCGACCCAATCGGATTCGCGCTTCATGTGCTCGTGTGTATCAACAAGACGGATAGATTCGATGTGATGTGTTAAATCAGTCGTGGTTTCCATACAAACTCTCCTATATGTCATGAAAATCAAGATATGTGGGTGTAAATAAAAAACGGGGTATCTGGCACAGAGGATTGAAAACTGACAACCGATAACCGAGTCTTTCGGGTATATCTGTCGTCTTCACTTGACAAACATGTTAAGTTATGATTTAATAAATACATAAGGTCTTGACAATTTGTCCATCTTTCAATATCATGGACAGAATTTTGCGCAAGGAAAACAAGATTCGCGTTATTATAAGAGAGTCCGGCATTCGTGTCAAGAAAAACCGTACATCGGTAGAGCCTTCCGGTTTCGCTCTCTATCAATGGCTCGATTCGCATGCAGTGTATCATAAAGTTGAAAGTCTCTGGAAAATTCGGGGAGACGCAATTATAGGTTCCCCATGAATCAGAAATGCTCGCACAGAAACGCGAGTGGTTATCGTCAACTCCTGAGAGAGTGACCAGACCACAGGAGCGTGTAATGCCTACAGGACGGATTAAATACTACAATTTCGATAAAGGGTTCGGATTTATTGCACAAGATAGCAGCGACGCGGATGTCTTCTTGCACAGTTCCGCTATTAAACATCCGGAATACGAGGAACTCCGCGTCGGGCAGCGGGTAAAGTATAGTGTCATCGAAGGTGAGAAGGGACTCGTTGCCCAAAATGTTGAAGTGTTGTTGACACCGACAGAACGCCGGTGGCTACGGCAAGGAAAGGCAATTATCCCACGTGGATATGGCGGATTTCCCGGACAGAACCAAGACCAATTCGGCAATGATGCCGAGTTATCTACGAAAGATAAAGAGATTGACAAATCGGAACCAGTCCGAAAACACCGCAGCCGTGACACTTCCGCACCACCGACAAAACGGGTTTCAAAACCGCCGACGCAACCTACTGCAACAACAAACGCTGCCGAAAAAAACGAAGCAACAGTAGGAGAGAAACCTTCAAAGCAGCTCAGTTTCGGTGACCTTTACATCCTTAAGCAGATTAACTTTGAAACGTCAATGTTCTTCGCGTTGTACGGTGCTACACAGATTCCTGCGACCGTCCTCGAAATGACGCTCTCCAGTTTGACACTCAACAACAACGGCACGGAACAGCAGATCCCGAAAACGGACGTTAAATATTGTTACAAAGACGTTGACGCAGAGAAACTTCAAGCAGCCCTTGAAGTTGATGAAGCGGTCAAAGTACAACAGTTGACCCAACTCCGAGACGACACCCAAGCTTGCGAGCTCGACACTGAAATCGTTAGGCAGGCACGAAAAAATAGTTCCGCAATTGAGATTACACTCCGTGAAGGAGAAGTTTTCCGAGGCACCGTAGACTGGGTCTGTCCTTATGAGATTAAACTCATTTTAGAGAACGGTGCGAAGGTCGTTATCTTCCGGCACGCCGTCTATAGTCTCTCGGTAGATTAGGATTAGGTGGTGCTATGGAAGCATATTACGAACTCGTCGATGAGATTGAGCGTGATGTTGAGCGTTTACGTAATGAATCAGGAGGCGTGCCGTGTCCCTCTACCTGTTTCGCCTGCTGCCATAATACCGCAACAATGGCGATCAGTGAGGTCGAGGCTCGGGACCTAAAAATCGGATTGGAGGCACTGCCAGCGCAGCTCCGCACGCACATCCGTCAAAGAGCGGAACGAAGTATCAAAAAATTGGAAGAAAATGGACACAGTATTGAAAGCATTATACCAGATACCGGTATGCAAGCCGTTAGCGTGGTCCGCGGTAAGTTAGAAGGCGAATGTCCGATGTTAATCGGCGGTGTCTGTTCCGTCTACGAACATCGTCCTGTCATCTGCCGTGTCTGGGGCTATCCAATAAACAACGGCAACGAGTTAGCCTGCTGCCATAAAACCTTCATCGGTCAACGTCAGCACTACCGTCCGCTCAATTATACACGCTACTGGAAGGTCTGCCAAGACCTGAGTACCGAATTAGGTGCCACCCAAAAAACGCCAAACTGCTACCTCGTCAAGCAACTGCTCTCGGAATAAAGCCTGACCCACCGTTTTTGGACCCGTGGAGTGCCCATGAAAAACAGATTTATCCTTCCCAATTTTCTTTATCTCACATCTGTCTTGAGCATCCTGCTCTGCTTCGGTTGTGGAGGCGCAGAAGACGAGCAAGAGGCAACCGACCCTACCAACAATACGTTCCTCAACGAACCCGTTGAACCCTCGCGACACCCCGCTGAACAACAGAAGTGGTTGACAGACGAAGACCGGAAAAAGTTGAGAGACGCTGAACAATGGTTACACTTGACAGTTGAAGACTGGGTAAATTTAAAAGACGAAGATTGGGAAAAGTTGAAAGGCAAAGATTGGGTCGGGTTAACAAACGCGGAAGTTAGAAAACTCATGAACCTTGAGATTCCAAAAGGTTGGGCCGCTCAGGAGAAAGATGAGGCGTTACGTGAAAAATTTAGCACGGCAGCTCGCTTCCAAAAGTTTGGAGACATCCCACAGCTTCGCTATGACGTAGAGTTTAGGCGAAATTCCCCGAAGATGGCGGGGAAAGATGGGTTTATAGTTGTAACACCTGAGTTTGCTAAGTACCTCGTTGCGGATCGCGCAGCAACCTATTTTCTTTTTCCGACTGAAGCCCATAGGCGTTTGCTTGAAGATGACATAAAGGGGTTAAAATCTATAGTCGCACAAGAAAAACGTCGTTTTAGGGAGCAGCTCAGAATAGAATATCCTGAAGCTTGGGTAAAAGATATGCGGACTTTCCTCATTGATAAACATGGCAACATTCCTGAAGTTGACACTATTGTCAACTTTTTACGGAAATTGGAACTAAATATACCGAGAACAGATGAGGAATGTTTCGCTTATATTAGGATATGCAGCGAGCTTTATTTGCTTGCTGATTCTTATACGGGTTCAATTTATGAATCTTATGCTTGGCTTGAAGCTTCACACCAACTTAGACATATCCTCGGGGATCATCCAAGACAGACAGGCACGCTTGAGAAATACCGAGCAGCACGCGCAGCGGGCCTATCATTCTATAACATAAAATGGGACGACGATTAGCACACATCCAAATAGTTAACTTAATTAGTTCGTAAGATTGCCCCCTATAAAATTGGCGTATAAAAAAATAGACTTGACCTTTCTCAAAAAATGCGGTATCATTATTAGAGGCTTGCTCAATAGGAATACCACTTTACTGCTTGGTAGCGTCTTATCCATACCAGCGGTATGGTATGCGGCAAGTTGTAAATGAAACAAACCTTTAAAACATTATCGGTAGCAGCCCATAAGTTTAGAGCGTGGGGGCTATCACTCAAACTCGCGTAAAAGTGAGATTTATTTTTCTAAGGAGATTAAACGGCATGAAAATTATATCGGTATTGGCAGGATTTGTGTTGATGATAGCCTGTTTTATTATCAGCACAAGCGACCTGGCACAGGCGGAGGAAGTCCTGGGAACAGGAACGGATTCACTGCTCGGCGGCGACCTAACCGACCCAGAAGACGATGGTGAACCTGATGAAGATGAGGGGTACGATGCCATTTTCTCATCCAACGAGGAACCCGGGTTCGGGGGCGGCGAATTTTCGTTTAACGTCTTCGATAACCGTCTAGGTCCCATCAATGACAAATGGTGCTGCGGAAAGGGTGGCGGCATTCCAGATGAAGGGCTATGGGTAATGGCTGAATTTGAGGAGCAGTATGCATTGACACACTTCACTGTATCTTCAGCGAACGATGTTCCTGCAAGAGATCCTACAGAATGGGCGGTTCAAGGGTCGAACGACGGCGAGGATTTTGAGACCATCTATGAGTACGATGGCGGGGATAGCTTTTGGGATCAGCGCCTACAAGTCGTCCTTTTTGAGGCAGGCGAAGATTACGAAGTTCAAAAAAATGGGTATCGGTTCTTTCGGCATGTTACTTTTGACACCGCATCGAACCCAGCTGGGGCGTACTTCCAAATTGGCGAAATTGAGTTCTTCGGCGATGACAGTTATCCCGTAGACCCCAAAACCAAGCTCGCAACCACATGGGGACGCATCAAAAACGCCCGATAACCACAACTATTGAATATTTTCTAAATCGGAAACCTGAATCCAGTAATAACTTGGTTTGGGTTTCCGTTTTTCATATCCGCTTGAAACTGTATGGACGATAAGGAAATGTTTTGCGGATTATGAAACATCCTCACTTAATTCGCGTAGAAACTCGAAGGTATAAATTCCCGTCCGGTGTCCATCACTCCAGACTAAACGCACTGCGTAGCGTCCTACGCGCTGGATGTCCACAAGGCGTAACTTCTGAAAAAAATCAGCCGTCGGTAGAATATGAAACGGGTCCTTGCCGGAACGCGTCGCATTGCAGTGTGCGCAAGGACATTTTTCGCGGAGAAGACGATAAGACAACTCGCTCTGCAACGTGTCTTTCCATTGAATCGTTAAACTCACATCGCCTCTTTCGATACGCGTCGGTTGGAATTTTTGCATGGTAATTGCTCAGATGAGGTGGAGAAATAAAAAACGATTGCCGATCTATGCGACCACAAGCGATCTCGCAAACCGACAACCGTTTAGGGAGTTATGATTTAAGGATGGCTCTTGCTATCCGTTATTCAAAGTACTCCGCGTTGATATCAATGAACTCTTCCCATTCTTCAGGAACGTCTTCTTCCATAAAGATGGCTTCGACGGGACATTCGGGTTCACATACACCACAGTCGATGCACTCTTCTGGGTCAATGTAAAGCATATTGACTTCTTCAAATTCGTCAGCATCCGGCAGCGGATGGATGCAGTCCACTGGGCATACATCAACGCACGAACTATCCTTAACATCAATACACGGTTCACAAATCACATACGTCATGTTCGATAACTCCTTTTCGCTTTATTTTTAGTACAAGCCTCCGTGCCGCATAAAGGCAACTTCACGGAATAAGTGAGGTTAACCCGCTTTGGTGAAGGCATATAAAGAGCATCATCATATAAGGCGGGTTTTTATGCGCTATCTGCTGAGTTGCGTCAGGCAATAATAATAATACCACATGCAGATTGTTTTGTCAAGTTACATTTAAAATTGAAACGACGTGTTGCAATAAATTTGACAAACCCAAATTTTTGTGTTAATATGTTAGATAGGTGAAGAGTTTGCTTGCAATAGGCTATAGCACAAAGCGCAGGTTCTTATCTCAACAACGAAAGGCATACGATGAGGAATCCCCCCCGCAAGAAATGGCGTTTCAGCAAACCAGATTTTGATAGCAGCATCGCATTGGCAGCCGAAATAGGTGTTTCCCCGTTCGCTGCGCAGCTGCTGATCAATCGCGGGATAAGAACCGTTGACGACGCGCAAGCCTACCTCGCTCCAACTTTTGACGAACTCCATTCTCCGTCCTTATTAGCCGACATGGACAGTGCTGTAGAACGGATACATGATGCAATCAAGAAGGGTGAGAAAATCTGTGTCTACGGCGATTACGATGTTGATGGTACGACCGCAACCGCACTCTTGCTTAATACATTCCGCTATATGGATGTTTCCGCTGACTACTATATCCCGAACCGGTTCGATGAAGGTTACGGGTTGAGCGAAGATACGATAAACAAGATTCACCAAGACAGCGATGCAAAACTCATCATTACGGTAGACTGCGGTATCACATCGGTTACAGAGGTCGCTTTAGCCAATGAACTCGGTATGGATGTCATCGTAACCGATCACCACCAACCGACGGAGGCGCAGCCGCCCGCTTATGCCCTGATCTCACCTAAAGTTCCGGAGAATGAATATCCGTATACCGAGCTTGCCGGTGTCGGTTTGGCATTCAAATTGGCACAAGGGTTGATAGATGATAGAAGGTTTCTCGAATCCCTACTGGACCTTGTCGCATTGGGAACTGTCGCGGACATGGCATCGCTAACCGGAGAGAACCGCATTTTGAGTCGCTTAGGGTTAGCCGAACTTAACAAACGCGAGCGTCCGGGTGTCAACGCGCTCTGTGAGGCAGCCGGGCACAGCATCGACACACCCATTGACGGAAATACAATCTCTTTTAAATTGGGACCCCGTATCAATGCTGCTGGACGGATGGATACCGCACATAAAGTCGTCGATCTACTTACCACTGATTCTGACGATATTGCAGCCCAAATCGCTCGCCAACTTAACGAAGCAAATCAGAGACGACAAGAGTTGGAAAGACGCATACAAGATGAAGCGATAGAGATAATTGAAAGAGAAATTGATGCCAATGCGATAGGCATCGTTGTTGCCAGCGACAGATGGGATGCAAAGGCACAAGGGGTCGTCGGCATCGTCGCTGCAAAGTTGATGCAAACCTACTACAAACCGACCATTGTCTTGGCGATTAACGGTGATGAGGCGACTGGGTCCGGACGTTGTATCGAAGGTATGAATCTCGCCAACGCGCTTGTCGCTTGCACCGACTTACTCGTGAGGCATGGTGGACACGCAGCTGCAGCCGGATTAACGATCAGAACCTCGAATATCCCGAGATTCAGAGATGCTTTCAACGAATATGCCAGCGAACATTTGACGGAAGAGGAATTAATACCGAAGTTAGACCTCGAATTTGAAACGAATCTCTCGCTTTTGACGTTAGAAACGCTAAAGGAACTTGAGCAATTTGAACCGTTTGGACAAGATAATCCGGCCCCTCAGTTTGGGATAAGACGCGCCAAAGTTGTCGATGGCAGCCCTACAATCATGGGAAAAGAGAGAAATCATCTCAAAATGTTTCTCAGCGATGACGTGGTAAAGTTATGTGCTATTGAATGGGGCGCAGCTGATAAATTCGTCACAGTTAAAAATCCGGGTGTGGCACTGGATGCCGCTTTTTCACCGCAGATCAACGAATGGCAAGGTCAACGTTCCGTACAACTTATGCTTGAAGATTGGGAGGTCCACTCGGAAGGTAGAGACATGAACTGGGATGTATTTCCTACAAGTGATGCTGAATCCTCCGTCAGGCTTGTTAACAGACGCAACACTACGAAAAAAAACTACCTTTTAAACTTGCTTGCGCGTGAAGAATCTTGTATAATTTACGTACAAGATGACGAAATGTTGAACGCCTTACTCACGAGGCTCCTACCTGAGAGTCTTGAGGGCATCGTGCGGCACGATGCGACGACGACAGCGGCGGAAGAAACCGAGTTCGCACAACAACTCGCGCGTGGTGAACTCCGAACAATCGCTTCAAGTGCTGTTATCGCGAATCCTGACGTGTTCCCATTCGTGAAGCATATCGTCTTTTGTCATCTCATGCCGAGTCCAGACCTCTTTTTCAAACGGTGTGCACCGGCATTCGCAACCGAGGAGACCTCTTTTCTGCATCTCATTTACGGCGATGCAGATGGAACAGCAATGCAGAATTGGATCACTAAGAAGTACCCCGAAAAAGCCGAATTACAGAAATTGTACGGAGGGATACGTCAAGTCGTCCAATCCAACGGAGCAGAGGGATACGCTGAGAACGCAATGTTGAATGGTACGTTCGGAGCACCCTCAACAGTTGAAACCGGACTCCGGATCTTTGAAGAATTGGGTTTCATTCAGCGGTATGGAGAACCCGGACACAGACTTGTCAGACTCTGTCCTGCTGAGAAAACCGATCTATCTCGTTCGCCAACTTACTTAAGAGGCAACTTGATTAAACAAACGTACCCGTCTTTTATTGAGTTTCAGTTGAAAGAGAACATTGAATCTATGTGGGAGCGCATAGAAAATGAGTGTCAAATCGCTAATCAGTCAGATTCAAGTCTATAATCCTGAAGCGGAAGTTGAACTTCTCGAACGCTGTTACCGTTTCGCGTCAGCGGCACACAAAGGGCAAAAACGGAAGTCCGGTGAACCCTATTTCACGCACTGCGTCAAAACAGCTGAAATCCTCGCGGAACTCCGGTTAGATACGCACACGATCTGTGCCGGACTCATGCACGACGTACTTGAAGATACTGGGATCACACGGCAAGAACTACAAGTACGCTTTGGCGCGAATATCGCAAACCTTGTTGAAGGTGTCACGAAAATCGGGCAATACAGACCTAATGTTACCGCTACGACTGCCGCAGCAGCTATCACTGTTGAAGATCGCATTTACCGCAAAACCCAAGCGGAAACCTACCGAAAACTCCTCTTAGCGACCGCGGAAGATATGCGGGTCATCCTCATCAAACTCGCGGATCGGCTTCACAATATGGAGACGCTCAAATTCCTAACGAGCGAGAAGTGTCAACGCATCGCAAAAGAGACCTTGGAGATATACGCCCCCATCGCACATCGATTAGGGATCTGGCGTATCATGGGCCGACTTGAGGATCTCGCATTCAAACATCTCTATCCCGGCGAATATCGGAAAATCGCCGAACTCCTGAATCAGAAACTCGCTGAACGAGAAGCCTATTGTGATAAGATGGTGAAACAGATTCGGCAGGCACTCGAAAAACGAGGTATCTATGCCGATGTCCATGGACGGACGAAACATATCTACAGCATCCACCAGAAAATGCAACAGAAAGGGACACCCTTCAACGAAATTCGAGACCTTATCGGACTCCGGATCCTCGTCAAAACCGAAGCAGATTGCTATATCGCACTCGGCGCACTTCATCAAAGATGGAACTACCATCCCGACCGACTTCGAGATTGGATAGGAAATCCGAAAAAAAATGGGTACCAATCGCTACACACAACGATCCTTGACGAAGGTAAAACGGTTGAAATCCAGATTCGCACCTATCAAATGCACAAGGTCGCTGAGGACGGGATTGCTGCACATTGGAGTTACAAGGAGGGTGTACCGACCAGCGCACAGGGACGCTCAATCTTCGCAAATTATAAGCAGATTCTTGAAGATATTCAGGAGACACAGGATAGCCCACATCAGTTTGTGGAATCGATGAAATTGGAACTCTTTCAAGATGAGGTGTATGTATTTTCGCCGAAGGGAGACCTTTTCACACTACCGGCAGGCGCGACCGTTATTGATTTCGCCTATAAAATCCACACCGACATTGGACACACATGTGTCGGTGCAGAGGTAAACGGTTCTATCGCCCCCATCCGCCGCGTTCTGGAGAATGGTGATCAAGTCAACATTCGGACACAGCCGAATGCGAAACCGAGTCGGAGTTGGTTGTCTCATGTAAAAACCGCAGCGGCACGGAATAAAATTAAGCACTGGTTCCGAGAGAAGGATAGAGCCGACGCTCTCGAATTAGGAAAGAAATTTCTTGCGGCAGAACTCCGTGTCTCCTATCTCAACGCCCGGAATTGCCTCAACTCTCCGAAACTCCTTGACATCGCCAAACAACTCAACCTCAAAAATCTTGAAGAACTCTTCATCCGTATCGGCAACGGGTATGAATCCGCTACACACGTTGTCAACCTTTTGAAACCTGAGGTTCCCGAACCTGAAACCACGCCTGCTGAGGATGTTGGCACCAAACGGAAATCAGCTGGCCCAGCCGTGCAGCTCGAAAATGATATCGACTTAGGAATGATGCGGATCATGAAATGCTGTAACCCGATACCGGGCGATCAGGTCGTCGGTTATCTCACCCGCGGGCGTGGCGTTTCTGTGCATAGGTCTGGATGTATCCGCATCCTCGACGAACCCGAGCGACTCTTGGCTGTCAAATGGACTGAGAAACCACACTCGGTAAACGGAGACCAACCGCCTGATGTTTACCCCGTCAAAATCCTTGTCGAATGCAGTGATCGTCCCGGAATGCTCGGTGAAATCACAACCGCCATCGCACAATACAAAGTGAATATCCGTTGCGGAACCTTCCAACCCTCACCTATCCACCTCGACGCAACAGCCTCCGATAACCTAACAATAGACGTAACGGGGGCTGAGCAGCTCGATAGCGTCATACAAGGGATCCGACAGTTAAAAGGCGTACAACGCGTCACCCGCATCTCCTAAAACCGACTTAAATATGTGAATAACCTGATATCAGGGGGATTATCTTCGGGTTGTGATTTGCTATGCTACCGGACTCGGCATTTTGGAGATAACTTTTTCGACTCTTCCGCTCCGCAGACATTTGGTACAGACGCGGATCCGCTTCGGACCTGCCTCCGTTTGAACCCGAACTCGCTGAAGATTGGGTAGCCAACGCCGCTTGGTATGTTGAACCGATTTACTAATCCGGTGCCCCGTCATCGGTCGCTTATTACAGATCGTACAAACACGTGACATCTCGCGCTCCTTTTTCTATAGTGTTGTTGGTTAAACCTAAGTGTTAATAATATCACAATTACGGGTAAAAAGCAAATTTTCTTTGGCAGTCGAGAAAATAGTCATGACTTTTTTTTCTGAATCTGATATACTTATCTCTCAGGATTCTTACATAATTTCATTTTATAATACTACGACTACAACAGCACGCTAAATAGAGGAACCTTTTTCGGGCTACGACAGAAATATGAAAGTTGCTTATATTACCGCAGGCGCAGCTGGCATGTATTGCGGAACCTGTATCCATGACAATATGGTCGCCACAATTTTGAAGAAGCAGGGGCATAACGTCGCACTCATTCCTACCTATACCCCTACCCGGACCGATGAGGCGAATGTCAGTATGGACCGCGTCTTTTTCGGCGGTATTAACGTCTATCTTCAACAGAAACTCTCCATCTTTAGGCACACACCTTGGGCAATCGACAAATTACTTGACAACCGGGCACTCTTAAATGGACTCACACGGTTCAGCGGTTCAACCGATGCCAGTGACCTCGGAGAACTTACAGTCTCCATGCTCCAAGCCGAACACGGACATCAAAAGAAGGAATTGGCGAAATTAGTTAAATGGCTCGCTGAGGAAAATAAGCCCGATATCGTTTATCTCACCAATTCCATGTTGGTAGGATTCACAACTGAGATAAAGAAGGCATTAAATGTCCCCGTTATCTGCGCGCTTCAAGGTGAAGACATTTTTCTCCAAGACCTAATTGAACCTTACAAAACAGAAGCTTTAACGCTCTTACGGAAACGCGCAGCCGAAGCAGACGGCTTCGTCGCACCGTGCAACTACTATGCTCGGTTTATGGCGGACACATACCTCGGTGTACCCATCGATAAAATCGACATCGTGCCACTCGGACTCAACATGGACGGACACGGTACGCCCGTCGAAAAACCCGAACCGCCGCCTTTTATTATCGGTTATTTGGCACGCATCTGCCCGGAAAAGGGATTACATATCTTAGTAGACGCTTTCCTAAGCGTCGCAGAGGTACTCGGTGCAGATAACGTTCAATTGCACGTCGCAGGATACCTCGGTAAGAAAGATGAACCCTATCTTGAAGAAATCGTCAATCAAATCCAGGATGCAGGTTTATCAAACAATTTTATACATCACGGCGAAGTAACGCGAACACAAAAGATCGATTTTCTCAACCGACTTCACGTCTTCTCCGTTCCCACCGTTTACCGTGAATCGAAAGGGTTATCCATCATAGAATCGCTCGCCAATGGGGTGCCGGTCGTCCAACCGCATCACGGCACGTTCCCAGAGATGATTGACGCAACGGGTGGCGGTCTCCTCGTAGAGCCTGAATCTCCTGAAGCACTCGCAATGGGCATCATGGAACTCCTTAACGATGCTGAGCAACGCGAACGCCTCGGAGAAACCGGAAAAATTAATACCCATCAGAAACTTAACGATACCGCCGTCGCAGATCAACTCTTGAAAGTATTTGAAAAATATACCTAATGTAGTTTTCAGTTACGAGTTACCAGTTAAAGAGAGTTACTGTTCGATTCCAGTTCCTCTTAACTGTCCACCGGTTACTGGTTACTGGTAACTATTCCTCTGACAACTAATTCCGTAGCATAACCTGTTAGGTTGTGCCTCTTAAAGGAAATAAATCATGTCTAAAGCGTGGCTAATTTTTGTTTTTATGACCGTGTCATCGTGGGGACTATACGGCGTGTTTCTACATCAGGGCCAAGTTGCTATGGCGGATCCTGTACACGGACGCTACAAAGCGTTCCTCTTTGTCGGGCTCGCTTATCTTCTCACAGCAGTCATCGGATCTGCACTAATGCTCATCTTGAATGGCTCTAACTGGCAATTTACCGGTAACGGTATTACTTGGTCATTCGTCGCCGGACTTGTCGGGGCGATCGGTGCATTCGGTGTCCTTCTCGCCTTCGGTGCCGGTGGGAGACCCGCTGTCGTCATGTCTATTGTATTTGCAGGCGCGCCTATTGTGAACGCCGTCGTTGCGACGCTATCGCATCCGCCTGCAGGCGGTTGGGGAGCCGTCCGATGGCAGTTTATAGCAGGTATCCTCCTCGCAGCACTCGGCGGTTGTCTCGTGATGCTTTATAGACCGACCTCGTAATACGACAAAAAGGCTATCTGTAAACCCACCCCGCTGGCGGGGTTTCAAATCCCGCCAAGCTTTCGGTGTACAAATCATTGTAGATGGTACGATAGTGTATCTTCAGAAAGCTGCTAAATATCGCACTCCTTTCTCGCTTCCACCCGCTCGTTCAAAAAAAATATATTTCTTACTCTCCTTTTAACGGGACATGTCTCTAATAGGAAAGAAGAGGAGTATCGTCATGCATTCTGTAGAATTGATTGAGGCAGGTGATGCCGAGTTAGTTGTGGCAGCACTCGCCGGTAATACACAAGCGTTCGATGTGTTAGTGAACCGCTACCGACGCGCCATGCTAACGGTCGCACAACAGATCGTCCGAAATCCTACCGACGCAGAAGACGTCGTACAAGACGCACTCTTACGAGCGTTTGAAGCACTACCACAACTCTCAGACCTGAATCGGTTTGGCGCGTGGCTTCACTCTATCACTCGGAACCGCGCCTTGCGCTACTACAGGAATAGGGATCGTTATCAACCACAGGAGGATATGGAACCCTATCTGAATAGAGCATTAGATACATCGGCGACAGATCCCGCCAACCTTGTCGAGGCTGAATCCACACAGCAATCGGTCAGAGATGCGATCAAGGATCTACAACCAGACTATCAGGTAGTTATCGAACTCTACTACTGGGCAGAGATGCCACAGAAACGGATGGCTGAGTTTCTATCCCTACCGCTGACAACCATAAAATGGCGACTTCGCAAAGCGAAGGAACAACTCAAAACAATCTTAGAAAGACACGGCTACGGTGACAGCGATTGATCATAAAGAGGAGAGAAATCATGGAACAACACAGACAGGAACAACAACAAGAACTTAAGGGGCTGTTCCACATGTTGGAGCATACCGCAAAAATCGCAGAGGATGCAGCCCTAACGGATACCTTTACGGATGGCGAAACGCGATGCATCACCCAATTCAATAACGTACTGACCCGATTGAATAGCCTTGACGCAGTACCTGATGGACTCTTTGACGAACTTAATTCCGATGCCTCATTCAGTCAAATCGCAATCGCCTGCCATCAACTCGCAGCATATCTCAATGAAGAATTGGATACAACGGCGGATTTCAAGGGATGGTTCACCACCTTTTTCGGAAAACGGTTCATGGAAAATCTGACTGAGGAGCTCACGGATAAACCGATCGGAGACCTCATCCGTAAAGCCGTGCCAGATTTCTTAACCGAGACGACGTTAGAGGACATCGTCGAAACTTTCCCCGTTTCAACGGGTGGAAGACTCACAATTGATGCTGACTGTGGTGGAATTGACGTGCAGAGCACCGAGGCAGATACCGTCTCGGTCCGCATTCAACGCGCAGCACAGATAAAAGCGAATCGACGGGCAGCGGAAATTCTCAAGAATCTCGATGTCCGGATAACACACGAAGCATCTGACGTCAAAATTGAGGCGAAGTTCACAGGAGACGCGAAACGGTGGCAGAAACGGCAAAACGATCTCGATGTTCAGTTTGATATCCTCGTGCCACGGCAATACAATCTTGACCTGAAAACTGCAGGTGCCGATATTTGTGTTGCGAATATTACAGGCGACGTGAATGCAGAAACACTCCGCGCGGGACTTCGTCTTGAAGATATTAACGGACGGATTGATGGCACCACATCCGTTGGGAACATTAATCTTAAGACGTTTACTGGCGATGTGAACTTTCAAACGACCGGCGGGAATATAGCAATTGTGGATGGGAGGGGTGACGTTAAAGCCAAAGTCTCCGGTGGAAACCTCCAAGTTACACAGGTCACAGGTATCGTTAGCGGACAAACCTCCGGCGGCGGGATTACACTGCGCGGATGTAAGGGTGGCACAGACCTGAAAGCTGCCGGGGGCAGTATAGAGGTAGAGAACGACAGACCCGTCTTGGCAAAAGCATCTGGGGGTTCTATCCACTGTGAACTAAGCGAGGTATCCGTCGCGAGTCAGAGTCTACTCCTCGATTTGGAAACAATAGGGGGGAGTATAAATGTCTCGCTCGTTCCAGACATTGATGCGACAGTCGAAGCAAAAGTCCTCGGAGGTTCAGTGACAACAGAATTTCCGGTATCCGTGACGGAGACAGGAATTGTAAAACCGGATCAGTTACGTGGAACGATTAATAGTGGCGGTCCGCTGCTACGGCTCCGATCCGTCGGCGGAAATATCATACTACGGAAAATTGAAGAAACGAGTCCAATAGAGGTGTAACGTGCTAAAAATCAGAAGAAGTGAGTTGATGTTAGCGGTGCTGCTTGTATGGTTCATTCTGAGTGTGGGTATCTTCATAATACTTATGCTTCCGCTCGTTGTGCCACAACACCAATTAGCGCAGTTAATCCCCGAATTCAGTTGGCAATCACAATTCCACAAACCATGCGCTTTTTGTGGAATGAGTACCGCATTCTACGCCATCTCGCGCGGCGATTTCAACCAAGCACATCTATTGAATCCGTTAAGCCTCTACATCTATTCCGTTTTCCTGCTCAACACAATCTTCGCAGTGATCACCTTAAAGCGAAGCATACGCTTTGTTAAAAATAGGACTTACGCATGATGCTCTTTTGTAGCATAAACTTTCCAGTTTGTGCCGTCAGAACGCTATGTTTTCGGAGAAATCTCATCTAACAGAACAGGCTGCAGTCCTAATTGCGTAAGTCCTGAAAAACATAACAACAACGCTCTATCACAGGAACGCTCTATCATAATTTGGAGACGAGTCATGGGGTTACTATCAATCTTCAGTTTAGTTTGGGGGATATTGGCTATTCTTGGAATGGCAGTCGGCATTATTCCGTGCCTCGGATCCCTCAACTACCTTAACATTCCGTTTGCCGTATTCGGCTTGCTTTTCAGTGTCTTGGCTATTGTCTTGTCATCAAAGAAAGACCTTGCTATTACCGGACTCATCCTTTGTGCCGTAGCCATCTTCTTAGGCAGCATTCGACTCGTCTTGGGTTTCGGGATTTTTTAGATTGCAGGTAGCCCACAAAACCGAAAGGAAAATCCGATGAATTGCCTTGATTATGGACGCTCTTTTATCAACACTGTTGGCAACGGGAATGCCCCGCGCTTTTGGGTCGAATCGCGATGCCGCATCATAGATATCACAAATGGAAGTTTCAGCGATTATTACCAATGCGGTTCGTGTAAAAGCGAACACACCTTTGCCGAGAAAAACCTCTTCATAAATCCGAACTATGACTTCCTCCCTGTTTTTGGCAAAGAACATACAGCCGTATTCAGAAGGCACGCTTACTGCAACGATAACTACGTCGAGTATAGACCAGCGCAGGCGTATTGGGGTGGTCCCCTGTTTAATGTTCAAGAGGCATCGCCGGTCCAAGTCCTTGATAGCAACGCAGCCATCCTTGAGGCGACACAAAAATGTCTACCCATCGTAACGCAGACAGAAATATACGATACCGATACACAGCAGCGGGCAATTATCGAGTGTCCGGTGAAAACGATGAACATAGACCCAAACGCCGGCATCTACCAAGTTGATACAGGCATTGTTCTATTTCCAGATCTGTCAAAGCGATACGATCGGCAGATTGAGATGTTCAGCCTCGCTTACGTTGCTTTCAACGCACCACACTTCGCTGACTTCGTTATCGAACGTCCCACTGCTATCATTGAAAATGGCGTGGAAGTTGCCCAAGTTTACCACTATTCCGAAATTCGGAGTTTAGAAGCAAAGAATACCGTGTTCTGCATCGGTGAACTTTAAGAGACACTCCATAACTGTCAATTTTAGAAAAAACTCATTACGACATCGTAGGTTGGGTTGAACGGATACTTCCAAAACCCTGAAAAAGCCATAGAAAAATCTAATCTCTCCATACATGCAACATCAAAATAGAACGTAGTGAAACCCAACACTTTTGCGTTTTCTCAGACGTTAGGGGTATGAAGTTGGGTTTCACTACATTATTGAGCGTATCCGCTAACTTATTAACTTTGGCAGTATTTGGCATCCACATATCTACCTTCTCAGTTTCGTTCAACCCAACCTACGGGATCACGGGAACTATAATCTACCATAAATGGTCCTGAATCCAGCCTTAAATCCATTGACTTGCTCCCCCAGTTTGTGCTATAATTCCCCTAACATCACAAGCAAAGGATTCAGGCATGGCAATCAAAAAATCCCAACTTTATGCCAAACTATGGCAAAGCTGCAACAAACTCCGCGGCGGCATGGATGCCTCCCAATACAAAGACTACATCCTGACGCTGCTGTTCATGAAATACGTCTCCGATAAGGCAGAAAAAAATCCGCGCGAGGTCATAAAAGTACCAGAAGGTGGAAGTTTCACCGATATGGTGAAATTGAAAGGCGACAAGGAGATCGGTGATAAGATCAACAAGATTATCGAAAAATTTGCTGAGGCAAACGAACCGATAAGCGACTTTAATCAGGCTGATTTCAATGACGACAATAAACTCGGCAAAGGCAAAGAGATGGTGGATCGTCTCTCTGGACTCGTGGAAATATTCAACGACCTTGACCTGAGTTCCAACCGTGCTGAAGGTGATGACCTTTTAGGCGATGCTTATGAATATCTGATGCGGCACTTCGCTACAGAGTCTGGCAAAAGCAAAGGGCAGTTCTACACCCCTGCGGAAGTTTCTCGCATTATGGCGAAGGTTATCGGCATTGGTCCTGATACCCAAAGGATACATACGATATACGACCCGACCTGCGGTTCCGGTTCGCTACTGCTCAAGGCAGCCGATGAAGCACCGCGTGGACTTAGCATTTATGGACAGGAGAAGGACAATGCTACCTACGGACTCGCACGGATGAATATGATCCTTCACGGGAATGCAAGAGCAGAGATAAGTCACGGGAACACACTCTCTGCACCTGATTTTTCAGATGCAGCCACCGGTCTCAAAATCTTCGACTTTGCTGTAGCGAATCCACCTTTTTCTGATAAAGAGTGGACGACCGGATTCACACCTGCTAAAGACGAATATGCACGTTTTGAATACGGCATCCCGCCTGCCAAAAATGGCGATTATGCGTTCTTACTACACTTCATCGCATCCCTCAAAAGCACGGGTAAAGGTGCAATCATCCTGCCACACGGCGTGCTATTTCGCGGCAACAAAGAGGCGGACATCCGTAGAAACCTCATCGAACGTGGGTACATCAAAGGCATTATCGGTTTACCTGCCAATCTGTTTTACGGGACTGGTATCCCCGCTTGTATTATCGTTATTGACAAAGAAGATGCCGCACATCGTACTGGCATTTTTATGATAGACGCGAGTAAAGGTTTCCTCAAAGATGGCAACAAAAACCGACTCCGCGCACAGGACATCCATAAAATTGTGTCCGTTTTCAACAAACAGACCGAAATCGATGGATATTCACGCATGGTGCCGAAATCTGAAATTGTTGACCCCGCCAACGACTATAACCTCAATATCCCGCGCTATATTGACAACAGCGAACCCGAAGACCTCCACGATCTCGACGCACACCTCAACGGGGGTATCCCAAACGCCAATATTGACGCACTTGACGACTATTGGGAAGTGTTTCCTACATTACGCCAAAAGTTGTTCAAAGCAAACGGCAGACCCGGTTATAGCGACCCACAGGTGGAAACGCAACACGTAAAAACAACCATCCTCTCACATAACGAGTTCACAGACTACCAGCAGCGGGTAACCGCTGTCTTTGAGAGGTGGCGGAAAACACACGAACCGCTGTTGGGCGGTATCAATGACAATACCAAGCCAAGAACTGTTATTGATGCGCTGTCGGAAGACTTGCTGATGCAATTCGACCCTTTACCACTCCTTGACCCTTACGATGTCTACCAAAAACTGATGGACTATTGGGATGAAGTGATGCAGGACGATGTGTATCTCATCTCTGCAGACAGATGGGTGAAAGCATCGCAACCGCGCGACCTTATCCAAAACAAAGACCTCAAGGAAACCCCGGACCTCACTATCAAGAAAAAGAAATATAAGATGGATCTGATTCCACCAGTGCTGATTGTAGCACGCTATTTTGCCGACGAACAAGCAGAAATTGATATACGCCAAAGCACACTGGAGACTGCTGAGCAAAAACTTGAGGAATACGTTGAGGAACACACCGGTGAAGACGGATTGCTCGCCGATGCTACCAACGACAGTGAAAACATCACCAAAAGTAGTGTGAACGCACGACTCAAGGCACTCACACCCGATTTAATGATGCTCAATGAAACCCAAGACAACGATGAAGAACACGATGCACTGGAACACTGCTTATCCCTAATTGAGGCGAAATCTAAAGCGGACAAAGCAGTGAAGGAAGCACAACTCACACTGGATAAACAAGTGTTAGCGCGCTACGCAACACTCACAGAAACGGAAATCAAGCAACTCGTAATTGACGATAAATGGTACGCCACAATCCAAGCAGCAATTATCGGTGAAGTGCAGCGGTTGACACAGAACCTCACAGAACGCGTGAAGGAATTGGAGGAACGCTATGCGCAGCCGTTGCCAACTCTGATGCACAATGTGCAGGAATTTAGCCTGAAAGTTGATAAGCATTTGTCAAATATGGGAGTGGATTAGCATGAGTAATCAGCAGAGATTTAGCGGTGAGTGGAAAACAAAGCGGTTGGAAGAAATTGCATCAATTCGAAACCAGAAGGTAATGCCCGAAAATGTAAATCCTAACACCTTATGTGTAGAATTAGAGCACATCGCGTCAGGTAACGGACAGTTATTGGAGGATTCTACTGCCGAATACTCAACTGCGTCAAAATACCGTTTCTTTATTGGTGATGTTCTCTTTGGTCGCCTTCGTTCATATCTTAGGAAATTCTGGTTAGCAGACCAAGATGGTATATGCACCACTGAGATATGGCCTTTGATGGTGGACGCTAAACAGATAGATAGCAAATTTCTGCATGCTATCGTTCAAACCGATCAATTTTTTGCAATGGCAAATGTCTCTTACGGTACACACATGCCGCGCACAGACTGGGCAGTCATGCGTAACTTTATGGTTAGGTTACCTCCAATCCAAGAACAACGCGCCATCGTCGAAGTATTATCAGATGTGGATGGGTTGCTCAATGCGTTGGAGGCACTCATCGCCAAAAAGCGTGCAATCAAACAAGCCACTATGCAGCAACTGCTTACCGGTAGGACGCGCCTGCCAGACTTCAGCTGTGAATGGGAAACAAAGCAGTTGGGAGATATTGCTACCATAAAAACAGGTAGCAAAAACAACGAAGACAAAGATGAAAATGGGCAATATCCATTATTCGTTCGTTCGGCTATTGTTGAACGGATTAATAGTTATTGCTATGATGGTGAGGCAATTCTTGTGCCCGGTGAGGGCGGCATTGAAAACATTTTTCATTATATAAATGGTCGTTTCGACTGTCATCAACGGGTTTACATGATTAATCGGTTCGTTGATGATGTATTTGGAAAATTAATTTACTATATCATGGTTTTACAATTCGGCAGACATGCTATGCAAAACACGGTAAAGGCAACTGTTGATTCGCTACGTCTGCCGACCTTCCAGACTTTTTCTTTTTCTCTACCGAAAGATATTGCAGAACAACGCGCCATCGCCTCTGTCCTCTCCGATATGGATACCGAGATTACTGCCCTGGCGCAACGCAGAGACAAAACTATCGCCATCAAACAAGGCATGATGCAGCAGCTCCTCACGGGCAAAGCGCGGCTGTTGAAATAATCGTAGGTTGGGTTGAGTTTGCGAAACCCAACAGAATTATTGTCGTATCCAGGATTTGTAGGATTCACAAATTTAAGGAAAATCTTAATGCATTTATTATGTAAAGATGAAAGATTTAGAGGCAAAAAAACAGTTTTGTTGGACAGATCAACCTTTCAAAGTTTAACACCGGATCAATTGAATCAAATGTGCAATCAATATGCAATTCTCTGTACTCCAAATTTTCTGTATGAATGCATTCGTATTGAGAACTTAAAAGAAAAATTGTTAAACATTGATGATACAAGTTTTGTGATGATTTGTGAAAGCCCTAAACGCCTTCATGTCCTTCATAGAAACAATATCGTAAAAAGAGATTTGTTATCCTTAGACGATTATCTCGTAACAATCTGCTGTGTAAACAAGGACATTAGAGAATCAATATTTCCTGTTATTTCTAAAGACTCTGACTTTTTTTATGATATAGCTGATTCAGAACTACAATATTTAAATGATTTATTTAGCAATTTTAATGATAGGTTTGTTGATATAATAGGTGGAGACAAAACAGTTGCCAAACAAGCGGTAAAAGATAGTAAGAAGATATTAGGTTATCGTCTGCTCAGTTCAAAAATAGATGATATATGTCAATCTGCGTCATCTCATATACCATCCCCTGAAATTCTAATTAGAACCTTTCATTTATCTATTAATTCTGAGGGTACAACACTAATTGATGAAAAAGAACTGAACTGGGCATTGAATCGGTTAAGTCTCTATAACGGCAGACCTATAGAAACCATTTTTCTCTGGTACAGTCAATACTATTTTTTCTTAAGTCTATGTCGTGTTACCTACAAAGCCCATAAAGGTGAGTACTTAAATGATTCGTACGTGCGTGATTGGGAATATTTATATTTTTTCCCTTTCTGTGATTTGTTTGTTAGTAACGACAATTTCTTTGAACATTTTGTGCCATCGCTGCCGCATCCTTTCAAAGAATTGCACGATAAATTCGTTTCTATCAACGAATTTTGTAAAATGAACGGTTGGCAAAATGTAAAAACAGAGAAAAAACGTAAGAGGAGAAAAAGAAAGTGACTATTGACAATGTAATGCAGAAATACCACATGAGCATAGACGATGTGCTGAATGTGCGGGCAATTTACGGAGGCACAGTCACCATCGCGCCAGATGAACATTTGGGAGATGTGCACCGTATGGAACGCCCCGATACACCCTGGCCCAAACCTACACGATGCAACGTTCATTTCAAATCAATAGACGACGAAGATTATACCAGAGCGATGACGCTGTTTTTGTTTCTTTCTACCGAAGAATTAGAAGCGATCTTGTAGTCTATAAAATGGACATAGCACTCCGCTGGAGTGCAGGGATTTTGAATATCGTTTTCTATAGACATAGCACTCCGCTGGAGTGCAGGAACCTATCTGGAAATCCCATTTGGAGGAACTCGAAGTGAAAGTCCAAGAAACAGAACAGAGCAAAGATGGTTACATACCAGCGAGCCTTAGAATTTCTATACATTTGGATTTCGATTCTTGCTTGGAGCATGTAGATTATAATATTGAAAAATTGTCCAAAACGCTTACTACTGAAGGAAAAGTACATCCTCTTGAAGTGTTAAATTACATTGTGCCTATAATTACAAACATCTGTAGATTAGTAGAGAAACCAGCACGCGGTTATGAAGACGATACCTTTTGTATATCTACACGCCTTGAGTCCTGTCACCAAGAGGACATAGAAAAGTTAAAAAGTGAATTGCGAAACATCAGAGGGAATGATATTTATGAGAAACTCAAAAATGCTCGAAATAAGACCGTTGCCCATACAGGTTCCTCATACCAAGGATATAGGGGTAAGTTGCAGTGTTCCAAAACGTATAAAAACCTACTAAAACTTGCTAAAATCTAATTTGACGAATACCGTCAAAATGTCGTATAATTAGAATACCAAGTTGGCAGACATGTCAAGCGTTGCTGCAAGGCAACGTGTCTGCCTACCCACTTGACAGGGGTTAAAGACTTGGGACTTGGTAATCGAAATGAAACGCTCACAACAGATAGAACTGAATCCGAACAACAAGCAATCTACGCGCATGGCACAGCATGCCGGCTATGCCCGTGTTGCGTTCAACTTTGCTTTATCGTCATTTAAAGTCGGGTTAGATAATGACGAGTGGCGAACCTACATTGACATCAAGCGTGAGTTTAACGCTGTCAAGCGTGATAAGTTTCACTGGTGTTCCGAACTCTCACAGAATGCGTCTAAAAATGCGATTCACAATCTTGGTGATGCGGTAACCCGCTGGAAAAAAGGACAAAACAACTTTCCTGTCTATAAGAAACGATCTGATAGAATCTCCTATCAAGCCGACAATGGTGCGGGAACTGTTGAAGTCTACAAAAAACGTATCAAGTTGCCGAAAATCGGTTGGGTTCGCATGCGTGAGGAACTGAAATGGACTGGTAAAATCAGTAGAGTGGTCGTATCTAAACGTAATAATCGCTGGTTTGTTTCTATCCTTGTCCATTGTGATAGGAATAACTATAAGCATCAGCCCCCGCTCTTTGACGAGAAACAACCGATAGGCATTGATGTAGGTATCAATACGCTTGCGACCTGTTCTAATGGCGATACCTACGAGAATCCGCGTCCACTGAAACGCTATGAGCGGAAGTTAGCCCGTGCGAACCGTTCTCTTTCTCGTAAAGTGCTTGGTTCGCAGAATTGGCAGAAAGCAAAGAAACGGCTTGGCAATGTTCATTATCGTATCGCTTGTATCCGTGAGGATGCTCACCACCAAGCGACGACCAAGATTGTTCGCAAAGCGAGTGCTATCGGTATGGAGACGCTGAATATCAGTGGACTCCTAAAGAACCGAAGACTTGCGAACGCCCTCTCTGATTCAGCACTCTCACGCTTTCTGAGGATGCTGAAATATAAAGCAGATAGACGTGGTATTCCGATAACTGAAGCGGCTCAATTTTTTGCGAGTTCCAAGACCTGTAGCAGTTGTGGCGAAAAAAAGAAAGACCTAACGCTTTCAGATAGGCAATATCATTGCGCTGCTTGTGGTGCTGATATTGACCGTGATCTCAACGCTGCTATCAATCTCTGTCCGGCTTGACCTTTACCCGTCGCCCCGAGTTGCGAGGAGACGCTAAACGCCTGTGGAGTCCGTGTAAGCCCTCAAGTGAGAGGCAGTGGATGTTGAAGCAGGAAGTAGACACAAACTACAATCTCCTATAGGTTTTTATAGGTTTTGTAGGTTTTGATAGGTTCTACACAACGGCTACTCAGAAAGCGTTAGTAGAAGCTGCAAAGGATTTAATTGAACGTGAAAAACGTTTAAAAAATCTGGTAAAAAGCATAAGATCTCTGGTACATCACATTGAGATATCTGTTAGGAAGAAAGAAGGCAAACCGCTAAACGCCGATACATTCACTATACGAGTACGAGTGCCCAAGTAGTGATTGTTCCATTTTGAATTTTACAGTATGTTAACCATAGGGACGAAGTATCCTCTATATGCTCCAGCGCGCTTGTAAATTGAGAACGGATGGAAACTGTTCGGAGTAATTCATGGCAATCAGGTATACTGATCAAGAAATTGGAGCGTTGATACAAGAACGTAAACCCGTACCGGAAGATTGGCGTAACCAATTCGTTACAAGAATCAGGCGCGGTAGTAAAGAAAGACACTTAGATTTGACAGGAGATATGGGGAATAAATTCCGAATTATTATCAGACAGAACCATTTCAACGAGTCAAGTTTTTCAGTCATTTTAGGTGTTCACGACCCACTGTTAAACCAACTGTTTCGACTCCGCCGCTATAATGGCAATGATCACACGCACACCAACGAGATTGAAAAAGTAAAGGTTCAGGGGTTTCATATTCATTTCGCGACAGCACGATATCAAAGGAGAGGGTTACGAGAGGATGACTACGCCGAAGCAACCAACCGCTATAAAGATGTTAACGAGGCCTTTGAGTGCCTAATTGCCGACGCAAACCTTGAAGCTCCCTTTAGGTTAAACAACATTTTTTAGGAGGCGCGAATAATGTCCATCAAAACTACAAAAAAAGCCTTTCTTGAAACAGTCGCGGCAGAGATCCGCCTTTCAGTTGATAGCAAAGATCGTTTCCGCGTGTTTACGCCCTTCAGATTCGATGACGGTGATCACTTAGCCATCGTACTAAAAAAAGAAGGCGAGCGATGGTTAATCTCCGATGAAGGGCATACCTATATGCACCTGACTTACGATATTGATGATCGACTTCTTCATAGCGGTACCCGCAAGCAGATCATCTCAAAAGCACTCTCCATGTTTGACGTTGAGGACCGCGGTGGAGAATTAATACGCGAGGTATCGGATGGAAATTACGGTGAGGCACTTTATGACTTTGCCCAAGCACTTCTGAGAATAGCTGATGTTTCATACTTGTCAAGGGAACGGGTTCGATCCACATTTATGGAGGATTTCCGCACCTTGTTGCATGAAAATGTGCCAAAATCAAGGATGTGTTTTGACTGGAGCGATCCACAACGAGATCCTCAGGGAAACTATAAAGTAGATTGTCGAATTAACGGGATGCAGGAGCCGCTTTTTGTGTTTGCACTTAGCAGTGATAATAAAATCCGCGATGCCACAATTGCGCTCCATCAATTCAAGGAGTGGGGGATCCCATTCCGTTCTCTGGGCATCTTCAAGAATCGGGGGAATACCAGTCGCAAGGTGCAGGAGCGTTTCAGCGATGTGTGTGATAAGGTGTTTTACAGTCTCATCCTAAACTATGCCAGCATTCAAGAGTATCTCGCCGGTAATATCGGCAATACCGAGGAATTAGAAACCAACAGGAAGTGGTAACCCATGATTGAGAGACGGTTGACAGACAAAGGTAGAACCAAACTATCGAATCTGAATTAAGAAAAGCAGCTTATGCCGCAGCTTATGCCGCAGCTTAGAGATTCCAGATCGTCAGAGAATAGGAATACAAACATGCACATCATTCGTGAAACAGAAAAAGACACACAAAAACGCGTCATAGAATTCTTCCAAGATACTTTGAACTATACCTACCTCGGCAACTGGGCAGATAGCGTTGACGACAACAGCAATACCATCCCCGAAGACCTTACGGATTGGCTGCGGAAACAGCACCACGACCCCAATATTATCAGCAAAGCGGTGTTCCAACTCCAACAAGCAGCGAAAATTGGTGGAAGTAGAACATTATATGATGCGAACTTTGAAGTCTATGAACTGCTACGCTACGGCGTGAAGGTGCGACCGGATGTCGGTGAACAACATAAAACTGTCTGGCTAATAGATTGGAAAAAACCAGAAAACAACGACTTCGGTATTGCAGAGGAAGTCGCACTCAGAGGAAAACACAACAAACGTCCAGACCTCGTGCTATATATCAACGGTATCGCTATCGGTGTGTTAGAGTTAAAACGTTCCATCGTCTCTATTTCCGAAGGTATCCGCCAAAACCTTGCAAACCAAACAGAGATGTTCATTGAATGGTTTTTCAGTACGGTGCAGCTGGTGATGGCAGGGAGTGAAACTGAAGGATTGCGTTACGGCGTTATTAAGACACCTGAAAAATACTGGTTGCAATGGAAAGAGAAGCCTGCACAGTTAGAGACCGAGACCAACCCGTTACTTAGGGAACTCGGGCAATTTTGCAACAAAGAAAGGATGCTTGAAATCCTGCACGACTTCATCGTATTTGATACTGGCATAAAGAAAATCTGCCGTCATAATCAATACTTCGGTGTGAAAGCAGCCCAAGAACGCGTCAAGCGTAGAGAAGGCGGGATTATCTGGCACACCCAAGGCAGCGGAAAAAGTTTGGTGATGGTCTGGTTAGCAAAATGGATTCTGGCAAACAACCCTAACGCACGGGTACTCATCATCACTGACCGCATAGAATTGGATGAACAAATTGAAGGTGTTTTTCAAGGTGTCAAAGAGAATATTAAGCGAACAAAAAGCGGTGAAGATCTGAAGCAAGTGCTTAGCGATGCCATAAATCGGTTAGCCTGTTCCCTTATTCACAAATTCGGCAAGTCGGGTGAGATAGAAGACACAGATGTTGATATCTATGTAAATGAACTAAAGCGGAATCTCTCCGATGGTTTGCGTGTAAAGGGCGAATTCTTCGTATTTGTAGACGAATGCCACCGTACACAGTCGGGCAAACTCCACAAGGCGATGAAAGCACTTCTTCCCAACGCCATGTTAATCGGTTTCACAGGCACACCGCTGCTAAAGAGCGACAAACAACGGAGTATTGAGACCTTCGGTCCATTTATTGACACCTATAAATATGATGAGGCGGTCCATGATGAAGTCGTGCTTGACCTGCGGTATGAGGCACGGGATATCGACCAGAATCTCACTTCACAGGAGCGGATTGACCAATTTTTTGATAGCAAAACCCGCGGGTTAAACGATGTCGCGAAAGCGCAGCTCAAGGAACGTTGGGGAACGATGCTGAATGTGGAAAGTTCAATGAACCGCTTACGGAAAATCGTCGCGGACATAGTCTTAGATATGGCAACGCGCGATCGGTTGAAAAGTGGGAAAGGGAACGCAATGCTTGTGGCAAACAGTATCCTCTCTGCTTGTAGGCTCTACAATCTATTTCAAGATACACCTTTGCGAGGGAAGTGCGCTGTTGTGACATCCTATAGACCGACCACGGAATCCATCAGATTAGAAGAAACAGGGGAAGGACTTACTGAAAACCAGCAGAAATACAACACCTACCGAGAAATGCTCGCAGCACATTTTGACGAGTCCCCAGATACAGCAATACATAAGGTTGACCAGTTTGAACAAGCGGTAAAGAAACGTTTCATTGAAGAACCAGCACAGATGAAACTCCTCATCGTCGTGGACAAGTTGCTCACAGGTTTTGATGCACCCCCTGCTACCTATCTTTACATAGACAAAAGCATGCAAGATCACGGCTTGTTTCAAGCGATTTGTCGGGTTAATCGGATTGATACTGATGACAAGGAATTCGGCTACATCGTGGATTACAAAGACCTGTTTGGATCCTTAAGACAAGCAATGACAGACTACACGGGTGAGGCGTTTGAAAACTATGATACCGAGGATGTGGAAGGATTATTGAAGGATAGGCTTGAAAAAGGCAGAGAACGATTAGAAGACGCACGCGAAGCGATTAAAGCGTTATGCGAACCGGTGGATCCACCAAAATATATCCAAGATTATATCCGTTACTTCTGTAGTGACGAAAGTGCAAATTCTGAGCAGATCAAAGCGAAAGAGCAGAAACGCATAAAACTGTATAAGATGACTGCAGCTTTGGTGCGTGCTTATGCTAATCTTGCGAATGAGATGGAAGCGGCAGGATATAGTGCCGTGGAAGCAGCGAAAATCAAAAAAGAAGTGGGCGACTACGAATATGTACGTCAACAAGTCAAATTGGCAAGTGGGGATTATATTGACCTGAAGATGTTCGAGCCTGATATGCGCCATCTGTTGGATACTTATATCCAAGCCGAAGAGAGTGAGACGATCTCAACATTTGACAATATACCGCTTGTTCAACTGATTGTGAATAAAGGTGCTGATAAGGCAATTGAAAAATTGCCAGAAGGTATCCGCACAAGTGAAGAGGCGATCGCGGCAACAATAGAAAACAACATTCGGCGCGTCATTGTTGACAAATCAGAGATCAATCCGAAATATTATGAGGAGATGTCACGACTGCTTGATGAACTCATCCGTCAACGGAGACGGGATGCAATCACTTATCGGCAATACCTATCCGAGGTTACGGGGTTGAGCCAGCGAGTTACCGATTCTACTGCGGACTCGAACTATCCATCAGACATTGATACAAAACCACGGCAGGCTTTTTTTCATAATTTACCAGACGATATGCCGGTTGATCGTAGAACTGCGATGGCAATAGCGATAGACGAGGCGATTATTCATGCAAGAAGTGACGAATGGAGAGGGAATGGATTCAAAGAAATTGAGGTGCGTAATGCCATTGAAGTGGTTATTTTGGATGACTTTGATGACGATAGCATTAACCTTGATAAAATGTTCAATATAGCAAAAAGCCAAGATGAATACTAAAACCGATAATTATCATATTGAAGTACGTGGTCTCTCCATAGAGATAGTCCGAAAAGACATCAAACACTTCTATATTAGTGTCCATCCACCAAACGGACAGGTGCGTGTGTCTGCTCCCCTGCGACTTGACGACGATGCCGTGCGGATGGCAATCATATCACGTTTGGGATGGATTAGACGGAAACAAGCATCTTTTGCAAAGCAGGAACGCCAATCAGAGCGCGAGTATGTGTCCGGTGAAAGCCATTATTTCGCGGGTAAACGTTATAGACTGAAAGTAACTGAGCAGGATTGCCCACCAAAAGTTCATCTGCTCAACAATACCAGAATCGGACTCACGGTGCGTCCAGGGGCAGATCGGGACAAACGTGAGGCAGTACTTTATGAATGGTATCGTGAACATCTCCGTACACAATTACCACCGCTCATTGCCAAATGGGAACAGAAGATGGAGCTGACTGTAAACGAGGTACGGATAAAAAAAATGAAAACGCTTTGGGGATCCTGCAACATTGAAGCAAAACGCATCTGGCTTAATCTTGAACTGGCGAAGAAACCGAAATCGTGTCTGGTGTATGTATTGGTGCATGAGATGGTGCATCTACTGGAACGTCATCATAATGATCGGTTTCGTGAATTGATGGATCATTTTCTACCACAATGGCGAATATATAGAGACACGCTCAACCGTGCCCCGTTGGCACATGAAGATTGGGGATATTGACGTTACCAGCAATCCGATCGTTTCTTTTTCAGTTTATCGACCTCCGAAATCCTAATCAGGGAATGTGACGCGTGCGTAGATTTCCTGCAAAGGCAATTCGCATTGGATGGAAGGCAACTGCAGTGTCTCATCATGTTTTTCAATATCCGTAAAAATCCACAGCCTTTCTTGACGGCGGTAGTGATCAACACGAATCTGGTCTTGGGAAACGAGGACATATTCCTGCAACGATGTGAGTTGACGATAATGCGCGAATTTTTCACCTCTGTCATACGCCTCGGTTGATGGAGAAAGCACTTCTACAATAACAATCGGGTTCAGGAGCGAGTCAAAGACATCGTCTTCAAAACGGGG
>JAJEEK010000110.1 GCA_022821065.1 Candidatus Poribacteria bacterium
CAAAGTTTGGCTCAACGGCGAAGTCGTTCACACAAACGCTGTCAACCGTGGACGCGGCAGCGCACCCGCCGCTATAGATGGCTACCAAGATAATTTTGAAGTCAACTTGGTAGAAGGTGCTAATCTGCTGATGGTCAAGGTGAGTGAACGCGGTGGTGGATGGGGACAATACGTCGGTATTGATGCCGATGTCACGACCTCACCTACGCCTCCTATCCTTCACATCACAGGCGAATGGCTCTGGATGATCGCACCCACAGAAGCCAACCAAGGTGGACAGGCTTCTACCGATATCGATTCTCTCGCAGTCGCCAGTAACGATGATGTCACCGAAGAAATGGTCGCAATGAACGGTGCAACTGAAGGCGATGAAGTCGGCGATTACGCATGGACACTCGGTGAACTTCCCGCAGACGGAAACATCAACGCTATGCTCGTCGAACTCGGTGTCACGGAAAACGCTGACTTCAACGACGTTACCTCTTACGCCATCATCACACTCGTCGCCGATGAAGATATGGAAGGCGTGATGATTGGTGTCAGCAGTGACGACTCTGTCAAAGTCTGGCTCAACGGTGAAGTCGTTCATACAAACGCCGTCAACCGTGGACGCGGTAACGCGCAATCCTTCCAAGATACGTTCGCAGCAGACCTTGTCCAAGGCGACAACATCCTGATGATAAAAGTCAGTGAACGTGGCGGCGGATGGGGAATGTATGCCGGTATCAGCGCTCCCGTCGAGGCTGTCTATAAATCAAGCTTTGAGTTAGGTACATCCGTTGAAGCCGCTGGCAAACTTCCGACAACATGGGGCAGCTTGAAAATGAAGTAACGCCTAATGTTGACATGAGCGTATGGCTTGCAACTTAAAAAGAGAGGACGCAGCTGATAGACTTCAACTGCGTCTTTCTCTTTTTTTATTTGAATTTTTATATAGAACATGGTATCTTTTTATAAAATCCAACAAGGGACTCCACGTGGAAGAGAAAAATAAAGACAAGCGATCCACAATGTTCACAGTCCGAAACGCTGAGAACGCTATGATTGTGTTCACTGTGTGTGCGTTTACTATTTTCACCGGGGTTTTCCTACATGATTTACTCATCAAAGGCAATAGTTTTGTTGATTCACTTTACACCGTAGCCTATAATATCTCAAAAATAATGTCAGCTGCAACAATGCTCACACTTTTTGAGGAAGGAATAGACATCATGTTTCAGCGTATCAGAGACTCTTTCAAAAGAGAAGAACAAATTATCGCGAAGGCGAAAGATGAGGTGTACAAAGAGGTCGCAGAATGGGATCGACGCAGAAAGCAAGCCGAGGCGCGTGGTGAGCGATTCACGGAGCCACCTCCGGCACCACCAGAAAAGCAACGAAAAAAATAATACCAATTCGTTAGAGAGTCCCCAACTTCCTAAAGGCGACTCTCTTTTTATTTTCGTCAAGGCATTCATACCTTTGATTCTTTAAAGGGTTCAGAATACCAAAATTACGAAATACACGCTAACCCTATCCTTCCATCAGTTCCATGAAAATCGGCAACGATTCCCTGAACCCATCCTCGCGTGTCCCACCCTCCGGCGTATAGACACTTTCCAAAGAGATCGTACCGTCGTAACCGTCCCGTTTCAAAGCACTCACAATGTCGTTGTAAAACGGATCCATCTGTCCTTGGCGCATCGCGCAAAAATCAAACGTCGCTGCCGGAAGGTTCACAACACCATCCTTGAGATGGACATGCGCAATATGCTCACGAATCACCTCATAGCCGTCTGGATACGGCACCTCTGTACAATAGAGCGAACTACACGGATCCCACAAAACTTTCAGGTGTGGTACATCTAATTCGTCTATCAGCTTCCTCGCGAGCAACGCCGAAGTCACGTTCCCAGAGATCGCAGTCTCAATCACAAGCGTGATACCCACATCGCCCGCGATACGTAATGGCTCCTCCAATCGATCCAGAAGTGTTGACCATGTGCTTTCAGAAACAATAGGTTCCGCACCGAAAAGCACCATCTCTTTCCGAAAGCTGAAAATCCGGACGAGGTTCGTCCCGAGTGCTTTCGCAACATCAATACACCGTTGTAACGTCGTAATATGCTCACGATAGGCAGGCGCGACCACTGCCGTATCAACGGGAAGTGCTGACAAATTATGGTGCGAGATACACGATACTTTCAAATTCCGAGCATCGATTAAGTCCTTAACACGCGCAACATCCGCATCCGTCAACTCCCCTACCTGTTTTTCCCAAAGGTACTGCAATTCAACATATTCCAAGCCGGTCTCAACCATAGTGTCCAACGCATACGCAAAGTCCCGACTGATGCCATCCGTGATAACCCCCAATTTGAACATTTAACACCCCTCATTTCTTTACAAGGCTTCCAATCCTCCAGCCTTCCAAGCCGACAATCAAACTAACAGAATTGTCGGTATATCTCATACGATAATATCTATTCCGTCCGTTTAATTTCGATACCAACAATATTTTCCAAGATTTTGATAATCGTCCAGTTATCCTCATCTGGGTTCACCGATTTCCCCGCTTGAAACAGTTCAAAAGCGGCACTTGCTGCAAAAAGTGGCACACCACAATCACTTGCCATACGCTTTGCCAAACTGAGGTCTTTATACATAGTTCCGATATTGCTCTGCCCTTTGAAGTTGCGGGATAAAATGTTTTCCGTCGTATCTCTGAAAAGGAAATTCCCGACGACGCTTGTACTGACAACATCACGAAGCATTTCCGGTGCCACACCTGCTTTCACTGCAAGCGTCAATGCCTCAAAAATACCCGCATACGTCGTACCTATCAGCACCGCAAGTGCAGACTTGACCGTCTGCCCCATACCGATCTCCTCACCGACGTGATAGATGTCCTTACCGACGGCTTCAAGCACCGGTTTCGATGCTGCAAACGTTTCGTTCTCTGCCGCCACCATCATCGTGAGTGTCCCAGCAGCTGCACCCGGTGCCCCACCACTCACAGGCGCGTCAACAATACGAACATCTTTTTTCGCCACGAGTTCAGCAACTTCCATAACCTGCGAACGTCCGATCGTCGCCGTACAGATCACCGTAGAACCCGATTTCAGCCCCGCCAATAATCCGTCTTCACCCAAAAGTGCTGCCTTGACCTGTTCAACATTCAGTACCATAATGAAAACGGTATCCGCTGTGTCACCGACATCTCTGGGCGACGCAGCAGCGCGGGCACCCGCTGGCACTAATGCCTCCATCGCTTCAGGACGCACATCATATACCGTCAGTTCGTGTCCAGCTTTCAAGATGTTCCTTGACATCCCTGCACCCATATTTCCAACCCCAATAAGTCCAACTCTCGCCATATATTACCTCAAAAAATATTATGAAAAAATTGATGTACACCACGCCTCTACGAATATATCCAAGGCACTCCCTTTTTTGCTAATTGTTCGCAGAAACAACCGTGTTCACAAAAAACCAATAGAGTTTATCACATATTCCAAGAAACGTCAATCTATTTCTCACACACAATCCCAACAGTGTCATTGCGTAACTGCTGGCTGTCAATAGGACTTGGCTAACGACTAACGATTGACTGCTGATGGCTGTCTGCTAATTATTTTTATTTAATTTTTTCTCTACTGTGCTATAATAAGACATTCACACACGAAAAAGGAGGAAAAATAAATGGCAGATACCATCAAAGGTGCCGTCCTCGGATATGGCGCAGCCTTCAATATGGGCAAAGCCCACGCAAATATGATGCAGAACAGCGACGGCATCGAATGCGTCGCTGTTTGCGACATAGACCCTGAACGCACAGATGCCGCAAAAAAAGATTTCCCCGGCATCCGCACCTATAATTCAGTTGAAGAACTCAACGCCGACGACGGTGTTGATCTCGTTGCAAATGTTCTACCCCATAGTTTGCACTGCGGTCCGTCAGTCGCAAGCCTCAAGGCAGGCAAGCACGTCGTCGTTGAAAAACCGATGTGCGTCACGATCGCTGAAGCCACAGAAATGATTACAACAGCTGAAGAGAATGACGTTATGCTCTCCGTTCATCACAACCGACGCTGGGATGCCGATTTCTGGACGCTTCGAGAACTCGTCCAATCCGGCATCATTGGTAAAGTCTTTAGTGTTGAAATGTGGGGTGGCGGCTACGGAAGGCCCAATCCTGATTGGTGGCGAAGCGTCAAAGCCATCTCCGGCGGTCAATTCTACGACTGGGGCGCCCATTACCTCGATTGGCTACTCAATGTCCTTGAAGCCCCGATGATTAACGTTACCGGTTTCTACCAACCAAACCTCGTTTGGGACGACATTACTAACGAAGATCATGTCCAAGCGATTATTCGATTTGCAGGTGGAGAAGTCGTCGCAGACGGCGCATCGGCAAACATACAGATGTCTAACATCGCCAAAATCGGCGGCCCGCGATGGAAACTGCTCGGATCACACGGCGCGATTACTTCCGAAGGCAGCGGGTTCAAAGTACTCTCCGAAGTCGAAGGACAACGAAAAGAACAGGAAGTCGGGCATCACCGTAGACCCGGACCAAGTTACTATCAGAATATCGTCGCACATCTAAATGACGGCACACCGCTACTCGTCACACCGGAATCCGCACGCCGTGTCATCGCCATCATGGATTTAGCGGAAAAATCCTCTAAAACACATCAGGCAGAAACGGTCCCTTACGAGTTCGAGTAGCCTCAAGGAATAACTATCAGCAGTCGGCAGTCGGCTATTGGTAAAGAAGGTTACTGATAACCGATAGCCGATAGCCGATAGCCAATAAACAACATGAAAGCTATCGTCTTCGAGAAAATCCAGCAATTAAGCATCCAAGAAAAACCTATCCCCGAACTCACCGACGGAGATGTCCTCATTCAGACGCAACTCTGCGGTATCTGTGCTTCTGACCTCGCAGCACTTCGCGGAGATGTATCAGATTACGCACCCCCCGTCGTTATGGGACACGAACTCGCAGGCATCATCGTAGACAGCCGACACCCAGATGTTAAAATCGGCGAACGGGTTACGGTTAATCCGATGCTCTCCTGTGGTGTATGCTCCGAATGCCAGAACGACCTCGACAAATACTGCAAAAACATTGAAGGCATCGGACACGACATCGATGGCGGATACGCAGAATACATGCGGATGCCAAAACACGGCGTGGATACGGGTAAACTTATCAGGGTCCCAGACAGCATACACCCCGAAGAATTGCTGTTTCTTGAACCGTTGGGATGCTGCCTAAATGCCATGCGGGAAACGCTCTTCAAGGATTCCGTTGCGATCCTCGGTGCCGGACCCATCGGTCTAATACTTACCCAATTAACGAAACAAGCAGGTTTAGCTACATACATAGTCGAACCGCATGCACACCGTAGGGCTGTCGCAGAAACACTCGGTGCCGATCACACTTTTGATACGTCGCCTGAGTCAGTCGTACGCCTCCGAGAACTCACCAACGGCGGCGTTGATACCGTCATCTCCGCGACAACAAATAACACCTCGGCAATCGCATTCGCTTTCGAGATCGTCCGTAGAGGCGGATGTCTCAACTTCTTCGGACTCGCCCCAGAAGGCGAAGAACTCCGCATCAACCTCGAGGAATTCCATTACGCAGGACACAAACTGATGGCTTCATGGGCATTCTCACGCGCCAGCCTCGAAGAATCCAAGCAACTCCTCATCAAGAAAGCACTCAATTTTGAACCCTTACTGACCGATCGTTTCCCAATTGCCCAGGGTCTAACAGCGTTTGATAACGCCGCTGCGCAACGTGGTATCAAAACTGCTGTTCACCCGTGAATGCAACATCGCGGCAAAAAACGCTTTTATTTGCTTTTGGGCATAACTTTGTGGTATTTTTAATACAGAGACAAACTTTTTTATTACCCTGATATAAGGAGACAACAATTTCGTTGCGATTCACAGGTTCACGAAACTCGCTACACGATAGCGATGAACTCGCAAGTCGAAATTTGTGAGAAAAATATGGTCCTTGGTGCACACGTATCCACTTCAGGTGGACTACACAACGCCATCAAAAATGGTACCGACCTCGAGTGTGACACGATACAAATTTTCTTGCGAAACCCAAACCAGTGGCAAGGAAAACCGCCCACCCCAGAAATAGCCGAAAAATTTACAACAGCATGGTCAGAAGGCACCCTTGGTGAGGTAATTGTTCACGACATCCATTTGAGCAATCTCGCTTCTCCGAAACCCGAGGTCCTGGAAAAATCACGTCAAGCGTTCCGTGAACAGATGGAACTCGCGCAGCAGCTTGGGCTCCGCTACATCGTAACGCATCTCGGCGCGCACCTCGGTGAAGGTGAAACATTCGGTTTAAAGCAGCTAACCGATAGTTTCGATTTCCTGTTTGAAAACGCTGAAGCACCAGATGTCATGCCACTCCTCGAAACGACTGCCGGACAAGGGACAAATCTCGGCTACTGTTTTGAACACCTGCGAGATGTGATAGGCATGTCAAAACATCCAGAAAGGTTCGGGGTCTGCTTAGATACCTGCCACGTCTTTGCCGCTGGCTACGATATGCGAACTGAAGCGGATTGTGAATCGACTTTCGAGCAATTTGATGACATCATCGGACTTAACCGCTTAAAAGCCTTTCATCTCAACGACGCAAAATCGGAATATCAAAGCCGTGTGGATCGGCACGAACACATCGGAAAGGGAAACATCGGTGCAACTGCATTCACATACATCCTCAATGATCCCCGATTCGCTGAAATTCCACTCATCATTGAAACACCAGAAATGAAAACGATGCACGCGGTAAATCTGTCTACGCTACGCGGATTGAAAACGTAGTTTGCCGAATTTCTATATTGAAACTTCAAAAACGGCGGAAATTAAAAAGGTGTCTATCGGTTTTTGGGAAGTCGCATTCCTCATCACGCTCCTTTTAGGAATCGTCATTGTGTCACGTCTCGTTGAACGCTTTCGGACGAAACGCATTTGTCCAAAGTGCGGTTTGGCAATTCATACAAACACGTCAACATGCCCATCGTGTAAGAACACTTTTCCAATAAAAAATAGAGATGGATAAAGAAATTAGTTTTCAAAGTGCTAACACGCCTCAACTTCAACTATAGGAGCGGGATTTCCGCCCCGCCTTGAAAGGCGAGGTTCCATCCCGAAGAATTTCATGACAAAAGCGAGATTAAAAGTAAATGGCATGTCTTGTCAACACTGTGTCAAAACCGTCACAGATGTCCTGACAGAACTTGAAGGCGTTCAACGCGCAAAAGTCAATCTCCGCAAAGGCGAGGCAATTGTACATTTCGACGCATCTCGCACCACCACCGCCAACCTTACAGAAGCGATAACGGAAGCGGGTTTTGAAGCAACCGTGAAAACAAAACCGCTATCTCTATTAAGAACAATCGCCGTAATCGCAGTCGTGTTTGCCAGTCTAATCGGCTGCACCGATGTCCCTTATACCGGTCCGATGCTGAGCGTTGACCACGTAGACCGGTATCACGAATCGCTTGGCGAAGATACAATCTGTTTACATGATGGATTCGACACCATTTGCATAAGAGTTGTACCCGAAAAAAGAGATGCGGCAGCCTACTTCCCTATCATCTACGCTCACCCAACAAATCTCATTTACATGTTCTATTACGAAGACAAACCGATTTTGCGTGCAGAAAGAGTAATGGACACCACCCAAATTGTGCAGGAATTGACCGGCGAACCCATAGCAAACGACAACGCCCAAAGTATTGATACCACTGTCTTTAAAGACTGGACCATTCAGATATATTACCCAGATTCGTTGCCAGAAGCTGATCGAGGGACAACGCCGGAAACCAGTGGACTCGACATCAGGGTTGGCGAAGGAGCAAAACTAAGTCCCAAGAAACAAAGTGACCTTCAGATAAATGACTTTACGCAAATCAACGGACTTGATGGCAGCCGTATCATTCAATTCACCATTGAAACCGAGGTACAGGAAATAACGATTCAAGTGGGTGGGTTAATCACTGATCATACCGCAACATTCTACATCAACACAGATAGCGTGGCATCGAATGAAGACGCCAGTTCCCTTCAACTGCAACCGCTACAATAGCCGCTATGAAGGAGTAACGTCATGGCAAAAACAAAATTAGAAATCCGTGGTATGTCTTGTCAACACTGCGTCAAAACCGTGACAGAGGCATTGACATCACTTGAAGGGGTGCAACAGGTAAAAGTAAATCTGCGTAAAGGCGCGGCAACCGTCCGTTTTGATGCATCGCGCATTACTAACACCAATCTCACGGAGGCAGTAACAGGAGTCGGTTTTGAAGTGGTAACGAATTCTAAATCTCTATCGTTAAGATTAATAGGTGGCATCCTAATTATATTTCTCAGCATAACCGGTTGTTCGGATATGCCTTATACAGGTTCAATGCTGACGGCTGAAGATGTCGATCGGTATATTATGATAGGTGAAGATTCTGCCTGCCTCCTGAGTGGGCACGAGTCAGTTTGCATAACACTTATACCGGAAATGGAAGACGACAGTAGACCTGTCATCCACATCTACCCAAACAAACTCATTTATGTGTTCTATTATGAAGGCGTGCAAATTATGCATGCTGAAAGGGTGATGGACACAACCGAGATTATGGAACAAGTGAGGGGTCCAAGAGAAGATGATCAGCCACCAAGTGGGGACGATGGTGTTCGCGATGACAGCTCTGATGACGACGGAGATGGCACTATCGATGGCGACGGTGACACACAGCAACCCGGTGATGGCGGCACCCAAAAACCGGATGGCGGTCCGCAACAACCCGGTGATGGCAGCACTCCACGCTCCGATGGTGGTAACGGCGGCATCCAGCAGCCGCCACCTCCTCCTTCAAATGGTGGCAATCAAAACGGCGGTGGAAACAACGGACAAGGAAACGGACAAGGAAACAACGGGAATGGAAACAATGGGAATGGGAACGGACAAGGAAATAATGGAAACGGAAATGAAAATAATGGAAATGGAAACGGAAATGGGAATGGAAACGGAAATGGAAATAATGGGAACGGAAATGGGAACGGGAATGGAAATAATGGGCAAGGGAACAACGGACAAGGAAATAATGGGAACGGAAACGGGAACGGGAATGGGAACGGGAATGGAAACAATGGGAACGGGAATGGGAATGGAAATAATGGGCAAGGAAACAACGGACAAGGAAACAGCAGGAACACCCCTGTTGGTGCCTCCGACCTATCAACACACTACTACTATCATACTAAGCAACCCATAACAGGGGACGGATGGTTAATACAAATATACTACCCAGAAAACTACAACGGTCCCCGTAAGTTAAGAGAGGATCCCGAAGGGTACGGATTCACAATCGCCTTAAACAACACTGAAACGCTAAGACAGTTTGTACAAACTGCCGGAAGCTGCCATGACTACGACCAAGACGGAAACTACGATAAACCCTGCAATACGGTTATTGAGCCAGGCAACCCATCAACGTATAGTGTTCAGATCTACATTCAAACGATGGAGACAACAATATCATTCACTGTGAATTGGAAATCACCGTATTCTCATCTTACAAGAACGTACACACTCAATGCAGCCGTTAACATCGCAGAAAACACCTTCGATCATACCAGCCAAATGGATGATTAATATCCAATGTAAAACCGAGAATAAAATTCGGAGTTATATTTCTGAAATGTGGTGCCTATGGATACAGCAAGAATTCAGGTCAAAGCAGGCAACGGCGGAAACGGTTGTATCAGTTTCCGCCGAGAGAAATTCGTCCCCCGTGGCGGTCCCGATGGTGGAGACGGTGGGAATGGTGGGAATGTTATCCTCACTGCCACTTTGGGAATGAGCACGCTAATTGACCTACATCATAACCCGCGTCAAGTCGCAGAAAACGGCGGACACGGCACCGGCAAAAAACGAGACGGTGCCGATGGCACTGCCTGCGTTGTCAAAGTCCCTGCTGGTACCATCGTCAGAGACTTAAATACAGCTGAACTGCTCGCGGATCTGACGGAACCCGATGAAAGCGTTGTCGTCGCACGTGGTGGTATCGGCGGCAAGGGGAACGCCCGTTTCAAGAGCAGCACCTTCCAAGCACCACGCGTCGCAGAGAAAGGCGAACCCGGTGAAGAACGCGAGATTAGCCTCGAAGTCAAACTCATCGCGGATGTCGGGTTGGTCGGTTACCCGAACGCCGGTAAATCAACACTACTGGCGCGGACATCCGCTGCAACACCGAAAATCGCCGCGTACCCGTTTACCACGCTCCGTCCGAATCTAGGCGTCGTCCGTATCAATCGAGAACAGAACTTCATCCTCGCCGACATCCCCGGACTTATAGAAGGCGCACATCAAGGCGCAGGCTTAGGACACCAATTCTTACGGCACATCGAACGTACCAGAATGCTCATCCATGTCATCGACCTTAGTGCCACAGATGGACGAGACCCGATTAAAGATTACGAACAATTGAACCGTGAATTGGGTCATTATAACGAACTGCTGACGAAACTACCACAAATCATCGCGCTCAATAAAACGGATATGCCTGAAGCGCAGGCATATCTAACGCGCGTGCAGGAGTACTTCGGGAACCGGAAAACTTTTCCGATCTCTGCAATTACCGGCGCCGGTGTGAACTCGCTCATGCAGCAAGCCTATCGCTCCCTGCAGTACTTGGAAGCACGCGCACGAAAGGAAGCAGAGACAACGATTCTCTTGGAACAAGAACTACCACCGGAACCATCCGCCCGGTTTGAACTCAGCGAAACTGAAGATGGGTTCATTATCACCGGGGCAGAACCGCGCCGCGCTGTTCTCATGACCGATATGGAAAACGAACAGGCGTTGATCCTGCTATATCGAAAACTAAAAAATATGGGTGTGATAAACGCGCTCGCGCGCGCAGGTGCCGAAGAAGGAGATACAGTCCAGATCGATGAATTCGAGTTCACTTACAGCCCAAAATCGATGCAATCCAGTTGAACAGCGTACCCGTTTAGCGGACGTACGACGCATCGTCGTAAAAGTCGGCAGCAGTACCATCACAACGGACGGGCTGCTCAACGAAGCCGCTCTCGATGGACTTGTTCACGATTTAGCACTGGTCAAACAGAATGGTGTCGAGGTCATCCTTGTTACGTCAGGTGCGATCGCTGCTGGGTGGCCACAACTCGGTTTGAAGCAGCGTCCGCATACCTTACCACGCCTACAAGCTGCCGCCGCCACCGGGCATATCCTATTAATGACAGCCTATCGAGAACGGTTTTCAAATTATGGACAAAACGTCGCGAGTATGCTCCTCACACGCGACGATTTCTCGAATCGGAAACGTTACACCCGTATGAACGATACCCTCCGCGCACTGCTCAATCTCGGCGTGATCCCGATTATTAATGAAAACGACACCGTCGCTGTTGAGGAAATTAAGGTCGGTGATAACGATACACTCTCCGCCTATGTAACGAACCTCGCGCAAGCAGAGCTCCTCGTTATCCTCTCCGATCAGGCAGGCTTTTTCACCGCCGACCCAAGGCACACCTCGAATTCAGAACTCATCCGCACCGTCAATACTATCTCAGAGGAAATCTGGCAAGCTGCTGGTGAGGCTGGCACAATAAGCGGCACCGGCGGAATGGTGACAAAACTCAAAGCCGCTGACATCGTCACCGGATCCGGTGAAATGATGGTACTCGCACACGGACAAGAACCGCTCATCGTTACAAGGCTACTCAAGGGTGAAATGATCGGAACCCTCTTCCTACCACAAGAACGGATATCCGGACGAAAACGCTGGATCGCCTATTCACGGCCTCCGAAAGGCAGACTCATCTTAGACGACGGTGCACGCAACGCACTTGTCCAAGGCGGTAAAAGTCTACTACCCGCTGGCATCCGACGCGTCGAAGGCAATTTCGACTACAGCGATACCGTCTCCTGCCTGACAGAGAACGGCGTAGAATTCGCACGCGGCCTGGCGAACTATAGTGCCGTAGAAACCGCCAAACTCGCAGGAAAACAGACAACAGACATCGAAAAAATACTCGGCTACCGCGACTACGACGAAATCATACATCGCGATAATCTCGTACTGCTCGACTGATCTGTTTCCACGACTCATTTGGAATCAGTCGTTTGTTGCGCTTTATCGGTGAGAAGCGATTCTATGTTAGCAAGCCTTGCGTTTATTTGATCAAGCGTTGGGTTTGAATCTTCTATTTCTCCGTCCAAAGTTTTTCTAATATCTCTTAGCTCATCAAGAATCATCTGTTCTATGCTCGTTAGTGTATTGATATTTACCATCCGTACCTCCGTGGCTTTGATCAGTGGTATTATCTTGTATTCTATCATATTTGACCTAAAAATGTCAAAATATTCACCCTTGAAAATTTCTAAACGACATGTTATAATATCCCTGTTATTTTCTCACACTTCATACCGAAGGAGAAACGCATGGTTAGTCGAGAAACCATCCAAACCGTTGTTAACGATATCGTGCGAGAGTTCGCACCGCTGCAAGTGATTCTCTTCGGCTCCTATGCCTACGGCACACCGACAGAGGATTCAGATGTGGACCTGCTCGTCGTAATGGATATTCCGAAATCAGAGTTTCGCAATAAAGCGATAGAGATTCGGCAACGTATCCCGTACCAGTTCGGCATGGATCTCTTAGTCCGCTCTCCCGAAGAGATCGCGTACCGTCTCGCCTACAACGATTGGTTTCTTCGCGAAATTACTGAAAAAGGAGAACTCCTTCACGGGTATGACCCACATTGCACAATAGAAAACACACAAAACACACCCGACACCTTGAAAAAGGAGAAAGTCCTGATGAACCCGCTAACGCTGGAGTGGGTGGAGAAGGCTGAAGAAGATTATAATTTAGCACAGTTGGCACAACAAGCGTCCCGTCCGTTTCACAATTCTATCTGTTTCCATGCGCAACAGTGCATCGAAAAATATCTAAAAGCGTGGCTTCAAGAGGCGAGCATTCCGGTACCAAGGACACATAATCTTGAAGAATTACTGATGTTGATTGTGCCGAAGATGCCTGATTGGGATCAGTGGTATCCGGATTTTAAGATAATCACTATGTACGCAGTGGATTCTCGCTACCCCGGCGATCCAGCGACGGCTGAGAACACAGAACATGCTATGCGTGTATGCGACGCGGTGCGTCAAGCCATCCGTTCCGCATTGAAGCTCCCAACTATCTGAGTTGATTACATCAAACTTGACAATTTCTATGAATAATTGACACAATACAGTTAACGCTGTTTAGCAAGCCCAAGCCTTTAGGTTTGGGGAGTTGACTAAAGGAATACTATGAACGAAAACATCCAAGAAATGATCCAATCACAAGCACAAAAAGCGAAATCGGCGATGCGTGTCTTATCGCGGAGCTCCGCCGATGTCCGAAATCACGCCCTTCTATCAATGGCTGAGCGTCTACAGGACTCGAAAGATAAAATCCAAGCCGCCAATCGGATTGACCTCGATAACGGCGAAAAAACCGGACTCGCCGCCCCACTCATGCAACGCCTTCTCTTAGACGACAAAAAGATTGAACGCATGGTGGACAACCTCCGACAAGTCGCCGCACTCCCCGACCCGATCGGTGCCGTCATCAGCATGGGAGAACGTCCGAACGGACTCAAAATCGGCACTGTCCGCGTGCCTATCGGTGTCGTCGCTGTGGTATACGAGTCGCGTCCAGATGTGACCGTCGAAGTTTCAGCACTCTGCATCAAATCGGGGAACGGCGTTATCCTTCGCGGCGGTTCCGAGGCAATCCATTCCAACGCAACACTCGCTCGGATACTCAGCGATACTGCCGCTGCAGAAGGTGTTCCAGATGCAATCCAATTTGTTGACACCACCGACCGACAGGCAGTTTATGAACTCATCCGCCTGCCAGACTATATCGACCTCGTGATCCCGCGTGGTAGCAACGAATTCGTACAGTTCTTGATGAAGAAATCCGATGTCCCGGTCCTCGGACACGCCGACGGTATCTGCCACATCTACGTCGATAAAGCCGCCGACCTCGAAATGGCGAACAACATCTGCACGAACGCAAAGGTCGGATACAAAGTCGCCGTCTGTAACGCCTTAGAAACACTCCTTGTTCATGCCGATACTGCCGAGAAGTTCTTACCTACCTTCTGTACAGCACTCCAAGATGCCGACGTTGAAATCCGTGGATGCGAACGGACGCGGAAACTCTACCCAACCGCCAAACCCGCGACCGAAGAAGATTGGCGCACAGAATACCTCGACTACATTCTCTCTATCCGCGTAGTGGACGACATCGAAACGGCGATTGATCACATAGAAACTTACGGCTCACACCACTCCGACGCGATTATCACCGAAAGCTACAGCACAGCGCAACGCTTCCTCAAAGAGGTCGATTCCGCCGCAGTCTACGTCAACGCCAGCACCGTCTTCACCGACGGCTACGAATTCGGTCTCGGTGCCGAAGTCGGTATCAGCACACAGAAACTCCACTCTCGTGGGCCCATGGGACTCGAAGGACTCACGACTTACAAATACATCGTCTACGGAAACGGACAAATCCGTGAATAGGGCACACGACACGCGCCTAACGCAGTTTATTACCGGAGGAAAATCATGGCAGCCCGCGCATTTCCAAGCACTTGAGGATATTTTGCCACTCACCGCCATCCAATGCGAACTGCCCCTACAAGAAATCTACGAACGCGTGACGTTTCCTGATTAGAACTGTCATATAGAAGTTGTGTCCCTATTATGCCCAAACAAACCTCAGAAACACCGCCTTCAATCCGCCACTATTTTGTAGACGAAGGCGGCGACAGTACCCTCTTTTCCAAGACAGGAAAGGTATTGATCGGTACAGAAGGATGTTCCCGATTTTTCATACTCGGTTTATTGGATGTACCGGATCCAGTAGTGCTAAATGACCGTTTTGATAAACTGCGGACGCAACTGATGAATGATGCCTATTTTAAAGGAGTGCCGTCAATGCAGCCAAACGCCCGAAAAACGGCTCTCGCATTCCACGCTAAAGATGATCTACCTGAAATCCGCAGAGAGGTTTTCAGCCTTTTACGGGACACTGAAGGATTACGTTTTTTCGCTATCGTCGCCGACAAATTAAGCGTTCTTGCGTACGTACGCCAACGCAACAAACGAGAACCCGATTATCGTTATCATCCCAACGAACTTTATGATTATCTAACAAGTCGTTTGTTCAAAGAAAGATTACATCAGCATGATAGGTATAATATTATTTTTTCAAAACGAGGGAAATCTAACAGACTTGATGCTTTGCGAAAACTGGTTGAGACCGCTTCTGAGTCTCTGATACAAACATCGGACGACAGGAACACTCCTGTTACCCATGTGTCTGCCACAACACCAAAGGAACATGCAGGTTTGCAGGCTGTTGACTATTTCGTCTGGGCATTACAGCGACTCTATGAGCGGGATGAGGAACGATATTTGTTATACCTATGGGACGCTTTTCGGCTTGTACACGATATTGATGATATGCGCGAAGCAGGTTATGGAGCTTATTACACACAAAAGAAACCTCTGACAGCCGCAGCCTTAGGATGGCGAAAATAAAAGCACCAGGGATATAGGATTGTGCGAACCACAGCCCGACAATCACGTGGCATGGAGCCATTTCGTCCCTGGCAATTATATTCTACAATATTATGAACAGAATGTCAAATAATTTTGTACGCAATCTCAGGCCCGGTAGGTTCGGTTTACTACCGAAATGGAACTTACACGGAAACCTTGAAGAGATAAAAAACATCTTCAGTCGCGTAGCGACGTTATGTTTATAGCAGCGCATGCCGAATAACGCCACCGAAAAAGAACCCTCTCTCCTCAAAAATATCCTCGTTGTTACACCCCTGAGTCTGCTCGGACGTGCCGGTACATTCCTCATCTACATCGTACTCGCCAACGGGTTCGGCGACCCCGTAGAAATGGATTTCATCTACTACTATTGGGGGATCGCCGTATTCTTGATTGATCTGCTCAGTTCTGCCTCCGCTTATTCCGTCCTCGTTCCGCTATTAGCCGAAGCCCGACTGAAAAGCGAAACCGAAGCACAACGCTGCGTCCAATCCATCTTTTCCCGTTATATAACCATAATGCCTTGGCTCTGCTGTCTCCTCGTCGGCATCGCTTATGTCATCTCTCAACAATTCTTACCAACCACCGGACTCACACCGACCACCACAGTCGGCATCGTCTGTGGGTTCCTCGCGCTCGCGATTATCGCCTCCATCCGTTGGATGCTCAAAGCAGTCTTGGACACTTATCAAGCATTTCAACTTCCCGTTATTTTGCAAGGACTCCGTGCTGCTGTTGTCATCGGAACAATCTACTTGTGCAAACCTTCGCTAACTTGGTTCAGCATACCACTCGCACTGATCCTCGGCGAACTTTTTCAAGTGGTTGTCCTATTCCCGCGATGCTGCACCCTTCTAAATCTACGGGCACAGCAACTGAAACTCAATTTACAAGAGACCGCCTATACCAAACAGTTCTTCCCTCAATGCCTACTCATGATCGGCGCGGCGATTTCCGATGGACTGAACCCCGTCGTTGATAGAGGGATGGCAAGCACATTAGGCACGAGTTCCGTCTCAAAACTGGATTACGCACTCCGCTTGTGCGCAATCCCTGAAACTCTCACAGGTGTAACACTCCCCGTTCTACTCTCGCACTGGGCAAAGATATCATCGTCTGAGCAGCAGTTAGAAAACTACCAAACGACTCATGGAACGCAATTCCAACGAAGTGTCTGGCAAGGTATCGTTATATTGTTGGTGTTAATGACCCCGTTCCTGACAGGCTTCTATTTTTTTCGGGAAAACATCGTCTTGGTTTTGTACGGACACGGGAAATTGTCCGATGCAGGTCAATTACATATCGCTTCATTGCTGGGGATCTATCTGCTTGGAATGCTTCCGCGCCTCATAAGTCGGTTGCTCATCCGCGCACATCTCGCACGTCAGGCACACGGGACCGTCGTAACTGCAACCCTCATCCGGCTCGTTCTAAACCCATTTCTCAATTGGTTATTCATGCAGTATTGGGGGTTAGAAGGGATCGCTTGGTCAACAGCGTTGTTGTCTTATCCGATTCTTGCATATATCGCGATCGCGTTCTGGCGAGCGGAACAGGTGAACAAAACTAAACCTGAACAAAGCGTTCCGGGTAATTAGACGTAATACCTTGCACACCGAAATGCTTCATTTCGCGCATCCGCTCAAGGTCATCTACCGTCCAACACCACAGCGCAATACCGCGCCGCCGGATTTGATATGCAAATTCTGCCGTGATTAACCGGTGATAAACGTTCAGCAGATTGCACCCCAACTCCCCCAATCGCTGACAGAGGTGTGCAGGTGAAGTATTGTTGTTATGGCTTCCAACAAGCCATCCCGTCGGAATACGGGGTTCCAAACCGCGAACATCTTGTAGAACAGAGGCATGGAAGGAGATAATAACCACCTGCTCAAGCACATTCATGTCGCGAACTTTTCGGACAACCGCTTCACCGATAGTGGGATCCTTAATTTCCAGCACAGCAATCGCTTCTCCAGAGATGCATTCCAACGTCTCCCCAAGGGTTGGGACCAACTCACGAGCGACTGTCTTGACAGTAGTAGCATCCACTTTTACCTGTTCGCCTCCAAAATCAGGATGAAACCAACCACCAGCATCCGCCATCTTGACTGTCGCAAGTGTCTTTTCCGTAACAAGCCCAGTGAGATCCGTCGTTCTGTCCAATGTCGCATCGTGTATTGCAACGATTTCGCCATCCTTCGTCCCATGCAGATCAAGTTCAACAGCATCTACACCAATTGCGAGCGCCTTCCTGAACGCCGAAAGCGTATTTTCTGGTGCACTCCCAGATGCCCCGCGGTGCGCAATCCGAATCCACGAATCCATAATGTCTTGTCCCCTGTTGTGCTTACGCCACTTCATCAGCATTGCTGCTCTGTTTAATCTTTTTCAAGAGCGTAGTCCGACTCATCCCCAGCAATTCGGCAGTCTTGCTATGATTGCCCGAAAACGCATCTAAAACCAGTTCAATTAACACTTTATCCAACTGATTAACAACATCTTCGTAAATCCCCTGTTCGCCTTCGGAGATAGCCTCCTGAATCGTATCCCGTAAAATGGATTTAAGAGTCGTCTCAAGTTGCGAACCGTCGGTAGCACTGACCGCGTGTCCGCTCTTGATTTCTGACGGTAAATCATCTGGCAGAATCACATCTGATCGAGACAACGTCGCTGCACTACGGACACAATTTTCCAACTCCCGAACATTCCCAGGCCACGGATAGTCCTGTAGCAGTTTCATGCCTTCCTCGGAAATACCGCGAATCGGTTTGCCGAGTTCCTCCTGAATCAGTTGCAAGAAATGCGTGACAAGTAGTGGAATATCTTCTTGACGTTCCCGTAACGGCGGAAGATGGATCGCAATGCGCTTAAAACGGTAATAGAGATCCTCACGGAACTGCCCCCGTCTCACCATTTCACCAAGTTCCTGATTCGTCGCAGCGATCACACGGACATCTACTTTAAATCTACGGGTCCCACCTAACCGTTCAATCTCTTGCGTTTGTAAAGCGCGGAGCAGCTTAACCTGCAGCGTCGCGGTCATATTCCCAACTTCATCAAGAAAAAGTGTGCCGCCATCCGCCAACTCGAATCGTCCCGGTTTCCCTTCCGTTTTCGCGCCTGTGAACGCCCCCGCTTCATAGCCGAAGAGTTCACTCTCCAAAAGTTCGTCAGGGAGCGCGCCACAATCAACCGGAATAAATGGTTTCTCCTTACGTTCACTCCCGACGTGAATAGCCCGCGCAACGAGGTCCTTGCCGCTCCCGGTCTCACCCTCAATCAACACAGTCATCGCATTACTCGCCATAATCCCGATAAGCTTGTAGATTTCGCGCATCTGGCTGCTTTTACCGACCAACCGGTGTCCGCTCTGGCCTGCTGATGCGTCCGGTGCCTCTACTGCCAAGGAACTCCGAACAGATTGTGTCCGGAACGCACGCTCCAACACACTCTTGACAACATCCAGATCAATCGGTTTCGGCACAAAATCGAACGCCTGCAAACGCATCGCCTCTATTGTCGTCTCTACATCGTCATAAGCCGTGATAATAACCACAATAACCCACGGGTGACGCGCTTTAATCTCTTCCAACGCCTCTAAGCCACTCATTCCGGGTAAGTTCACATCAAGCAAAACGACGTCCGGTTTGTCAGCGGCGATACGGCGTAAACCTTCCTCGGCACTGTTCGCGACATCCGACGCATACCCTTCGCTTTCAAGGAATTGCTCGAATGCCCAACAAATTTTCTCATCATCGTCAATAACCAACACATTCTTCATTTTTTACCTTTTAGCGAGTTTATAATATAATTTGGACAATTTTTTATGATTCATATGTAGAAATAGATGTAGGTTGGGTTGAGTGGAAAAGATTCAAATGCCTTCGTTTCTACAAAAAACGCTGTTTGAGAATATCCTGTTCCGATAACTCACGATAACGAAACCCAACAAACACCCCTGAAAAACGCAAAACGTTGGGTTTCACTCGGATTTTAGGAAGTTTAAAGGCTCCGATGAAGCTGATTGTCTATCAGCGATTTTTTGGTGTCTGCCGTTCAACCCAACCTACACGTCTTTTGTACCACAAACTTCCCAATTTGTGCCAACAGAACGATAGATTTTCCTTATTCAATTATTAAAATTCCGTTTTCCACCCTCTATTGACAACAGAAATTTCTCGCCATCATCACCTATTTCAGGCGAAATGCTCTCTTCCGTTTTCTCTTCTAACTTCCGCTTGAGCACCGGATAGGCATCCACAACCGGTACCTCTTCGAGATCCGTCAAGGTCGGTCTGTGTGCCTCCGCTCTCGCAATCGCTTCAGCAAACCGTTCATTTTTTCTTTCCACCTGTGCAACGTCCCGCGCTTTGAAGTCCGGTAGCACCTTCTCCGCAAACAACTCTAACGATTCGATTATGTCTTCATGGCGATTCGCGCCAGCCTGCTGAATGAAAACGACCTGATCCACGCCAGCATCCTCCATTACCTCCAAATGTTCACGCACCTGATCTGGCGTCCCGATACCCGCTCTACCTTCAGTCGGCTCCTGTGTCGTCTCTCTATACAGCTGCCAAATATCCGTCTGTCCTGGTATCTGTGAGCCGCCGTGATAATAGTGTGCCAACGCGAACCGGAAGAAACGGAATCCGTCCAATCCGCGCGCGACGGCAGTCGCCTCATCGTTGTGGCAGGAAAACCCCGATACCATGGCGATGTTCGGGTTAACTCGCTGTGTCAGCGGTTCGCATTCCTTCTCAAAAATCTCGTAATACTCTTCCACCCAAAATTTGGCTTCGCTTGCATCGACAAAGGCGAAAGTCAACGCCCCGAGTCCGTATCTCGCCGCAAAACGGAGGCTATCACGACTCGAACACGCCACCCACGGGGGCGGATGCGGTGTCTGTAATGGTTTCGGCACAACATTGCGTGGCGGCATCGAAAAGTGCTGACCGTCATACCCGGCATACGGCGACTGCGTCATCATTTTTGCCGTCTCACGCGTACATTCCGCCCACATCTCGCGTTTATGCTTCGGATTAACGTTAAATCCACCGAGTTCTATATGCGAAGCAGACTCTCCCGTTCCCCACTCCACGCGCCCGTTCGATACGAGATCAAGGGTCGCAATTCGTTCCGCAACCCGTGCAGGATGGTTGTAGGCTGGCGGCATCAATACAATCCCATGCCCCAACCGAATCTGCGTCGTCCGCTGACTACACGCCGCAAGAAATACCTCCGGCGCAGAAGAGTGAGAATACTCCTCAAGGAAATGGTGCTCCACCTCCCAAATATAATCAAAACCAAGCTTGTCGGCGAGTTCTACCTGCGCCAACGCATCTTGAAAAAGTTGATGTTCCGCGCCTTCATGCCACGGACGTGGAATCTGATGCTCATAAAATAGTCCAAATTTCATTTTTTAATTATACCTTGCGGTTAAATAACGCGGATTCAAAATTTAACGTCCCGTTCTCGAATCCGCTCTACATTTCGGTCTCAAGCGTTTGCATCTCTGCGTCGGTCAACTCCCAATCAAAGACATCCAAATTCTCCCGTAAATGCGGGACTGAACCCGATTTCGGTATTGTGACGATGTCTTGCTGTATTAACCAACGGAGAGCCACTTGCGCTGCGGTCTTCGCGTGATTCTCACCGATCCCACTTAATACGGCATCATTGGCAAGATCCCCAACAGCGAGCGGACGGTGTGCTGTCATCACGATACCGCGTTCACTGCAATAATCGCGCAGTTCTGACCGGTTCCTGCGAACATTATATTCCACCTGATTCGTGCAAATCGGGAGATCCGATACCTCACACGCCTTTGCAACCTGCGCCTCGCTAAAATTGCTGATACCGATACTCCGCACCTGCCCGGCATCGTATAGTTTCTTAAAAGCAGAAAACGTATCGCTATAAGGGATATCGTCGTTTGGCCAGTGGATCAACAGTAAATCCACGTAATCCATCTCCAAATTGCGCAAACACTCCCCAAATTGCGTGAGGACATCGTCATACTTGAGGTGCGTGTTCCAAATCTTGGTCGTCAGAAAGATCTCGTCACGGTCAATACGGATGTCGCGAAGTGCCCTCCCAATTTCGCGCTGGTTCTTGTACATCCATGCCGTATCGATGTGCGTATAACCCAACTCAATGGCTTCTTTAACAATGCTTCGACACTGCCTGCCTTCTAATTTCCAGGTTCCCAAACCCAATATCGGCATTTCGTGTCCTGATGCAAGTTTGATGTTTTTCATAATATCACCATAATATGTGATTTTGAAAAAAAAGTCAAGCGAGAAGAAAGATGAGGCATCGGCGATTGATTAAAACCTCACCTGAACAATACCTTCGCCAGTTTATCCGGGTCTGATTTGATTTGAAGTGTAATGAATAGCACCGAGGGACCCGAGATGTTCAGCGATGTTGTCAATAACAATCGTCTCAGGTTTTTGCGGAAGTATTTTTAATGTTTCTTGTAA
>JAJEEK010000053.1 GCA_022821065.1 Candidatus Poribacteria bacterium
GGTTTATCAGTCGTATCAAACAGCGAGGGGGCTTTTTCAAGAAACTGCTGCTTCCATTTCGAGAGTTGGTCTTCGTTGAGATTATGACGCCGACACACTTCAGCTTGCGAAGTCGCACCGCTGATAACCTCCAGAACGAGCTCCGTCTTAAACTCGGAGGTGAATTTCCTTCGTTTGGCCATTAGGTAACTCCTTTCAGTGAGATTGTATTATAGCACAATCTTGTTTTAGGGAGTGGCCTAAAAAACCGTAGGCAGTACAAACCATAGTTCATCTCATAAATGCAGAATCGTCGTATCACCTGTAGCATAGGCTGTTAGCCTGTGTAATGTATTTCCAAATCCGCGAAATCCGAGAAAATCCATGATTCAGACAACAATCGACAAAATATTTACACCCCCTTTGACACTTTCGTCCTGAATATGCTACAATAATCAATAGAATTCTTGAAAAAGCTGCAAACCACTGTACCCTGTCCCTACATGATAGTGTTATGGAGATGATGGAATGAACATTACCCAATTCACGATGGAAGATGTTCGCTGTTTCAGAGAACGCCAGACGCTTGAAATTCGTCCGCTGACCTTTTTAGTTGGCGAGAACAGCACTGGCAAAACCACTGCATTGGCGTGTTTCCATGTATTAGCAGATTATCTGCGTGGTAGAAGAATGGATTTTAATTCACATCCTTACTCTATGGGAACCTTTAAGGATATTGTCAGAAATAGCAAGAAAAAAGAGAAAAATTTTAAACTTGGGCTTACTTATAAACACAATAATGAAAACATTCGGACAACGGTTAAACTTGTTGAAAAGGACGAAGGATTAGAACCTACTGTTAATTCGGTAGCGATAAAACTTGCTGATGGCGAAATTGTTATTCGGGTTGAAGATACAATAAAGAAAGAACCGCGTTTAGATTCATTTGATAAGGAGCAGAACCGATATAAAATAATTTGTAGTGCTGATGTATTGAATGAACCTCACTATTCTTTTTTTGTCCGTCCCTATTTTTTTCCCAATGAATCTAGGGGCGAAATTGACTTCTTGAGATATTTAGACAAAACAAGTGAAAAATTTAAAGAAAGCATCTATCTACCTTGGAATGTCTTTAAAACCTTGTCCGTATTTAGTACATCGCCAGTCCGCTCACGTCCTAAACGAACTTACGATCCCACCAGAGAATTTGATGATCCAGAAGGCAGCGATGCTCCTATGTATTTAATGCGGATTGAAGCGACCGACAAGCAAAATTGGGAAGCATTGAAAACACAATTAGTCGAGTTTGGTAGGAATTCTGGGCTATTTGAGAACATAGATGTAAAAAACTTTGGACGCACCTTAGGGGCGCCATTCCAACTGCAGGTCAAAGTGCGCGGCCCCAAAGCGAATATCATTGATGTCGGCTACGGTGTCAGTCAGATTCTACCAATTTTAGTGCAGATTTTAAATCCCAGTATTTCTCAAAATGCTCAGCATGATCCAATGCAGTCGTTTTTTTCTTTATTACAACAGCCTGAGATCCACTTGCATCCAAAAGCACAAGCAGAACTTTCTTCTTTGTTAGTGAAATTGGCTAACAAGGGTGATCAGTCGTTCATTGTTGAAACGCACAGCGACTATATGATTGACCGTGCACGAATTGACATTATAAGAGGCAACATCTGTCCCCAAGATGTGTCGTTGATATACTTTGAACCGCAAGGAAATATCGTCAAGGTACATAATATCGGTTTTGATAAGATGGCCAACATGATTGGAGTCCCACCACATTACGGAAAATTTTTCCTGAAAGAGTCCAAACGACTCCTGGGGTTTAAGGATTAAGCGATGTGTATTATTGTTGATACAAACACTTTTCATAAATTCAGGGAACCAGATGATGAAGATATGGAGCCTGTGTGGACCTGGTTAGAGAAAAGAGGTGGCAAAGTCGCTTACTCCGATATAGAGAAATTGGAAGAGGAGTGGAATAGAGGTGGAATGCAGCACCTGAGAAATCGACTAAGACAAACCGGTAAACTCAAAATAGTGTCTCCTCAAGATGTACAAGAAAAGACGGATGAACTGAAAAGCAGAATAGCGTCAAACGACGAACATATTATCGCATTGGCTATGATAGCAAGGGTAAAAGTGCTGGTATCTTACCGAGAAGGCGACAGCGATTTGTTTGACGATTTTAAGGATAGGAATTTGGTTGGAGGCAAAGTGTATACAACAAAGCAGCATACACACCTGTTAAAGAAAGATACCTGTCCTTAAAACTTTGGCAGTGCGAAGCATGGAAACCTCGCACTATAACACAATCTATCTTTAAGAAGGCATCCACGTCCGCGGCGCAATCCCTTCCACATGCGTCTTCACATCCACAACTGCCGGTTGACCCGACGCAAACGCCTGATCCAACGCACCCGCAAGTTCACTCGGCTTATTCACCGTAATCCCGAAACATCCCATTGATTCCGCCATCTTCGCGAAATCCGCATCCGGGAATAACCAAAGCTCATCGGAACCCGGTGTCCGACCTCCATAAACCGATTCAACACCACCCTGTTCCTGATTCAACGAGTGATTATTGTTGACAACGATAACAGCATTAATCCCACACTTCATCGCTGTATCCAATTCCGTTAGATGATACCAGATACCGCCGTCACCTGTGAAACAGAGTACCGGTCTATCCGGCTGTGCACACTTCGCACCCATCGCCGCTGGGACACCCCATCCCAACGAACCAGAACACCGTATGAAACTCTGATCGGGATGCTTAAAATCTATCATCGTCCCCGTCCAGATGCCAGAGTGCCCTGTATCGGACACGAGAATCGCATCTGAAGGGAGATAATCGGTCAGTTCACGACACAACCGTTCCGGCAGCATCGGTAACCGCTCCGAGTTCACTTTTTCGCTGACGCGTTCTCTCCAATCCTTCACCAATTCCTGCACGCGATTAACCCACTCAGTCCGCTGCGTTGTAACGTCCGACACCTCAATCATTCGGCGCAGTGTATTCCGCACATCGCCTTGCATCCCTAACTGAATCGGGTAGTTCCGTCCGAGTTCTTCAGGATTAATATCGAGTTGTATAATCGGTGTGCCTTGCGGTGGAATCCTGTATCCGTTGGTCACCTGTCCACCGGTATGGCTTCCGATAAAGAAGACCAGATCCGCCTCACACACAGCTTGGTTCGCACACGCCCGCGAATACGATCCCGGAGTCCCTACCGCTAACGGATGGTCACTCGGAAACATCGCTTTCGCATTCAAAGAGGTTGCAACCGGAATCGAAAGTTTTTCTGCGAATGCCATGAGTTCTGATCGTGCGTCCGAAGCCGTTACGCCACCACCCGCCACGATGATCGGTCGTTTCGCATCAGTAAGGAGTTTAATAGCCTCTGCCACTTTTTCCGCTTCTGCCTCTGGTCGGAACGGCGGTAATTGGGCAAACGCCTCTTCGATGATGACTTCAAGTTCGCCTTCGCGATCAATAACCGACGACCCCGCGATACCTTCAAAGTCGAGGTGTGCAGGCCCCGGTGTTCCCGTTGTCGCTGCACGGAATGCTTGACGTAGATAGAACGGGAGTTGTTCCGGTGTCGCGACATAGGCACTATATTTCGTAACCGCCGAAAACGGATTAATGTGATCCACCTCTTGATAGGCGTGCCGTTGTTGGTTAATCTGGTTTTCCCGACCTGTCAGCGCAATCACCGGTGAGCAGGCGAGATACGCATCTTGTAAGCCCGCGGCAAGGTTAACGGCACCGACCGACTGTGCCATACAGAGACTCGGCGCGCGATTCACACGCGCGTACGCATCCGCCATATACGCAGCCGCTTTTTCGCCATGTGTCTGAACCCGTTTGATTCCAAGATTTTCCATCTCCATCAGTGCACGCGGACCGATATACGGCATAAAAAAGACATGCGTAATCCCGTAACCGTGAACAGTTTCAGCAATAAATCGAGCGCCCGTCATTTTCGGCATAAATTTTTCTCCTCTATTTCTCGGCGTAACTTACGATACAATATAGGCTTCATTTTACCAATTTCCAACATAACTTGCAAGCATCAACTCAAGGAAAAATAAATTTGATAAGAAATCATCAAGGTGTTATAATGATTTCACCGTTTCTTAGCACACTGTGTACCTCAGAACTATCCCAAGGATTTTCATAGCTGCGGAAACGTCTTCCGCAAGGAGCAACGCAAAAATGAAAAATCTAATCTATCTCCTCACATTCACCCTAATTATTACCTTGTCTTTCCAAAACGGATATACGCAACCCGTCGTCACAGACGGACTCGTCAGCTATTGGACGTTTGACGAGCAAGACATTACTGGCGGCACAGTCAAAGATGTCTGGGGCGAAAATGATGGAAAAATTGTAGGAAACCCGAAAGTCGTTGACGGACAGGTCGGAGAAGCATTGGAATTCGATGGTGCTGACGATTATGTCAATTTGACGAACCTCGGCGATTTTGGTGAGAAAATCGGGACATCCACATTTGAGGTTTGGACAAAAACCAGTTTCAAAAAAGATTGGACGACGCTTTTCAAAGTCCTTGACGAAGGGTGCAACATGGGATGGGCAATCGAGCCGAACCGGAGCGCACTCGCCGGATTCCCGTTTGCTGAAGGTTTCATCCACTTTTATGTCCGTCAACACTCGGCGGCAGGCTGCAACGCTATCGCCGTTGAAATTGAGTTCCCGATCTCCGATGGACAATGGCACCATATCGTCTTCGCAATCGAAGACGCAGGTAAAGCCGAAGTCAGCATTTATATGGATGGCGCGCCGCAAGAGGTTATCGTTGGCGACGCAAAGGAGATTGACAATTTTATTCCATTTGTGGAACCGGTCTTTATCGGTGCTGGGAATAATCGCGGTGCCCCCAGCCGGCATTTCCCAGGCGTTATTGATGAAATCCGTATTTATGATCGACCCCTCACCGCTGACGAAGTAACCCGAAACTTTGAATCTAAAATAGGTCTCTCCGTTGACGCAGCATCGAAGCTGCCCATCGTCTGGGGAACCCTGAAGACAGTACGCTAACCTTGCGTTAGCAACAGCTGCATAAGAATCTATATGCTAACACTACACGAAAAATGGTTCTTTGATCACCACGGATTCGTTATCCTTCGCAAAGTCGTGCCACCCGAGGACATCCAACGCATGATTGAACTCGGTAACCAGTGGCACGACATGCCCCTCGACCAATTGCCACCGCCGCTGACCTCTACTTCCCGAACAGGCAAGACTTCACCCACAATTGCACACTGGATCAATCATATCCAATACGGGGATCCAGTGTTCCAACGACTTGTCCTCAACCAAGAAATTATGCGCGTGATTATTGCGCTGACGCGAGGAACTCCATGCCTCGTTGACTGCGCTTTAACGAAAAACGACAAAACCTCCGATGACATCCATTTCCATGCTGCCGGTCAGGATTACAGCGTGGGCGAATTGGGACCTCGCGCCGGTTTTCTCAATGCTGGCATCTCGTTAGTTGATGTCCCAGAAGGAACAGGTTTCGTCTGTCTACCCGGCAGCCATAAACGCAACTTCGAGCCACCCGATAACCTCTCAATTTACGACGGACCGCCTACAGTTATCAATGTTCCTGTCAACGCTGGCGATTGTGTGATCTTTACGGAAGCACTCTATCACGGCGCAAGACGCTGGACAGAAAACTACCCCCGCTTTACCATCTTCAACCGCTACATTGATAAAGGATCGCACAGTGCCCTCCCGATCGAAACCCACAAACATCTGATTTCAGATGAAGTCTATGAATTGGAACAACCCGCAGTTCAGGGAGAACAGAAGCAGGTTGTGAAGCGCATTTTAAAGGACTTAAAGGCAGGTTAAGATTTCCTCTGAATTTTTGAAAAAAGAGGGAGCAGCTATTAGGGAGACGCTTCAGCGACACGTTTATATAGATGGAAAAACCTTAAGTAGTTCAGTAGACTTTGTAAGGTCTCCTGGAATCTTTGTCCCTTTTGTGAAACCTGTCTACCTCGGTGCTGGGGACAACCGATATTTTTTCAAAGGAAGTATTGATGAAGTCCGTATCTACAATCGTTCTCTAACTGAATCAGAAGTGGTCCAGAATTTTGAATCCAGAAAGGGGTTTAGTGTTCAACCTAAGCATAAGCTCCCAATCGCTTGGGGAAGCATAAAAACAGCATTTTAGATCCGTGGGTTCAACATATCGTATTTATCAGTCCCTTTTACTATCCTAAATTTGGTCTTTTCCTCAAATCTTGCATTTTATGCAACCTTTCTGGCATCAATTCCTATCTTAACATTTTGAAAGACAATATATTTTTCGAGGTGATGTATGCCAAACGACGACGCGCAATTGATTCAACGTACTTTGGCAGGGGACGAATCTGCTTTCAGTACACTTGTACGAAAATACCAAAAGCCGGTCCACGCGTTCGTACGCCGGAAAATCGGTGATTTCCACACCGCTGAAGAAATCACGCAAGATATATTCCTCAGAGTTTACGAAAAACTGCCGACGCTGAAAAACCCGAATACGTTTGCAGGATGGCTTTATGTAATTGCCGCCCGTCAGTGTTTAGCATGGTTTGAAAAGAAACGGATTCCGATGGCATCATTAGATGCAATGCCACCAGAGGAATTAGAAGAACTGGCTTATGTGCAATACCGGGCAAAACAACGAGATGACTTCGCGAATGAACAGCAACGCGAAGTTATCAAACGTCTCCTTCAAAAATTACCGGAGAGTGAACGCACCGTTGTAACGCTTCACTATCTCGATAGTATGACGTGCGAAGATATTAGTAAGTTTCTGGGCGTATCGCCGAACACCGTCAAGAGTCGGCTCCACCGCGCCCGCAAGCGGTTGAAGAAGGAGGAACCCACAACTCGCGAGATTTGGGGCGGTTCCAAAGGAGGTTTTATTATGTCTGCTAAATTGGATGATATTCGTGGTAAACTCGATACCTATAGAGAACAGATGCGATCTGACCCTTCGTCACGGGAAACTATGCTCACGGAACTTAACAACGAGATTGAAGACGCGCTTAAGGTGGAAATCACACCTGAGTTAGTACATCTTGTTGTTGATGAAATATACCCGTCTATGGGCAGTTTTGGAATGGAAAAACGGATACCTCTACTCCGTAAGTATATGGATGATGTGTCAGATGATACAGAACGTTACTGGTCGCATAATTCGTTAGTACGGAGTCTCGCTTTTCTGAGTCGAAACCGAGAAGCCATTCAGGAACAGACGCGTCTTTACCGTTGGGCATGCAAGCACTCAGAAAAATATGTGTTGCGGGCTGTTTCCAATTTGAACACTGCTGGATGTTGGAAAGCGGAAGGTCGTATTGATGACTGGATCCAACTTTATAATGAGGCATCTGAGCGTTTAGAGACCCCTGAAGTGAGTCAGTACAGTCGTTGCAGTTTTCTGAGATTGGGCGCAGATATCTTAATATGGAACGACAGGGTAGATGCAGCACTTCTTGAAATAGAAAAGTTGGAACGTGCCAATGGCGAACCCGGTTGGCAGAGTTATTTTCTTTTTTGGTTGTCTATCAAAGAAAATCGACTTCGGGTATATAGTAAACAGGAAGATTGGGAGCGTTTCGATCAAGTCTGGGCGGATACAAGGACGTTTATCGAAGGCGAAGTAGAAAAACGGGATGCCCGTTACCCCGTAAATATGTACGAGCTTATTTGTACGGCTCACAATGTCGGTTGTTGTCTGGTATGGGCGAAGAGATACAACGAGGGGAAATGTTTGTTACAACTCTCCATCGATTTGGGAAATTACAACGATTATAATCACTTCATGCTTGCTGTGAGCATCTGGGCATCTGAGAAGGATCGCGAGAAGACTTTACACCATTTGAAGATCGCTCAGGACGCTTACCTTGTTAGAGGCTATAATTATCAGGATAGTTACTACCCGTCTTTCCTTGAGACTCCCGAATTTTCGGATGTAAAAGATGATCCAGAGTTTCTGAAGGTTCTCGGACAGAAATAAGAGAGTTTCGATATTAAAAGGAAAACGCCATGTTAACAACGCTCATCCGCCGAGAACTCCTCGACAATCTGATGACGTTCCGCTTTGCCGTAGCCGTCCTCATTATGTTGCTGCTTGTTGTCGCCAATACCTCTGTGCTGATCAAGGATTATGAGCGACGGTTAGAGGCTTACAACACTGTGCTCAAAACGCAGCATCGGCAATCGCGGGAACTGAAAACCTATTCCGGCGGAAGATTGAACGTTGCCCGCCCCCCAAATCCGTTGAGTATTTTCAATGTCGGGTTGGATAAACGACTGGGCAACGAGATTTGGATATCTCACGGTTTTGTGCCCACATTGTGGGATACTGGAACCTATAAAATGACGAATCCACTTCTCAACCTCTTCACTTCAATCGACATTGTTTTTATCTTTGAGGTCGTTCTGAGTCTAATAGCACTTATTTTCGCTTACGATGCCATTGCGGGGGAACGTGAGCGCGGCACGTTGCGCTTGGTCGTAACGCATCCGGTGCGGCGCGGTCACATCCTGCTTGCCAAATATATCAGTGCGATGCTCTGCTTGCTTGTGCCGTTGCTGATGAGTCTGCTCCTCGCGATAACTTTGCTGATAACATCCACCGCTATTTCTCTCAGTATGGGTGATTTCCTCCGTATCGGAGGGATTATCTTGAGTTCAATTGTCTATCTGTCGGTATTCTACCTCATCGGCATGCTAATCTCAACAGTAACCCGCAGAACCGGTACCGCGCTCATGCTTGCTATGTTTATCTGGGGATTTTGGGTGTTGGTGTATCCAAACGCCGTTCTTGCCACGATTAACCCGCCTCAAACTTCTCAAACACGTATGGTATCCGCTTACGAGGAAATTAAACAGATATGGGAGGAATTCGACAGGAAGCGAAAGCATTTCCTTGCGAATGATGCCTTTCCAGGAGAAGATCCACACTTTGGCATGGTAGGAGATGATCCGAATTTTGGTCAGATATGGGGATCAGGTTACCACTACGAATATTTTCATAGAGATTCATCAACACTTAGGTATGACTACCACGCTGTTTCAAACATTGAGAAACTTAGTGAAGCGTCGAAACCTCAAGTGCCACACGCACAAGATTATCACCGCTTCCTCGGACCACAGATCATCAACGCCGCAGAACGCGCATGGCTTATCCGAAAACAAGCACTCGAAACTATCTTCATTAAACCAGCGATTCTTGACCGCATCCTTTTGAGAGCCTCACCCGTCGGGATGTACGACGCTGCAACGCAAGCGTGGGCAGGGACAGACCTGCACGGACTCAGAGATTTTTTTCAAGCGGCGCGAAGGCACCGACGGACCCTGATTGACTATTATTACGACAAGAACGCTTTCGGGGCTCAGCAATGGTTTTCTGCCGACAAGGGAGCAGTAGATTGGGATAACTTGCCTCAGTTCTCTTTTCAGAGGGTTGACGTTGCCACAAATGCTGAGCGAGCGTTGCCGGATATATGCTTGCTGGTCATGCTTAATATAATTCTGTTCGTCATAATATTTCTTATTTTTGTCAAAAGTGAAGTGTGAAGTAGTTAACAGTTAACAGTTTTCAGTTAAAAGACATTTGCTTAAGTCAAAACTGTCTTCTAACAGATACCGATGACGCGTAACCGCAAACGATTCCACTGAAAACTGAAATCTAAACGATAACCTCTTAACTGAAAACTGGTTACTGGTTACTGGTTACTTATGTGGCATATCACAAAACGTGAACTCTATGATAATCTCAATAGCCTCCGGTTTGCGTTGGCAACAGTGTTGTTTCTCGGCTTGATGCTGATCAATGCCGTTGTGCATATCGGGGAACATCCTGTGCGGATCCAGAAATATCACGATGCCGTCACAGAATCGTTGGATCGCTTAAGATCTCGAACGAATTTGTATCACATCGCGCAAGAGGGTCCCGGATACCTTTACAAAAAGCCGTCCTCTCTCCATTTCTGCGCAGATGGTGGTGAGGACTTTTTGTTAAATCGTGTCAACGGCGGATTTTACGCCTGGGCCATTGATGGCTTAGTAGGCTTCTGGCAGTTAGATTATATCCCTGCGACGCGCAATTCAAAAAATATTCGTCCGGACACTATCAAAATAGATTGGGGGTTTGTGATCGGGTACGTCTTGAGTCTCATCGCGATCCTATTCACCTTTGATTCGATTTCTGGCGAACGAGAACGTGGTACACTACGTTTGACGTTAGCAAACTCGGTACCGCGCCATACCGTGTTGATTGGTAAATTTTTAGGCGCATTGGCAAGTATTAGCGTTCCCTTTACGCTCGCAGTGTTAATGAACCTGTTGGTAATTTCCACATCCAACGATGTGCAACTTCGTCCCGAGGCATGGAGCCGTTTAGGTATTATTTTTTTTCTTTCAATTCTGTACCTATGTCTGTTTATTGCGTTAGGTTTGTTGGTATCGTCACGTGTACGGCACAGCGCAGCGAGTCTTGTGATACTTCTGCTAACGTGGGTCACCTTCGTGGTTTTTATGCCGAGCACGCTTGCCTCTATTGCAAGTGGATTTTCAACACCGATGACTTATGGTCAATTCGACCAACGCGCGAGGCAACTTGTAAATGAACTTAGGGGTGAATACGAGGCTCGTTTGCAAGACACGCCTGAGGACCCAGCAAAAAAAATAGAGTTAGCAGGTGAATATGTCATCAAGGACGCAGCGGAACGGGAACGTTTGAGCCATGAATACTTAACCCAGCAACATGCCCAGATTCAATTCGCGCGTTCTGTCACCCGCATCTCACCAGTCGTGCTTGTCCAGCATCTTCTTGAGGTTTTTGCTGGAACTGGATTCAGACGGCATCAACAATTTGTGGAGAACGTGCAGCGTTACGCCCGTGAATACCGCGAATTTGTCTCGGATATGGATAGAGCAGATCCCGAGAGTCTCCATATCATTGGGACGTATGACGGCATGTCGAAAAAACCCATCAGTCCAGAATCAATTCCGACGTTTGAAGATACGCTCAGTCTCAGTCAAGATTTCAACGCTGCGACAGTAGATTTGCTGTTGCTAACGCTATTTTTCGTTGTTTTTTTCGCCGGAGCGTTCCTTGCCTTTGTACGCATTGAGATTTAACGTGTAGTTTTCAAGTTCGCCATATTGCCAAAAGTTCCTCTGCGTCCTTTTCTCCAGACACTAACAACAGAGAAGTACTTGTGCTACCCTTTCAATTTTTCCCATTTTAATATAGAATTTCCTGAATCTTGCATTTTATGCAACCCTCCGTCCTGCAGCACGTCTCTTAATATTATAAGAGACAATATGTTTTTGGGGTGACGTATGCAGAACAACGATGCTGAATTGATTCAACAGACCTTAGAAGGCGACCAACGCGCTTTCAGCGCACTCGTGCGAAAGTACCAAAAGCCGCTCCACGCGCTTGTATGGCGCAAAATTGGCGATTTTCACATTGCCGAAGAGATTACACAAGATATCTTCCTTAACGTTTACAAAAAACTACAAACGCTAAAAAATCCGAATCTGTTTGCCGGATGGCTTTACGTGATTGCCACCCGTCGATGTCTCGCTTGGTTAAAAAAGAAGCGGCTCCCAATGGAATCGTTAGAGATAATGGCACCAGAAGAATTAGAGGAGTTGGCTTATGCCCAATACTATGCCGAACAACAAGAAGAAACCGTAAGTGAACAGCAACGCGAGATCGTCAAACGTCTCCTGCAAAAGTTACCAGAAAGTGAACGCACCGTCGTAACACTCCACTACCTTGGAGACATGACATGCGAAGACATTAGCAAATTTCTGGGGGTATCACCAAACACCGTCAAGAGTCGGCTCCATCGCGCGCGTAAACGATTGAAGAAGGCAGAACATATTATTCACGAAAATTTGGGGGGTTTCCAACTCACCGAAACTTTAACCGAAAACATCTTACAAGAAATTGCCCGTATCAAACCGACCACACCATCGAACAGCAAACCGTGGATGCCGTGGGCAGTCGCCGCCTCAACCACTGCTTTGGTCATACTGCTAATGGGGAGCGGAACGCAATATCTACCTCGCTTCCAGCAACCTTACAGTTTCAACGCAAAATCCGAAGCAACCATTGAACTCGTGGATACATTCTTTGTCCGCGCATCAAAGCAGAAACCCAGCGTGAGAAATCAGTTCGGGGACACCGATACACCCGGTAAACGTACCAGAAATACGAATCACGGCACAAAGGCACGTCAAGTCGTCGCTGAGCAATCTGAGCAATCTGATATACCCGATATAAAATCGCGGTGGATATCGATGGGCGGACCGGAAGGCACTTCAGGCGGCAGAGCCGGCCTATTTGCGACATCCAAACGAACTCTTTATGCCGTTGCAGCGAGAGGGATTTACCGCCTGACAGATGACGAAAACGCCTGGACCCTCATCTGCGAAAGCACGCCAACCCGACAGTTCCAAACGCCGATGGCAGAACAAGGCGACATCCTCTATGTCTTGACCGCTAACGAATTATTAGCCTCAAGCGATGAAGGTAAAACATGGGATACCGTCGGTACCCGCCCCGAGGGACGCGCTTTTGAACTGCTCATCACGGATGAGACGTTTTACCTCGTCTTTGAAAAACATATCTTTCGATCCCACGACACCGGTAAAACTTGGATACCGATGATGCAGGATTTGCACGCCTATATTATGAAGATGAATGGCGTACCCGGCATCTCAATTTCGGACGCTGTTGCACTCAATAACAAAATATTTGTCGGAACAAACCGAGGACTTTACCGCGTTACCACAGATGATTGGGAGAGATTACCTTTCTACGGGCCCCAATTTATTAACTCGTTGAGAGCCACTGAGAGTAAACTCTATGTTGTAGCAGGTTCTGATTTCACACCATCTGCATTTACACAAACATATCAAAACTTAGGTTTTTCAGTTGAGATATTAAAGTTACCACCAAGAATTTATCGTTCAATCGACTTGGGAAACACATGGGTTGATATTTCACCGGTAATAGAAAAAAACGAGAGGGGTGAGTTATGGATGGAGATACCACCAATAGATGACCAGTTTCGAGCCCAAATGTTCAGTGGTATACAGTTGGCTGCAGTCGGTGAGAGGCTCGTAGTGATGGGGACACGCGTTTTACTACAGTCGTCCGATAGTGGTGATACATGGACAGACACTGGAAAAGACATCGGCATTGACGAGAATGCGTTGAGTCAGAGTATTTTCCCGGTTGTCGCGCTGGATGAAAATAACTTTTATACCTCAGATGTTTCCGGGATCGCCCGGTCAACCGATGCTGGTAGATCGTGGCATCCATTCCCTACCGGAATGGTAAACTCACACGTCCAAAGTCTCGTTACTCTTGAAAACGCGCTCTGTGCCCTGACACCTGAAGGTATAGTCAAATCAACGGATCTCGGAGAATCATGGACATCTATTGGCGTAGATGTTCATGACATCGTTATAAAACAAGGGCAACTTCAAAAGAAACAAAAAACGCCAAATTTACTGAGCGATGCTAAAATCGCGAAGGCTAACGGTTCACTTTATGTAAGCAACAGTACATCTGATAATGTCGGTTTTTATCACCTTTCTGCTGGCGAAAGCATGCTGATGTCTGTTCAAGAAGTGCCCGCATTTGCTGAAGATACGCTGCATGTTGAATGGCAGAAAAGGATTAATAATGCACCTCGCGATAGAGAATTAAGCGAGAAGAAAAAAGCAGATATGCCCCGTATTATTGAAGAGTATCAGACAAACGGTGGCTTTACAATGACTGGTGAAACTGTCTATATGGAATTCCGACGCAAACTCTTCCGATGGCGAAAGGGTGAAGCAGAATGGTTCAATACCGGTATTGTGGATACCACCGAACGCGCCCCCGGTGCGGATACATCCAAAGGTCTCACACTCGCCGCTTCGCAGAACATCGTCTATGCAGGTAAACGCGACGGATCCCTATTTCAATCCCTTGACAACGGAGAGAATTGGAAAGAGATCACCACAGATTTACCTTTTTCTTTCGCATACTTTGAAGAGATAGTCTTTGCGGGTGCTACTGTTTATCTGGTGACAAATCAAGGTGTGATGAATTCGCACGACGGCATCAATTGGAACGCACTCACGGATACTGAAGAGCATCAAGTGTATATAGTTCAAATAGCCGTGGAAGGTGATAAGGTCTACGGGATCGGCAACAGAGGCGTTTATCGCATAGATTCCGAGACAAATACATGGATTCGGCTGTCATCCGAGGTACCATACAAGATAACGGCTTTTGTGGTTGATCGTGGTATTTTCTACATCGGCACGCGGCATCGCGGTGTCCTCCGCTTACAACTTAACCAACCGGACAATTAATCTTGACAGAGGTATTTCATGAAATGCATAAAAGAAACATGTTTAGTGATTATCTTGATGCTGCCATTAACGCTCTTCGCGGCACCACATGAACCCTCACCTGCCGGAGGCGGTTGGCTCGAACTGAATCCGGAACTCCCACTCGTACAAACAGAAAAACCTTGGTTTCCTGATTATCCAGGTCCGCTAACAATTGAAGCGTGGGTATACATAGACAAACCACCGAGCGTTCGAGATATAGTATCACTCACTGCTGGAGCCCGTGCTGCCTTCTCCATAGTCGGCCAAACAGACCGCTTTACCTGTGCTATTGTTGGTGACGGATATAAAGCCAGTCCCGCTATCGTTACACGGGGAGTCGGAGGTGGATCCGGAAAAATATGAGGGACACTACCCACCGGGCGGTGGGTCTACTACGTTGCAATAATTGACGGCGGCTCCACTGTCGGATGCGGCGGTTCTATCTCCGGACTGACACCGGGAAGCCATCTTGCATCCATGAGTGAACCCCTCCTTATCGGTGGTGTTCCTGTTCTAAAGGAGAGTGGACTGAAAGCGGTGCCTGCATCTGGCATATATATTGACGAACTGCGGATCAGCAGCGTTGTGCGTTATGATGTTGGAGCGTACAGCGTACCAGCAAGCGCATTTACTGCAGATGACGACACATTGGGACTTTACCATTTTGATGGAGACTCAACCGAACGTTACGAGGATGCTTCCCCACATCAAATTCCCTTAATCCGTGTTAAAAAAAATACCGAACCCAAATCAGATTAGTAAATATCTTTGATTTCCATACTTTATCCTCCGCGAAACCTTCCTTGAACTCCACATATCTTTCTATGACGAGGTATACTCACCTCGCCTTTCGCTATTCCTCAATTAAATCCTTTCTCAAAAACACCAGAAGTGATATAATGATATATCAAAAGATATGCAGAACAAAACCATCTGGCGCGCTGTCAGATGCATAAGCGCAGCACAATAAAGCGTTTCTAACAGACGCGCGGTGTTAAACATTAAGACCCTTTTCAACGTCTTAACGAATTGAACATAAACGTAAAATACACGAGGAGGAACAGAAATTTGCGTTATCAGAAACCGATCTTTTGTCGGTTATTCATCTGCTTTGTTCTTGTTGCTGTTGCCATGTCCGCTATGGCTGGCGATTGGCCAACGTGGCGAGGACCGAATCAAGACGGCACCTCTGCTGAAACCGGATTAATCTCAACATGGTCAGTCGAAGGCGAGAACCTGCTCTGGGAGGCAGAATTTATCGGGCGTTCCACACCCATCGTTCTCAACGGCAGAGTCTACGTCATGGGACGTATCGGCAAAGACATCACCGAACAGGAACGTATCGCCTGTTTCGACGCTGAAACCGGCGAACACCTGTGGAATTATCAGTTTAACGTCTTTCATACGACGATTACCTTCAACCGAGTCGGATGGACAAGCCTCGCTGGCGACCCTGAAACGGGGAATATCTATGCACACGGGGTCCAAGGACTTTTCTTCTGCTTCGACAAAGATGGCAACATTCTCTGGTCGCGTTCACTCACAGAGGAATATGGACGGATCTCCGGCTACGGCGGACGCGTTCATACACCTATTATCGCAGGTGACCTTGTCGTTATCAGCTATCTCAATGCCGGATGGGGCGACCAAGCCATGACACGCCACCGCTATTTTGCTTTTGACAAACACACCGGCGAACTCATCTGGATATCAACCCCCGGTGGTAGACCCTTAGACACAACCTACTCCACACCTGTCGTTGCGAATATCAATGGACAACAACTTATCATCGGCGGCAATGCCGATGGCAGTATCTACGCAATGAAACAGAACACCGGAGAGATGGTCTGGGGATTTAAACTCAGTCAACGCGGTATTAATACATCTGTCATCGTTTCAGGCACGAAAGTCTACGCTTCACATAGCGAGGAAAATATAGATAATACCGAAATGGGACGCGTCGTCTGTATTGACGCAACTGGCACCGGAGATGTCACAAAAACACACGAACTCTGGCGGTATGACGCGGTTAACGTCGGATACGCATCCCCGACAATTCACAACGGGCATCTCTATGTCGTAGATAACTCCGCTAACGTTCACGCCGTTAATACGGATACGGGTGAATTGCTCTGGATGCACAACATCGGTAAAGTCGGCAAAGGTTCACCCGTCTGGGCAGATGGAAAACTCTACATCACGGAAGTCAACGGCGGATTTACTATCCTTCAACCCAGCGAAGATAAATGTGAGACGTTAAGCACGCAAGAAATAAGTCGCGCTGATGAAGAACATTACGTCGAAATCTACGGTTCACCGGCTATCGCTGATGGACGCATCTATTTCACAACGGAGGAACGCCTCTACTGCCTCGGGAGGAACAAATAATGAGAAATTTTATCCCACTTTACTTTATCCTGATGGTATGCATCCTCGCCGCAGGTTGTGCCAGTAAAGAGATGGCACCAAAACCTGTTGAAATGTCAACCGCCCCCGCTGTTTCACTATTGTTAACCCCCGCAGAAACACTCACATCAGGCGATCCTGTCACATTAAGCGTTATCGGTTTCGATGCCGACGGAAAACGGACAAGCACAATCGGTGCCACGGAATGGAACCAGACAGGTTTAACGGGTACACTTCAAGATGGCACATTTACACCTGACGAAAATGCCGAAGCACACGCTGGCACAGTCACTGTCCAATCCGGTGAAATGACGGCAACGGCGCGCCTCCGAGTCATTCCATCCCTACCATGGACAGAGGATTTTGAGGCGATTGAACTCGAAAAAGCACCTGGACACTGGATCGGATCCGCAGGCAAATTCTTTGTGCGCGAGAAAGACGGGAATAAGGTCTTAGTCAAAACACCCGCCAGAGTCGGTTTAGACCGTTCTAACGTCTATATCGGTCCCTCAAAAATGACAAACTATCAGATTCAAGTTGACCTGATGGGCACAAGAAATAAACGCAGACTACCAGATATGGGACTCATCGCTAACCGATATACGTTGGATATGCAAGGGAGACACCAACGCTTGCAAATCCGTTCGTGGGCATCAGACTTACGGATGGCGAAGACAATCGACTTCGCTTGGGAAACGGATGTCTGGTACACCATGAAAATGATGGTAGAGGTTATGGACGATAAAGCGATCATCCGTGGAAAGATATGGCGAACCGGTGAATCTGAACCCGAAGCATGGACGATCACCGCCGAAGATCCACTACCGAACCGAGAGGGAAGTCCAGGTATCTACGGCTACTCCCCAGCAGATATCTATTACGATAATCTAAAAGTCTGGTAGTCTTGTATACAAACACCACGCGTAATATCAAAACAAAGGAGTCGTTCAATTGAAACCGCTTTGGAAATCACGATTTATCTACATTATAAAACTTGCAGTGCTTTTTACGTTTGCGACATCTATCACTTCAGCAGCAGAAGAGTTCGCGTTGTGGGGTGGTACGCTAAGTCGGAACATGGTATCCGAGGAAAAGAATGTCCCCGCAAGTTGGGATCTTGAAACTGGTGAAAATATCAAATGGACCGCGGAATTGGGTTCACAAAGTTACGCCGGACCGCTCGTCATCGGTGGAAAGGTCTTCGTTGGAACAAACAATAAAGCACTCTACAACCCAAAACTAACCGGCGACCGTGGGAATCTCATGGCATTCCGCGAATCCGATGGCAAATTCCTCTGGCAAGCAACCCATACCAAACTCACTTCGGGTAGGGTTAACGACTGGCCCCTACAGGGTATTTGTTCGACACCTTATGTTGAGGGGGATCGCCTCTACTACGTCTCCAACCGTTGTGAAGTCGTCTGTGTGGATACCGAAGGCTTCCTTGATGGTGAAAACGACGGTCCGTTTACCGAAGAGACCGAAACGAGCGAGATTGATGCCGACATCATCTGGAGCTACGATATGATGGATGAGCTGGATGTCTTTCCGCATAATCTCGCGACCTGTTCACCACTCGTAGTTGGTGACCTGCTTTTCTTAGAAACGAGTAACGGTGTTGATGAAGGACACATCCACATCCCTTCACCTGATGCTCCATCTTTTATTGCTTTGAATAAGAACACAGGAGAACTCGTATGGGAGGATGCCTCTCCCGGCGAAAATATATTGCATGGGCAGTGGTCAAACCCCGCCTACGGGGTCATCAAAGGTGTACCACAAGTGATCATCCCCGGTGGTGACGGTTGGGTCTACGCCTTTGCACCAGAAACTGGAGACATTATCTGGCAGTTTGACTGCAACCCGAAAGATTCTGTTTGGGAACTCGGCGGACGCGGCACACGCAATAATATCATCTCAACACCTGTCGTTTATGACGATAAGGTCTTTGTTGCTGTTGGACAGGACCCAGAACACGGAGAAGGCGTAGGACACCTCTGGTGCATTGATGCCTCACAAACCGGCGATATTACCGAGACCGCCGGTATATGGCACTTCGGCGATGAGCAGTTCAACCGTACAATGTCCACCGTAGCCATCGCTGATGGACTCCTCTACATCTCTGATCTCAGTGGATACCTCTACTGCTTGGATGTCAAAACCGGCGACCTCTACTGGAAGCACGATACCTTCGCCGCAATCTGGGGTTCACCTTATGTCGTAGACGGCAAGGTCTACCTCGGCGACGAGGACGGTGACGTCATTATCCTGAAAGCAGGCAAAACTGAAGAAGTACTGTTTGAAACCAACATGGGGAGTGCTGTTTATACCACACCTCTGGCAAAAGACGGCGTGCTTTACATCGTAACCCGCAATACGCTGGTCGCAATAGAAGAGAAAAAATGAACCTTACCCGAAAAATTGCTGAAAACCAAAAAGCACTCGATGCTCATGTCCGAGAAATCGTCAAATGGCACTTCAGCCCAAAGACCGGATGCCCCTTCTGGCTGGAGTTCGCGGAAAACCTTGACTTCGACCCACGAAAAGAGATTGGTGGCTACGCCGACCTCAAGTGTCTCGGACATTTCCAAGATGAATGGCTCCGCGGCGGTCCCGTCCGCCGCTGGGTCCCGAAGGCTTACGCCAACGAACCGATCTATGTCTTTGAAACCGGTGGCTCAACAGGCGTACCCAAGACTCGAATCAGCATCCGTGATTTCCATATCGACTACGAGATATTTAGCAAAACGCTCTCCGATGAGGGGTTCCCACCCGGTAGTGATTGGCTCATGTTAGGACCAACAGGTCCACGCCGTTTACGACTTGCTGTCGAGCATCTCGCACAACATCGCGGCGGCATCTGTTTCCACGTCGATCTCGACCCGCGCTGGGTGAACCAACTCGTGCGTTATGGAAAAAACGAAGAGATGGATGCCTATAAGAACCATGTCATTGCGCAGGCACTCAACGTGTTGCGCGCCCATGAAAACGTCCAATGTCTCTTTACGACACCTAAGCTGCTCGAAGCATTGTCTGAAAAAATTTCCTTGCCGAAAGCAGGCATCAAAGGCATCTTCTGCGGCGGCACCGAGATGGACGCACAATTCCACCGATTCGCACGCGAGGAACTCGTTCCCGGCATTGACTTCATTCCGACCTACGGCAATACGCTCATGGGATTAGCCACCTGCAAACCGTTTGACCCAGCGGACAACTATGCAATTATCTACTATCCACCGCATCCGCGCGCTGTCATTGAACTCGTTAACCCAGAAAATCCAGAGGAAACTGTCGATTACGGCGAAACCGGACGCGTCATGCTCACAACTCTGACAAAGGAATTTTTCGTGCCACGTTTTCTGGAACGTGACGAAGCCGAACGCGCCGAACCTATTCCTGAATACCCATGGGACGGCGTTGAAAATCTCCGCCTCCTCACGGAACTCCAAGAAAGCGTCGTCGTAGGTGTTTATTAGTTTTCTCTCAAAGGAGATAAACATGGAAAAGATTCAAGCCGTTAAAATACAGGACCCGATATACGAGGAAACCTATACCGCTCACATTCAGAAAAATGGGGCTGCATGGATAGGGTGGATACCAGAAGTCCCCGAAGTGAAGTGCGAAGAACACACGCAAGAAGCCTTACTGAAAACTCTCGTACACGAATTGCATGAGGCTTTAGAA
>JAJEEK010000039.1 GCA_022821065.1 Candidatus Poribacteria bacterium
AAAGCGTGTGCGTTCTCTGACATGGAGTCTTCGTAAATATCCTAAAGTGATTCGTCGAAAGACCAAAGACGCTGACAAACAGACGATACGCGTTCGTGAGAATCCGATCCGAGAAACAGTATGGAAACATGACCGTTTGAGAGTGCCGAAACTTGGCGAAGTGAAAATCTACATGCACCGCCCGCTTCAAGGCGACGCAAAAGAAGTTACACTCGTTAGAAAAGCGTCTAACTGGTATGCTCATATCTCTTGTGAACTCCCGGATACGCCGAAGGTTGAACCGACGGCTGCGATTGCTGTTGACGTTGGCACGACACATTACCTGACGACTTCTGAAGGTGAAAAGGAAGAGAACCCACGCTGGTATCGTGAAGCCGAAGGACTTACACGCAAACACTCCAAGGACCTCTCGCGTAAAACGTTAGGGTCTAATCGTCGAAAGAAACAACAACACACACTCGCTTTGCACCATGAGCGAACTGCGAACAGACGCAAAGACTTTATCGGTAAACTCGTTTACAAACTTTACCACCATAAAGAAAAGAATGTATTGATAGCCGAAAACCTAAATACCTCGAATATGGTTCAGAACAAACACCTCAGCAAGAGCATATCTGATGCGTCTTGGGCAAAGTTCTTTCAGTGGTGTGGAAACATAGCCGAAAGAGACGGTTTCCACTTCCACCAAGTCGATCCGAAGAACACTTCACAAACCTGCTCAAGTTGTGGTCAGAAGTCGGCAAAGAAGCTTTCGCTGGCGATACGCAGTTTTGATTGTCAGTTTTGTGGCATGTCTTTAGACCGGGACCACAACGCTGCATTAAACATACTTTATAAGGCAGCTGCTGCCTTTCGTGGAGAGCGGTGGGTTTCCACCCTCTATGAAGCGAGAAACAAGAACGAAGCACGAGACGCAGGTTTGCAGGAAGCAACACAGCTCACGTTGTTTGATGCTTTTAACAAGCCCAAGTCTTTAGGCTTGGGTAGTTGACTGATAAGGTTCTATTTGGTACATTAAGCATAACATAAGGGGATACCTTAAGCAAATAACAGTAGTGCAGGACGATTTAGTTTTCGTTTTGATTTTCGTTTATAGGTGTTAATGTTACATAGGTGTAACATTTTAAGGACAGACGCACTACCTCGATTTTTGCGTACAAAAAAAATTAAAGTGCCTTTATGACAGGTGTGTAAAGTTTTTGGCAGCATATTGATTTTTTTCCAAACGGACAGGTTTGTCTTAGATCGCTCCGACCTGGTAACGCTGTTAGCATATTTACACACCCCAATTCCGATAATCCTTGACGAAAAGTGCTGTCGGACGTATAATAACTGTATGATACGAGGTATTTTTGTTACTGGTACAGGGACGGAAATCGGGAAGACTGTCATCGCAGGTGGGTTGGCTGCGGTGCTCAAACAGACTGGGACAAACGTGGGTGTGATGAAACCGATTGGCACAGGTGATACCGCCGACGCAAAGTTTCTCAAACACGCCGCACAAGTCGACGATGAACTCTCCATCATTAATCCGATCTTCCTCCGTAACCCGTTGGCACCCTCTGTCGCAGCGAGGATGGAAGACAGGGACATCGATCTCCAAAGCATTGAAACCGCTTTCACAACACTCGAAAAGCGATACGACTTTGTAATCGTCGAAGGTGTCGGTGGTATTGCTGTACCCATCCGAGACGATTTTCTCGTTGTCCAACTCATTCAGCAGCTACAACTACCGATATTGATTGTCGCAACGACCGGCTTAGGGACACTAAATCACACGCTTTTAACGGTCGCATTCGCGCAGCAGTTTAACGTCCGAATTGCCGGTATCGTCCTCAATGGACTCCGTCAAGAGACAGCCGGACTCGCTGAAGCGACGAACCCTGTCGAAATCGAGAAGCTGACAGGTGTCCCCGTCATTGGTGTTGTCCCGTACGAGAAACAGTTGGACACGCCTCAGCCGGACTTGACTTTTTTAGCGGAATTTATGAGCCAGCATATCGCGTGGCGGAAATTGGGGATATTGTAATATGGAAACTGCGATTGTTCTCGCTGCCGGATCGGGACGTAAAGTCTGGCCCTATGGCGAATTCCGACAGAAATGTACGATCCCGATTGCCAACAAGCCGATCGTCCGTCGGACTGTAGAAAACCTACTTGAGGTTGGATGTCAACGGATTATCGTTGTTGTCGGACATCATGCGCAACAGGTGCGTGGCACATTGGCGGATATATCCAACGTCGTTTTTGTCACACAGCAGACACTTGATGGCACTGCAACTGCGGTATTGACAGCCGTGGAACATCTCGAAGCACAACCGTACCTTGTAATTCATGGAGATATTGTAACGACTTCCGAAAATCTTCGTAATTTTGTTAATGCCTTTCGTGCGTCTGATGTGGAAGCAGCGGCACTTGTACAACCGCTCGGCAGTGAAGACGCGAGTAACTATCTCTGTGCGGGGATCGGCACCACAGACGGAAATAACGGCAGTCTCTCGACGCTGACAGGTATTGAGGGGCATCCGAGGGGTGGTTCGCATCGGCTCTGCGGTGTGTACGCTTTTCAGAGCAGCGCGACCGCGTATCTCTTAAGGAACCCCGGCATCGTTACGAGTGTCCCTGTCGGTGGGATGCCGCCCCCTGAATCCGAAATTGCGCAGTCTTTGCAACTCATGGTTGACGACGGAAGGACAGTTTTAGCGGTTCAGATGTCCGACTTCTTTGTTGATGTCGATAAGCCGTGGCATGTACTCGAAGCGAATAGGCGGTACGTCGATTACCTTACGAAGCAGGTGACGGAGAACCGGATAGCGGATGGCGCGAAAATTTCGGATGCCGCTGAGATCAATGGACACGTCGTGTTGGGCAAAAATACGGTCATTGGACCCCGCGTTGTCGTTAGTGGTACACTGATTGCGGGTGCGAATAACAACATCACGAACGGCGCGATTTTACACGGAAATATCTTTGTGGGGGATCAGTGCCGGATTAGCGACTATTGCGATGTCGGGAGCAGTGCGATCGGGAATCGGTGTATTGTCGGACACGGTGCTGAGATGTCGGGTGTGCTGTTTGATAAGGTCTATCTGTACCACTATTGTGAGATGTCGGGTGTTTTCGGGTGCGCGACGGATATCGGTGCGGCAACGGTATGCGGTACCCTCCGATTTGATGACAAGGATACACCGATACAGGTAGCGGGACGTTATGAAGTGCCGCTGTCCGGTGCGAATGCGACCTATATGGGAGATTATTGCCGGACTGGTGTGAACGCAATCATTATGCCGGGGAGACGGATCGGGTCCTATAGTGTTGTCGGCCCCGGCGTTATTTTATACGACGATGTGCCGAGCAAAACCATGGTGATGGCGAAGCAGGAACTGATTACGAAGCCCTGGGGACCGGAACGTTATGGGTGGTAGTGTTGTGTCACGTTTAACAGGATAAGTTATATTGACTGAAGATGTTGGGTTTCACTGCGTTCAACCCAACCTACTGTTGTATCGCGTTTAACAGGATAAGTTATATTGACTGAAGATGTTGGGTTTCACTGCGTTCAACCCAACCTACTGTTCATGAAAATAGGCATGACAGAACAATAGACGTAGTTGTTACTGTGGAAGGAGCTCCTTCAGCAGATTCGTCAGTTCATCGTTGCCTGCGGCGAGTTCAAAGACGCGTTTGATTTTTTCATCACGGGCAGCCTCGGATTCGGGGTTCCCCTCCGGTGACCAGAGGACTTCAACGGCTTTCGGGTTCAGTCGGTCATAAGTAACTTTGACAAGCGTGAAAGGATAGTTTTCAGGGATAATGATGATCCAGTCGATCGTTTCACCGCGTCCCGAATACTGTCTATCGACGGTGAGTTTTCCGTCTTGATGGGGTACATTCTCTTTGACCCACTGGTTGCGTCCGAGCGTGTCGGTCTCAAAATGTCCGACTTCCAGCCAGTTGCGTCCGGCACCGTTTGGTTTGGTGGTAATTTCGATACGTTGCATGTCTGTTCTCCGCGCTATGTTTAGATTTTGCTTTCAATCGGTCCGGTTAGGTGTGTCCGTTTCGATAAGGAATTTTAGCATGTTCTCCCGAAAAAGTCAATAAATTGCCATAAAGTCGCTAAATATGGGGATTAAACGCACAATTAATTTGCATTTTTGTTTAAAAAACGGTATAATTGTAATAAGAGGGGATGTTTTCACTTGAAAACGCTCTACTATTTGTATTTAACCTATTGATTTGAAAGGATATGTCAACATGCGAGTGGAAATGCGATATGGAACTGGCACATTACCGATTGAGATCCCTGATAAAAACGTTGCTGGGGTCCTTGAGATTTCGGAAAGTGTCCCGCTATCGGATGAAGATAGCGCGGTTCGGATGGCAGTTGCGCAACCGATTGCTTCGCCTCCGTTGGCTGAGATCGCAAAAGGTCGCGCGTCAGCATGTATCGTGATTTCCGACGTGACACGTCCTGTCCCGAATAAAGTGATCCTACCGCCCTTATTGGAAACACTTGAACACGCGGGTATTCCACGCGAAAAGATTACGATCCTCATTGCGACGGGTATCCATCGTCCGAATGAAGGCGAAGAACTTCGAGAGATGGTGGGCCGCTCGATCATGGACACATACTGCATCGTCAACCATTTTTCCCAACAACCTGAGAACCATGACTATTTAGGCAGGACAAAGAACGGAACACCGGTTTATATTGATAAGACTTACCTTGCCTCGGACCTGAAAATTACCACAGGGTTGATTGAACCACACCTGATGGCAGGCTATTCTGGGGGTCGAAAAGCGATCTGTCCCGGTGTCGCCTCGGTGGAAACGATGAAAGTGATGCACGGTCCCGAACTTATGGAACACCCGAAATCTGCGGTTGGGATTTTGGAGGGTAACCCGTTTCACTTAGAAGCAACCGAGATCGCACTGATGGCAGGCGTTGACTTCAATCTGAATGTTTCGATTGACAAACACCGTCGGATCACTGGCGTTTTTGCAGGAGACATGGTTGAATCGCATCTTGTTGGTTCCCAATTTGTGGAAAAACATGCCAAGGTTACGCTTCCGGAACCGGCTGATGCAGTTGTGGTTTCCAGCGCAGGTTACCCATTAGATACAACGTTTTATCAAGCGATAAAAGGTCTTTTGACGGCAGTGGAGATTGTCAGACAAGGCGGTAGTATCTTATTGGTTGCCGCGTGCAGTGAAGGCATCGGCAGTAAACCGTTTACGGACTTAATTTTCAAGACCGATGATCTAAGTGCGTTTGTGCAAGGGCTTTACAATCCGGCAAACTTTGTCATCGACCAGTGGCAGCTCGAAGAATTGGCGAAGGTCGCGCGGAAGGCAGATATCTATTTTTATACCGATGGTATCCCGTATCACCAGCGCGCGAAATTGTTCGTACATCCTCTGAAAAGTGCGCAGGCAGGCGTTGAGGAACTCCTAACGCGTTACGGTGAGGATGTCCAAATTGCTGTGATTCCTGAAGGACCCTATGTTTTAGCGAAATTGGAAGGGGCTTAAACCGAGGCGAAAATAGCCGTTAGAAAAATTAGGCTATACTAATCAGGACTTACGCAATTTTTGACTACAGGTGGTTGTGTTAGATGAAATTTGTCTGAAAACACAGCGTTCTGGTAGCACAAACTAACAGTTTGTGGTACATAAAGAGCAGCATGCGTAAGTTCTACTAATATTATTGGACTTATACTGAATAGCACAATGGCAAATCCTACAGTGGTTCTCAGAGCGTATAGGGATGGCTTGCACCTGATTATTAGGCCTCACCTATCTATAGCGGAAGTTGAGGTGGCGATTCAGCAGGAGGTATCGCGTATGAATCGTTCTTTAACGGGTGCGACTGTTCAAATAGACTTTCAGTCTCCGACCTTGAATGATGAGGAGATTGACTACTTGAGGTCTAAGCTGCGGGAGGACTACGATTTGATCGTGCGTGGTGTCGAATTGGGGGAGGATTCGGCTTCACCGCCGATTGCTGCAGCGCCGACGACGCACACAATCTCACAGACGACAGATGCCGTAGCGACTCGGGACGGTGAACCGTCTCGTATTGTGCCGTGTACGATCCGTTCCGGTCAAACAGAGGAGTTTCCACAAGGGAGTCTGATTATATACGGCGATGTGAATTCTGGGGGTGAGGTGCGAGCTGGCGGTGATATTGTCGTTCTCGGCACATTGCGGGGGAATGCGTACGCTGGTACAAACGGTCGGCTATCGGCTGTGATTATCGCCATGGATTTCGCGCCGTTACAGCTTCAGATCGGTAATTGTGTGAACCGCTCTTCGACGAACCAGAAACCGCCAGGTTACCCAGAAATCGCGCGTATTGGGCCAGAAGATGTTATTATTATCGAAAAATTTGTTAAGTTTTAATATTTCATGTAGGAGGTTCCGGTTATGGGAAAAGTCATCGTCGTAACATCGGGCAAAGGGGGTGTCGGTAAAACAACCTCTACGGCCAATTTAGGGACAGCGCTCGCCCTGTTAGGTAAAAGCGTCGTGCTTGTTGATGCAGATGTCGGGCTGCGGAATCTTGATATTGTCATGGGTCTTGAGAGCCGTGTTGTTTATACATCCATGGATGTTATTGAAAAGCAGTGCGAACTTAACAAAGCACTTGTTAGAGATCGACGCGTCGATGGGTTGATGTTGTTGGCGGCATCGCAAAAAAATAATAAAGACGATATGCAGCCCGAACAGATGAAAGCGATCTGTGACAAGTTACGGACAACTTACGATTTTACCCTTGTTGACTCCCCGGCAGGTATTGAGCGCGGCTTCAGAAATGCTTCGGCAGGTGCCGATGAAGCCATCGTCGTTACAACGCCTGATGTTTCGGCAATTCGGGATGCCGATCGGATCATAGGATTGCTGCAAAACGTCGAAATTGAACCGATCAATCTCGTCATAAATCGCTTCTCGCCACAACTCGTTGGCAACGGAAGCATGATGGACCAAGCCGACGTATTAGATATTCTTAATATCGATCTCATCGGTGTTGTGCCAGAAGATAGTGGTGTGATTACATCTACAAACCGAGGTATCCCACTGGTTTATGAAGACGGTTCGCCCGGTGCTCAGGCTTATATGCGTATTGCGCGCCGACTCACCGGACAGCGGATCCCGATCCCTGATTTAGAGCAGAAGGGCTTATTTAGTAGTATCGTAAACTGGTTCACGAAAAACAGATAAGGAGTCTTCCGATGAACTTAAGTATCAAACAACTTTTCGGACGCAAGCCGAAATCAAGCAATATTGCCAAACAGCGTCTGAAACTGGTTATCACACAGGACAGGGTCGATGTTGATGATCGGTTTATGACGCGCCTACATCACGAATTGGCGGAGGTTTTGGCAAAGTACTTTGAGTTTTCCGCCAACTCTGTGAAGATGAACTTGAAGCAGGAAGGGAATTCTTATATTCTTGTCGCGGATTTCCCTTACACGAAATTCCACGATATGAGCATGAGACGTTAACCGTCGCGCGAGGAGATTTATTGGGTTTTGCAAGCATATCAGCGGGTAACCGAGTTCCGGGTTCGAGTTTCAGAGAATAATGTCCCAAATCGCTTTTGCGACCCCGTTTTCATCGTTGGTGGTTGTGACATAATCGGCACAATCACGGATTGGTGGAACCGCGTTTGCCATCGCTATGCCGAAACCTGCCGTCTTGAGTAAACTTTCATCATTATAACTATCGCCAAAAGCGACAACCGTATCCATCGGAATGTCGAACCGGTTGGCGAGTGCTGTCAGTGCGCGACCTTTCGTAACCTCTGAATTCATAAATTCTATATATTCTGCTTGGGTCTGCGTAACGTAAAGCTGCTGTGTATAATCGGTTTGAAATTTCTGCAAGAGTGGTTGTAACTTTTCAGGTGTGTGGATGATAAGTAACTTCGTCGGCGTTTCGCCTGCTAATTCGCGTAGGTCGCCCATCGGTATTGCCGGAACCCCCGTTCTCACTTCATATAAATCGCTCCATGCGTTCCGTTCAGCGACGTAGAGTTCATCGTTCAAGCAGTAATTGAGATGTAATCCGTGTTTGGTGCATTCATTAACAATCGTTATCGCGTCATCTGCTGGCACAGGTGTATGGTGATACACCTCGCCGGTCGTTGGGTGTTGTACCATCCCCCCATTGTAAGAGATAATAGGGTTTTCGAGTCCGATCTGATCGCTGATCGGTTGGATCGAGCGGTGCATCCGTCCTGAAACCAGTACGACGAGAATATCGTTTGCCGCGAGTTGCCGAAGTGCCTCTCGGTTTTCTGCTGATAAGGTGTGTTCACTGCTTAGCAGTGTTCCATCTAAATCGAATGCTGCTAAACGGCACGGTATTTTCATAGTGTCTCCTTCCATTTGTTTTATCCTCCATTTTCATTATAGTAGGACTTACGCACTTTTGAGTGTAGGCGGTTCTGTCATAAGAAATTTCTCGGAAAACACAGTGTTCTAACAGCACAAACTAAATGAAGATTAATTTATTAATTCGGTAATTTCTTGGCGAAGTCCGGTGCGGTTGCAAACCGCACCTACCGGGCCTGGGAAAGATATAGAATTACCGAAATATTTTCTGAAACTTCATACAGTTTGTGGTACGAAAGCGCAGCATGCGTAAGTCCTGAATAGAATTACCAGACGGTTTGCTCCGTTTTTTGGTCGAAGAGATGCATCTCCTTGTCATCAAAACCCAACCAGATTGTATCGCCGACTGCAGCTTGGAACGTCGGATGTACCCTGACACGGAGGAGAATAGGGTCTTGTGTCTGTGAATGTGTGCCGAGGCGGATGTCGAGAATATTGACTGCCCCGAGTGGCTCAATGAGGTGTACCTGTGCGGGAATGTGCCGTTCGTTGGGTTGATTTGCTGCTGTGATATGCTCAGGACGCACGCCGAATACCAATCCGTTTTCTTGGGAATCTGAAGTGATACGCGCGTGTCGTTCTGGCGGGATTCGGAGATGGACATCGGTATGACTCAGACGTAGAACAGGTGCGCCATCTTGACTTGTGAGTTCGGCTTCCAGTAGGTTCATGGTAGGCATCCCCATAAACCCTGCGACGAAGAGGCTTTGGGGTCTGTTATAAATCTCGTGTGGTGTACCGATCTGTTGTAAGACGCCGAGATGGATCACAGCGATTCTGTCTGCGAGCGACATCGCTTCAACTTGGTCGTGTGTTACAAAGATGGTTGTCGCCCCGATCTCGTATTGGAGTCGTTTAATCTCAGCGCGCGTATCGACGCGAATTTTCGCGTCTAAGTTTGCCATCGGTTCATCGAGGAGATAAACCTTCGGTTGACGCACCATTGCGCGTCCGAGTGCGACCCGTTGCATCTCGCCGCCACTGAGAACGCTCGGTTTCCGATTCAACATCTCGGATATCTGTAAGATTTCGGCGACGCGCTTAACCTGCGTGTCAATTTCTGATTTTTCGACTTTGACTGCCTTAAGCGGAAAAGCGATGTTATCGTAGACATTCAGGTGTGGGTAGAGTGCGTAGAATTGGAATACAAAAGCGATGTCCCGATCCGCCGGGGAGAGATCGTTGACCCGGTCTCCATCAATGAAGATATCACCTTCTTCGGGGGTCTCCAACCCTGCGATGAGTCGTAGCGTTGTGGTTTTACCACAGCCGGAGGGCCCTAAAAAAACGACGAACTCTTTGTCGTGAATTTCGAGGTTAAAGTCTTTGACAGCGACGACCTCGCCGTAGCGTTTTACAACATTTTCAAGTTTGATATGTGCCATAATATGAGTTGTTAGCCGTCAGCCGTCAGCACGGGCGAGTACGCCCTTTCAGCCATCAGTAAAGAGAATGCTCATTAAATCAGATACCTCTTTGCTGACAGCCGACGGCTGTCGGCTGATGGCTAATTTTTACATTAGAAAGTGCATGACTGCGCCTGAGATAAGCGGAACTGTGAGATTATCGTCAATCGGTAACGGAATAAGTTCAACGAGTGTTGCGACGAAGGCACCGACGATTGCTATGATTGGGTTCAATTTAACGAGAGCGATTGCGACACAAACAATGAAACAGGCAGTACTCCCCTCCAAACTCTTTTTGCCGAGAATTTTCGTCCGCCCCCACATTTTGCCGACGAGTGCGGCTGCCATATCCCCGAGGACCATAAAAAAGATACAGACAATCGCAAGCGTCTTCACAAAAAAGAGGATACACAGAAAAGCACTCACGAGATAATAAGTTGCACCTGTTACTGCGCCTTTACGTTCGTGGCTACGGAGGAGCGGTGCAAGGATTCGGAAAAAGAGGTCCGCGAAGCGCGGCGAGCACCATTTCATCAATTCCACCGTGAACGCAAAGCCTGTTAGCAGTCCGACTAAAATTAACATCGTCGGTTTATCTAAGAAGAGATAGATAGCCGGTATGGTAAGTCCTGCTAAATGAATGCTTTTCCGCATCAACTCGCCTATCATCAATCTACCTCCAATACAACCTAACAGGATACACTTAATTATTATAGGGTTTCTGTGAGAAAATATCAAGGGAATAGTTAACAGTTAACAGTTACAAGAGGTTTGTGATAGTTCTAAAGTCTCTTACTGAAAACTGAAAGATTTTTCGTAGAAAAATCGTACTGAGTACTGTTAACTGTGTACGAAGCATCTTTTGTATTTTTTTGGCAAAAAAATAACACATTTTTGTTGCATTCAGGGGTTATAATTTTTTTACCGTTGGAGTCGTGCTGAAAATAGAATCGTCGGAGAATCACCTTTCGGCGCGGTGCAGTTATCAAAAGGATTACGTCCAAATCCGTGTGTGCATTTGGAAAGCCTTCTATAAAATTGTGTGAGGATTTTGGACTTGCCTAAAGGGATGAAAAACAGTATGAGAGGATTTCTGAATATGGGTTTGCGATCTCTTTTCTTCAAGGAACATCTTTGTATGGGTCTGTTGCTTTTAGGCATCGGTACATTACTCGGACTCTACGAAGTGGGTGCTGACAATCATGGAACGCAACAACACGTTAGCGTAACCGGTATCGTCGTGGATAGTGAAACCGATGTGCCGCTTACAGAAGTTACGATTCGGGTTGTTGATACCGAGATCGGAGTAACAACTGATGAAACGGGTGCGTTTTCGTTGGACTTACCGGCGGGTCGTTACAGGATTCAGGCGACTGCCCAGTTTTATAACGCCTATACCGTTCCTGCGTTTGAAGTAAAAGCAGGCGAGACGCCAGAACCGATTCACGTGTTAATGGTGCCCCAGGTGGTAAAACTTGATGCGATTAAGATGCCGGTACAACTGAGCCAAGCGAGTGAGCGCGGGTTGCTCGAACAGCGGATGCGCAGTTCGGGTATTGAGGACAGCATTAGTACAGAAGAAATGAGTCGGCTTCCAGCATCGTCTGCAGGTGAGGCTATTAAACAGGTAACAGGGGTTAGCATTGTTGGTGGACGTTACGTGTTTGTGCGTGGCTTGGGTGAACGCTATAGTAATACACTCCTCAACAACGTCGAAATCCCGAGTCCGGAACCGAACAGGCGCGTTGTACCAATGGATATTTTCCCGGCGAGCCTCCTCGCAAGCCTTCAGACTGTAAAGACTTTTTCACCCGACCAACCGGGGGGGTTTGCTGGTGGTTCCGTCCAAGTATTCACTAAAGATTTCCCCGAAGAACTAACGATGTCCTTGTCCATGTCAACGGGGTTCAACACACAGGCAACTGGACAAGAAGGTTTGAATTATCCGGGCGGCGATTTTGATTTTTTAGGATTTGATGACGGTACGCGGGCACTGCCGAGTCTTATTGAAGAAGAGGCAGCCGATACGCCGATTCGTGAACGTGGACGTTTTACAACGGCAGGTTTTACACAGGAAAAGATTCAGGAGTTTGGACGATCTTTTGAGAATACTTGGTCACCGGAGCGGCAACCTATTCCGGTGAATCAAGGGTACAAATTCAGTCTCGGTAACAGTAATACCGTTCTGGGTAAAGAGTTCGGTTACTTAGGGGTCATCTCTTACGGCAATAGCCACAGTTATGGGACTCAGCGTCGCAATGCTTATCGGCTCGGTTTGGGTGAAAAACTTTCACGCGTAACCGAATATAAGGTTGAACGGACCGGAAATGAGGTGGACTGGGGGACGGTCCTAAACACGAGTCTCCGTTTTTCTCCGGAGCATCAGGTCAACCTCCGGTCACTTTTCACGCATACGGCAGAAGATGAGATCCGAACGTGGGCGGGTTTTAACGCCGACAGAAACACGGATATGCAGAGTACACGCCTCCGATATGTCGAACGCCAACTTTTCTCTGGTCAGTTAGCCGGTACGCACGACTTCAACTTTGATGAACCGACATTAGAAGTCCCCGAACAGACCGAAGAACCGAGTATGTCTATGGATTGGCGGCTCACCTATTCGCGTGCCTCACGGGATGAACCCGATACACGCGAGAATATCTACGAAGATAGAGATAACGATTTCGTGTTCCGTGATGTCACGCAAAGCGGAAGTCGATTCTTCTTTAGCCTTGAGGATAATGAATATAACGCCCGTGTTGACTGGAAAATTCGCGTAGGCACAGATGGACTTTTCAAATTTGGCGGGTTGCTCCGAGATAGAGCCAGAACTTTTGATGTTCGTAGATTTAGATTCTTACCTTCTGACCAAGTAGACGCGGTTGTGGACCTATCTGCCCCGCCAGAAATACTTTTCCAATCCGAAAACATAGCACCGCGTGTCTTTGAACTCCGTGAATCGACACGCTCTACAGATAACTACCTCGCTGACCATAATATTTATTCGGGGTACCTGATGCTTGACCTGCCGCTGAGTCCGAAATGGCAGGTGATGAGCGGCGTGCGGTTGGAATCTTCGGATCAATTGGTTACAACATTTGATCCGTTCGCAGCGACGCGTACAGAGATTAATGCGAATTTGGAAACGCTTGATTGGCTACCGGGTTTGAATATAACGTATCGTATAGCGGAGCGGATGAACTTGCGTTTCGCAGCATCTCGAACGATCACGCGTCCGGACTTCCGTGAACTTGCGCCGTTTGAGTTTACAGATTTTGTTGGTGGTAGAACGATCCTCGGTAACCCGGATTTGGAGCGGACACAGATCGACAATTTCGATTTCCGCTGGGAAGTCTTCCCACAGATCGGTGGCGTTGTGGCGATCAGTGCTTTCTATAAACGGTTCCAAAAACCGATTGAGCAGATCGTTCAACCGCAAGCGGAGGTCCGAATCACGTATGAAAACGCCGAAGGTGCTCACAACTACGGTTTAGAATTAGAGGCGCGCCAGAATCTGGGTGTTATCTCAGAGGCTTTAAACAGGTTCTCGATTAATACCAATGCTGCCCTGATTTCCTCACAGGTGGTCTTACCGGAGGGGATCGGAATTCAGACTTCTTCGGAACGTCCCCTGCAAGGGCAGTGTCCATACATCGTCAACGTGTCCGTCGGTTATGAAGAGCCTAATTGGGGCATTTCGAGTGCCATTGTGTATAACATCTTTGGAAGTAGGCTTTCCGAGGTCGGGAACCACGGTGTACCGGACGTGTATGAACAGGCGCGTGGGCAATTGGATGCGAGTTTCGGCCGAGTCGTTGCCGATTATTTCAAGTTGAGTTTCTCGGCGAAGAACCTCTTGGATCCAGATGTTTACTATAAAATGGGAGACGCAGACTATCTCCGTTACAAGGTTGGTAGATCTTTCTCGTTTGGGGTAAGTTACAGTTTGTAGTATATGGCTGTCAGCCAAGAAGCAATCGACAAAGAGGCAGTCAGCGAAGAAGCCATCGGCAGTCGGCAAAGAGGCAGTCGGCAAAGAAACCGATAGCTGAAAGCCGAAAGCCGATAGCCATTAAAAAAAATCATAATATTGTCAATTTTCTGCAACAATTGATGGGTATTCTTTAATAGCAAGAGGAATCTATAACAGCGACGAAAAAAAAATAATAGCGATTTGGATCGCTGAGTCGCGATTATGAGTGCCTGTCCGCAATAGCGGTTAGGTTTACAAACAGGACTTACACAATTTTGATGATATGACGCTCTGTTAGGGGTAAACTCTGAGAAAACAGAGACGTTCTCAGTGCACAGGAGACCAACAGTTTCCTATGGTACAAAAGAGCAGCCTGCGTAAGTCTTATAAAATACAAAAAGGAGCTTAGTTAGGTAATGTTAAATATTGGGTCTACCCCTGCTTCCAGTGGGAAACGAGGATTGTTTCGGAATTGGTTGTTCCAGTTGATGGCCATTTTTGCGGTTGGCGTAGCGTTGGCTTTCGTCGGTTGTGGAAGTGATGAAGATGAAGAAGATGACCATGATCACGAAGGTGAAGCCTTCATGGAAGAGACGATTAATGTCGATGGTCGCCAAGTTGTTGTTCTTGAAGGTAAATTGAATGCCGACAGAACGCTCTCAGCAGATTACGCTTACCTTTTGCGCGGTGCTGTATTTGTTGAAGGCGGCGCGACACTAACGATTGAACCGGGTGTCGAAATTTTCGGTGAGCAGGCGAGCAACGGTACATTGATTATCGCTCAAGGTTCTAAAATTATGGCAGATGGAACAGCGGATGCACCGATTGTTATGTCAAGTGATGCGGCGATTGGTAGCCGTGCCCGTGGACAGTGGGGCGGCTTGATCATTAACGGTAGCGCCCCAACGAACCAAGGTGTAACCTTCGGTGAAGGCGACACAGGAGCCTTCGGTGGAAACAACCCAACCGATAGCAGCGGCGTACTGCGCTATGTCCGTCTCGAATACGCCGGTATCGAATTCAGTCCGGATAACGAGCTGAATGGTATCGCGTTCCAAGGCGTCGGATCCGGTACGGTTGCGGAGTACATCCAAGTCCACATGAACCAAGATGACGGCATTGAGTTCTTCGGTGGCACTGTCAATCTTAAATATGCTGTCGTGACGGGTGCCCGCGACGACTCCTTCGACTGGACAGACGGTTGGACAGGTAAAGGCCAATTCTGGGTTGCCCAGCAGTATGGCGATGACGCGGATAACGGGTTTGAAGTTGATAACAGCAGTAAAAATAACGAAGCGACCCCGCGTTCCGCCGCAACGATCTATAACGTAACACTCGTCGGTGATCCTGCTGGCCCCGAAAGCGACAACGGTATGCTAATCCGTGAAGGTGCTGCTGGCACGTACGCCAACTTCATCGTCACTGGTTTCAACAAGATCGGACTTGACATTGACGGTGAGTCGTCCATTGCGCAAGCAGAAGGCGGCAATCTGGTTGTCAAGAACGGTATTTTCTTTGAGAATGGTAAAGGCAACTTCGGCGACGAAAAAGATGATGACGGATTTGACGAAGCCGGTTTTGCTGCCGATAATGGCAACAAAGAGACTGACCCAGGTTTAGCTGCACCGTTCAGCAAAACTGCGCCGAACTTCACACCAGGCGCAGGTGCTGCAGCGGTTTCCGCAGCATCGCCACCTGCTGATGGTTTCTTTGAACCGGTTAACTTCATCGGTGCCGTAAGCCCGTCCAGTAACTGGTTATCAGGGTGGACAACGAGTGCACAGAATTAGTGAACGCTCAGTTCACATTTTTTGCTTGCTACTGGCCGTCCTGCTTGTTTATAGCAGTACGGTCAGTTGTAAGAAATCGATTTGGGAAGACAGTTTCGACTCGCCAGATCAACTCGGCTTGGCAGTCGTTGACGCACTTAATACCAAAGACATAGAAAAGCTGAACCGTTTGCGTGTGCAGCGCGAAGAGTATCTGGATTGGATCTGGCCGGAGTTTCCGGCAAGTCAACCGCCAAGTAATTTCCCGGGTGATTTTGCGTGGTCGAATTTAAATAAAAAATGTCACATCGGGATGAAAAAGTGGATAGCCCGTTATGGTGGTCAGAATCTGGAATTCGTAGCGATTCGCTTTGACGGGGATACAAAAACGTATACAGGATTCCAATTATTACGCGGTCCTGTTTTGATGTTAAAAAACGCTACTGGCGAAAAAGGGGAATTGAGGATTCTCGGTTCGGTGGTTGTTAAAAACGGCAGATATAAGTTACTGAGTTATGAAGACTAATTACGGATATAGCACGCCTATACGGTGCTGAAAGAAACGGGGGTAGAAGAATATGATGACGATTGCCGATGTTCAGCGGCAGAATCGGGAGGCCACCCAACAACGGAAAAGGAAAGCGATTCGAATCGCGAGTAGTTTTGCAATAGGATTGCATGTCGTCGGGATTATCTTCGGTGCCATCTATTTTATTCATAAGACGGTGTTAGAGAAGAACGACGACAAACTCGAAAGTGTCCTTATGGCGGATTCAAAGCCGAAACCGAAACGGCGCACGCCGCCGCGTACAACACGAAAGCCGAAACAACCGAAATTTTCTAAGCTCCAAGCACCGAAGGGGCGCGCCGTCACGACGAGTGCTAAAATCCCGATGGGCAACGCACGCTTCACATTGCCGATGGATGATGTGCCTACACGTCCTGTGATAGTGCCTAGCGCAACTAACATCGGCAAAAATCTGTTTGCGTCTTCCCGACAAGCAAGTGTTGTTACGACAGTGCCGAAATTTGAGGTGCCGAAATTTGAAAGTACAAGCATCGTCGAGAGAACGGACATGGGATCGACAATGGCACAGGTCGAATTCAACGATTTGGGGAATTTAGAACTCGCTTCAGTCAATTTAGGTGATGCGAAACAGTCATTTAACGAATTCTTAAAAGCGGTACGCGATCGGATCAAACAGGTGCAACGTTTCCCACCACGTGTGCGGGATCTTGATGACGGGACATCAACAACGGTTCGGTTTACGCTTTTCAGAGACGGGACGATTCGGAACCCCGTCGTTACGGATTCTTCTGGTTCAAATTCACTTGATAACGCGGCACTCGCTGCAGTCCAAAACGCTGTGCCTTACCCGTCGTTCCCTGAAGAACAAGAAGGTTATAGTTTGCGACTCGAAATTCCGATTATTTTCGAGTTATCGAATTAAGTGAGTTATCGGTAGGTGCGCTTCGGAAACGCATCGGACGATAATTAGCGGTTTTGCCACAATAGCGTAACGTAGAAAGGGACGACATCGTGTCGTCCCTTTTTTATTCGTGTCAGAATGCAAATTTATCCCTATCCGCTTTCGCCTTTTCTTCATTGACAAAGGCGAGTAGGATAAAACCGACGATAAAGAAAACCATTAATGAGATAATAGCGAGACGTGCTGTTCCGGTGATCTGTTTAACAAATCCGAATGTAAAGGGACCCCAGATTGCTGAAAACTTGCTAAAGACGGAGAAGAATCCGTAAAACTCAGCACTTGCGTTCTCTGGGATCATCGCGCCGTAGAAAGAGCGACTGAGTGCCTGTATACCGCCAAGGACTATCCCGACAACCATTCCCAGCACAAAAAATTCTGTCGCAGTTTGGATAAAATAACCGTAAATAACGACCCCGGTCCATAAGACTAAAGAGACCATGACTGCGCGTTTTGCGCCGATATGCGTTGCGAGTTTGCCGAATATCAACGCGCCGCCGATCGCAACAACTTGGACAAGCAGGAGTGTCACCATGAGGGATGTCGCAGATAATCCTAATTCTTCGGACCCGTAAATTGTCGCCATACTTGTGACCGTGTGTGCCCCGTCATTGTAAATCATGTAGGCGAGCACAAAAAGCGAGAGGTGTTTAAAATTTCCTACTTTTTTCGCGGTTGCGAATGTCCGACTGATGCCGAGCGACAGATAGGCAAGGGGTTTCGGTTGATTACGGTAAGTTTCGGGAAGTTCTTGTTCTGTTTTCTCCTCTTTTAAGTATATTAAGGTTAGTATTGTCCACCCCGCCCACCAGATGCCTGCCATAGCCATGCCGATGCGTACCGCCGTCACTTGGCTAATCCCGATGCTCTCATGCATAGCAACGAGTGCGAGTGAGATACCGAACTGCAACGATCCGCCGACGTATCCGAACGCGTACCCTCTCGCAGAAACGGTATCAAGTTTATCCTCAGAAGCGATCTGCGGTAAAAATGCGTCATAGAAGACATTGCCGCCGATAAAGCAGACTTGCGTGCTAATGTATAGCGCGACGGCTAACCAGACATCCCCGGGACTGCAAAGATAGAGCAGAGTCGCAAAGAGGCTTCCGAAGTAGGCAAAACCGGTGAGAAATCTCTTTTTCGCCGAAGAGAAATCTGCGATTGCGCCAAGCACTGGTGCGAAGAGAAAAACGAGGAATGCGGCACCTCCGACCATAAATCCCCAGAGTGCTGTCGCACTGAAAGTTTGTCCGAAAAGTGCAACGCCTTCTGCTGGGACAATTCCCTCTTTAAAGTAGATAGGCAGCAGCGCAACACCGACTGTGGTAATATACGCAGAATTTGCCCAATCGTACATGCACCAGCCAAAGATTGATTTTTTATCGTTTTTCATGAGGGAATGATAACAGATATGATGGAAAAGTCAAGCGATAAATCGTTATCACTAAAATAGCGGAGTGGGTAGGGGATAGTAAACACGTGAGCGTTCCACGCGCTTACTATCCGTATTTCGATGAGAATTAGACGAGATCGAAGCGGTCAAGATTCATGACCTTATTCCATGCAGCCACGAAATCATGTACAAATGCTTCTTGCGCGTCATCACATGCGTAGACTTCCGCGATGGCTCGGAGTTGGGAGTTTGAGCCGAATACGAGGTCTACGCGGGTGCCCATCCACTTGATATCACCAGTCAAGCGATGGTGTCCCTCAAATATATCCTCGTTTTCAGCGGATGCCACCCACTCAATGTTCATGTTAAGCAGGTTGATAAAGAAATCCGTCGTCAACGTTTCGGGACGATCGGTAAGGATACCGAATCCGGACTGACAAACGTTTGTATTCAGGACACGCAAGCCGCCGACGAGAACCGTCATCTCAGGGGCGGTAAGCGTCAGCATGTGTGCCCGATCCACGAGTAGTTCTTCGGCTGTTCTGTCGTGTCCGTTTGCGAGGTAGTTCCGGAATCCGTCTGCAGTCGGTTCAAGCACAGCAAAAGATTCCACGTCGGTTTGTTCTTGTAATGCGTCCGTGCGTCCTGGTGTGAACGGAACTTGGACGGTGACACCGGCGTTCTTCGCGGCGGCTTCCACGGCTGCACATCCAGCCAAAACGATTAGGTCAGCGAGCGAGACCTTTTTCCCATCGGACTGTGCGCTGTTAAAGCCGTCTTGAATCTCCTCGATGGTTTCGAGTATCTTCTGTAGCTCGGATGGTTTGTTGACTTCCCAATCCTTCTGTGGTGCGAGCCGAATGCGTGCGCCGTTAGCGCCTCCGCGCTTGTCAGTGCCACGGAATGTTGCCGCGGATGCCCAAGCCGTCGAAACCAGTTGAGAGATAGACAGTCCTGATCCGAGACACTTATCTTTGAGAGCGGCGATGTCTTGCGCATTGATCAATTCGTGATCAACATCAGGGACGGGGTCTTGCCACAATTGCGGTTCTTCAGGTACCCAAGGCCCGAGACACCGTATACGGGGTCCCATATCGCGGTGGGTCAGTTTGTACCACGCCTTAGCAAAGGCATCTGCGAACGCGTCAGGGTTTTCGTAGAAGCGTCTGGAGATCTTTTCATAGATCGGGTCTGCCTTCAGGGATAGGTCGGTCGTAAGCATCATGGGGGCGTGCTTCTTTGAGGGGTCGTGCGCGTCCGGCACGGTGTCTTGTGCGGATTCGTCTTTCGGAGTCCACTGCCATGCGCCGCCGGGGCCTTTCTCGAGTTCCCAGTCGTAGTTGAACAGGTTTTCAAAGAAGCTATTGTCCCACTTCGTCGGTGTAGCTGTCCATGCGCCTTCAATTCCACTGGTGATCGTGTGGACACCTTTACCACTACCATAGGTATTCTTCCAACCGAGACCTTGCTCCTGAAGCGGTGCGCCTTCGGGTTCGGGCCCGACGTATTCGTCGGCATCCGCAGCACCATGGGTCTTGCCGAACGTGTGTCCGCCAGCGATGAGTGCGACCGTCTCCTCATCGTTCATTGCCATGCGCCGGAACGTCTCTCTAATGTCTATCGCTGCGGCGACTGGATCCGGGTTAGCGTTTGGGCCCTGCGGATTCACATAGATGAGGCCCATCTGAACGGCACCGAGGGGTTTCTCAAGGTCCCTGTCACCGGTGTAGCGTTCGTCTCCGAGCCATGTGGTCTCTGATCCCCAATAGATATCTTCTTCGGGTTCCCAGACATCCTCTCGTCCGCCAGCGAAGCCGAAGGTTTTGAGTCCCATGGACTCAAGAGCACAGTTGCCTGTGAAAATGATCAGGTCTGCCCAGGAGAGCGTGCGTCCGTATTTCTGTTTGATTGGCCAGAGCAAGCGGACTGCCTTATCGAGACTGGCGTTGTCGGGCCAACTGTTCAAGGGTGCGAAGCGCAAAGTGCCGGAGGCTGCGCCGCCGCGTCCGTCCCCAATACGGTACGTGCCTGCGCTGTGCCACGCCATTCGGATGAAGAGGGGACCATAGTGGCCGTAGTCGGCGGGCCACCATTCTTGCGATGTTGTCATCACCTTCTCAATGTCCTGTTTCAATTCATCCAGGTCGAGTGTTTCAAACGCCTCTGCGTAGTTGAAATCTTCTCCCAAAGGATTGGATGTTGGTGGGTTCTGGTGGAGCATTTTCAGATTCAACTGATTCGGCCACCAACGTTTGTTTGCTAAAGTGCCTTGTGCCTGAGAATGGCTCATCACTGGACACTTACTTTCGTTACTCATGTTTCCTCCAAATTGTGTTCTACATTTTTTCAAGTTTATTCTTTGACATATTCCTTAAGATTTGCATGGATAAGCAGATACATAATCTTGCGATTACGCTTACTACATTTGCCAGTGTGATGCATTAATCATGCCATAATTTTTGTCCAAAGTCAAATCTTTTTTTTCCGACTGAATACGCTTGGAGGTCTTATAGATAAGAGCGTGCAGAATTTCGGTAATTGTGGTATAATAGGAAAAAGTTTTGAGATAACCTCGGAGGTCAGTTTTGGCGAAGTTTGCAAGCGAAAATTGTCCCACAAAGTCTATTCGGTATACTCTGGATTATCAATGTGGATGGCTATCAGTTGTATTTCTCTTTTTTATTTCTATTGGTGTCTATGCCGAAACTGAGGAACTTCAGGCAAAAGCGTACCGCACATACCAGAGCGTTGAGATTGATGGCGAACTCACAGAACCCGATTGGCAGCAAGCGACCCCCATCCGGCAATTTATTCAATTTGAACCCGATGCAGGTGCCCCTTTAACAGAAGTAACAGAGGTTCGGATCCTTTACGATGACAAACACATCTATTTTGGTTTTGTTTGCCGTGAACCTGACCCTTCTAAAATTATTGCCAATAAGATGCGCCGTGATGCAGAGATGTGGGACCAAGACAATGTCTTTGTCCTATTAGATACCTACAACGACAGGCGCAGCGGTTTCTTCTTCCGGGTCAATCCGTTGGGTGCTCGGGAAGATGTCGCGATCATGGATAGCGGTGACAGTCGAAACGAGAACTGGAATGCTGTTTGGGACAGTAAGGGAAAAATTAATAGTGATAATTGGACAACAGAGATAGCAATTCCCTTCAGTCAACTGAGGTTTAAGGACGAAGAAGCGTTAGCTTGGGGTTTGAACCTCGGGCGCACCATCCGGAAAAATCAGGAAGAGGGTACATGGTCCCAGGTGCCAGCGGCCTATACCTTTCAGGCGCGTTACCGAACCACAGATTTAGGGACACTCACCGGTTTATCTGGAATCTCACAACGACGCAACATTGAGTTTTTGCCGTATCTCCTTCCCGGTATCGCTCGGACAGAAGCAGATGGAACAGATGGTGTCTTCGACTTAGGCGCGGACCTGAAGGTGAGCGTCACCTCAAATCTAACGGCTGATTTAACAGTCAATACAGACTTCGCACAAGTTGAGGCAGACCAGGAGCAAGCGAATTTAACGCGTTTTAGTCTCTTTTTCCCAGAAAAACGTCAATTTTTCTTAGAAGGTGCGGGTTTATTCGATTTTGGTATCCCACGTACGAGTTTCAATGCGCCCCCACCGCTCCTACTTTTCTATAGTCGTCGCATCGGTATTGAAGAGGGACACGCTGTCCCTATTCTCGGAGGTGGAAAGATTACGGGTAAAGTGGGAGGTTTTGGTGTCGGGCTGCTAAACGTTCTCACGGATAAGTATGCAGCTGATGCCACGGAAAATTTAGACGCAGTTGACGTTGACAGGATAAACTACTCGGTGTTACGTATCAAGCGTGATCTTTTTAGAGGGTCGAGCATCGGTATGATTGCGATTAATAAGCAAGGTTTTGACGCACATAATCGAGCAACTGGCGTTGATTTTATCTATCGTCCGACTGACAGGATGAATTTTCGTGGACTCTGGGCACGCACGTTTGAACCGAGCGAAATGCAAGACGATCCGATCAACGCGCAACAAGGATCAGAAAACCCGAACGCGTTCTATTTCGGCGGAAATTGGCAGCACGCAGTCGCCCGCGTGAACGCCTCCTATACGGACATCGGTGAGGGTTTCAACCCTGAAGTTGGCTACGTTTATCGTGCAGGAAGCAGATGGTTTCGGAGTGAAGTCCGAGCCACACCTTATCTCCATTGGTATGGATTTCGTAGGTTGTGGACTGGACCGGAGATCGATATTATCCTCAATTCCGACAATCAATTGGAGACGCGAACGTTTATCTGGAGCACATGGCTTGAATTAGAGACGAGCGGTTGGGGCGGCCTCCGAATTCACCGAAATTTTGAGAACCTCACCGAGGACTTTGAAATTCGGGAAGGGATTACGATTCCGAGTGGCGAGTACAGTTACAACAGCTACAATCTCATGCTCAACGCTGAAGGTAAGGTTTTCAACGGGCGTCTGGGGTTCAATATTGGAGATTTCTATGACGGCACTCGCCGTGGATTTGACATCCGACTGGATCTTCGACTCACTGGACGCTTTAGCTTGGAACCGAGATACGAGTTTAACCGCGTCACGCTACCACAGGGTGCTTTTGACACAAACGTCTTCGGTGGACGTATCGGTTATTCCTTTTCCACGGATCTCTTTACGAAACTCTATGTGCAATGGAACAGCGACCGGGATCTAATTACCACGAATTTCTTGCTTAATTACATCTATCGACCCGGTAGCGATTTTTATCTCGTTTTCAATCAGACGTATGGAACAGACAGTGTGACATCCGGGTTGATGGATACAACCGTGGTCGGTAAAGTGACGTATTGGTGGAATCCGTAAACGCACCCGCAACGCACCGCAAGGAAAGTTTAAAAAATGAATGGTGCTGTTTTGGAGAAGCATTCGGCTGTGGTATAAAAAATGTTGTTCAACTGAATTATATTGCGAAAGACGGGTTAAAGTGAATTGGCGTTAAGTAGACAGGACTTACGCGATTTTGACAGTAGACAGTTGTGTTAGATGGAATTTTTCGTAAAACATAGCGTTCTTGCAGCACAAACTAACAGTTTGTGGTACGAAAGCACAGCATGTGTAAGTCCTATTAGAAACGCAGTAGGTGTGGGTGTTTACGATGTATTTAGTTTGTTATGCTTGCAGACACGGCTATCGTGTGCATCAAGAGAGCATCGGTTTTGTAAAGCAGCAGACCTGCTCGAATGGACACGTTCACGATATACGGTGTAAGTGTGGTCGGAAGATATATGCTGTCCAACGGGTTGATTCAACGCGTTGGAAGTCGATTGATCGTAAAATGCTTTGGAAATATCCGGATGAACGCACCTCCGGAAAATAGATACAGGAGAACAGAGCAGGAATGGCAACAGCAGAGACACCAACGGGTACGCTTGATGCGTTACCCGATTCACTCGAAAAGACGTTACAAAGTCTGGATGTACCGATAGAACAGATCCGATTTGCTGTTCAAAGCGATATAAATTCATCGGGAAGTTACGGCGAAGAGTGGTTCGTGCTGACGGATGCTGCGATATTTACCGTAACGGGTGCCGGTGAGGTGCTTCACTATATTCCTTATAGAAGTGTGTTGGGTATCCGTGCTGAAGTCGTGGTGGATGCCGGTCTCTTAGTGCTGGAGACAGAAGCAGGGACAGTAGACCTCATTCGCTATTCCAACGGTTGTGCCCCAAAGTTTGGGTTCGTGGCGCGATTCATTGGCGATGAGATTGAGTTCCGAAATGGTAAACGCGATGAGGCACCGATTTGGGACTATAAGCCTGAGGATCACTCTTGTAAAAGTTGTGGACGCCTGTTACCAGACGAGTATTCACCGTGTCCGGCATGCACAAAGAAACACAAGGTGATGTTGCGGATTTTGTCTTACATAAAACCGTATCGCGGTAGGGCAATCCTCTATACTATATTCCTTATCGTTGGAACAGTCATTACATTAATGCCTCCGTATTTCACCCGTATTTTTGTTGATGATATCTTGTTGTTGAGTGAGGTACCTAATGTTGTGCCAGAAGCATCAGAGACGTGGTTGGGTGAAATATTCAGGGGTATTCAACCTCTCACTGTTGCTTTATCTGTGGCAGTAGGCATGCTGTTAGCTATACGGATTATCGGCACAATTTTTTTAATTTTCCAACAACGTCTGGGGGCTTGGTTGACCTTCCGCATCGCTTCAAACATCCGGGCGCATGTCTACCAGCATCTTCATAACCTGTCCATCCGATTTTTCGACAAACGAACAACTGGAACGGTTATCTCACACATTACTGAGGACAGTGAAAGACTTCAAGATTTCATGTTAGAAGGCCTTTCATTTCTCAGCGTGCAGCTGTTTCTCTTCTTTGGGATTGGCAGCATGCTTTTCTTCATGAACTGGAAACTGGCGTGCTTTGTCTTAATCCCGATTCCGATAATCGTTTTTGGAGCGAGTTGGTTCTGGAGGAAAGTGCGAAGTCTTTGGCACCGTGCCTATCGGCGGCGTTCAAAACTCTTTGATGTTGTCAATGATTCAGTATCTGGTATTCGGGTGGTCCGTGCGTTCGGACGACAACGGGGTGAGGTGAGTCGGTTCGGGGCTGCTAATATTGATGCCCGGGATTATGAGACGCACGCTGAGATGATCTGGGCAACGTATTACCCGCCTTTGATGTTTGCTGTCCAGTTCGGAACCCTCATCGTTTGGTATGTCGGTGGACTTGATATGCTTACGGGTGGACTTGATACGCCTACCGAACCAATGAAGCTTGGGACCTTGTTCGCGTTTCTCGGTTACCTCGCTATGTTCTACGAACCGTTGCGGTATGTGAGTCCACTTATCAATTGGGCTTCGCGCTCAATGACGGCAGCGGAACGGCTTTTTGAAGTCATAGATTCACAACCGGAACAGTTTGACGATGGCGCCCTTAAAGCGATGCCGAATATCTCTGGAGAGGTGAAATTTCACAATATGACCTTCGGTTATGAGTCGCATAAACCGGTATTAAAGGATATTAATCTTCACGTTCAACCTGGAGAGATGATCGGACTTGTTGGTCATTCTGGTGCGGGTAAGTCAACGCTTATTAATTTAATCTGTCGGTTCTATACACCCGACTCTGGGCGTTTAGAAATTGATGGCGAAGATATTAAGCAGATCGACCTCAAGGATTTGCGGAGACAGATTGGTGTTGTGCTACAGGATCCGTATCTGTTTAGTGGGACTATTGCGGAGAACATCGCCTACGCGCATCCAGATGCCTCTATGGAGGATATTATCGCTGCAGCGAAAGCGGCAAATGCGCATGAGTTTATCGTCAAGTTTCCAGACGGTTATGATACTGAAGTCGGTGAACGGGGTGGCAGTCTATCCGGTGGTGAACGGCAACGTGTTTCAATAGCACGGGCGATTTTGCACAACCCACGCATCCTGATTCTTGATGAAGCCACCTCGTCTGTAGATGTAGAGACCGAGAAAAAGATTCAACAAGCGATTGACAGATTGGTGCAGAACCGGACTACGTTTGCGATTGCGCACCGGCTTTCAACGCTCCGAAACGCTGATCGGCTTTTTGTCATCGAAAAGGGTAAAGGCGTTGAGTGTGGTTCTCATGAGGAACTCATGGAGCAGAAGGGTATCTATTACAAACTTGTAGAGACACAGCGGGAAGCCGCCAATGTCCGTGCCCAGGCACAAGCCGTGGAGAGGTAAATATGCAGAACGAAAACCGAGAAGAACAGGACACACGCACTACAGACGCTGGTGCCAAACCGGAGCCGCCGGAGCCAGATGATTTTACGCCGCGTTACTTGGACGCGGCTGAACTTACCTTCACGCGCGCTGAAGTCGGGACAGCACGGCTCGAAATCGAAGATGAGGTTTGCCATCTGCGTGTCGTGGTGCGACAACTTACGCCGCTCAGCAACCCTGAAGCATACATCTCAATCGCGGCAGACGAGGATACTGAAATCGGCATCCTTGTGAATCCATCGGAACTTGCCCCGGAAAGTCTGAAAATCGTACAAGAGGAGTTGGATAAACGGTATTTCACACCGACGATTCAGAAGATTTATCGTGTGAAGGAGCATTTCGGTATCCATGAGTGGGAGGTTGAAACGGAACGGGGACGTGTGACCTTCTCGGTGCGTGGGTTGAATCAGAACATCAAACAGGTACCGCCAGCCCGACTTTTTGTGACGGATGTGCGGGGCAATCGGTACGATATTCCGGATTACCGGGAGTTAGATGCCCAGAGTTATCACCAAATTCAGCGGCACCTCTAAGAATACTAAGGTAAATAAAAAAATGAAACAGCGACGTTTTCACGCAGTTATCACTTCGATTGGATTACACATCCTCTTTGCTATAATTGCGGCGTTGCTGTTATCTGAACAGAGGATATTGGATAACGATGGGTTCGAGGCGACACTTCTCAAACTGAATCCAACCCAAGCGGAGGCGGAGATTCGACCGACACACCGGACTGTTACGGCGGATCCGATAGTTACCACAGCCGTTTCTGCACCTCGCACACCAGCACAAGTATCACGTATGCAGCGGATCCCGACGGCGCAGGCAGAGGTCGTACAGCAAGCGCCGCAGCTGGATGACACGCTGGATCTGGTGGATGTAGGAGAGGTTCCGGCACTTTCAAATGTTGAGACACCGAGCACATCATTCGGAGACCTATCCGTTGTACAAGGCAGTAGCGCGCCAACGATTGAAAGAACCGCATCGCCTATAGTAAGAGATAGAGGGACAGGGACTGCCGACACCGGACTCTCAGGATTCCTTGATGCGTCTTTAGCGACAACCGGGTTAGATGATGGTGCTGATATTGTATTACGGAATCTCGTGAAAATACCGAAGGAGAAATTAGGCGGTGTTCTTGAAGGGGCGGGGGACGAAATTCGCGGGCATGTCCGACTCATTCGCCTCAAACACTCGCTGTCGGATTGGTGGCAGGACCCGACGGCGATCCCGTCACTCATCAAGTGGTTGGCGGATCACACTCCGATTCGGGCGGACATGGATTTCGCTGGTGGTGCCCTACGACTCACTGATCCGCAAATCATGGATGCGCCTCTAATCATTATGACGGGGCACGATAAGGATATTACTGTAGGGCGTGGGCTTGCCAAGGACGGTCCATTGCAGACGGGTTTCACACCGGAAGAACGGGTCGCACTTCGGGAGTATATCCTTGAAAAAGAGGGTATGCTGTTTTTTGACGATTGCGGTTTCAACGGACTTTTTGCACATATCGTCGCCGATGAGCTCAATGATATTTTTCCAGACTATCCGTTGGAGATTCTACCGCACGACCATGAACTCTACAGTATCTATTTCCACCTGCCGAAACCGCCAAACGGAGGCGACGTGTTCTGGGGCAATGAGAACAACGCACAACCGACGCAATTCCGTTTTCAGAAAGGGATTATCATCGACGATCGGTTAGCAGTGGTTTACAACCGCAAGGACTATCTGTGCGCGATGGAAACTGCGGAGATCGAAAGCCGGACGATGTTACGGCTCCGACGTTCGACGGATGTCTATCGGTTTATGTCGAACCTATTGATCTACGCGCTGAAATATGGCGGAAATACGGACAGAACGGGGTACACAGAGTAAGTGTTATTTTTTTTTCTTTTCCAAGTGCTGTCTAATTAAAACTCTTAGCGATGGCCTCGGCGAGGTTTTTGGGAAACTCGAAAAGTGATGTTAGATTTGTCCGGATCAACATACGTCTGATACCTCTATTGACGTTAACGAGTGCCGTCCGTCCACCGTTTTGACGGATTTGTGTACTGGTGGTGATGAGAACCCCTAATCCAGCACTATCCATTGTCTCTGCGCCTGCCATATCGAAGATCAGTGTAGGTATTCCGTCTTGCGCCTCAAGTTTTTGAATATGTTCTTCAAGCAGGGTTTTGAGTACTAAAGCATCTTGCCCGATAACTCTTCCTTGAATCTCCAAAATAGTGAAGTTTTTGTTTTGAATGTTGATTTTCATGATTTCTCCGTTGCCATTTTTTTATTTTCTACTTACACAAATTGAGCAGATGATGTAAGGTATTTTATTGTTTGTCTTAACATGGTAAATTATACGCGAATTTAATTTCTAATGCAACCCAAATTTGTAGGGTTATTAAGGGGTATGGCATTTCTCGTGCAATTCTTAAAGTTACGTCAAAGGTGCGATTGTTACGGTGCCATTTGGGACAACCTCTAATACTACACGACTTCCAGAAAGCATTGACATGCCGAGTAGCGCACCGTCATGTTTGGCTCCGAGCGTGGGAACATCACGTGTTTTGCCGTGCCATACGATTTTGGCAAGATACAGATCAAAACTGACTGGACTTCCATCACCGAGAATAGCACGACGGTTACCGATCAGTTGAAGTCCGAGACGTTTAATCAAATCTGATGGCAGCATTAAATAACCTGTGAAACCAGTATCAATAACGACTTCAACCTTTTCGCGGTGATTTAACCCAACAACTTCTAATTCAATAACAGCTTCCTGATCGGCTCTAATTTTTCCAATAATCATTTTGTGTATGCCGTAAAGTTAAAACCGATGCCGTAGGCAGCTGGGTATCCAATCCGAAGACCGTAAGTGACAGCTTCGGGGTGCTTGGCAAGCAGGCGCATTGTTGCTTCCAAGTCTTCAGCGTCAATTTCGTAGTCGCCAGTTTCAATATCAAGCACCAAGAACTTGCCTTTGTGTTCTGGTTCAACTTTCTGTCGTATCTGCTGTTGATATATTTCTTCGCCGCGAGCAGTGACGGATTCAGGTGTATAATTCGGATACGGCATTGTAATCCTCCTCGTGTTTCAAAGAGAGCGACATGCAATTGTAAATATTTTGCATCTCTGGTAATTGTAACATAAAATTGAAATGATTACCATGCAATAAATCTGTTCATAGGAGTGGTTTGTAAGTCCGTTAACTCCATGCGTCGCGTAAGAAGCGGATCCAATTGCCGTGCATGATGGTGGCGATGTCGTCGTCGCTATAGCCGCGGTCTGACATTATACCCGGTATCTTCTGGAGATCGGCGATGGTATCTAAGTCGCTGGGGGACTGCTCCCGTCCATAACCGCCATCCAAGTCTGTACCAATCGCAGCGTGCCGAGTGTTACCCGCCAATTGACACACATAATCAATATGATCAACGACATTGCTCAAGGTAACCTTGTCGTTCGGCGTTTCGCCAGTAATCCAGCCCGGTTGGAGCATCCATGCGTCGAAAGCGGCACCGATGACACCATCTCGTTCAAAGATTGCCTTTAATTGTTCGTCGCTGAACTGGCGTTGATGGGGGACCAGTGCGCGGCAGTTATTATGGCTTGCGAGAACTAATCCGTTGTAGTGATCCAGAGACTCCCAGAACGCCTGATCGGAGCAGTGCGTGAGGTCGAGAATAACGCCTAAACGTTCCATTTCGGCGAGCAGTGGACGACCGAGTTCGGTTAATCCGATCTCTGTGCCGGTGCCACCGGCGTAGCGTCCGGGACCGTAGTGCGTCAGTCCGAGCAGTCGCAACCCGTCATTATGCCAAGTCTCTAATTGTGTCGGAGAGAGAATCGGGTCTGCACCTTCCATACTAATGACGAATCCCAAGGCGGGGGCATTATCGTAGTCGCTTGCATCGCCTATTGCCGTGCTTTCCCACTTCTGCCAAGCGTTGATGTGTCTATCTAATTGTTCTCGGTTCGTGATAATACGGACGTAGTTAATTTCTTGCAAGGCACGATAGTAAGCGAGTTGTCCTTGTGCGATGCCGTAGGATTGGACAGGTGAAGCGAAATCCGAATGTGGGGAGGGTCTACCGGTCGAACGTGCGAATAGTGTAACGAAACTCACGGCGATACGTCCTTGACGCATCTCTGGGAGTGCGACGGTGCCTTGCGTGCGTCCTTTACCGGATGTCCGTGCCTCTTGGGTGCGGATTGTATAGGCGGAGCTCAGCAGGTCTCGGTTGCCTTGTAAGGCATTCATGGATAGATCAAGGTGTGCATCAATGATAAGCATAAAACATTCCTTTCAGGACTTACGCAATTTAGGGTGTAAACCGTTCTGTTAGATGAAATTCTTCGTCCAATCCAGCGTTTTTGTGTCACAAACTAACAGTTTTGCGGTGTACTCACCCAGATGCGAAGTGCATCGTGGTACATAAAGCGCATCATGCGTAAGTCCTATCTTTCTGATGTGTTGAAATTCGGAAGGTCAAGTCAATCTTCGTCCGGATACTCGGCGAGATGTGCGCCGGGTGTGCCGTTTTGATAATCGCCATCACATGCCCTGAGCATCCAAGCACTGAGTCGGGCAACGAGGTCGGGATGATCGGCTGAAACGTCGTTCTCCTCGCGGTAGTCGTTGGGAAGATTATATAATTGAAAACTGTCTGTGCGGTTGATATACCGTAGTTTCCAACCGTCTGCCGTTACGAGTGCCGGACCGAGTCGAGAGGCATATATGACCCACTCGTGGTGTTGCTGGTCTTCGTGCCTTTCGAGCAACGTTGGTAAGAACGATACGCCGTCTTTGTCTTCGGGAATTTCTGTCCCGATGAAATCCGCGAGGGTCGGCATTAGATCATAGTTTGTGAGCATGTGGTCGGACGTACCGCCGGGTGTAATCTGTCCGGGAAAGCGGACCATGTACGGGATTCGTGTGCCACCTTCCCAACTTGAAAACTTCAATCCTGCCATACCATCGTTTCCGTCGAACACATCGCCACCGGTCTCCGAATAGAATTTCGTTGTGATGTCGTCAAGTGGGTTCCCTTCTAAATCGGCTTGCCGCCCTGTTGTTCTTCCTTGTTGGCGGTAATACACTTCGTGTCCGTTATCAGATGAGAAGACGATCATCGTGCGGTCATCGATTCCGAGTTGTTCGAGTTCGTCCAAGATGATGCCGACGGTTTCATCCAACTTTAGGATCATAGAGGCGTATTCTTTTTCATACGTCGTCAATTCGGAAGCTTGTTTGAGGGATGGGTGTATGTCAGGAACGGAGATCGGTCCGTGCGGTAACTGCGACGGGTGGTAGAGGAAAAAAGGTTCATCGCGATGGTTGCGGAGGAACTCAATGATTTTATCGTTGAAGATGTCTTGAGAATATACCGCTTTTCCTTGACGGTTCCGGCGAATCTCCATATTCTCGTCAGATTCCGAGTTTGGATGTTTCCCGCAGTCGGCGTGTGTATTTCCCTGAATGTTCGTCAATTCCCCGTTCTCAAAGAGGAAAGGCGGATAGAAGCCGTGGCAACGCTGGTGGTCGTAATAACCGTAGTGGTATTGCCATCCGTGTCGGTGGATACGTTCCGCTGTTGTGGCAAACCCCCATTCGAGTTTCCCGATCTGTCCGGTGGTATAACCCGCATGCGCTGCGATTTCTGCCAAAAAGACATCGTCGGGCCCCGCTTGGAGTCCAGTGGTATGAATCAATTCCGAAATTTCGCTTGGTGTCGTTTCGCCTGTGCTGATGCTTTCATAGATGCCTGCTTTGGTATATGTCCATCTTCCTTGATGGCAGTCGTGGATACCTGTCAGCATACTGGCACGGGACGGTGCACAGAAGGCGCACCCGTAGGCGTGGTTGAATCTCATGCCTTCGTTTGCGAGGCGGTCGATATTTGGGGTCTCGAAGTGTTGCTGTCCGTAGCAGCTGAGCATACCACGTCCGAGATCGTCCGCGAAGATGAGAATAACATTCGGGGTATCGGTCATTGTGAATTTCCTTCAGGTTTGTTAGAACATTACGCGTGCTGAAAAGCACGCTGCCGATAGAGATGTTCAAACAGATTTCCCTCGTGTGGACTGTCCCAAGATATCTGGTTTGTCGGGATCGCGCCTAAATTGAGTCGGTCAATAAGCGGTGTTGCTATGAGGTCTTGCGTGAGCGATGTATCCTCTGTAATCGCGGTGGCGACCAGTGTTGCGCCGATGGCTTCGACTAATTCCGTCGGTGGCACTTCCACGACACTCACAAACGGGAACGGGAATTCGGTGTTCGCTAACGGGTGTTCTGGGTCTTCGCACCATATCACAGTCGGTCTGAGGAAGGTGCAGCCGTCTAATTCGACGACTCGATCACCGGTTGTTAGTTCTATTGCACCGGGTTCCTTGAGGTGTTGGTCTATGAGCGATGAGATACCGTGTGCTGCCTTCGGGTTTGCCCATGCTGCGATTCCTGCTTGTGGATGATTGAGCGGTTTCGGATCGATGCGTGCCAAGCGTTCTGCTAACGCTTCGGCGATCTTGCGTCCGTGTGCCGTTACCCACACGCCAGAGGCGTTGATGCAGGAGCGACCGCCATTTTTGGAGACTGATTCCACGATGAGATCGAGGTACTGCTCCCAATTGTTTTGCGCTTCTTCGTGGATGATGATTTTGCTGCGTCCCGGTCCGTGGATTTCGACGCGTGGTGTGTTCACCCATGGTGCAACGGTTGAACCGCCCCCGAAAAGCATAGAACGTTCACATCGGGTCAGGATTTCGTTGGCACCGCTGTAATCGGTTGGGTAGAAACTGAACGCCTCTGCTGGTGCGCCCGCTGCGATAAACGCCTGCGCGATCCGGTAGGGTGTCCACGGTTCCTCGCGCCCCGGTTTTAGGACGACAGGGACTTTCAACGCTATAGCAGGCACCCATAACGAATGGACACCCGGCGAATTGCTCGGTAGGATAGCACCCAATGAATCCGTTTCGCAGACGTAACTCAATGTACGTCTGTCTTGAACCCCCCATCCGGTGTCAAGTACTTGTAAATCAAGCCCGCGGGTGAGTCCGTCTAAAACAGTATCAATGTTTTCCATGACACCCTGAATCTTGAGCAGGTTCTGTTGACAGAGTGCTTCGGGTAAGCCGGTTGTTCCAGAGACCTGTTGGATGTAATCCGTCGGGGATTGCTCGGTTCCATCGAGTGGCAGCGGTGCCGTTGCGAAAAGGCGCGCTGCCTCTTTACAGATAGAAATCAATTCGGCGATAGGGCGTTGTGTGAGCACATCTTTTTGGAGTGCGATGTCAACGAGGTCCTTCGCTATCAAGCCTCTGTTGGCTTGGCTTACCTCGACTAAGGGTTCACCAGTTTTGATATGTGGTACGCGGACGGTGTTCAGACTTCTGTAAAAACGTCCGGCGCGTAAAATTGGAATATGTATCATTGTTTATAGTTTTCAGTTATCAGTTAAAGAGATGCTTTGTAACAATCTTCTCTCACTTGGAATATTCCAGAGGGTAGCGAGTTGTTATCAAAAAACTTTTGTTAGTGATAGCCGCTTTACCGTGTAATTTTTGCTATCCATCCGGAGGCGGCATCGCAGTAGAGAAAATCGTCGCCGTAGATGGATAAGCCGTGCGGTTCGGGGCAATCTTCAGGCACCTCAATCACATCAAGCGGCGTGCCGTCTTCAAGATCGAGTTTGACGATGACCCTATCAGAAGTGTGAGTTGACCAGAGTCCATCTTCAACGCGCACCATGCCGTGTCCGCGTCCATGGGGCAACGGCAGCGTCTTTTGTATAGACCAATCCGAAGTTCTCATCTTATGTGTGACTTGATTCTTGAGCGTTTGGACCCAGATATGTCCTTCATCGTAGTGGTCGTATTCGACACCGTGTGTGCCGCCGCCATCGGGTATCGGGTATCGTCCGAGGGTTTCGCCGGTAGCGGGATCGACTTTGAAAATCTCGCCTGTCTCGGCATCTGTATCTCGGACGGCTCTCCAGCGTTCTCCTGAACCGTTTGCGGCTAACCAGAGCGCGCCTTCACCGAAGGTCATCCCGCTCGTGTTGGAGGATTCGCTCGGAATGTCTCGGATGAGTTTCGGTACGGTATAGTCCGGGTCTGCAGTGATTTCGACCAGTGCGACTCTATCGGTAATCTGGTCAACAATCCACAGACCTTCGTCTGTGACTTGTAAGCCGTTCGGCACGGCATAGGGTGACCGGAAGATTTTTTCAATTTTCGTTATCATATCCAAACTCCTTTTTAGTGTTTATCTACTTGTGCTAAAGATGACTTTAGCCACCTAAAATATTCGGATTTCCGTTCTTTAGTGATTGGAAAGGACTTGATAAACTCGTTTGTCGGTAGATTCTGGATAAACGCTAATTCGGGTGTTAGAATCATGGGATCAACAGGATAAACAAAGTGTTTTTGGAGTTTTGTCGCTAAGGCAGCTGCAGCAGCCCCTTTGGCACCGTCCTGAAGATCCGGTAATTCTCTGAGTAAAACCCATGTATTCACAAACCGTGTGTTAAGCAACTTGATAACTCTCGCTGAGGAGAGCGGACCCGCTCTCAAACTTTTACCTGTCCCTCAGCAGGATTCATCATCAAGCGTACCAAATAAAACTAACGCGTGGATGGGACGGTTTGTTCTTTTCGCGAGTTCAACTGTATCTTCAATCGGTGTCCACTCAATTTCAGCAAACCTGTAGAATGCAATCGCTAATTTTTTGCGGGTTTCTTCTTCAGTAATAGCGGTTTCCCATGTTATCTCATGTGTAGATAGCCCCCTTGATAATGTAGAGAGTTCCATGCGGGGAATAAAAGCCACGTCTGCTGCTCTGAACGCGTTAACATCTACATTGCTATTACGTGATGGAAGAGCCAAAGAAAACTCGACAACCACGCCTTCCGTTCGGTTTAGTACCAATCGCCCTGCAAACTGGCCTGGTAACAAACGGACACTGGCTGCGTCCAACATGAACTGTGCATGAATTCGTAAAACAATTTCCGCATAGTTTGGTGAAATCGCCCGTAAACACGCTTTCGCCCCATCAGATTTAGGTGTTCTGTGAGAAGAGACGGTGATCTCCGTTGTTGCCCCTGGGTGAAACTGGCGGAAGAATGGGAGAATCTTTTCCGAGTCAAGTTCCCAAACATCGCCCACATTAGCAGTCGAAGGCGGCAGAAAAACTTGAAAGTCAGTTTGGCTGTAGTTCCTCAATGGATAGGCAGGTTTAGGATTGAAAAGTTCTAACGCCTGTTCCCACTCCATATTTACTGTTTCTGGCCACCGTGCCTTGAGCCTATCAAACTGTTCTTGTGTTAGCTGATGCAAGTTGTACGTAGCATCCGCGATTGGTTCCCAATGTGCTTGTACTTGCAAATTCGCTGTGCTGCTAAGAACGTCGCTAAAGTCTACCACTATTTTCCCTCCCGTTGTCGAAATTCCGCATTTCAGATCAAAATGGCGGGACTTCAACTTTTTCCGCCACAAAGTAAAAGAGGGGTTGCGTTTCGGTTACCGGATCCGCCTCATGTACTCGTCGTGTTTGCCGACCCAAAACCAGACGAAAGCGTTCTCTTCTTCGCGTGCGACTGCCCGATATCCCTTACAGATTCGTATTGACCAGGGCACAATCTCCTTTTTCGTCTTGGTATTTCTTTTAGAATGCCGAGACCGCTATTCATAAGCAATTTGTCGCAAAGAAGAATTTCAATTCCGTCGAACTATTCTTCTAATAGTTCCTGGAGTTTTTCTATCTCATAGTATCTGCCCGCTCGAAAATTCGCGGCAGCTTTTTCAGAGAGATAATCCAGATGCCCAGCTTTCACATCTTCCTCAAACTGCTTCTCCCATGCTTCCTGCTCGGCTTCTAAAGCCTCATGCAATTCGTGTACGAGAGTTTTCAGTAAGGCTTCTTGCGTGTGTTCTTCGCACTTCACTTCGGGGACTTCTGGTATCCACCCTATCCATGCAG
>JAJEEK010000064.1 GCA_022821065.1 Candidatus Poribacteria bacterium
ACCTGTCAGCGACAGAAGTTGTTTCGGTTTATCCTTGAGTGTTTCATAACGCATCATCAGTTGGTCTCCTATCGGTTATTTGTTCTTAGTCTAACATAGACCAACTAAAACTTACAACTAAATCATTATAATGTCTATTAACGACGCATGCTGATAACGGTTTCATACGCTCTTAATTAGACGATTTATGTCATATATGGGACGAATTTTATTTTCAGCGGGAAGATTGTTTCATCAAGAGGCGAAATCGATGAGATCGGTCAGCAGTTGCCGCATATCAGCGCGGTGGACGATAGTGTCGATGAAGCCATGTGCTAATAGGGACTCCGCCTTTTGGAAGTTTTCAGGCAGCTCTTCTCGGAGACTGGCGACGGCTAACGGGCCTGCGAAGCCGATCCGCGCTCCAGGTTCAGCGATAATTACGTCCCCGAGCGATGTATAGCTTGCAGTGGCACCCCCGAACGTGGGATCGGTGACAATAGAGATATAAAAAACACCTTCTTTGGCATATTCAGCACAAGCGGCAGCGGTTTTCGCCATTTGCATCAAGGCGAGCGTCCCCTCCTGCATCCGCATACCGCCACTGACAGAAACCACCACTAACGGCAATTTGTTTTCGAGGGCGCGTTCAATACACCGGGTGACTTTTTCACCGATGACAGAACCGCACGTGCCGCCAATAAATCCGACATCTCCAATCGCGATGGCTGTCCGGTAACCACCAATCTCAGCGATCCCGGAGAGCATCTCGGACCTGAGTCCGGTTTTTGCGACATCCCTTTCGAGTTTCTCCGGGTATTCGGGGAACTCCAGCGAATCAATAGAATAGAGATTCGCGTCGTATTCCTCGAAACTATCTGTATCCACGATGAGGCTGAGTCGATCGTAAGCACTCATGTAGTGGTGATAATCGCAGTGTGGACACACTTTCAGGTTTTTGACGAATGTCTGCGTTGGGATTTGTGTGTCGCAATTTCTACACGAAATTGTCTCTGAAATTTCAGGCATTTTTTTAAATAGGTAGGCACCCTTAAGAAGTGCCCTCAAAACTTGAAAATAGCGAGGTTGAGACCTCGCCAATAAAATAGTGCTTTGTGTCAATTCTGATTTTAGGACAAATTCATCGTAGGGGCGCGGTAACCGCGCCCCTACGATCCAATCAGCCCGTTAATTTGAAACTATTAGGACTTACGTATGATGCGCTTTTGTACCACAAACTGTTAGTTTGTGCTGCAAAAACACTCTGTTTTCCGAAAAATTTCTTATGACAGAACCGCCTACACTCAAAATTGCGTAAGTCCTGACTATATCAAACAATACGTGTTACTGCAAACTTGCCTTAAGGCGCCCCCAAGTTGTCGAAAGTTTCCCTGTCGCCTCAACAGCGAGTGCATCTACACCCTGATCCATGAACGTATTGATTTCTTCCTCACTCAGTGCGCGGTTCCAGAGGCGTACCTCATCAATAATACCAGCAAAAATGTATTGCGCACGGTCGCAATCCTGTCCAATCCGCCACGGATCGTCGTTTGCCCCGAGCTTACCAGGTACGGCTTGATCGACGACGGATTCGCCATCAATGTAGATATGTGCGGTGTCTGTATCGTTAGTGAAAGCGATATGGACGAACTCTCCGGTCTCAGGCAGATCGGTCGAAATATCTGCGCGTCCAGCTTCCGTTTCGAGTCTAAGTTTGAAGACACCACCTTCACTAAACAACCCGTATTGAACCCTACCGCCGCAACCGCCGTGAACAGATTTACCGACGACCTGGCGCACGCCGTCCCAATGCTCGGCGTTAATCCACGCCATAAACGAGCATGCATCCACGTTGAGTTCAGGCGTACTCTCAACAGTAACGAAAGTGCTGGTACCATCAAATTCAAGTGCCTTCCCAAATTTCCCATCAACCCATTTCGGGTTGTCAATGACACCTTCGTGTTCGTTTCCGCTCAAATCTTCAGCTGTGTCGCCATCACCGTCATCATAAGGGTGATATAACACCAAACCATCGAGAAAATCGTCTGGACCGACCGCCATCACCAGCGGCGTTAGCACCAAAACGGATGTAATGCATAATAAACAGATAGCCAATTTCATGTCAGAGATTCCTCCTTATATTTTTTGAAAGATAAGATACTCTAACAGAAACAGAAACATCTGTCAAGAAAATTAGTTTGACGACAAAATTCAGACGTTTCTTTGTCGTTCGCGATTTCGTTTCCGGGGATCAATCGTGCAAGCCGAGTTGATTGCTTAGTTCCATCAACCGCTTATTAATCCCTGTTTTGTCAATTCGGTTTCCTTCCACAAATTCTTGGTATTCTGGCAGTAGTCCGTCTGGCACCATCATGCGTGAGTTCGCCTCTCGTAACGCCAATAACCCCATGAAGGTTTGCATCTCACGTGAATAATCTGGTACAAAGTCATTGAGTGCTTGACGTAAGTCGTTTTCAGTAAACCTATCTCGATTGTTCCGTTTTGCCAAGTTACTTGCCCGTTGAACGATCAGAAACAGGTCCCGCCAAGTCAATCCGTCTGTCTCTGAACCGCCGACGAGTGCTTGGAAATTGATGTTCCCTGATGTCTGTCCTTGACAAAATATCCTTAGAATTATGGTTCTGCCACCGCCGTTAGGGGGTAACATGATTAGCTTGGTATCAAAAATCCCGTATTGTCGAAAAATCGGTGGCATCAAGTCTGGTCGCTGCGATGCGCCGACCCAAATCACCAGACCATGCAGTGATGCGTCGCTGATAGCATTTAGAAGCGCGTGCGGCATCGTTTGGTTGAGCTCATCTGGGTGCATTGCTGTATGCGGAGATGCCTGCTCAATTTGATCCATAAAAACGACTGTTGGTGCGATGCTGCGGATATAATTGAGGGCAGCGGTTAAGTTCCGTTCATAAGAGTTCCCATTCTCATTGATACTGACTGTTACTTCACCGACCTGGTTGGCGTAGCGGAGTTGGACAAGGGGCATGTTCGCCTCACCTGCAAGGACCCGTGCGGCATAAGCCTTACTGGTTCCAGGTGGACCGAGGCATAGCACCCCTCGCGGCACGCGTCGGAGGTCCTGATTTTTCAAACCGTCTGCTATATCTCTAATCACGCGCATAACATACCAACCGTCGTCAGAGGGTCCCGGGTGTGTTTCACCGAGTTCAAGTACACCATGACTGAATGTCCTGATACTCTCACGCCGGTATCTCAGCACCGGTTCACCCCCTGCCTTCTGCTCCGCAGCGACGGCTTGTTGGACAACGTCGTGGACACCGAGCAGATTCAACCCTATCGTTTCGCGTGCTAAGGCTTCACGTTCGCGATTATTACCGAGCGTTTTACGCATCTGCGATGCACCCTCAGCAACATCATGAAGACGTTCAATAAACCGCAAGCGTTCCTCATAGTCCGGAAACGGAATTACGACCATCGGGATTTCGGGTTGCACGGTAAGGTTCGGATGTATATCGGATGTGTTGCGAGTGACAAGCAGAATAACATGTCTGTGTCTTCGCACTTCAAGATCGGATGCCCAATTTTGGATCTGATTAAACAAGAGTTGTGTTTCATCACCAACAGCATCGGTTAGGGAAGAATGATTCGGCGTGAGCTGCTCCAGCATATCAATCACCAAACCGACTTTCGTTCTCGGTTGCCCGATCAGACGCTTTAATCTTTGCCTTAACTCTTGGGAAGGCATCGCTTCCATGTTAAAGAACGGATCCTCATGCGGTTTATCGAACGCCATCCGAGAATTAATTCTCGGACGGCGATTCTCCGATTCATCTTCCTTATGGTCTTGTGGAATAAGTTTGAGCATTTTCTGTCTATTGCGCCACTGCCCAATAGTAGAACGATAAACGCCTCGTGCCATATTATATCCGAGGACGAAATCGCAACCCAACATATTGAGTTGTTCCATGAGATAGTTTACGGTAGGCAAGTAGCCGTAGACTTCATCGTATAGCAGATCATCTACATTAAAATGGAGTAGAAATTGGTGTGCGGAACCTGCCTCGTAGTGTTTTTTAATTTCATCCCAAAACATCTTTTTCTCCCCTACTAAGGGGCCCCTGCAGGCGAGGTTTATAACCTCGCCGAATTACCAGTCGGTCCGAGTCCCGGTAGGTTCGGTTTGCAACCGAACCGGCTTCTACAGAACTTAAATTGACACCTATGGCGGCGGCTGAAAGACATCTCATAAACGCGTGAGAGGACGAGACAAGATGCCTCGTCCAACCCAATTGCGCAAAAATAACCTTAGAAAAAGCGCGTGTGTACGCGGAAAGCGCGCGGAAACAACATTTTAGCGATCAGATTTGAGTTCGCCCCAAGTGGTGGCTAATTTCGCTCGCGCCTCAACAGCCGTCGGCATATCTTTTAGGACAGCAATATCTGATGCACTCAAAGCACGGTCCCAGAGACGTACTTCATCAATAGCACCTGCGAAGACATAGTTAAGTCGATCACAATCTTGAGCGATCCGCCACGGGTCCTCGTTAGCATTCAATTCACCCGGAACTTCGCCTTCCATAACGGAGGCACCATTGACATATATCGTCGCTGTTGAACCGTCATTTGTGAAAGCGACATGAACCCATTCGCCGGTTGGCGGTAGGTCTGTAGCAATATCTGCCCTACCGTTTGAGGTTTCAAATCGGAGCTTAAACGTACCGCCCTCGCTAAAGAGACCATACTGTGTTCTACCGGCACAACCGCCGTGGACAGATTTACCGACGATCTGGCGCGTGCCGTCCCAATTGTCAGCATTGATCCATGCCATAAAGGTACATTCATTTACGTTCAGAAGCGGGCTACTTTCGACAGTTACAAACGCGTCACTCCCTTCACCACCGAAATAGAGCGCGTTCCCGAATTTTCCTGCGACCCATTGCGGATTGTCAATAACACCGTCGTGTCCATTTCCGCTCAAGTCCGCAGCGTGTGTGCCGCTTCCTTCGTCATAGGAATGATGAAGGACAAGTCCGTCTGCTAAATCAGCCGAAGCAAACGGGGCAAACAGCATCAGTTGTGCTGCGAAGAGACAGACCACCACACTCACAAAAAATTTACAAACCAGTATTGAGATCCTCATCTTTTTTCCTCCGAATAAAAATTTAGAGTATTATTTAGAGTATTATAACAAGTTTTGGTAATTCTGTCAAAGAAAAATGCTATAAACCCGCTGCGCTAAGATTTACAAGATAGACTGAATCGGGGCGAACTCGGTTTTAATTTGACAGTCAAGCGAAATTCTGCTATTATGCACCAGATTGATGCTATACCTACCATTGAGACTTCGTTGGCAGAACCGAACACGACTACGCAGGAGCCGCAACATAAATATATGAGAGAAGCACGGGGCGATTTGACGCAAGGGAGTCTGCTGAAGCATCTTCTGCGGCTCGCGGGACCGATAATACTGAGTTACATTCTCCAAGATGCCTTCAATATCATCGATATGATCTTCGTTGGTAGGCTCGGTCCGGGTGCGATCGCTGCTGTCGGTGTGAGCGGCAATTTGCTCCGACTCATCGGTGTTTTTTCGCTCGGTATTTCGACGGGCGCGGGGATCATGGTCGCACAATATTTAGGTGCGCGGGACCGTACCCAAGCCGAACACATTGTGATACAGTCAATCCTGTTAGCCGTCTTCTTTTCCATCTGCGTTACGCTTGTCGGCTATCCTTTAGCTAAACCCGGATTGCTTGCTGTCCGAATGGTTGACCCGGAAGTTCTGACGCTCGGTACAACCTACATGCACATCGTCCTGATCGGTATCAGTACAATGTTTTTGTCAATGACCCTCGGTTCCATTTTCCGCGCCGGTGGAGACGCGTTCACCCCGATGCTCGTGCTGATTTTCTCAACTGTGATCAATATTGTCCTTGATCCTTTGTTAATTTTCGGGTTATGGGGGTTCCCGAAACTCGGTGTGGCGGGTTCTGCGTATGCAACGTTAATCGGGCGCGGTGTCGGTGTAGTTGTCCTCCTCTATCTATGTTGGACAGGCAGAGCACCCGTATCGTTAAAAAGCGTTCAGTTTCGGGCAGATCTCACAGAGATGCTCGCCATTTTACGGCTCGGCGTTTACAGTTCCATGCAAGGGTTCTGGCGGCATTTTTCGAGGCTCGGTTTCCTATGGGTCATAGGACCGTACGGCAAGACGGTTGTTGCTGCGTATACAATCTGTATGCGTCTCCGGATTCTTGTGATGAATCCCGGCTTCGGCATCGCGAACTCCGTCGCACCCTTAGTCGGACAAAATTTAGGGGCGAATCAGGTGGATCGTGCCGAAAGGGCCGCGCGCGTCGCAAACATTTTAGGTGCCGCAATTATGGCGGTCATCGGCGCGATATTCCTCGTTTTTCCTGAGACATTCATTCGGATTTTTACACCAGATACGGAGGTTATTGAAATCGGGACTGTCTACCTACGGTTTCTGGCACCGACATTCGGGTTTATCGCCTTTTCGCTAGTCTTAGGGAAAGCACTCAACGGTGCCGGGGACACGTTCTCACCAATGGTGATTACACTCGGTTCACAACTCGTCGTCGGTTTAGGTCTGGTCATCATACTTTCACATCTGATCGGACTCAACGGCGTTTGGATAGGGATCGCACTCTCGAACATTGTGCAAGGGATCGCGATGTGGTTGTGGTATCATACTGGCAGATGGAAATCGATAAAAATTGTAAGAAGGAAACCGAAAACAGTGTAGGGCGTACCCCTAACAAACAGGACTTACGCATTTTTAGATGTAAATCGTTGTGTTAGGTGAAATTTTTCGTAAAATTCAGCGTTTTTGTGTCACAAACTAACAGTTTGTGGTACATAAAGAGCCGTATGCGTAAGTCCTAACAAGAAAGGAGTCAATAGATAATGGAAGCCTATAAAGGCTATGACAATCCGCAACTGGTTATCTCCGCTGCCGAATTGAAAGGCACGCTCAACAAATTTTGTATTGTCGATACGCGACCGGCTTATGAATATATTCGGGGACATATTCCTGGGGCGTTGCATTTAGACCTGTTCGGGCTGAGCCTCATTGATACCCGCAAAGAGACTTATGATGCCTTTATGTGGATGATCGCGTACCTGTTTCAGCAACGCGGGCTTGACCCAGCGAAACCGATTATATGGTATGAAGATATATCAGGGACTAGGGCATCGCGCGGATTTTGGTTCTGTGAGTACTTAGGGCACCCCGAAACCCGTCTGTTGGATGGCGGTTTCAAGGCGTGGTTAGCGGTTGAAGGTCCAGTCAGCACCGCGGGGGCAGAACCGCCAGAGGTACCACCGTTTCCGATAAATGCACAGCACAACACACACATGGATGCAGATGTCATCCGTGTCCTCTTAAACCGAGACGATTTTGTGCCTCTCGATACACGGACGGACGATGAACATTATGGCCGGGTGGCGCGGGCAGAACGCGCCGGTGCTATTCCGGGTTCTGTCCATATTGAATGGCTCAATAACCTCGACGAAACGGGTGCTTTTAAACCCGCCGATGAACTCCGCGAGATGTACGAAGCCGTCGGTATTACACCCGAAAAGCAGATCATGTGCTACTGACAGGGCGGATACCGCTCTTCGCAAACCTATTTGGCGTTGCGGCTGTTGGGATACCCCAAAATCAGCAACTACATAGGTTCGTGGAAAGAGTGGGGTGACCGGCTGGATCTGCCGGTCGAAATTCCTGAAACGCAGGCTTAAAAACTATGGTATACCGAGTGTGTCTATAACTTCGGCGACCTCATCTGGACATTCGTGTGGTAGGTAATGTCCAGCATGAGGGATCCACACCCACCGGATATTCGGATTCGGCGGAATGCGCAACTTCTTTTTTGTTAGTGCATTCCGCCCCATACCGCCAAAGACTTCCCAAATCGGGATGCCTGCATGGTGTAAATAAGTATAGGCATCGAACGCCGTAACAGACTCCCAAAAATGGTTCCAGATTTCAGATTGAAAACGACTGCGTGTCGCCTTAGATTTCTGCTGAATCTCCGCAATCCCTGTCTCAGACAATGCGCCGTAAAACCGTCCAGCATCGAAAGAACTTCCGGCGGACGAAAGGCTCGTCCACCCCTCCAATAGCACAAGTCCGACAACACGGGGTGAACGCCGAGCGATCTCCATCGCCACCATACCGCCAAGGCTGTGTCCGACGATTACTAACGCTTGAAGGTTCAAATGGTCTGCAAGGTGCAAGACATCTTCAGCAAGGTCTGTTAGCGTGAACGGTTGCGTCGGGACTGTACTCTGTCCGTGTCCCCGAAAATCGAGTGCGATGAAACGTTGGTTGTGCGGTAATCCGTCGGTCACCGGCATCCAGTCTAAAGCATCACAGCCAGTGCCGTGTAAGAAAATTAGAGGCGGTGGCAGATTCCCCGAATCGCCATAAGCCATTTCTCCCCAAGACATTTCGATTGTTCTCATGGCTAAAGACGACTTTAGGACGGTAAATTCCATATTCTTGCAGCGGTGCCTCCGAGAATCTGTTCCTTGTCGTCGTCTGTCAGGAATGGAAGTCCCTCCCGAATCAGACGGAGTTCCTGTTTCAGCGTGGGCCAGTTGTGCTTCTGTCTGTGATGCCCTGGGTATCCTGTTCCCCAGACTGTCCGTTCCGCGCCGAACACTGCAAGCAATTTTTCAATGAAAGGGTGGACATCTGTGTATGGAAAATCTTGATCTGAACGTCCGGCGACATCCGATAATTTGAGATGTACATTGTCGTATTGCGCGAGGTCCACGATCGGTTGAAACGCTGCCGCGTCGGCATCTACCTGCGGATACCCCATGTGGTCAAGGATAAGCGTCAAGTGTGGATACTGTTGCGCGATGCCGGCGACCTGATCCGCGAACTCGGCGCGAAGATGAAATTGGATGATTGCATCGAGTGCGGCGATCTCCTCCCACATCGGTCTGTTTTGTTCGGTTAGCAATATCTTTTCATCGGGATAGTACATCGGATGGAAGCGGAAACCGACCAGACCGCGCGCTTTCATCCAATAGCGGACTCGGGCTGCATTGTCCGGGTCTTGTGGATCAATCAATCCATGTCCGATGAACCGGTTCGGAAAACGCGCCACAGAATCCGCGATGTATCCATTATCCCAAGTGGACCAACTCGTTTGCACCAATACCGTCCAGTCTACACCGTGCGCGTCCATCTCTGCTAAGAGTTCATCAGCCGTGCCGGGTTCATCTGGATAGGCGTTCCAAGTCGGTGCCGTCGGACCGACAGGATATTTCGGTGGGTCTATTTCCCAGACATGAACGTGGGTATCTACAATCATGAGAACTCCTCAATACGCCCCACCGCAGGCGAGGTTTTAAACCTCGCTTGCAAAGTGATTTGCGTAAACCCTATTTAGAACAGAAATTGGGCATCCACTTTTTCGCCAGCTTGTAGCGTTATCGCGGTTGGAATTGTGATTAGACCGTTCGCCAATACAAGGGAATGCAGGATACCTGACCCCTGGGGTCCGGTTGTTTGTGCGGCGATTTCTCCATCAGACACTTTGAGGATTGCGCGCATATAATTAACGCGTCCATCTCTATTCGTGATGGTTTCAGTTAAGGTCGCTTTGAAAGTCGGACGTAAGAGTTCGGTATGTCCCGCCATTTTGAGTAGTGCAGGTCGGACAAAGAGTTCAAACACGACGAGTGAAGAGACGGGGTTCCCGGGCAGTCCGAAAATCGGTTTCCCGTCAGCGATCCCGTAAGCCTGCGGTTTTCCGGGTTTCATAGCGACGCGCCAGAAGTTAATCTCACCCAATTTCGCCAAGACGGTCTTTACGACATCATGTTCACCGACAGAAACGCCGCCGCTTGTGATGAGTGCGTCTGCTTTCGCGAGAGCGGCACGGAAGATTCGCTCCGTTTCTGCTTCGTCATCCGGTGCGATCCCCATATCAATGGGTATACCACCGGCTTCTTCGACCTGTGCATAGAGTCCGTACCGGTTGCTATCCCGAATTTTTCCAGGAGTGAGCGGTTCACCGAGTGGCGTGAGTTCGTCGCCTGTCGAAACAATCGCAACAGTCGGTGGTCGGTGCACCGAGACCTCTGCGCAATTGAGAGAGGCAAGCATCGAGATTTCGGGTGGACGCAGATGCTTCCCCTTTCCCATCACCTGCTGACCTTCTGCAACACTCTCGCCGGTGAAGCGGACATTTCCAGCTGTGTCAATACTTTCAAATATCTTGACTTCATCACCTTCTTGCTGCGTCACCTCTTGCATAATGACAGCGTTAGCCCCCTGAGGCATCATCGCCCCAGTCATAATTCGCGCCGCTTGCCCTTCTGCGACCTGTTTTGTTGGGGCATATCCGGCTGCGATCGTCTCTACAACTGAAAGCACGGCGGGATTCTGCTCGGAAGCATCTTTTACGTCGGCTGCGCGAACGGCAAATCCGTCCATCGCCGAATTGTCAAATGGTGGGATATTTTCTGTCGCATGCAACGCCTCTGCAAGCACGTAACCGGTACACTCAAGAATGTCCCGCTTTTCTGAGGGTAAGATTGGAATGGTATCCAACATCCGTTGGCGGGCTTCATCAACACTTAGCATCTAATTTTTTCTCCTTTGTGTATTTTATACTAAATATGATAAAGCATCACGGTGATAAGTGCAAGTCCATTAATGCAGGACGATTTAGTTTTCTCTTTTGTAGCGTATCCTGTTAGGTTGCGCTTCAGATTTAGAAAAAACGCATCACGACATCGTAGGTTGGGTTGAACGGAAATTCAAAAAGCAGGCTTATTCGACAGAGAACATTCAAACTTTCAGAACACTTCAAGACACTGAGAACACAGTGAAACCCAACGATTTTCTAAACGGATCCGGGATGGAGCGTTATGACGCTGGGTTTCACTATGTTTCTCGATGTATAAGCGGATGTATGAGATTTGCTGTCCCTTCGGATACCAACATCTAATGTTCAACACCGTTCAACCCAACCTACAGGCTGCTGACTGCTAATGGCTGACTGCTTTTTTAACTTCTATTTGACATTGACACAATCGCGTGCTATAATTTATCGCAAGTTTATTTGCAGTCATTCTTCTGATCATAACCATAGGATCTGGTTTATGAGAAACGGCACGACTTCTCCCCACATATTCACATTTGGACGTAGTTTGCAAATCTGCGTTATAGCAGGTCTATGTTTCTGCGTTGCGCTGCTGGGTATCATGGGATTGGCACACGAGCATACCGAACATTCCCATTCCGAAGATACCTGTACAGCCTGTTTTTTTCACAGCCAGCACGTCAGTATCGAAATTGAATCCTCTGCACTTATATCGCCTCTCCTTTTCAGTACGACACTCCCATTTTATGAAGCCGTTTTTCTTCCTTTAAGACTTACCACGAACACGCGAAGTCGTGCCCCACCTGTATTCTTCAATTAACCAGCAAATTTTGCCATTTACAGGCGGATTTTGTTTTTCCTTTATACTCCTATTGTACAAAGACCGCGGGGTACGCTATACGCGCCCCGTGCTTTGTACATCTGTACTTTACAACATACTATAGTGCTTCTGTAGTAGACGCTGCCTGATTGTGTGTATTCAATGGTTCTCGTTAGGATTTTGTAGCGTATCCTGTTAGGTTGCGCTTCAGAGATACCATCTCATACCCGGGGCCGGTAGGTTCGGTTTGCAACCGAACCCCAGTCCCGGTAGGTTCGGTTTGCAACCGAACTGGATTTTACGGAGAGACCTTGAAGACTTCAAAACCTCTTCAGTCGCGTAGCGTTTATTTGCTTAAGAAACGCCCCAGCAAAAACGGTGTTTCTGCAGAATGTTTATAGCAGCTTGGATTATTTTACAAGCGATAGACACACTATGTGTCATCAGATTAAAAAATTATTTTTAAAATTGGAGAATACGAATGTTTACTTATCTTTTTGGACGCGACTTTTCTGTCGCTATTTCTCGATTAATGTTATTAGCCTTTGTCGCTGTACTTCCCCTCATGGGCGGTTGCGGTGAAGATGACAACCCTATTGTTGATGATGAGAATGACCACGAAGTGGATGCCCCCATTCACGCCGATGTCGACGGCTTTGTTTTAGAAGTCGGGGACAAAGAGGTCTATCGTCAGCTTCAAGGTGAACATAACGGCGGTCTCACCGTCACCGTTGGTGAAGAAATTGAGGTCCATGCCGTCTTTCTTGATGCAAACGGTGCCGAAGCACACCTCGATGAAGTAGAGGCAGTGGATGAACATGGACATGAGGAAGTCTTCGGCTTGGGCTTGTCGGACTACGATTCCGCTATTATTGAGATTCATCTGGAACCCGGTGAAGAGGAACACGGTGAAGAATTAGGGTTTGGACTCGAGGGATTGAAGGCAGGCACAACGGAAATCAAACTCCAACTCCTTCATGGGGACCATCCAGATTTCACGGGAGCACTTCTGATACCGGTAACCGTTCAATAAGGGGAACGCCATGTTAAGCACTTGTGCCTGTTTACACAGGTCTCCCACGGTAGGGCCGCTTAAAAAGTGGTACCACCTATTGGTGTTCGTATTTGGAATAGTAGGTTGCCTATTCTGCTATCTCAAGGATGTCGAAAGTGCTTCGGAAACAAGGCTGACTCTGGAAGGTGAGGTCGTTGAAGCGCGGAATGGTACTCAACTCGCCAAGGTTACGGTCCGTATCGCCAGGTTAGAAAAGCACGTACAGACCGACGCGAAGGGTCGGTTTAAGTTCGACGCGGTACCTGAAGGACAGTACACGCTTCGGTTCACGAAGGCTGACTATCAGCCGTTTGAACAAGTCATTGATGTGAATGCCGCCACGCCTTATATTCGGGTTGAATTGGAGACAGTTGCGTATCGTTTAGGCACAATCCGTGTGACGGACGCGACCGGTGATCTCTCAAAATTTGAGAAAACGACAGATTTAGCGTTAGAAGATACCGAACTCCAAAAGAAGTTAGGGATGACCCTGGCGGATACGCTATCAGATGAAACTGGGATTTCACAACGAACGATGGGACGGGCGGTCGCCCGTCCAGTTATTCGTGGATTGGGCGGTGACAGGCTGCTTATTCTCGAAAACGGCGAACGGACAGGCGATAAATCCGCATCCAGTGCCGACCATGCTGTATCTATTGACCCAATGACTGCCGAAGGCGTTGAAATCACACGCGGTCCTGGTGCACTCCTTTACGGCTCAAGTACATTGGGCGGTGTCATCAATGTCAAAAGCAATAACATACCGCAAATTCTACCGAGACGGCTCAATATGCATCTAACCTTCCAAGGCGAATCTGTCAACTCAGGTTTGACGGGAACGACAGGTTTTACATTCCCGATGGGTGATTTTGCGGGAAATGTCGAATGGAATCGACGGCTTGCATCTGATATACAAACGCCGGTGGGTGTACTCGAAAACACCGCCCTTTCAAATCTTAATTTTTCAGGGGGTACCTCGCTGATTAAACCGTGGGGTTTCATCGGTGTCGCTGGCAGCAGGTATCATTCAGATTACGGCGTTCCTGGTTCTCCAGAAGGACATATCAGCGGTGTTAACATCGCACTCGACAAGCAACGGTATGAAGGGCAGATGGAGTACCGATTCAATACAAGGCTGCTTGAAAAGGTAAAACTCCAGACTGCCTATACGCGTTATCAGCATCAAGAGTTAGAGTCCAACGGGGCACTGGGTGTGGAATTCGGTTTACTCACCTATAACGGTTCAGCGATGGCTTACGTGTTAGAGAATGGAATTGCAGGAGTCTCTGGCGAGTACCGCGACCATGCGACAGGTGGATTTTACTGGACACCGCACACCCGTGAGTTCGCGTTGGCGGGATTTTATTTAAATCAGCAGAACTTTGACAAACTCACCTTACAAGGGGCTATCCGCTATGACATTAGACGGTCAGAGCCGTTTAGACCTGGTGCAGTTGTCCGAGCGGGAACCGTCCAACGCCGCGGCTTTAGGGGCATGTCAGGGGCTATCGCTGCAATTTACCACTGGACGGATAAATTGAACATCGGAACTAACTGGATGAAGACGTTCCGCGCACCGGGTATCGAAGAACTTTTCAGCGATGGCCCCCACCTTGCTGTCTATTCCTATGAGATAGGGAACACCGAATTAGAACCTGAGATCGGATATGGTGCTGAGTTTTTTGTCAGATACGCAACTGATAGGTTCAGGCTAAATCTGATCCTGTTCCGAAATCGTATATACAACTACCTCATTCCGACGAACACTGGTCTGAAGGAGTGGGGCAGCGGCGCAGCGGGATGGTTGTGGATTTACCAATACATGGGGCATCATGTTCTGATGAATGGCGTTGAGCTCCAGATCGGTGGTGAGGTGCTGCCGAAAATCCGTCTTGACTTCGATATGAGCGGCGTCCGTGGGAGGCTTGAACCTACCAGACGACCCTTGGAACGTATTCCACCCCTCAACGGCAAACTCGTGTTGCGTTACATGCCCTCCCCGTTTCATTTTCACGTGACATCCCGTTTCTCAGGAGGCCAGACCCGACTCGGCGAATTTGAGGAACCAACAGACGGTTATCTGGTCTATGATATTGGAGGTTATCTCAATTTTTCGTGGTGGCAGCTTGAGAACAGGGTCGTTTTCGAGATTGAAAACCTCCTGGATACGGCATACCGGGAACACCTATCCCTCATCAAAGCAGTGATGCCGGAACCGGGACGGAATGTAAAATTTTTGTACAAACTGAATTTTTAGCAAATTTAAGGAGATAAAATTGAAAAGGCATTTTAATCAAGAATTAGTGGATACGACGGGCGCGTGTCTCTCTGTCGCATGCGCGATCCATTGCCTCGCGATGCCGCTTTTGGTAGCAGTTTTGCCGCTAATAGGATTGGGTTTTCTCGTCGGTGAGCGCGCCGAAGTTGTTATGATCATCAGCGCGGCAGCACTTGCGACTGGAAGCTTGGTGTGGGGTGTTCGTCACCACCGGAGTTGGCGGGTGTTTTTGATACTTGTGGTAGCATTCGCATTTATCGCCACTGGTCGAACAGCCGTTGAAGGCACCTTTGAAGTCGTTTTCCACAGTGTCGGCGGTATTTTACTTGCCTCTGCACACCTCGTAAATCGGCACCTCTGTAAGACCTGTCCAGCATGCGAGGAAGAAAGTATAAATTAACAGAAATAGGCGCGGTTTCATGAAGTTTCAGAAAATATTTCGGTAATTCTATATTTTCCCCAGGGCCGGTAGGTGCGGTTTGCAACCGCACCGGACTTCGCTAATAAATTACCGAATTAATAAATTAATCTTCATCAAACCGCGCCTTTCAATATTAGTGTGTTTCTTTGAGCGCACCCCATACGGTCGTCAACTTTCCAGAAGCATCAACTGATGACGGTTGCAATTCCGACTGTTTCAGTTCCTCAGCGGTCAACGGACGGTTCCAAATCTTCACCTCATCAATCAATCCCTTGTAAAACCGGTTCAGGTGTTCTCCGATCCAAACCGATTGTCCGCTGTTGACATCCTTTGTATTGTCGTCGGCTTCACCCATCAACTCACCGTCCACGTAGAGCCGTATCTTTTTCGCTTTCTGGTCTCGGACCCCCGCGAGGACATGCCATTTGTCATCGTTCAGGAAATCCTTAGACGTGAGTCCAGCACTACTCGCACGTCCTACATCGCGGACACTAAACCCCATCTTGCCACGCGTCGCAGGGTCGTCGCCTCTGACGGAGAGTATCCAAACCGCATCAGTCGCTGGACGATAATTCCCGACGATCCCATCGTTCTGTGGGGGTTCATCGTCTGTTTTTATCCACACTTGGACCGTTAATGAATCACCTGTAGAAAAGGTGATCGAATCTTCGAGTGGTATTTCAACGAAGTCGTCTGTGCCATCAAACTCTAACGCTTCGCCGTGTTTCCCGGCGACTGTTTTCGCGCCACCGTTAATGATCCCGTCATTGCCTTCCGGCGACTGATCCTTTGCGGTGTCGCCTTGAATCGTATTCTGGTCAAAACTCAGATGCAGCACCAATCCTTCCGGTGGATTGGCTTGGCTACACGGCAGAAAACCTATAATCAGACCCATCGCAGCGAAAATCACAAGAACCCTTTTCATGATAAACTCCTTTTATACAATTAGCCAAAAACAAAACGGTTCTGGCTAAACAGTGGTTTCGGAACTAACGAAAAGACTCTTAATTGCGTGTTACTACATCAATTAGCGAAATTATAACAGATTTGAGGAAAATAATCAAAAAAGAGTTTTATTTTAGGGAGTGTAAATATTTTTACGACTTACGCATAATGCTCTTTTGTAGCATAAACTTTCCAGTTTTGCGGCGTACTTGAAGAAACACCGCAGCAAAAACCCCAGATGCGAAGTGCATCGCGGCGTACTCGCCCAAATGCGACCTGCATTCCCAACCGAACCGGATTTTACATAGAAAACTTGAAGCGTTCAAACCCCTCTTGAATCCCGTAGGGATGGTATCTGTGTAGAAAAACGGGCCCTCACAGACCTAAGCCCCGTAGGGGGTTTTTGCTGGGGTGTTTCTTCAGCATCTACAGAGACCTGTCAAAAATGTCGTGGAAAATCGCTAAATTGACACCTATGGTGCGGTTCCAAACCGCATCTACCGGTCCTGGGGTCCAAAATTGGGCGAAAAAAACCGAAAACTAAATCGTCCTGCTTATTGGGTGTGTAAATATTTTGTCAAAAGTTTGATGGGATTGTCAATATCAGGATTTTCAGTGATTTTTGTTTGCAATCCACTGCGAATTTGTATATAATACACTTCACATAAATTGACGAATTAGGGAACTAACACACAGATGCGAAACATCAAACCGACACACAAACCCATAAAGACCTTTTACGCAGAACTCAAACAATACGAAAGCCTCGGCGCGACAAATGAAACCGAAATCCGACTCGCCTTTGCAACACTCTTCCAACACTACGCCGGACAAAACAATCTAACCCTTATCTGCGAAAAATCACTCCGAACACCGCAAAATACCACAATTTATATCGATGGCATGCTCACCGATAACGTCTTCGGCTTGCCGCGCGGCTACTGGGAAGCGAAAGACCTCCACGACAACCTCGCGACAGCGGTTAGACAGAAATTCGACGCAGGCTATCCGCAGGATAATATACTCTTCACAACCCAAGAACGCGCCATCCTCTACCAAGATGGACAAGAGGTCATGGATGTCGGTATCGCTAACGCGGAAGCGTTTATTCGGGTACTCCACGCCTTCTTCGGTTACGAACAGGCGGATGTTGCTAACTGGGAACGCGCCGCTGTTGAATTCAAGGACAAAGTGCCAGCACTCGGTGAACGCGCCGCAGCTCTGATCCAAAACGAGGAGGCAACCAACGCCCGGTTTCAAGAGGCGTTCGCGGACTTCTATCGCCACTGTCAAGAGGCGATTAATCCCAACCTCTCAAAGTCTGCTGTAGAGGAGATGCTCATCCAACACCTCTTGACGGAACGGATTTTCCGCACCGTTTTTGACAATCCCGATTTCACGCGCCGAAATATCATCGCACGTGAAATTGAAAATGTGATTGACGCGCTCACATGGCAGGCTTATAACCGTTCCGAGTTTCTCCGCGAACTCAACCCATTCTACGGTGCGATTGAACGCGCCGCTGCAACCTTTATCGACTTCTCGCAGAAACAACATTTTCTCAATACTGTGTACGAGCAGTTTTTTCAAGGTTTCTCCGTAAAGGTCGCGGATACACACGGCATCGTCTATACACCACAGCCGATCGTTAATTTCATGGTGAAAAGCGTCTCCCATCTACTCGCAACCGAGTTTAGACGTTCACTCTCGGATACAGGCGTTCATATCATCGATCCTTTTGTCGGTACCGGTAACTTCATCGTGCGGCTTGTCCAAGCGATTGATAAAACCGCACTCAAGGCGAAATACAGCGATGAACTCCACTGCAATGAAGTGTTACTGATGCCTTATTACATTGCCAGCATGAACATTGAGCATGAGTTTTACGTTGCCACAAACCAGTACCAGCCTTTTGACCACCTCTGCCTCGTGGATACGTTCGATTTAACAGCCGAGCGTCAACTCTCCTTGTTCGCGCAGGAGAATACACGGCGGGTTGAGCGGCAGAAGGAGACAGAGATGTTTGTCGTCATTGGGAATCCACCCTACAACGCACGGCAGATGGATGAGAACGATGCCAACAAGAACCGTAAGTATCCCGAATTAGATAGACAGATTCAGGAGACCTATGTCGAAGCCTCTACTGCAACGAACAAAACCGCCCTCTATGATCCCTACGTCAAAGCAATCCACTGGGCATTAAATAGAGTTGAAACAGATGGGATCGTAGCATTTGTGACGAACCACAACTTTATCGACGGTCAGGCGTTCGATGGGATGCGGAAGCATCTCTCCGATGCGTGTGATAAAATCTATCTGTTGGACTTGGGTGGCAATATCCGTAAAGGACACACCGGAGATGCCAATGTTTTCGATATTCAGGTCGGGGTGAGTATTAACCTGTTCGTGAAAAAGGATCAGCATAGAGGCGAGGTTGCAAACCTCGACAGCGAAGCGAGAAAGTCTGCCGATATTTTTTACAACAGTGAGACCGCGGAGATGCCTAAAGAAGCGACTTTTGAATTTCTGGACGCGTGCGAACACATCGGCAATGTCAACTGGGATTCTATTCAACCCGACGCGCGCCATACCTATCTCACCGAAGGGCTACGCGAAGATTTTGAGACTTTTATGCCAATCGGGAGTAAGACAGCAAAAGCAGCAAAGGGTGAGGTATCAGGTGTGATTTTCCACCAATTCAGTAGCGGGGTGAAGACAAATCGAGATGCGTGGGCAATCAACTTTGATCGTGACACACTCGCGACTAACGTTCAGCGAATGATGGATACTTATAACACGCAAGCACTCAAGTGGCAGCAGCAAACGGCACAGAATGTTGATGATTTTGTGGTGTATGATAATGAGAAAATCAGTTGGAGTTCAGGTTTAAAACAGAAATTAACAAGTGGGTACATTTCAGAATTCATTCCAGAAAGAATACGACAAACGCTCTACCGTCCATTCACAAAATCCCATCTTTACTTTGATAGATTTATGGCAGAAAGGGTGTATGTATTCCCGTCCATCTTTCCGACATCTGAAACTGAGGCAGAAAATCGGGTAATCTGTGTTCCAAATAGGGGTGGACGTACAGATTTTTGGTGCTATATCACAAACGTTATTCCGTATACTGTCTTTATCACTATTGATGCCAATCAATGCTTTCCATTCTACACCTACGATGAAGATGGCACAAACCGACGCGAGAACATCACAGATTGGGCATTGGCACAGTTCCGAGCGCATTACAGAGACGCGAACATCACCAAATGGGACATTTTCCACTATACGTACGCGCTCCTGCATCATCCCGCGTACCGCGAGCATTATCAGGTGAACCTCAAACGGGATTTGCCCCATATTCCGTACGCATCTAAGTTTTGGGAATTTGTCGAGGTTGGCAGACGGTTGGCAGACATCCACATCCACTATGAAGACCAACCCCAATATAAATTAGACCTGATTGAAACACCGGACATGCCCTTGGATTGGCGTGTAGCACAGATGAAATTCTCCAAAGACAAAACACAAATAAAATACAACGACTTCTTGACATTGGCGGGTATCCCTGCCGAGGCGTTACAGTATCGGTTAGGAAACCGCTCAGCGTTAGAGTGGGTCGTAGATCAGTATCGCGTGAAAACGGATAGACGGAGCGGTATTGAAAACGACCCAAACCGCACAGATGATGAAACCTACATCGTAGATCTGATTCGGAAGGTTATCAGTGTCAGTTTGGAGACAGTGGAGATTGTTGAGGGGTTATCGCGGTTAGAAATCTCTGAGGAGGTATAGCAGACAAATTTTCGGCGCGGATATCTTTGACAGATGGGATTTTGTATGGTATAATAGCCTGATGAATGACCTAACGTAATTAGCCAAGAAACGGAAGCCCTCTGCAAATACCTAATGAATATTGTTGGACGAAATGTCATAATCGAATTTGCACAAAGACATCCTAATGCCAGATCCTCGCTCGACCGCTGGTATAACCTGATGCGTCAGGAAACTTTTGATTCATTTGCCGATTTGCGTAGGATTTTTCCGCATGCAGATCAGGTAAAAGTCGGTAAACGTAGATTCAATTCGCCTCTCCAAGATAAAATATGGACAGTTTTCAACATAGGCGGTAATAATTTTCGCCTTATTGCCTCTATACAATATAACCCAAAGGATCAGAGAGTTACAGTTAATAAAATTCTAACCCACGCAGAGTACGATAAAGGGAGATGGAAGGAGTAAAGGATGTTAGCAGCGACACAAGGCTTGCAAGATTTGTCTACAAGAGCGTTCACACCTTCAACTTTGGATTGGAATTTTCCATTCACAGACGTAACGCCGAGCATACCCCAGTTGTCAGACAACGCAGATCCGCTACAAACCCCTATCCCGGAGTCTATTGATCTTGCATCTTACTCGGAAAATGATTATGATTGGCTTGCAAATGTGCTGGATGAGTTGATTGAGTTCATGCATCGTGACGAAAATTGGAGCGTCCCGGAATTGAAAGAAAATGACTATGACTGGGCTCACGCCTTGCTTGTAGAGTTAGTCGATACAGTAGGCGAAACTGACACACATCCACTACGTTCCTTAATGGAATTTGTCTGTCGGATCGTTGACAATTATGAAGATAAATACGTCCCAAAACTGACAGAGCTATTTCCAGAATTGGCAGAGGAAGCCCATGTTGAAACAACAGACAAAAACAGTAACCCGCCACGTTCCACCTCAGAACTAAGCGATAGCGAACTTGCTGCGCGCGGTTTTTTCTCAATCGGTTGTCTCCTTTCAGCAGGTGGGAGGTTGGAAAATGCACTTTCTGCTTACGACACAGCAACCTTCCTGAAGCCGGATCATGTTGGAGCTTACAACAATCGAGGCATCGCGCGAAGTATGATCGGTCAACATGAACTAGCGATTGCCGACTATAGCGCAGCAATTCGCCTGAAACCTGATTATGCTGAAGCCTACAATAACCGGGGTACGACGAAGGATATCCTTGGAAAGCATCAGGATGCTATTTCTGACTATGATAAGGCGATCCGCCTAAAATCAGATTATGCTGAGGCTTACAGTAATCGAGGCACGGCAAAGAATTTCCTTGGGAGACATCAGGATGCTATTGCTGATTATGATAAGGCGATTAGACTAAAACCCGACTATGCTGGAGCCTATGACAGTAGAGGTTCGACAAAGTACTTTCTTGGAAGGAGTCAAGATGCCATCGCTGATTACAATGAGGCAATTCGGCTAAAATCAGATGATGTCCAAGCGTATTATCACAGGGGACAGGTAAATAAAACTCTTAAAAAATATGAGGAAGCTCTCGCGGACTATGATAAGGTGATTGATTTACAACCGAATTGTGCCGAGGTCTATAACCATCGGGGTTCTCTACAAGTTATCCTTAGACGCTATAGGAAGGCCATCACCGATTATACCAAAGCAATTCAATTAATAAAATCTGGTGAGGCAAAACTTGACAACAGTAAAGAAAATTCTATTTCGTTGATTTTCAAGAACTCAGGGTTTGGTGAGGCAGAAATCTACTACAACCGCGGAGTTGCAAAGCTTAAACTTGGAGAATTTACTGAAGCTCTTGCTGATTATAACGCGGCAATCCAACTAAAACCAGATTATGCCGAAGCATACCACAATCGGGGAGTTGTGAAAATTCAACTTAACCAACCTAATGAAACTCTTGCTGACTTTGATGAGGCTATTCGCATAAACCCCAATTACGCCGGAGCTTATAGTAACCGAGGAAGGGTAAAGCTTCTATTTGGTAAACCAAATGAGGCAATCACAGATTTTGATGAAGCTATCAGAATAAATCCCGAATTTATCAATGCTTACACCAATAGAGCCGAAGCCAAAATTAGTTTGAGAAGTATTAAGGAAGCGAAATCTGATCTCCAAACTGCCTTGGAATTGGCAGAACAACAGCAGAACACTGATCTTAAAGCCTCTATTGCGGTGCGACTTCAGCAACTTAACAATTCAACACCGCAAACTGACGAAATATGATAAACAGAGGTAGGAGCAAATAATGTTAACACCATAAGTGTCAATTTTAGAGCAAATAACCGTTGTGGTCCCAGGTCCGGTAGGTGCTGTTTTGCGGCGTACTCGACCAAATGCGACTTGCATTCCAACTGCGCCGAGTTTTAGCCATAAACCTTGGACACACCAGAAACCCTCTTTAGTCCCGTAGGGACGGTATCTATGTAGAAATAGGAATCAAAGAAAGATAAAGCCCCGTAGGGGCGGCATTTGTAAAGACCCGACTATAAAACGATTTAAAACTCCCTAAATTGCCCCGTATGGAGTAAACTAATGTCAACATCTGGATTTGAGAAAAATAATCTTTTGCTGACAGACATAGTACCAAGTATGCCCCAATTGTTAGATAACGCTAAACCGCTACAAACGCGCGTATCCGAACCAGCAGTCCCCCCACCCTATCCCGAAACTGCCTACCAGTGGTTAGCAAAAGTATTAGATGGATTAATCGATTTCGGACAACGGCACGGGCATTACGGTGTTATCAACTTGAGTGATAGCGAGTATGAGTGGCTGGATGACGTATTAGAAGAATTAATCTACTCCGCTGGTGAGAATCAAAGTCACCCATTAGCACCACTGATGGATTTCATTATTCGGATCATTGCCAACTACGAGGATAAATACGTCCCGAAGTTGACAGAACGGTTTCCAGAATTGGCAGAAGAAGCACCTATCAAAACAACAAACAAAAACAGCAAGCCACCACCTTACGCCTCAGAACTGAGTGATAGCGAACTTGCTGCGCATGCCTTCTTCGCGATCGGTTGTCTCCTCTGGCAAGGAGGGAAGGCGGAAAAAGCACTCTCTGCTTACGACACGGCAATTCAGTTGCAACCAGACTATGCCGAAGTTTACAACAACCGAGGCAATATCAAAAGTGGATTAGGTTCTCATGATGCTGCCCTTGACGATTACGATGAGGCGATTCGTCTCAATCCAAATTTCATGAATGCTTACATCAATCGCGGCATAGTCCAGTTAGGTCTGAACGACATTGACGAGGCGAGGTCAAATCTCCAGACGGCTTTGGAACTATCAGAACAGCAACGGAACCCTGATTTCAAATCACTCGTTGAAGAATGGCTACAACGACTCAATCAGATGGACTCAAAACAAGGAAACCGCAAAAAACCCCGCAGAGGCGGACAGTGGAAGGGGAAAGTCAAGATAGCCGAGGACTTCGATGAACTCCCAGAATCCTTTACGGAAGTCTTCCGCGGAGACAACGAATAAATCCGTTTCGGGGTTAGAAACCCCTCCTACAAGAGAAAAGGAGCTCCTAATGCCAAAAACTTTACACACCTGTTCTTATTTCAGATCACACCTGAGAAATGACAACTGTGCTGCGGTAAGGAACAGGAGATTAAAAAGGATTAACAGTCCAACAGGGAAAATCACGCTTTGATACGAGGGACGCTCTTCAAACCTTGGTATAGCATTCGGATCCATCGGTTTTTGAGACAATCCCTCTCGCACAGGATAGATATGTAAACTCTCTGGATCGCTCCTATCCTCCGTTTTGATGAAATCTATAAATGTTTGCCTATAACGGCGTACCTGTTTAACAAAATCCATATACCGTGTAATCCCTGTGCCTGCTAACCCCTCCATCGCATATTGGAAGCATACTATCGGAGAGATTTGGGTGAGTTCGCGGGCGAGTTGTACCTGCCGCAATTGTTGGTCTACATGTTCGTCGGCGATGCGTGTTTTTATCTCGGACCTTCTCGTGAAGTACGTCGCCCATCGGCGTGTCGCTGACGGATTGTTAACGGACGGTGCTTCGCTTAACTTTGTCACCTCAGACATTTCGAGTGGACGAAATTCAGCGTCAATGCTTGCCAATTGGGTGCGTTTGCGGGCGGAGATCACCTCTATTGACGGGATCGGATCAAGCGTGCCAACAAACAACCCGATCAGGCTCGGAAAGATAAACGCCAAGCAGACCCACGTTAATAGCAGCCATACCAAGCTGGTAATCGCGTTAGATACGCGACTTGAGAAAAACAGTCCCAGAAAAATAAAAATAGAGATATGCAACGCAAAAAGTCCGACCATACCCAAAATTCGGAGCCAATCGGTGAAATAAAAAGGGATATTCCCTGAAAGATAGATTACCAATAGGTTCATCAAGATACCGATTATGAGCGGTATCATTAGCGTAAAAAACGCGCCCAGATATTTCGCTAATAACATCTGCCCGCGAGAAATCTGGTTAGACATCATCAGACTTAGGGTTCCGTTCGCACGTTCTCCGGCAATCGCATCGAAAGTGAATAGTATCACAAAAAAACTCATGAAGATACCGATGAAGACCCAGTCAATTTTGATGAGCGTCGTCGCGTCAGCACCATGATTGGAGGGTAGGTATTCGAGTGTCCAGACTTCCCGCCAATTATATCTTTCTGCCACAATACCGCCGCCGCGGCCCGCCCCTGAGCGTTCTGACATTCGGAGAGTGTTAGGAATCAGTTCATCAGCACCATCCGCACAGAACTTCAACCGACTTGGACGTTTGTAAATTTCACCAGGACCGCGCATGGCGAGTCTTCCTAAACTCTCCTCAGCATCACTCTTGACGCGAGATAACCTTCTTTCGATCGCCTGATGATACGTATCGACTTCTGCGCTATAGCCACCATCACCGAAGCCATAGATGAGTGCGTTGGCGACCATCAGGGTCGGTAGCAGAATTATCATCAAGACGAACCGCAGTGTCATGAGGTTGTGATGTATCTCTTTTTTCGTAATATACCAGATCATTTTAATAGTTGTCAGTTGTCAGTTACCAATGTTAGAGAGTGTACGAAAGTTTCAAAATGTGCAAGAGTTTGCAAGTTATTAACTTTACAGACTTTACAACTTTAGAACACTTTACGAACTTCTGTAACTGAAAGCTAAAAAACTGATAACCCTCCTTTCAACCCATATCATATCTTAGGAAGGATAGGTACGCCCCTATGAACAGAAGAATGTTCCACGCCAACAAGATAAAAATGTCCCCCAATGCGCGAGAGAGACTCTCAGAAAGGGAGCTATACCGGTGCTGAAAGACCGGTAGATCTGCAAACTCGGCTTTGCCTTTATCACTCGAAAACCACGCCCGCGCAGAAAACGCTTTTTTATCGGTGAGGTAATCAACCACCTGACGCTTATAACTTCTTGTTCCGCGTATAAAATCGTTATAACTTTTCCTGTCCGTGTCGGTTATTGCACCGATAGCAAAATGGTACGCGTCCGCGAAAGAGAGACGGGAGATATTTCTACCCAATTGTCTGTTTCTTTCGCCAATATCTTCTCGCCGTTTCAGGATCTCCTCGGCATCGTTTACATAGTCAATGCGAAGCGGTTCTTGGTATCCCAACACTTCCTGAAATTTGGAGACATCCAGAATGTGAATAGGCTTAAATTCATAAAACTCTTGGAACCCGAGTTCCCCTGGTGAGCGCATATTTATTGATAGCATGAGCGGACCATCGGCTATTTGAGAGATCGCGCTTGTTGGATATTTATATCCCCACTTTTTGAGAATATAGGCATCCCGTTCCACCTTGAAATCTTCCCACAATTGCTCAATCTGTTGCCGAGCTTCTTTTTCGGGTTGAAGTTTATGCGGTGGGAATTTTGAGACGGCAAACGTTGCCACATTTGCATGAACTATCGTCAGAAGACCCCAGATAAACATTGAGAGGATCAACGTAGTCGCTGCTTCCTTTGTCCACACTGATAAGAGCATCCCTAAAAGATAGCAGATGGATACGTACAACAGTGAAACAAGGAGGACCATAACAAGGCGTAGCAGATCATCGCCACTGAAACCAGTGGCGGGAGAGGCATAAGCGATAACGATTCCGACAGTGAAACTCACCACCACAATCGGAAACAGAGACAACATACCGCCAAGGTATTTCCCAAGCACCAGCACGTCCCGCGGAATTGGATTGGATAACACCAGTTTTAGTGTACCGTCTTCCCGTTCCCCTGAAATTGTGTTGTAAGCGAACAGGATCGCCAAAGCACTGAGTACGATTTTGAAGACGAAAATGACATCAACAGCGAGAAAAATCGAAAGGAAAGGGTTATCTGATCCCTGTTTCTGTGCCGCTTTCTCCCAAATCGGCGTTGCCAACTTAATACTCACCATATCCGCACCGGACTTTTCCGTTCCGACGTTAAAAATGCTGAGCAGGTTCGGTTTCCTATGTGCTTTCGGGTTAATTTGGCTGTAGAGGTCCCATGTGCGTGTTTCCTCTTGATGTTCCCGAACGGCAACGTGATATGCCGATAACCGTTTTTCGTAATCCTCAACCTGAACAAAAACGGCAGCTGCCGCCGAAATCAGACAGACAACAAAACCGATCATGAATCGGGATGTCAGCACATTTGAGACGAATTCTCGTTGGATAATCAGCCAAAGTGTTTTCATAGGTTTATGCTAATTCTAAAAATCCATATCGTATGCAAGACCTTTATACCATATTAGGACTTACGCAATTTTGACTATAAGTGGTTCTGTTAGATGAAATGTGTCTGAAAACACAGCGTTCTTGTTTCACAAACTGGGAAGTTTGTGGTACAAAAGAGCGGTATGCGTAAGTCCTGCATATAATAAATCAGTTGTTCCTCGTTAAACAAATCGCGTCCACACACGAATGAGCCTTGTGTCATTTATGAACTATCTCCAATTAACGATAATGTTTGGCTTGAAGCGTATACATCTCTGCATAAGTCCCATTTTGTGCTATCAATTCATCATGTGTACCCTTCTCAATCAAGAGGCCATCTTCTAACACCAAAATTCGGTCCGCCATTTTAACCGTGGAGAAGCGGTGTGAAATGATAACCGATGTTTTTCCTGCTGTCAATTCATTGAAACGCTGAAAAATTTCCTCTTCCGCGACTGCATCAAGTGCCGCAGTAGGCTCATCAAGGATTAATATCTGTGCATCTCGCATAAAAGCACGCGCCATTGCAATCTTCTGCCATTCACCTCCCGAAAGATCAACGCCTTCTTCCAAAGTCCGACCCAACACTGTATTAAACTGTTTTGGCAATTTCTCAATTCGCGACAGGCTTCCCGCTTTTTCGGCTGCGATACGGATACGCGCCATATCCTCATAGGCATCTATCTGTCCAAATCCAATGTTCTCTTGAACACTGAAGTGATATTGGATGAAGTCCTGAAAAACAACACCAAACTGGTTGTGAAGATTTTCGAGATGATACGCTTTGAGGTTGCTCCCGTCAAGGCGGATAGTGCCATCGCTCGGATCGTAGAGGCGGGTCAGCAGTTTGACTAACGTTGTTTTACCTGCGCCATTTCGTCCGACGATCGCGACACACTCGCCGGGAGCAATGGTGAAACTGACATCTTTCAGAACGGGTGCCTCTGTTCCAGGATATGTGAACGAGACACTTTCAAACACAATGCCTTCTTGAAGTGGACGACCAACCTCCTTGAGTTTAGTTCCCTTTTCAGGTTGATGAAGCGTGCCTTCGACCGCCTTCGGATCCAAGTCTAAGAAACTAAACAAGTGTTCAAGGAATAGGCTGTTTTCATAAAAGGTACCGCTAGATCTAAATACATTCACAATCGTAGATCTCGCTCTTTCTGAAGCTTGAAAGTAGAGCATCATATCACCGATCGTAATCTGCTGCCCTATGGCGCGAAATGCCGCGTATAACCAGATACCAGCAGTGCTGATCGTTGAAAGTAGATTCAACGCAATTTGGAATACTTCCTGCATGATTGATAATGTATGATTTTCGCGCACGAACTTCTGGGATAGCGTATGAAAACGCTCAATAAGCATTCTGTGGAGACCAAAGAGTTTAATCTCTTTTACCGGCTCACGGGTGCTCAGTAGATTTGAGAGATAGTTTACTAAGCGTCGTTCAGCGGTTTGCCGAAACAGCAAACGGAACCAGCGTTTCCCGAAATAACTGGTCGCAATGAGATGCGGAATTGATAGAACAATTATGCTCAACATTGCCAGGATATGAAGGTTTGCTACCATAATTAACAGACTCACCAGTATCAATATACTTGACAGCAGTCCTGCGAAATTGTTAACAAAGTTTGGAATGCGTTGAATGGATTGTTCTCGCGCGTGCGCCATTTGATCAAAGAAAGTCGGGGATTCAAAGAAAGCCAAATCTAACCTTGAGAGTTTCTGAAAAATGAGTTCTTCGGTGTAATGCGAGACTCTCAAGCCCATTGGGTATCTGAGCATATTTATGATACTGGTGATAGCGTTGCTCGCCAACCAAATGAGGAGTTGTAATCCGACGAGAAACACAATCTGTCGGAGGTGTGCAGTGCCTTGAGTTTCTTGAACTGCAGCAACAACTTCGTCAATGATGTACTTTGAGAGCCATATCTGTATAGGTGTGACGGCTGCTGAAAGCAAATTTAGCACAGAAAACACAACAGTCTCTTTGGGACTAGCACGCCACATCAGTCCAACAGCCCTGGGGTAATGTCTAACAGTCTTACCAATTTCGGATAGAGATTTCATGGTGTCAGCGAAAAAACACCTTGAAGAATTCTCAGTAGCATTCATTAAATAGAACTCCTCATCTGTAACAGGATACAACTGACAATACTTACCATAATTTGGTACGTTCAAAACGAAGCACACCGCGGTGTTCGGTGCCAACATAAAACGTGTTTTCATTAACAACGAGAGAAGTTACAATTCCCGAAATTTCTGGGGCAACCTGTTCCCAAGTGCCTGTATCGCTTAAGCGATAGATGCCTTCATCGTTAGCCCCATAAATGGAGTCTCCCGATGTGGCTAACGATTTGATGATAGCAGGTTCACCCGTCTGACTGGTAAGAACACTCCAGACACCCCCATCTTTTGAATTGAAGACCCCTTTGTCGGTCGCGACGTAAACTGTTGAACCCGCAAAGACTATCTCTTTGAAATGCTCGACGGACAGCGGAAGGTTCGGTGTCATATCGTTCCAAGTGTCTCCACCATCAACGGATTGCCAGAGATGCCCATCCCGCTTACCGACATAGACGGTTTCTCCTGAAGCAGCGATTTTAAAGCTTCTTCGGACGTTGTCCCGTGAGAGTTCGATGGTCTCTTCTACGCCTATGTAGCACCATTCCGTTTCGCCCGGATTCCATCGGAAAAGTTTATAGTTGTATTCCATGTAGAACGTCCCATCACTGACAGCGAAGTTCCCCCACATCCCTTCCCATATCAGTTTATAGGCAAATGGAGCGTCTGCTTGGACTTGTATCAACTGTTTTAAGAATCGTTCTGCCCCAAAATCCGGGTTCTCCTGTATCAACTCGCTTGATAAAGGGTCAATTGTAGAGGAAATGGTAACGATGAGTCCTTGCCCCATTTGTCGTTCGTCTTTGAAATCGAAGTTCCTTCCGCCTAACACGTGGCCCATCAGTTTCGCTGAATTAAAAGAAGGCGGCACCTCAGTAGGAAGGTTTAGGACATTGCCATCATTAGACAATCGGAAAATAGCAGTGGAATTGCCCTGAATTCCTTTTGCATGAAGCACACCGTCGGTTTCTACGACTTGAACGATCAATGGTGGATGTTCCTTGTGCGAAGGTCTATCTGTCTCTAATGCGACATTGACGGCATCCCACGATCGCCCGTCATTCATTGATTTGACGAGGTTTGGACCTACCCTTGCGTAAAGTGCAGCGGATACATTTGGTGTCTTACCATCCGTAAGTTTGGCTAAACCGTCTACACGGCTTTCAAACCTTGTATTAAACCGGTGCCACGTTTGACCGCCATCCGTTGAGCGATGGATGCCGGTGCTCCCAGCGGTATAAAACGTGCTTGGGTTCAACGTCAAGGCGCTGCCTACACTGAACTGCATAGGTGTGATCCCCGAGGACTCGATATATGTCCAAGAGTCGCCACTATCAGTTGAGCGCATCACCATACCACTATCCTTTCCAATGACCAATAGCACTTTTTCTGAGGCGAGCAGTGTTATCTGCGGAAGGACACGCATGAGGTCTCGTGCCTCCACAGGTGTTATATCTGTCCAAGAATCGCCGCCATCGGCGGATCTGAATACCCACCACGAAAGCTTCTCACCTCTCCATAGTGGCATGAAATTCTCTTGAGGCGTTCCGTCGCCTTCCAGAATATTCACCAATACTGCCACATAGATGTAGTCTTCAGATACGACGACGGGATCGACACTAACAATGTCATCCACCGGCAATTGTAGGTGTTCCCAAGTTCCGGCGTTAAGTCGGTATATCCCGCGATTCGTACCAGCAAACAGCGTGCTTTGATGTCTTCGTAACGAACGGATTCCAGCGTGCTCTGTAAAGTGGTGTAAACCATCGGTCATTGCTGTCCATGAATTGCCAGCATCGTCAGATTGGAAAATACCGTTATCAAGGCAGAGATAAAAGGTGCCTTCCGTTATGATGAGTTCTCGTGTGTAGCCTTTCGGACAAGGACCGACGGAATGCCATGTTGTACCCTCGTCGGTTGAGGCGAATAATTCGTCCGATGGAATTATGTAGAGCGTGCCCTCGTGTTCGGTTATAGGTATACTGCCGTGTGTGTCTCGACGCAGGAAATCGCTGCTAACCCATCGCCATGTTTCTTCACGGGCGGGTAATTTGTAAATACTCTCATCGCCTATAACGGCGTAGAGTGTCTTATCCGACGTTACAGATAACGTGTTTACGACGTGTCGTGTGCCGGGTTCATTCATCTGAATCCAATTCATAATATCCTCCATAAGATCACCTGCGTACTGACTATCGCCCAAAGCCTCGTGAACGATAGGTGCTTCCTTCTTCAGCCGCTTCCGAGCGCGATGGAGTTGGCTTTTAACCGTGTTCGGGGACACTCCCAAAAAATCACCAATTTCTTCACACGTCATTTCACTCAGATAGTGAAGTACGACGGCTGTTCGTTCACGCGCAGGTAATTTTTCAAGGAGATACGCAACGACTTCGCGCTGCTTTTCTGTCGCTATTTCTTCAATCTGTTCCGCCATGTATTGGGCATAGAGCAGTGCTTCTATTTCTGTTTCACGCATCGCATCTAAGGACTGCATCGGAATTGTTTTCTCATCAAACCATGTGAGAAAACGGCGAGTTGCGATCATATAAAGCCATCCCGAAAACCGGTTTGGGTCTCTCAGTGTGCCAAGTTTTTCGTAAGCTCTGAGAAACGTATCCTGTGTGATTTCTTCAGCGACGTGGTAGTCCCGAACCCGCCGCCATACGAACGCGTGTATCTGCTTCTCGTATTTGTTCACGAGCGCGGTGAAGGCACTTTCATCGCCTGCTAAGATACGTTCAACGCATTTCGCATCGTCATTTTTCATGCCTATCCTCCAATCAGCAATATTGGCTTGTGACACGTGACAAATATTATATACGAAAGGGTTGCAAATTCGTACTTTTTTGTTTCAAATGTTTTGGAAAGTGCGTTGCGTTCGATAATAGAAATCAAGGTAGACGTAGGTGGGTTGAAATGGTTAGAACTTACGCAAAAAGCGGTAATTTCAGTATTTTAGCCCCCTATTCCCCCCTTATCAGGGGGGTAGGGCCTTTCAAGAGCGAATGTGTAAGTCCTATTAAATATCAACGCTGAAGAATTTTAGGAACGCTACGGTCGTCAATACAACTGCTAAGAAACAGAGCAGCAGTAAATCGACCATAGAGTGCCGGACGGTTTCTGATAAGGAGGTTTCTGTTATATCTGGCGGCGGGGAAATTTTCTTTGGTTTTGGTTGATCTTGTCGCATAAACCTCGCAAATTGATCGTCTGAAATTTCATGGAAATATTCCGCCTCAAGTTGGTTATAATAACGCGCGCCCGTTTCAAAATAGGTGTCCCTTTTTATTTTGCCGGTCTCGGTTAAATTCATGGCGACATAAATGAGCGAAGCTGTCGGTGTGATTCGCGACAGGGTTTCTCCGACCGATTCTTGCCGCTTTTTTTTACGTTGATAGGCTCGTTCTATTTCGCCGACTTGCTCCTGAAATTTCTGTCGATATTCGGCATCAATCGGTTCCCTGAGTGCCCTGATTTTTTCCTGATCCCTGCTGAGGTTAAGCTCCCCTAAAGTGCGCATTTTTTTTAGAATCACCTGGTCC
>JAJEEK010000045.1 GCA_022821065.1 Candidatus Poribacteria bacterium
TGATTCACCTCAAAAGTGTGGTGCTTTTTAGGGTGAAGTATAGCAGAAGTCGCGTGAAAAGTCACGCGACTTTTGCTTATCTAAAAATATTAACGCTTCAGAAAAATAAAACACAAAAAACCTACAATTGAATGGCCCTGAATGGCGTTGGAAAATCAGAATTCGGAGATTGCTGCTACAGAATCGGTAGATTTCTAACGATCTCCCTCGTTTTAAGGCTGACGGTGATGACGCTGGCGATAAGGTCTACAATATACTCCGGTTCCGATGCTCGGTTCGGGTCGCTGACAATCCCGCTCCGTCTGTCTACCTTCACGCGATACTGATCCACCACCCACTCCAACGCAGACCGGTTGCCTAACTTGTAATCATACACTTCAGCAGGAATACCGTCTATAGTGAGGAAATCGTTGTATTTCAGTTGCGTCTTGTCTTTAGAGAATTTCATCTTTTCGACACGCCAATCGACCGTCATCCCCGACGTTTCGATGTATTCCAATCCGTTGTATGTCGGCACGGATTCGTAGTTGACATGTAATTCTGCTAATTGCGTACCCGCCTCAGCAAACCCCCAGAAATCTTTGGCAAACGGGATATGCGGCAAATCTCGCTTGAGGTTCATCTCGTATTTCTCACGGTAGACAGGATGGTGCAAGAGCGCGTAGGTGTAGTGGAAGATGTCCCACTTAGTGATCGTATCGTCGTTATAGTGGGTTCGGAATTCTGTCAATCCCCAATCGGTGATGTTCTCCTGTCGGTTCGTACCGTCTTCGTCGTAGGTATAGAACGGAAAGCATTGGGAATCGCCAGTAAGATGGAGGTCTGGAATAACATCGACCATCAACGATTGGAAAGGCTTCTTACCTCCAATACCGCTGACACATATCACCCGATTTTCTGATTCAGTTTCTGGTGTCGGAAAAATTCGGTGTTGCTGATAACGCTCCTCATTCCAGAAGTGATCGAAGTAGAGATATTTCTGACAGAAAGGACGATATAGCGATTTACGAAAGTGGGTTTCCTCATAGATACTCGGTTCCAGTTTTTTAAGTGATGCCTTAACCTGACGAGTCCATTTGATACGCGAATCAGTCGTATCAATGAAATCTTCAACTGACGTTACCCGATTATGCCTTTTCTTTCTATCAACAGTGGTGTTGTATATTTCAATGAATGTGTCAACCCGTTTTTGAAGCAATTCAAGATCAAAGGCGTAAGCCAAAGCATCTCTGTTTGTAGCGACTCCCAGAGAGTAGAGGCTGAAAACGGTTTCTCCGCCTTTTGCGTTTTTTGCTTCCTTACTGCCTATCGGAATAAACGTCTCAAATTCGGCATGGAGACCTTCTGTTAACCATGTGTATCGACTATCAGGTGTCATCTGCTGCCAATCAATGTTTTGATAGTGTTGCTTTGAATTGAGATAGTGATATTTTTCTTCCTTCCGCCAAAATTCGTCAACGCGAGCATAAAAGATTTCGGCGGGCTTCGGATCTGTTTTTAGTCGACGCCTCTTGATAAAAAGATTAATGCTCACACCGACCTGAATTCCGAAGACATTGTGGGTTGTCCCAGACAACTTCGGATTCTCACGGACGTTTCCGCCTAAATCTAAAATGTAAACCGCATCAAAATCGTCTGCAAGATGCTTCCGCATACCATCAAACGCCATACGATCAAGAAACCCATTATTTGTGACAAAAGCAACAACGCCTTCATCTCCAATCCTATCGGATGCCCACCGAATCGCCTTCACATACGGATCGTAGAGTTTGTTTCTTAGCGTGGCTGTGGAATCTTTTACATACGTCTCCGAAACTCGTTCGTCCATTATCTCATACTTTCGGTTCTTGTTGTTGTCGTTCTCGTTAATCTGACCCATATTGTACGGTGGGTTGCCGATAACGACGAACATATCCGCTGCCTTCTGTCTCGCGACGCGCTCTGTGTTTTCACGCGTGAAGAGTTCGCCTTGCTGCTGTTCGAGTAGCTCAAACGTATCCGCCAATGCGATGCCTTCAAACGGTAGATACGTCCCTGTCCGTTGGAAAAATTCCTGCTCAATGTTCAGACTAGCGATATAGTATGGCAGGAGCATCACCTCGTTGCAGTGGAGTTCATGCCGGTATTTCGCTTCCAACGCCGTGCCTCGGATGTCCTGCATAAGCCGGACGATGAAGTTCCCTGTCCCGACAAACGGATCGATAATATGCACGCCGGTATCCGACAACGAGCGACCAAAGTCGGTTTGAAGTATCTGCTCGACACTTTTCACCATGAAATCGACAATCGGTTGCGGTGTATAGACGATGCCGTGTGTGTCTGCGACATCCTCCGAGAACCCTTGAAAAAACTTCTCGTAGAACGTGTTGAGGAAATGCTGTTTCTGGGTGAAGTCTCTGCAAAGCGTCGCTGCCTGTTCGATCGCGACGTAGAACCGATCCAAAGGTGCGAGAAACGCGTCGCGGCTCACGGCGTGCCGCATCAAGGCATCACTGACGTTTTCAATCTCGCGTGCGATGATATTCCTGCGTGTGAAATCCGACCGTTCAAAAACCGTGCGGAAAATCCGTTCCGTGAGAATGTGTTGGATGAGCATCTCTTCGACGGCATTCTGTGAGAGTTCAGGGTTGATGGCGGTTCGGCAGGTGTCATAGAAATCGGAGAACGCCTCTTTGAACGCTGGATCCGATTCGTGGCGTTGGTCAATCAGTTCTTTCAATCTGTTCGCGAGGTCCGGGACATGTTCTCTGAAATCCGAGACTGCCGTCTGCCAGTTATCCAAAGCCGGTGGTGTGTATGTGAACAGATGCTGGAGTGCCGCGATGAGCCGTGCCGGTTCGGTGATGTCCAAGTCCAAGGCGACCTGTCCGTTCTGATAGAGGATGACGCGTTCGGGGGTCTGGAAGAAAGTGTTATCGAGCGGGTAGCCAGCCTGCTGTTTTTCTGCGACGGCTTTCAGGAGATCGTCGTCTATATCTTTCGCTTCCCAATAGGCGAACGGGAGACCGTATTCGTCAAGAATTGCACCGTCGATAACGATACGATTCCCGTTTGACGCACGCATCGCGTATTGCGGGATGAGTGTGGCGTTCACCTGTTTTGCGCAGCTATCCAATAAAAAGGCAAACGGATTACTGACCGCGCCTTCGTGTGTGACGGCGTGCCGGTCGTATTGCTGCAGCGTGGCGTAATAGTCGCGGATTGCCTTATGACTGGGTTTGAGATTGAGGTGCGGCATGAAAATATGATAGCAGATTTCCGCATAGTTATCAAGCGTAAAAAAACAGATCACCTACTTGTGAATAAAAACGAAGTGTGATAGAATAGCACCACGTCAACTGATTTACGGAGGAGACACAAAATGGCAATAGGATTGGGTGTTATCGGGATAAATCCGACGAATATGGGTTCGACTGCATCACTTCTCAAAGATGTACCCGACCTGAAATACGAACTTCGGGGTCTATGCGCGAGACGCGCAGACGTACTTGAGGGTTACGCCAACCAGATCGGCGTGGACTTTTGGACGACAGACTATCAGGAATTAGTCCAGCGTGACGATATTTCCGTCGTCGCGGTGTATTCGCCAGATCATTTACACGCGGAACACTGTGTCGCGGCAATTAAAGCCGGTAAACACGTCATCTGCACAAAGCCAATGGTGACCAAGTTAGACGACGCACAACAATTGGTGGATCTGGTGCGCGCGCATAAAGTCAAATTCCTTGTGGGGCAGTCGATGCGATTTGACCTCCAGTTTTTGACGATGAAACAGTTCCTCGATGACGGTGATTTAGGCGATATTATGCTGGCGGATGCCTATTATGTCCACGACATGCGCGAGGTCTACGATTTCACGCCGTGGCGACTCCACGCACCGCAAGATTTGATGTTCGGCGGTATTGTGCATCCCGTTGACTTATTGCGCTGTCTCCTCGGTGATGTCGAAGAAGTACACGCCTATGGGACGAAAGGCTTACTCACACCGGAATATCCGATAAAGAATAATTTCTTTCTCAACCTCAAGTTTAAAAGTGGGCAAATTGCGAGAGCGATGGGGCTTTACGATATCGTCCATCCCCCGATGCCGATGCAGCAGATCTCCATCTTCGGAAGTAAAGGCACGATGATCGGCGACTTTACGGACAATAGAGAGGGACACGTCAAGTTGATGCTGGATAAAATGGCCACCCGAGAACCCTTTGAAGTAACCTGCCCTCCTGAGATAGACACAAGCGTCTACGGACACGGACAAACAGTTATCCGATATATGCGGCATTTCCAGCAGTGTCTTGAGGAAGACTTAGAACCGTCTCCAAATGTCGTTGATGGCGCGAAGTCTATTGCAGTGGGTGTCGCAGCATGGGAATCTATTGAGACCGGACAACCCGTAAAGGTGTTCAACGCGTTTTAATAGTTGTCAGTTATCGGTTAAAGAGGTTTCTTGTGACAATCAAAATCCCGTATTGATTTTTTCTTGACAATTATTTTTTTCTCTGTATAATTTAGTTATGCCTAAATTTATTTTTCAATATTTCTAATAATTTTGGTAAACACTATCTAAAACTGTGTAGGTTTTAGACCTATACATAGACCGCATTGTGATGTTTATATGCGTTGCATATTTCACCTGCGGATTGGAAAGATCAATGCTTACACATGCAGCAGAGGATTATCTCAAGTCGATTTACAAGTTACAAGAGAAAGGCGGTAAGGTTTCGACCGGTATTTTAGCGGAATTTCTTGACGTGAAACCTGCGTCCGCCACTGGGATGATCAAAAAACTGAAGACGATGAAGTTAGTCCGCTATGAACGGTATCGTGGTGTGACCTTAACGGCTGCTGGGAAAGCCGTCGCACTCGAAATCATTCGACACCATCGTCTGCTGGAACTGTACCTTTTCAAAGCACTCGGCGTTCCGTGGGACGGTGTCCACGAAGAAGCCGAGAAATTAGAACACGTTATATCGGAAGATGTAGAGGCACGTATGGACGAGTACCTCGGTTATCCCACTGCTGACCCGCACGGTGCACCTATACCGGATAAGAACGGTGTTGTCGTCCAAACAGCGTCCGTTCCGATGACAGAGTTGAAGGCAGGCCAATCTTGTATCGTTGCTGAGGTAAGCGACAGCGATTCGGCGTTGCTTCGGCATATCGGAAGTTTTAATCTTTACCCGGGGACAGCGTTTCGAGTGGTAGAAGTCGCCCCGTTTGAAGGACCTTTTACGATTGACATTGCAGGACAGGAAGCCGTCATTGGGCGTGAAGTCGCGAAACATATTTTCGTTGAACAGGTTCAAGATCCAGATAATGCATAGGCGCGCCTTGAAAGCGCGCTATCACGATTGAAAGGAAACGATCATGAAACAACAAGAACGGACTCGACCCGATGACAAAACGATAAAAGTGTGGAAAGACCATTTGCAAGATGAAATTGATGCAAGTTTCCTTTATGATGCTTTTGCCGAACTTGAGTCGGATCCAGCACGAAAAAAAATATTAAGTGAGCTTGCCGAAGTAGAAGATCGGCATGTTACGCGATGGCAGGAGATGCTTGAATCCTATAACGTCCGGTTTGGAAAGCGGCGTCCGACGATGAAGGCACGATTGATGGCGTGGCTGGCGCCCAAGTTTGGCGGTTCGTTCTTCCTTTCGCAGATGCTGAACGAGGAAGCGAGCGAGGTCAAAGACTATTTAACACTTCACAAGAACAGCACCCAACAAGATGTCAAAGAGACCGCACTCGACTTAGCCAAAGAATCGGCAGGGCACACTGAAAGTTTGCAGGAACTCACCGGTACAATCGGTGAACCTTGGCACAAAACTGAATCTGGCGGTATGATAGGCAACATCGTTTATGGGTTTAACGACGGTCTAACGGCGAACTTCGGATTGGTCGCCGGGGTCATCGCTGCGACATCGGATGTCTCGACAATCCTTGTGACAGGGATCGTCGGAACGGTTGCGGACTCGCTCTCTATGGGGGCTTCAGGATACCTCGCGGCGAAAAGCGAACAAGAGGTCTACGAACACGAAATCGAGGTCGAAAAAGAGGAAATTCTGCTCATGCCGGACGTTGAAGAAGATGAACTGGCACTCATCTACGAGGTACGCGGTGTACCAAAGGAGCAGGCACGAAAACTCGCACAGGAAGTCATGGAGGACCCAGAGAGAGCACTGGCGGAAAAAATCCAAATGGAACTTAAAATCGGGGAAGTCTATGCAACCCCGCTCAAAGAAGGGTGGATTACAGGATTCGCGACAGCTATCGGTGCTTTTATCCCGGTCGCACCGTTCCTCTTTACGCAAGGTATGCTCGCTATTTGGATTTCTTTCACACTTGCTATGCTCTCGCATTTCGCTGTTGGTGCCGCCCGGAGCTTCTTCACCGGACGCAGTCTCTTTAGAAGCGGATTCGATATGTTCGTTGTCGGCCTCGGTGTCGCGGGGGTTGGATACCTCGTTGGTGAACTCTTAGAACGTTTCTTCTTTTAAAATCTTGGGAATCAAAAAATTATGCTGAGGATATACATTTCACTGTGTTTAATAGCGGTACTGATAGGGTCCGGCTGTGATCCGAAGAAACAACCGGACGTTTCCGCAGGTGATAAACTTCGCGTTGTTACCACAATTGGTATGATTACTGATATCGCTAAAAAGGTGGGCGGTGAGCGCGTTGAAGTAACAGGGATGATGGGACCTGGTGTGGACCCGCACCTCTACAAACCGACTCCGAAAGATGTTCAAAGACTCGGTTCGGCACATATCATCTTTTATAACGGGCTGCACCTTGAATCAAAAATGGGCGACATCCTCGAGAAGATGTCGGGAGATACCGTGACGGTTGCCGTAACAGACGCTGTCGATCGGGATCTACTGCTAACACCTCCAGAATACGAAGGACTCTACGATCCGCACTTATGGTTTGATGTGAAGCTTTGGATGCAAGCGGTGATAAAGATTCGCGATGCGCTGGGTGCGTTCGATGCCGATAACGCAATTCTGTACCAGAGCAACGCCGAAGGCTATCTCGCGGAACTCACGGAACTCGACGCATACGTAAAGTCGCAAGTGTCGCGCGTGCCGTCTCAGCAACGCGTCCTTGTGACAGCGCACGACGCTTTTAACTACTTCGGAAAGGCGTACGGGTTTGAGGTGCGCGGTTTGCAAGGCATTAGCACAGCAACGGAGGCTGGTATTGCCGATGTCCAAGAGTTAGCAACGTTTATCGCGGAACGGCGCATTCCGGCTATTTTTGTAGAATCGTCCGTCTCTTCACGAAGCCTCGAAGCCGTGAAAGCAGCTGTAAAATCAAAAGGGTTTGATGTGAAGATCGGTGGAGAACTCTTCTCAGACGCTATGGGAAACGACGGAACACCGGAAGGCACATACATCGGGATGGTGCGACATAATATTGATACGATTGTGCATGCTTTGATTGGGGCATCGGGGTTATAAGGTGAAATGGCAATCAGCGAAGAGGGGCGTTCGCTGCGCTCACTGTCAGTTTCCGTCGGTAAAGAGGTGTTAGGTTAGCACAATGTTTCTTACCGATAGCCTCTTAGCCGATAGCCGATAGCCATTCTCTTGAAATCGGTACAACGGAGTCTTAGGGATGCAAAGGTCTGAACAAAAAGCGATTCAGGTAACCGATTTAACCGTCGCCTACCAAGATAAACCGGTTCTGTGGGACATCGATTTGGATGTCCCACCAGGAGTGCTTTTGTCGATCGTCGGTCCGAACGGTGCAGGTAAAACGACATTAATCAAGGCAATTTTAGGGTTGGTACGTCCAGCTGCTGGAAATGTCTTGATCTATGACAAGCCTTATGAAGCACAGCGGCGGATCGTCGGTTATGTTCCACAGCGCGGGAGCGTGGATTGGGATTTTCCGACAAACGTCTTGGATGTCGTTATGATGGGACGCTACGGCGCACTCGGTTGGATACGGCGACCGCAAAAAAAAGAACGTGAATTGGCAATGCAAGCCTTGGAAAAGGTCGGTATGGAGGCGTATACCACTCGGCAGATTAGCCAACTCTCCGGTGGACAGCAGCAACGCGTTTTTCTCGCACGCGCACTCGTTCAGGATGCAACGGTCTATTTGATGGACGAGCCTTTTCAAGGTGTAGACGCGACCACAGAGCGTGCAATTGTAACACTGCTTCAGGAACTCCGAGCAGACGGAAAAACTGTCGTCGTGGTACACCACGATCTGCAGACCGTAACCGACTATTTCGACTGGGTGATGCTATTGAATATTCGCCGTATCGCCAGCGGTCCTGTTGACGAAATTTTTACATCTGACAACTTACGCGAGACTTACGGTGGGCGCGTCGCGTTCATGAAAACGGATAAAGGTGGTGTGTAAAGTTTTGTAGGAAGTGGCAATCAGCGGTCGGCAAAGAAGCAGTCAGCAAAGAAACCGATAGCCGATAGCCGATAGCCGAAAGCCATTCTATGGGAAATTTAAGCACGCTAATCCATTTTGATTATACGCTCATGATTGTTGCTGTCGGTGCTGCGCTATTGGGGACTGTCAGTGGCGCACTCGGTTGTTATGCTGTTTTGCGTCGTCAGAGTCTGCTCGGTGATGCGATCTCACATGCAGCGTTGCCCGGTATTGCCATCGCTTTTCTGCTGACAGGAAGCAAAGTGCCCCTGATTCTCGTCCTCGGCGCAGCTATTGCAGGGTGGTTAGGAACGCTGCTTATTATGAGTATCGTGAGATTGACGCGTATCAAATACGATAGCGCGCTTGCCATCGTTCTATCCACTTTTTTTGGGTTCGGATTGGTTCTACATACGCTCATTCAGCGCACGGGGAACGCGAATCAGGCAGGATTAGATACATTTCTTTTTGGGCAAGCCGCAACGCTGCTGGAGCGTGATGTCCTAACCATCGGTATACTCGGCGGGATTGCGCTCATTGTTATGTTGATCTTTTGGAAAGAGTTGAAATTGCTCGTTTTCGATGCAGATTTCGCTGCGTCTATCGGGCTACCGATCCGCACACTCGATATTTTGTTGACGAGTCTCCTCGTTATAGCGATTGTGCTCGGTTTGCAGGCGGTCGGTGCAGTGTTGATGAGTGCGATGCTTGTCGCACCAGCAGTTGCAGCCCGTCAATGGACGAACCGGCTACGTCTCATGGTGTTGCTTGCTGCATGTTTTGGCGCGCTTGCGGGTGTCAGTGGAACTATTATCAGCAGCACTGCATCACGGATTCCGACCGGTCCGACGATTGTACTATGCGCAACGGTTGTCGTCGGACTCTCCATCGCTTTCGCACCAAATCGTGGACTCGTCTGGGACCGGATCCGACAGCAACGCAACAGACGCGATCTAAAAGCGGCTATGGAGATACAGGAGTGATACAAAATCATCTCGACATTCTACTCATCGCTATTGTCACAGCAGCGGCGTGTGCTTTGCCGGGTGTGTTCTTGGTGCTACGTCGGATGACCTTGATGAGCGACGCGATTAGCCACGCCATTTTGCCGGGTATCGTGCTCGCCTTTTTTTTAACGGAGAGCCTATCCTCTCCGCTTCTGATTCTTGCCGCCGCCGGAACCGGTGTACTGACTGTTGTTTTCGTTGAGTTGCTCGAACGGACGAAACTCGTCAAAGAGGATGCCGCAATCGGATTGACATTCCCCGCACTTTTCAGTATCGGGGTCATTTTGATCTCTCGGTTCGCTGGCAATGTTCATCTCGATATGGATGCCGTGCTGCTCGGTGAACTCGCCTACGCGCCACTTAATAGGCTAAAGGCTTTCGGCTACGACCTGGGCCCCGTTTCCCTGTATGTGATGGGTACGATTCTTCTGTTGAACCTCGCCTTTATTCTTCTGTTTTACAAAGAATTGAAATTGGTGACGTTTGACGCAAGTTTAGCCGCGGCATTAGGGTTTACCCCGACGCTTATTCACTACGGATTGATGACGTTGGTATCTGTGACGACAGTCGGCGCGTTTGACGCGGTCGGTTCTATCTTAGTTGTTGCACTCATCGCGGGACCGCCTGCTACGGCTTATCTCATGACAGACAAACTCTCGCGCATGCTTGTCTTAAGCGCACTCATTGGGAGTGTGAATGCTATCGGTGGGTATTGGCTCGCTTCTCTTTTCGATGTCTCTATTGCAGGCGCGATTGCGACAATGACGCTCCTCATTTTCGTGCTCGTTTTTCTCATCGTTCCGAACCGCGGGTTGATAGCAATCGCGCGTCGGCACGCCCGCCAAAAATGGGAGTTCGCACAGACGATGCTCGTGATCCATCTCTTCAACCACGAAGGGCTCCCTGAAGCCGAGACAGAATCAGCGATCGCAGACCTCCATGAGCATCTCAGCTGGGATCCGGGGTTTACAAGTCAAGTCGTGAAATATGCCTTGAATAACCGATGTGTTTCCCGAAAAGAGACACAACTGATCCTAACATCACACGGACGCACTATTGCACAGCAGGCACTTGTGCAATAGCATTGACTAACTGCGTTTGAAGTAAGAGAAAAAGGATATATCTAATTTGTTTAGTTATACTGGTATGTTTTACTGAGCGTGAATACTTTTGGGGAGATTCATCGCTTTCCGAAGGTTGTTTTGTAGAACAGACTTAGGTCTAATGTTGGAAAATCGTTTGACAAACTGGTTTTGTTAAGTTAAAATATTACTTAAGCAAGTTTTAGTATTAAATATGCACATTGTGCTTTGATAACGGATGGGAAACCTCGCCCCTACGCGGTTGGCATCCGCAGGCGTGGAAAACAATCAAAAGATTATTTTTTATTATTGCTTAACATTTATTAGTGAAGTCAATTCAGGGTGTGACGAATGCTAACACAGCGTTCTGTCAGGGAGGGACACTCATGAAAAAGTGGTTGCCATATCTCACAGATGGTTTACTTTCTGGAATAATAGGAGCGATAATAGGTGGTTTCCTAGCTCTCATTGCAAAACCAAAAGGTATTGTCATCAACGTAAACATAGAGTTTCTCGTTATTTTGATAGCGATTTTGGGGTTATGCTACCTTTTGTTACGTTTGAAACTCAAAATCATGCAATTGGAAGACGAAGCAAAACAGAGATCCGGCGATTGGAGTTAAAACGTTTCAGCTGGGGTGCTATACCTCAAGATGCACGCCTACTTCATTAAGATTCTATGGTGGTGGCCAAACACCAAAAAACCACAGGCAGCCTATTGTGTATGCCTGTATTCGTTTAAGGATTTACATGAAAAAATGGGTCATGAATTTAACAAGCGGCCTGATAGGTGCAATATTGAGTTATTTAGCAACCGTTGGGTTTGTGCCACTAAAAAATGTTGTTGTAAATGTTGACAACGAAACTCTACTTACACTCGCTATTTTTGGTCTACTCATATTATACGTTGAGCTTAGGTTTCGCGGGCTAAAAAACTCCATTGAAATAAGGATTATGGCGTTATCACAAGAAGAAAATAAAAAAGGCTGATATTTATCAAAGTTATCATGGAGGCAGTAATAATCAAGAGAGAGTAGGTATAGCAAGGTGAAAATGCGTCTGTTTTGAAAAAGTTGCTTGATTTTTAGCGCATGAAATGGCATCCTAATGATTCAAAAAACCACC
>JAJEEK010000054.1 GCA_022821065.1 Candidatus Poribacteria bacterium
TGAAATGCACGAGTCCGATCACAGACCTTTGAGCAACGCACGATTGGCGATATTGGTCCTCCTCGGTGCAGAAACAATGCTGTTTTCGGGGCTCATCGGGACATTTCTGGTCTTTCGCGTCGGAAACGTCACCTGGCCCCCACCATCGCATATCGGGATTGAACTTCCGCGGGTTGTGACCGGTATCAATACCGCGCTGCTGTTGCTCAGCGGTTACACAATGTTTCAAGCGTGGCGCGCAATCCAGAAAGACAGCGTGAAGCAGCTCCGTAACTGGCTCTTCATCACAGGGATTCTTGGGTTACTCTTTCTCGGTATACAGGGAAGCGAATGGATACAACTTATTCGCAAAGGACTTACACTCCAATCCGGTGTCTATGGCGGTATTTTTTATGTCCTGATCGGGTGCCACGCCGTTCATGTTCTAAGTGCTGTTATCTGGTTGTTCACAGTCCTCGGTATGGCAATGGCTGGACGGTTCTCGGCAGAACGTTACACCGGTGTTGATACCTGTACAATCTACTGGATTTTTGTTGTCGCACTCTGGCCAATTCTTTATGTATTGGTTTATCTTTCGTAGGGTTACGCAATTCCCCGATTTTGCGTAAATCCTGTTTCGTAGGCATGGTGAAAGGAATATCAGAATGTCCAAATTTTTTTTAGGGATCTCCCTCTTGATAGTCGTCATGCTCATCGTACCGACATATCTTGAGGCGTGTCCCGCCTGTAAGACACTTGATGACCCTATCGGTAAAGGTTTTAATTTCAGTATCCTATTTCTAATGGCAATGCCATTTACGGTTTTCACGCTCATCGGTGGCACGATTTTCTGGCATTATCGACGGGCAAACAGGAAACCAATGAATGAGGAACCACTTAATAAGTTAACGGAAAGGAGTTAAATGTAGTGGAACACGCTACCACTTTAGATCACACTGAAGACGTATACGAACCTTCGCTTACACCCGATAGCCTCGGCAAACTCGGCATGTGGGTTTTCCTCGTCGGCGATACGATGTCATTTGGCGCATTGCTGGCAGCTTATGCGGCTGTTCGGGCGGGCGCGGGCGCGATCGGTTGGGTACCGCCAGACGAAATTCTCGGTATTAACCTAACCGCTTTTATGACATTCTTGCTAATATGCAGTAGTGTCACTATGGTAAAGGCACTCGAATCCATTCAGAACGGCAATGTGTCCCGCATGTGTCTGTTCCTCGGTTTAACAATCGCGGGCGGGTTCATTTTTTTAGGACTACAAGTTTATGAATGGTATCACCTCATTACCCACGGATTGACGCTTACCGAGATTCCCGCTCACGGGTTAAAAAGTGATGTTATAAGCGGTTCAAACCTCTTTGGTCCAACTTTCTATGCCATTACAGGGTTCCACGGGTTACACGTGACCGGTGGCGTTATCTATCTCATTGTTATCTTGATTCACGGCTTGCGAGGTCGGTATACTGCCGAGTTTAACCATGAAGTCGAAATCGTCGGACTCTATTGGCACTTTGTTGACCTTATCTGGATTATGGTCTTCACCTTCATCTACCTATTATAGGAGGACAGAATAATGGCACAGGATGGACACAAAGATCACCCGAAATACATGAATATCTTCTGGTGGCTGCTCGGACTCACCATTGTTGAGGTGGCTGTCGCTATCCCTGAGTACTCGATTGTACTAAAAGCGATACTGCTCATCGGATTGGCATCTGCTAAAGCAGCACTTGTCGCTATCTATTTCATGCACCTAAAATTTGAAAGAAAGACATTAGCAGCTATCGTGATAACGCCTTTTATTATTTGCGTTTTTCTCGTTATTATGCTAATGCCTGACCTCACGTTGGATGGACGGATCGAGGGCCTTGAAAAACCGGCGGCAGACGTTGTGGACACATCGTCGCATTAATCTATGTAGCATAGGTTGTAAGCCTGTGTTTTCGTAGCGGTGAGGTCTACTCGTCCGTGTTGATTTGGTAAAAAAGATGTCGGAATCCTCTAATGCCAACAACCAAAAGCAAAGGATTGACAAAAGCACCCTCATCTGGGTAGTACTCGGTGTCATCATTATTGCTATCGCTGGGATTAACTTGTGGTCGGCGTTTGATACGAAGTCAGAGGTACCGTCTGAGGCAATTGAAACCCGGGTACCGGATTTTAGTTTGACGAACCAGCAAGGACAACCGTTAAGCCTGTCCGATATGGCTGGCAAAATTTGGATCGCCGATTTCATCTTCACCAATTGTCCGACAATCTGTCCAGCGATGACGCAGGAGATGGCGCGCCTACAATCCGAATTTGCCACCGATCCGGTCTATTTCGTCTCGTTCTCCGTGGACCCAGAACGGGATACCGTGGATGTACTCTCGCGCTACGCAACAGCCTACGGTGCAGACGATAGACGCTGGCACTTTCTCACGGGTGAGAAGGCTTCCATCTACCGATTAGCCGAACACGGGTTTAGTTTAGCCGCGGGACATCAAGGCAGCGAAATACTCCATAGTTTGCGGTTCGTTCTCGTCAAACCGGATGGGAATATCTACGACTACTACGACAGTCGGAGCCCACCCGCGATGCTACGCTTACGTCAAGATGTCAAGGCACTTCTCGAAAAATGAGAGACTTTGACCTGAATCTCTTAATCTCTCTCGCGGCTTTTGTGGTTCACTTCACATTCGGGTTTTTTCGTGGACAGTTTAAGAGGTTCAGCCGACCGTGGAGCAGATGTCTCTACATTCCAATTACAATTAACATCGTTGTTCGACACTTTATCCTCGACTGGGAGTGGCAAACCGCGATGGTTTACTTATGGCCAGCGACCCTCATCGCACATATACTCGGCGGTTTTTTAGGGGCGCGTTACAGAGACCGTAGCCCGTAATGTAATGGAGGCGTTTTGCTTGGGTGTTTCTTCAGATGTAAGCAGCGCACCTAAAAGTCGAAATGCACGTTGTTTCTCCGCAAGGAAATTAAAAAAATGATGAAAAAAATTTACGTACCCGTTGACAATTCCGACTACTCGGATGCCAGTATCGCTTTGGCGGTTGAATTCGCAAAGAAATTCGGTTCGCAGTTAGTGGGTTCGCACGTTTACGCCGCAAAGATGCACGATGTCCGCTTCAAACAGATGGAATATACCCTCCCTGAAGAATATCAGGACGAAGTCGAGCTTGAAAAGCAACGCCGGATCCACGATACGCTCATTACCATGGGGCTGCAGCTCATCTCTGATTCCTATCTGGAGGTCATGAAGGAGAAGTGTACCGAATTTGACATCCCGTTTGAACCGAAAATGCCGGAAGGCAAACATTATATAAAACTTGTTGAGGACATTCAGGAGAGCGATTACGACCTCGTAATTATGGGTGCACTCGGTATGGGAGCCGTCAAGGATAGCCTTATCGGTGGTGTCACTGAACGCGTCGTCCGCCGTATTGATACTGATACCTTTGTTGTCCGGGAGCTTGATCCTATTGAAAAGCATGACGGAAATATCCTCGTCGGTATTGACGGAAGCCCGGAGTCTTTCTCAGGTTTGAAAACCGCTATACAACTCGGTCAGAAGTTCAACAAACAGGTTGAGGCTGTCGGTGTCTACGATCCATATCTTCACTACATCGTCTTCAATTCGGTCGTGAACGTACTCACCGAGCGCGCTGCAAGAACCTTCAGATTCAAAGAACAAGAGCAGCTCCACGAAGAGGTCATTGACACCGGATTGGCGAAAATTTATCAGTCACATCTCGAAGTTGCACGCTCTATCGCAAAAGAAGAACACGATTACGCGCTAAAAATTACGCTTCTTGATGGAAAAGCTTATGAAAAAATTCTACAATACGCCAGAAAAACGAATCCATGGCTCCTTGTCATCGGCAGAATCGGTGTCCACAGTGAACAAGACACGGACATCGGCAGCACTGCCGAAAACCTATTACGACTCGCGCCTTGCAATGTCCTCTTATCAAGCCAACGTTACTTCCCGCAGATAGATGTCAAAGCGGAGGAGATACTCGTCTGGACGCAAGAAGCGTTAGATAGAATGGAAAAGGCACCCCCCTTGGTGCGCGGTATTGCCAAGACAGCCGTCCATCGATTCGCTATAGAGCGCGGGCACTCTGTCATTACAGAGAGTGTCATTGACATGGCGATGGAAGCGATTATGCCGCAACGCGCCTCTGAAAAACTCACACGCGTCGCAAAAGAGATCGCCGAGCAAAAAGTATTGGAGTCCGATGCTGTCAAGACTTATATCTGTGGTGAATGTGGCTACGCAGCGCACAACGAGCAGCCTGTCAAATGTCCCGTCTGTAGTTCGGATGCAGAACGTTTCCAGAGGGTTGATAAAGATTCTCTACAGAACGTTGCCGTAGACGAAGGTGGTGCCGCGGAGGAAGAGACGTTTGACGGTGTCAGGCTTCAGTGGTCGGAACAAGCGAAAAAGGCGTTGCGTGGTGTCCCACGCGGCTACATGCGCCGAAATGTCAAAGCGCGCATCGAGAAATCCGCCCGTTCCCAAAAGATTGGCACGATCACGAATGCTTTCGCAACCCAAATCATTGATGACAGCATGGGTGAAGCCGCCGCAGTCCGTGAGGATGCACCGGAACTCAGAGCCATGCAAACACAGGCTTCTGATTCCGAAAACGCATCGGTCGCCCAAGGTTTTGAAAGTCCGGTACAGTGGACTGAGGAAGCAATTGAGCGTTTGAACTTGGTGCCAGCAGGGTTTATGCGGAATATCACGCAAACCCGAATTGAGCAACGCGCGCAGGAGAACAACATCGAACAGGTTACACTCGATTTCGCAGCCCGCGTCATTGAAGATGGCAGAAGCCTTGCCAATGAAGTACTCGGACAGTATTATCAACAGCCAAATCAGGATTGATAGCCTCTCCGCGCTAAGTACGTAAATTCCTTGCTCCATATCTTATAATGGTGGACAAAAGTTGCAAAAATTTGTAAGATGTAGGTAATGCTACTTTGTTGTGGTTGACATATCTTTAGGAGATTGACATGGGATCCCAAGATTCTTGCATTGAGACAGTTGATGTTGCGGCAAATATCTTCAATGAACCGCGTCAGATTACGGTGTCAGATGCATATCACACGAATGTGGATGTCGTTCTCTTTGATGGAGATTGTAACGACCTACTAAAGGATATTCCATCAAATTCGGTAGATTTAATCATTACATCTCCACCATACAACATTGGCAAAAGATACGAGAAAAAAACGTCCTTAGAATCATATTTAAAAGATATGGAGCCTGTAATCGCAGAGTTGGATAGGGTGCTTGCTTCTACCGGTAATCTCTGTTGGCAAGTCGGAAATTACGTCCAAAAGGGTGAGGTATTTCCACTTGATATATACTTTTATGAGATTTTCAAACGCTTCGGCTTAAAATTACGGAATCGGATCATCTGGCGGTTTAATCACGGTTTACACTGCAAAAAGCGATTTTCGGGTAGATATGAAACGATTTTGTGGTTTACGAAGAGTGATGAATATATTTTCAATCTTGACCCAGTGCGAGTTCCAGCAAAATACCCAGGCAAAAGACATTTCAAAGGCCCGAAAAAAGGTCAACTTTCGGGGAACCCGCTCGGCAAAAACCCTTCTGATATTTGGGACATAGTTAAACAGGACTGGGAGGATGAAGTTTGGGATATTCCAAACGTGAAGGCGAACCATCCAGAGAAAACCGAGCATCCATGTCAATTTCCTGTCGAATTAGTGCAGCGATGTGTGTTGGCACTCACCCAACCTCAAGGAATTGTCTTAGACCCTTATGGCGGTGTCGGATCGACGGTCATTGGTGCTTTACAGCACAACCGAAAAGCAATTGCTGCTGAACAAGATTCGACCTATATGGCTATTACTCGTGAGCGGATACAGAAGTTTGCACAGGGCGAATTACCGCTCCGTCCTTTGGGAAAACCTATCCACCAACCAACGGGAAAGGAACGTATTGCCCAGCTGCCTTTAGAATGGAAATAGGCAGCGAAAGCGAAACGGTTATGATTATTGCTGCCGAGTATTCATTCAATGATGGACATTCCATTCGACGGACACACCCATACCTGTTGCAGGAGATTGAGGATATTATTGCTGCTGTTGATGCCGCACACCATAAAATTAAAGAAAGTAAGGAGCTTACAATGCCGGGCAAAATGTTGTATAGTCCGGCCAGCCTTAATCGCTCTTTTGCTCAGAGTTTTGGATCCAAAGGGTGGCAGAAGAAACGTGTAACATGCAACTATTCGACAGACTATTATCGCTCTGGATATTTACCAAAACAAATGCGCCCCGCATACCGAGAAATGGATTTTCTAAAAGAACGCCTTGGAATAGAGGTGCAGTTTGGAAAATACGCATTTATGGTCTACAACGTGTGTGCTAAAATGACAATTTTCCGTAACTTAGGCTACATTGATGCCGGGATTGAGATTGTTCCGGTGAAGTCTTTTGCTGATGATATGTCTACCGGAGTCTCATATTTTGAACAGTTCGTGTGGGATTTAGAGCAGCGGGGTGTTGCTGACATTGATATTCCAGTCCTCATCTTTGGTATTGATATATAGGTGCGACTATTTTTTCAGAGGAAGGAAAATAATGAGCGATGTTCCAACGGTCACATTCCAAATACTTGGTCCAAACGAAGGCGTTGCGGAAGGTTCACACCAAGGTTTATGGTTTAAGGTGAAAGCAGACCCGCCACCAACGAGCAATCTTGTCGTCGGTTTGAAGGTTTGCGCATCTAACGGAGAGGTTCAACAGTCCGGTACCGTCATGATTCTGAAACATGAGAGCCATTCTGCAGATTTTTTTTACAAAACAGTAGAAGGCAAACTGGATGTCCAACTCGAAATTGAACCTTTTGATTCTCTCGCTCAGTTAGAGTTCCCTGTTTTTACAAACGAAGGTTATCTGATAGAAGCAGGACATGAATTTCTGGAGTATAGTGTTGGTGAATTGGCGAAAATAGTTCCTTATCAGTGGAAGGAACCCGATCGAGGCTTATGGACAGACGAGAAACGTTAAACCTTGCTACAGGCACCGAATCGTAGTAAGGTTCACGCAAAACGGAGGCAGATTATGCAAAGGCAGATTTTGAGATGTACATTAGTACTTTTACTTGCAGTGTTTACGGTAATGACGAACGGTTTCGCCGACAATTGGCAACAGTGGCGCGGTGCACACAACGACGGTATCAGCCAAGAGACCAATGCCCCTATCCAGTGGAGTCAAACCGAAAATGTCAAGTGGCGTTTACCGCTCCCCGGTGAAGCCGCTGCGACACCTGTCGTTTGGGAAGACAAAATTTTCCTGACTTCAGCGGAAGGCGATGCCCTTGTCTTGATGTGTATCAGTACCGAAGGTGAAGAACTCTGGAAGCAGACTTTAGGACACGGCAACCGAGTCGTCCGCGGCGGTGAAGGCAACTCTGCCGCACCCTCTCCCGTTACCGATGGCGAACACGTTTGGGCATTCCTCGGAACCGGAGACCTCGCCTGCTACGATTTTGACGGGAATCAGGTCTGGCACACCAATCTTGCTGACCGTTACGGCGAATTCAACCTTTTCTTCGTCATGGCAACGACCCCACTGCTTGACAAGGATCGCCTCTACTTTCAACTTATCCACAGCAACGCATGGGTCGTTCTCGCACTTGACAAAATGACCGGCGAGGAGATCTGGAAGCATAATCGAGACAGCGACGCAACCGCTGAATGCGAACAGGCTTATACCTCCCCGATCCTCTATCGTGATGATGAACGTGAATACCTCGTCGTCCACGGGGCGGACTATGTCACCGCACACAGTTTGGGAGATGGCAGCGAAATCTGGCGATGTGGCGGTTTCAATCCGATATTCAGTTACAACCACTCCCTCCGGTTCGTCGCCTCTCCTGTGGCAACCGAAGGACTTATTGTTGTTCCCTCTGCTAAAAACGGTCCCGTTGTAGGTATCAACCCAGCTGCTGCAGCCGGCGATATCACGGACAGCGAATGGCAGATTTGGAAACGTCAGCGAGGTACACCCGATGTACCGTCTCCGCTTATTCACGACGGTTTGGTCTATCTCTGTCGAGAAAACGGCGATCTAATATGCCTTGATGCCGAGACCGGAGAAGAATACTATCGAGAAGGAACGCATCGGCACCGACATCGCGCTTCACCGGTCTATGCGAATGGACATATCTATCTGACAGCTCGTGACGGTGTGATTACGGTCGTCAAAGCCGGACGTGAGTTTGAAATCGTCGCCAGCAATACCATGGGTGAAGACATCGCTGCATCGCCTGCCATCGCAAACGGCACGCTCTATCTCCGCAGTTATCAAGCACTCTACGCTATCGGTGTAGAATAATGAAAACGTATAGCGATTTACCGAGTGATGCCGGTTCCAATATTATCGGGCAGGTCACGGCACAAGCGGACCGGATCCAGAAACGACTCGCTTCTGTTAAGCACACAGTGGCAATTATGAGCGGCAAGGGCGGGGTCGGAAAAAGTTCGCTCACCGCGAATCTCGCCACCGCGCTCACGATGAAGGGGAACACTGTCGGAGTCGTTGACGCAGACATCAATGGACCGACGCTCGCAAAGATGATGGGGGTTCGGAACGCGACGCTGGAATACACACCTACTGGTGTCAAACCGGCGATGACACCCCTCGGCACCAAGCTTATCTCCATGGACCTACTCTTGGCTGAAGACGACGCACCTGTACTCTGGAATGCGCATTCACAGAAAGATGCGTTCACATGGCGTAGCACGATGGAGGTCGGCGCACTCCGAGAATTCATCGCCGATACGGAATGGGGCGATTTGGATTACTTGCTATTAGACCTGCCACCGGGAACCGATCGCCTTCCGAATGTGGCAGAACTTATTCCGAATCTCGGCGGTGTCGTCGTTGTAACCATTCCCTCTGAAGTCTCGCAATTAATCGTCAAAAAATCAGTGACCATGGCAAGAGACATCTTGCGGGTTCCCATCATCGGCGTTGTCGAAAATATGGCGTTCTATGTCTGTCAACACTGTGGCGAAGAAGAACCACTCTTTTCCGCAGACGAGACGCTTGATAAGACACTCCAGCAGTTGATGCTCGGCAGTATCCCTTTTGACCCACAACTCTCGCGCGCGAATGACAACGGAACCCTCTATATTGACAAATATCCAGATGCTCCGGCGAGTCAAGTACTCGTCCAAGTCGGTAAAAAAATACAAGACTTTTTTATCAGCACCCTTTAAAGGAGCGTGTAGCCTGAAACGAAGTGGAAGGCGGATTTACGGAGAGAGATTTTCAAGTTCTGATCCACCTGCCCGAACCGCAAGGAAAATTAAAATTATGAAGTTCCTGTGTACAGACTGCGATACGGCGATGAAATTTAAAGATGTAACCCGACCTGAACAAGGCTCCGTGACAGCACTTTTTGAATGCCCTGACTGCTTTACAGAAATCGCCATGTACCTCAACCCGTCGGAGACCCAGATGCTGAAATCCTTGGACCTTAAACTCGGTGGCACTAACGAAGCAGCACAACCGATGCAGCTAGTACGTTCACAATTAGAGACAGCAAAGGGCGAACCAATGCCTAACATGTTTTCGTCAGAAACTAGCTCAAGCGAAACTGCTGAAGGCGGCAAATGTCCCTTTACCGGCGTTATCTCCGATGCCTTTCAGGAAGACGCAACGCCTGCCGAACCGACCGGTCCCACCTGGACAGCAGAGGCACTCGAACGCTTAGAGCGGATCCCCGCTTTTGTGCGTCCAATGGCAAAAATGGGAATTGAAAGCTTCGCCAAAGACAACGGCCACGATGAAATTACAGGCGAAGTCATGGATGCCGCCCGCGGCAACTTCCCCGCACAGTTTTGATCCTAAAATGAAATTTCAATTCCGGATATTATCAACTAACAAACGTCGGCAAAGAGATGTTAGAAACTTTGGGATACTCTTATTGGTTATAGGAATTGCCTCACGAGATCCAGGCGTAACGCCTTTGAGTTCCCTCGGTGCTATAATGTTGCTATGGAGCGGCATGTCGTGGTTGCTCTGGAAAGGCATCGCGAAAGGTAAACTCCAAGATTCCGTTTGGATACATACCGTCGCCCTTATACTCCTCATTTTAGTAGACCATCAAGTAAACGGCATCCTCCGGATCACAAAGTCCGCCATAACCAACTTTTCAAAACAGGTGCTATACGCCGAATTGTCCACCCCTCCAGAAATACCGAAACCGACCCTAGAATTAAACCATGGAGATGGCATCTATGCATTAGCATTTTCACCCACCGACCCAGATGTTATTGCAACCACCGGAGACAACACCATAAAACTCTGGAACCAAAAAATACCAGAAACACTTCACTTTAAATCGCACAAAGACCACATTGAGACCCTCGCTTTTTCACCAAATGGAAAGTACCTCGCCGCCGGAAGCCCTAACGCCATAACATTATGGGATACCCAACAGAAGCGGACCGTTCAAACTTTTGAAGGCGGTGCCAACACGCTCACATTTTCATCGGATCACCGCTACCTCGCAACAGCAAAATGGGATTTGAATCTATTCGACATGACTGACACGGATAACTTCAACCAAATAACACTTTTTGCACACCGCAAACACGATGTACAGATAGAATCCCTCGCCTTTTCACCAAATGGAGCGTATCTGCTCGCTGGTGATGACAACGGTTACATCAAAATTTGGGATATAGAAAAGCAAGGTTTAGCGATTCGACCTCTAAAAGCAGGAACAGGGAGGGTTCGCGACATTAAGTTCTTAAACGACACAACGCAGCCACTATTCGCCACCGTAGGAACCGACGGGAACATCAAATTCTGGCGAGCCACTGACTATCAAATTGAGCGCAGCATTTCAACAGGGACCGTCCTAAACCTCGACTTCTCGTCCGATGGAAAAACAATGCTTACCGCCGCATGGGATAAAGTTAATCTCTGGGACACCCAGACCGGTAACGCTGTCTTTTCATTTAAACAAGAACCGAGAGCCGTCGGTTTCAGACCAGACGCATTCTCCTTTGCTACCGGAGATACCGATGGAACACTCCGAATTTGGAATACCCCAGTACTCGATACCCGCCAACAATTAACGCATCAAAATGCAGTCAGAATCATTTATTTTTTACCTAAAGGTATTTCACCACAACTCAATATACACGCAAAAATAGAGAAGATAATGCAGAAGGTACAGCGGTTTTATGCACAACAGATGCAAGAAAACGGTTTCTCTAAAACCACTTTTAATCTCGAAACTAACCCGAATGGGAAGATAAAAATCCATCTGGTACAAGGGAAGTTTACAGCCGATTACTATCTTGAAGATACCGTCACAAAAATTGACGAAGAAATCACGCAATTCTTTGATATATCAGAAAATGTGTTCCTCGTCGTCTTAGAGAGTGCTATAGACGGGATCGCTGGAGATACTTTAGCTCTTGCTGGATTGGAAAGCACTTATATTGATGGTAAACGATGGCACGCACACGCAGGAACAGCCTATATTCCAACGGTTGACAATGCTCTTGACTGGAAAACCATTGCCCACGAACTCGGACACGCCTTCGGACTCAGACACGACTTCCGCCATCCCAGCTATATCATGTCCTATGGAAACACTGTTCGGTCAGCACTCTCATCCGCCGCAGCACATTGGCTCCAGAAACATCGCGCTTTTCAATCGAATCAAACCAATTTCAATAATCCTACCACCATTGATAGAAAAAATACTGTCTCCACTTTCCAAGTCGAAATCGTTGATGCTGATGGAATCCACCAAGTACAATGGTTCGTTCCACCAACAAATGAGCGTCCACCCCCGGGTTATGTGATTAGCCAAAATGAGGAACACAACTTGCACAGATGGAAAAAGTATAAGGGCTACATTTTCAAACACTATAGAAAGGTAAACGGCGAAAACCGAACAACCATTCAAGTAAAACACTCACACCAGAAAGTCCAAGTTCGTGCTATTGACAACCACGGGAATATCACTTGGAGAACTTTCACGATAACGGCACCTGACTAACGTAGAACAGGGCCCTAGATGCCGCCTCCTAACCCTCCTTGTATTTCCGCAATTTATATGCCCCTTAAACTCTCCATGATTTTATTTCTCGTAAAACGGAAAATTAACGAGACACCTACTGCAGGCCGGGTTTGTAACCCTGAAGAAATCCGCAGAAATACCCAAGCAAACCCTACAACCGTTAGGTTTGTTATTCTTTAGCGTGTCCATTTATTTTTTCCCTTACTATAACAAGATTCCTTGCAAGAATCTTACGAATTATTTCTAAGATAGACTTTAGTGAAACCTAACATCGGGACCCATCGTTTATTTATAGCGTTTAGTTCCACTCTAATTTAGGCACCTTAGAAATACCATACAAACCAAAAAGATAGTCGATACTACTGAGATCGGCTAATTCGCGCTGCGATTCCAATAAAGGAGCAACATCATGAAAAAAAGAAAAATAAACATCAGCAATATATCCTTTCTAATCAGCAGCCTTCTCATTATGCTTATCAGCATAACAGGATGCTCCGATGTCCCTTATACCGGTCCAACGCTGACTGTCGGCCATGTAGACCAGTATCTTAACGCAATTGAACAAGATACAGTTTGTCTTCAGGATGGATTTGATACAGTCTGTGTAAAACTTTTGTTGGATACAACAGAAATCGACGCGACAGATATAGACTATACACCTACCGTCCACGTTCATCCAACAAACATTACCTATGTATTTGATTATCAAGGGGATCCTATTTTGGAAGCCAAGCGGCTCATGGACACCACCCAGATTGTACAGGAATTGGTAGCGACAGGCAGGGCGCAACTACCCTCAAATGTTGATAACTTAAATAATAATGCCGGTTATATTCCTGAAGGTTGGGTTATTCAGATATACTACCCAGACACATTCCGCGAAGCAAATCGTGGGCGAACACCTGAAACCAGTGGACTCAACATCAGAATCGTTGAAGGAACGACAATTGGGACAAATAGGCGAGGAGATCTGGAGATAATCAACTTTACGCAAACGGACAAACATGATGGCAGTCGCGGTGTTCAATTTTCTGTTGAGACTGAGGCACCGGAGATAACAATTCAAGTGAACGGATTGGTTCCAGGCAATACAGCAACATTCCGCATCAGTGCAGAGAACGTAGAATCCGACGATAACACAAATATCCTCCAGTTACACCCACTACAGTAGTTTCTAAGCAGGAGTGACATCATGAGAAAAATTGAACCTTTAGCGTTAAAATTCATCCTCGGAATCCTAACGATCCTTTTCAGTATCACCGGTTGTTCCGATATGCCTTATACAGGTTCAGTACTAACTTTTCATGAAGACCGCTATGATGTCGTAACAGATGGAAATGTTGTCTGCTTTCAAGATGAACTCGACGCAACCTGCCTGAAACTTACACCAGAAATAGGGAACGGCGCGAATACCATCAACGGACCTGCGATCCACATCTATCCGGAGAAACGGGTGTATGTGTTCTATCATGAAGGGAAACCTATTTTACGCGCAGTTAGGGCAGGCGATAACAACGGCGATAACGGTGACGGTAGCAATAACGGTGGCGGCGGCAATAACGGAGCGAACAACAATAACGGCAACAATAACGGTGGGGGCAACAATAACGGCAATAACGGTGGCGGCGGCAATAACAACAATAATAACGGCAATGGAGATAACAACGGCAATAATGGAGGAGGCAATAATAACGGTAACAACAACGGTGGTAACGGTGGGGACAATAATAACGGCAACAACAATGGCGATAACAACGGCAATAACGGCAGTCCGCCGGATAATGCTGATGATGGACACGGATGGATTATCTGGGTATACTACCCAGAGGGAACAGCTGCCCAAAATCCACCAACACTTAGCGAGAGCGGCGTAACTGTTATCATAAATGGTAAACAGATAACAGATGCGGATATAACAGGTTTCGCACAGTTCATCGGCCCCAATAACGAAGTAGGCGTTCAGTTCTTCTATCCAACGCAATCCGCCGAACTTTTAGACCTAAGGGTGCAGATGGAAGGGGTGGTCGCTGCTGAGGATCCAGTGAAATTCAACATAAACTACTTGTGGAACTCGCAATAACGCTACGATTTACCAATTATAGTGGCTCCCGTAATTATTTCCATACACGGAGGAAACCGTAGGGTATTTTTGCTTGGGTGTTTCTTATAGGTTCCCCAACCCGTCCAAACTGCCCATTATTCGTTTAATTGATGCACGACAGCCAGTGGCGTTGCGGCGAGTAAGCCCGCATCAATCGGAATAACAACACCCGATATCCATTTCGACTCATCGCTTGCAAGAAAAACAGCCGCCCACGCCACATCCCATGCGGTTCCCTCTGTACCAAGCGGTCCGATGCGCCGCCGTCGTTCCCGTTCCGCTTCACTCAGATATGGGGCAGGGAACGAGGCATAGAGATGTCCGGGCGCGATACAATTCACTCGGATATTCTCGCGTCCGTGGTGGACTGCCATCACCTTTGTTGTCGAAATCATCCCGCCTTTTGCCGCTGCATAAGGCACATTTCGAGAAGAACCCGCACGTAGCGCGTCAATCGACGAGACGTTGATAATTGAGCCGCCTCCCGCCTCCGCCATCCGAGGCACCGCATGCTTACACGCCATAATCATGCTCTTGAGATTGACATCCATCACTCTGTCCCACTTTGCCTCTTCAACCTCCGTGACCATACCGGAACCACCCAGGCCAACGTTGTTAAAAAGGACGTTCACTTTCCCGAAACGTTCAACCGCCGCCTCTACCATCCCAGCACAGGCTGCCTCTGTGGATAGATCACCGATGAACACCGAGGCTTCACCACCTTCTGCCGCAATTTCAGCAAGCGTGGCATTGGCGTTCTCAGGAGAAATGTCTGCCAATAAGACTTTCGCACCTTCTCTCGCGAAAAGTATGGATGTCGCATAACCGGTCCCGTCAACCTCACCTTTTTTACCGGCACCAGTAACAATCGCGACCTTTCCACTCAATCGATCCATTATCTGCTCCGTGTCAACTTAGCAAATTTGTTCGTAGGGGCGTGGTTTCCACGCCCGTGTGATTTTTCCCCGTAGAACCTGCCCCTACAACGATTGCTAACTGCTAACCACCAATCCCTAACTTATCGTTAATCTCTTTCTGATAGCCTTCGAGTTCGCAGTTTTCGATCTCGGCAATCGTCACAGGACGACCAAACCAACCGGATTCATAGACCGCCATACAGATCGCTTCAGACCGCATCCCTTCGACTGCATCCACTTCCGGTTTGCCACCACTTCGGATCGCGTCAGCGAAGTATTTTAACTCAATCGCGACGGTATCTTCAACCCCACCTGGAAAGTAGTATTCCCGCTCCGAATCGCTGAGGCTATCCGTGAATTCTTTCATCAGGTCTTCGTTAGAAATCGGTTCGCCACCACGCGGTACTAAACCTCTACCCCAATCAAGCGCGCCTTCACTGCCGTAGACGGTATGTTGACCGAAACCGTGTGCCGGTGCAGAACCGACCCACGTCCATTGTGCTGTAACACCTTGTTCAAACTTGATAGTGGCAATCATCGCGTCTTCAACATCAACGGCGTAGCCGCCTTCACGTTCACCCGGGTTGTCGTAGCGATACGGTTCATACGCCTTGTTGATTGCGTAAACTTCTTCAGCCTCCAAACCGAGGATATAGCGCATCAGGTCGGTGAAATGAACACCACCATCCAATGCCCAACCGCCCCCAGCATCCATCTTAAAGTTGCGCCAACCCCATTTACCGAGGTTTTCACCGACTTCAATCCAGAAGAACATACGCGGTTCACCGATACGGCCTTGCGCGATCGCCCAGCTCCGAGTACGTTGGATACGTGCCAGACGATAGTTTTCAGCAACAGAGATAATCTTACCGTTCCGTTCCGCTGCTTCCATCATAACTTGACAAGCACGCATTGTGATACCGAACGGCTTTTCAATAATAACATGCTTTCCGGCATCCAGTGCAGGCACAGCAAGCGCGTGGTGTGCACTATGAAGCGCGCAGATGTCAACACATTCCAAATCAGGATGTTTCGCCAACATCTCGTCTACCTCTGTATACACAGCGGGTTTCGTTCCACCTTGAAATTCGTGTGCCTGATTTGCCCGTTCTTCGGCGCGTTCTTCCGCGATGTCGCACGCCGCGACAATCTCAAAATCCCGCAGTCCTTTCGACCAGAGTTCCTGATACCCTCTCATGTGTGCGCCGGACATACCACCGCATCCTATTAATCCCATTTTAATTTGTTCTGCCATCTAAGCCTCCTTATACGTTCCAAATCACGATTCGCGCGCCCAACGCGCCTAACAGGATTTGCGAAATTATATGTGATACGGAATCCGATGTCAACATTTTTCTCAATCGCGACCAGAGCCATTCAATGAATACAGAACTCGCGCCTTAAAGCCCTTGACTTAAAAAATATTTCTCTGATAGAATACCAAAAATAAAGGAGGGATAGTTATGTACATCGCTAATATGAAGCTTTTCTATAGCATCAGAGGGTTCTCAGTTGTGTTCGCGACGTTGCTCTTATTCGCGAACCCGTTTGTCGATGCAGCGGTCGATAAAAACACCGTCGCTATTTGGCTTTTTGAGGAAGGAAACGGAAGGATTGTGAGAGACGCGTCCGGGAATGGACACGATGGAAACTTCAAAGGAAACCCGAAGTGGGTAAAGGCAAAATTCGGAACTGGGTTGGAATTCCCCGGCGATGCCGGCGGCTATGTCGTCGTAGATTCTACCAAAAAACTGGAACTGGAAACGCTAACCATCGAACTATGGGCCAAGGTGGAAGAAAATACCGGTAAATGGCAAGGGATGGTCTGCAAGCAACAGGCAGGATGTACCAACCGAAACTACGGTATCTGGGTCCATGTGGATAAAAGCACTTTCCACGCGCAGATCGGCGCAAATGGCGCGTGCGCATTCAGTATAGATGGCACAAGTGACATTACAGACAATAAGTGGCATCATCTCGCCTTTACTTATGATGGCAAGATGGGACGACTTTACGTTGATGGCGATTTGGAGACCCAGGCACCCAACGCGCAGTCCTTTCAGAGCAACGACCCAATCACAATCGGCGTACCGAACCTTGATAACGCAAACGGATTAAAAGGCACCATTGATGAGATACGCATCTCCAACGTCGCACGAACGGAAAAGGAAGTCCAAGAGGCGATGGATGTCGGGTTAGCGCAAATCCTCAGCGTTGAACCCGGCGGAAAACTCGCAACACGTTGGGGATACCTCAAGGTTGTACCATAGGTTTTCGGTTATCAGTTAACGGTTTTCGGTTAAGAGCCCCTTTGTGGCAGGGACACAATCTATAACTGCCACAAGAATCCTCTTAACCGAGTACCGAAAACCGAAAGGTTTGTAAAAAAATCCGTACTGACAACCATTAAAGGAGAAGCGATTGGAAAAATTAGCGTATATATCTTTACTGCTCTTCTGGACGACAGCATTCGCATTCGGACAAGGACTTCCAATAACGGTACCCGAAAAGGTCGGTGTCTCTGCTGAGCGTCTTGAACGTATCCGACCCGTCATGCAAGGCTACATTGATAAAGGAAACCTACCCGGACTCCTGACAGCCGTCGCACGACGCGGAAAAATTGTCCATTTTGAAACCATCGGTATGCGAGATGTTGAAAATAAAAAACCCGTCAAACCCGATACTATCTTCCGTATCTACTCCATGTCGAAACCGATCACCAGCATTGCTGTGATGATACTCTATGAAGAAGGACATTTTCAACTCGGCACACCTGTCTCCAGGTTTATCCCTGAATTTGAAAACATGAAAGTCTACAACGAGGATCAGACAGAGATCTTTGATGCGAAGAAGAAGATAACTATCAAGCACCTCCTCACGCATACCGCTGGGTTAACTTACGGTGGCGGTAATAAACCGATTGATGAACACTATAGAGAAGCAAATATTTTTGAATCCGGATCAACACTCGCCGATATGGTCAAAAAACTCGGCGAAATCCCACTCGCACATGAACCGGGTGAAAAATGGACCTATGGTGTCTCTACTGATGTACTCGGCTACCTTATAGAGGTAATTTCTGGAATGTCGTTTGAAGAATTCCTTCAGGCACGCCTTTTCGTACCGCTTGGCATGATAGACACCGGATTTTCGGTACCACCGGAGAAACGCGATAGGTTAGCGGCAGCGTACGGACCTACTGACGAGAATGGACTCATACGAGTTGATAAACCAGCACTCGCAATCGATGAATTCACCTTTTTCCCATCGGGTGGTGGTGGACTTCTCTCAACCGCCGCAGATTACATGCGATTTTCGCAGATGCTACTCAACGGTGGTGAACTTGATGATGTCCGGATATTAGGAAAAAAGACGGTGGAACTCATACGTTATCCACATCATGACAATTGGTTTGGACTCGGCTTCAGTATTGTTACGCGTAAAAATCCGCCAGATACCTTAGATTCCGTTGGAAATTTCAGTTGGGCGGGTGCCGCCGCTACCGTTTTCTGGATTGACCCACAGGAGGAATTGGTCGGTTTGGTAATGACACAACTTTTCGGTAACCGCTATCCTTTCCAGCAACAATTTCAAGTCCTAACTTATCAGGCACTCACGGAATAGTGGTACTCGGTACTCAGTTTTCGGTTTTCGGTTAATACGTTGTGGCAGTTATGTTCTCTGTTACCGCCACAGTCTACCTCTTTAACCGAGTACTGACACCGAAAGGTTTTTTCGCAGAAAAACCGTACCGACAACCATTAAAGGAGAAAAGATTGAGAAAATTTACGTGTGTCTGCTTACTACTTTTCTGCCTCACTATACTCGGATGTGGGTTGACCAATATCACATCCAAGAACAGCACACCAACAAAACCAGAGAAGGATGTCGAAAGTTACGGACTTCCGATCGCAACACCTGAAGATGTCGGTGTTTCTACCAAACGCCTGAAGCGCATCCGCACGCTCCTACAAGGTTACGTCAATTCAGGACAGCTCCCGGGGTTTCTGACGGTCGTGGCACGACGCGGAAAAATCGTCCATTTTGAAACCATCGGTATGCAAGATGTTGAGAATAGCAAACCTGTTGAACCGGATACGATATTCCGTATCTACTCTATGTCAAAACCCATTACGAGTGTCGCTGTCATGATGCTTTATGAGGAGGGACATTTTCAACTCGGCACTCCCGTCTCTCAGTTTATCCCCGAATTTGAGAACATGAAGGTCTACAATGAAGACCAAACAGAGGTCTTAGACGCAAAAAGAAAAATAACCGTCAAGCATCTCCTCACGCATACTGCCGGATTCACTTACGGTTGGGGCAATAAACCTGTCGATGCACGCTATAGGGAGGCAAATATCCGTGAACCCGGATCAACATTAGTGGATATGGTCGAAAAACTTAGCAAAATTCCGCTCGTCCACGAACCGGGCGAAAGGTGGACCTATAGTGTCTCTACCGATGTCCTCGGCTACTTTGTGGAAGTCGTTTCGGGGATGCCGTTTGAAGAATTCCTCCAGACGCGAATCTTCGGCCCCCTCGGCATGGTAGACACGGCGTTTTCGGTGCCATCGGAGAAGGTAGACAGGTTCGCAGCACTCTATAGACCTACTAAAGAGAATGGACTTGAGCGGACACGACGGCCAGCACTCGAAGTTGATGAATACACTTTTTTCCCATCAGGTGGTGGCGGCCTCGTCTCAACCGCCGCAGATTACATGCGATTTTCGCAGATGCTACTCAACGGCGGCGAACTTGACGGTGTCCGTATATTGGGTAAAAAGACGGTGGAATTGATGCGCTACCCGCATCACAACAATCGGTTCGGACTCGGTTTTAGGGTTATTACAGACGAAAATCCGCCGAACATCTTGGAGTCCATAGGCAGTTTCAGTTGGGGCGGTGCCGCTGCGACCACCTTCTGGATTGATCCACAAGAGGAATTGGTCGCTGTACTCATGACGCAACTTCTCAATAACCGATACCCGTTCCACCAGCAATTTAAAGTGCTAACCTATCAAGCACTCACGGAGTAATAATAGCCATCGGAAACCATCGGCTGTTAGCAAATCAAGCTAAGAGATTTCTGGTGAACGAACACTCTCATGCTGATGGCTGATGGCTGACAGCCATATTATAGGAGATATTTAATGGCAATATATGATGGGCTGCCGCGAGCAGTCCCTGAAGATATGGGCATGTCAACCTCGCGGTTAAGGCGTATGACTCCGGTCATGCAAGGCTATGTTGACAACGGAAAAATTCCGGGCGCATTGACAATGATCGCACGTGGCGGCAGACTCGTCCATTTTGAAAAATTCGGCATGCAGGATATCGCCACCGCTAAACCGGTAGACTTTGACACCATCTTCCGCCTCTACTCGATGACGAAACCGATTACCAGCGTCGCTGTGATGATGCTCTACGAAGAGGGACATTTTCAACTTACCACACCCATCTCCGAATTCGTTCCCGCTTTCAAAGATATGAAGGTTTACACGAGAGATGGTAAGGCTATTGTTGACGCGGAACGCGAAGGCACAATAAAACATCTGCTAACACATACCACCGGACTTATCTATGACAGCGATACAGATGACCACCCAATTGATCAGCAGTATGAGGATGCCGATCTCTACGGTGGTGACCTCGCGAACATGATAGAAAAACTCGGAAATATCCCGCTCATTCATCAACCCGGCAGCGCATGGAAATACGGTATGTCTACCGATGTACTCGGCTACCTCGTAGAGATCGTATCAGGGATGCCGTTTGCAACGTTTTTGAGGACTCGGATTTTTGAGCCGTTGCGTATGCACGATACCGGTTTTTCAGTACGGGTTGAAAATGCTGATCGGTATTCAAAAATATATAACTACGTCAAGGGCAGTGGACTTAAACAAATTGAGAAGGTTCATGCCGCAACTGGACCCCTAAGTTTTTTTCACTCTGGTGGTGGCGGACTACAATCAACTGCCGCGGATTATCTCCGTTTCTGTCAAATGGTGCTCAACGACGGTGAACTTGATGGCGTACGGCTCCTCGGAAGAAAAACCGCCGAACTCATCAAGATGAGCCACGTGCCGCCCGATTGGCTAGCACCAGAGAGAACAGGGACCGGGTTCGGACTTGGGTTTTCTGTCATCACAGATGTCGCTGATACAAGCAGCATCGGTTCTGTAGGCACTTGCAGTTGGGGAGGGATGGCAAGCACCACATTTTGGATTGATCCGGTTGAAGAATTGATCGCCATTCTGATGACGCAAGTGGTTAATGTCGATTGTCCGTTCCACGCCCAATTTCGTACGCTAACGTATCAAGCACTTATTGAATAGGAGTTTTTAATGACATTATACGAAGGATTACCGCGAGCTGTACCAGAGGATGTCGGCATGTCGACTGCGCGGTTAGAACGCATTACACCTGTCATGCAACGCTGGGTTGACGACGGGAAAATTCCGTGTGCATTAACAATGATCGCACGTGAAGGCAGGCTCGTCCATTTTGAAAAATTCGGCACGCAAGATGTCGCCACTGCGAAACCCGTTGCGTTTGATACAATCTTCCGTATCTACTCAATGACGAAACCGATTACCAGCATCGCCGTGATGATGCTCTACGAAGAAGGACATTTTCAACTCGGTACACCGGTGTCCGAATTTATTCCTGCTTTCAAAGATATGCAGGTCTATACGGAGGATGGCAATGCTATTGTTGATGCTGAACGGGAGATGACAATAAAGCATCTGCTCACACATACCTCTGGACTCATCTATGGCGGCGATTGGGAACATCCAATCAACGAACGGTATAATGAAGCAGATTTCTACGGCGGCGACCTCGCACACATGGCACAAGAACTCGGAAATATCCCGCTCCTTCACCATCCAGGGGATGCGTGGAACTACGGTATGTCTACCGATGTGCTCGGCTACCTTGTAGAAGTCGTATCTGGAATGCCCTTTGAGGCGTTTTTGAAAACCCGAATTTTAAATCCATTGGGTATGCATGATACCGCATTCTCGGTACCACAAGAAAAGGCGGATCGCTACGCAACGTTGTATGAACCTTCAGAAGATGGCGGTATTCAGGTAATTGAAAGAGCACCTGTTTCCAGCGGACCCTTAAGTTTCCACCACTCCGGTGGTGCCGGACTACAATCGACCGCTGCCGATTACCTCCGATTCTGTCAGATGTTGCTCAACGAGGGCGAACTTGATGGCGTACGCCTGCTCGGAAACAAAACCGTTGAACTTATCAGGATGAATCATATCTCTGACGACTGGCAACCACTCGAAAGAACCGGATGCGGGTTCGGACTCGGGTTCGCTGTCGTTACAAATGTCGCCGATACGCACAGCCTCGGTTCTTTAGGCACTTACAATTGGGGCGGTCTCGCAAGCACTGCATTTTGGATCGATCCTGTGGAAGATTTAATTGGCATTCTGATGACGCAGTTAATCGGTGATTCACCATTTCACCCCCAATTCCGAGTCCTCGCCTATCAGGCAATTACGGATTAGTGCTATCACAGCGCGCTGAATAGTTTCGTAGGTTGGGGTGAAACCCAACGCCTCCATTAATTTTAGGAATCAAACCGTGAATCTTCTTCAACTCGAAAATGTTTATAAACGCTTCGGTGACTTCACCGCTGTATCGAATATCTCCTTTAGCATTGAAAAGGGAAGTGTATACGGACTCTTGGGGCCCAACGGTGCCGGGAAGACCACTACACTCCGCATGATAATGGATATTATTGCGCCGGATGCAGGCAGCATTACGTTCAGTGGTAATCGGCAGGCCCGAGATTTTTTAGATCAGATTGGGTATCTACCAGAGGAACGTGGTTTGTACCGAAAAATGAAGGTGCAAGATGTCATCCTTTTTATTGCCCAATTAAAAGGCTTATACAAACAGCAAGCACTCACGGAAATTGAGAAGTGGTTAGAGAAAATGCAGCTATCGGAATGGGGAAACAAGCGGATTGATGAACTCTCAAAGGGAATGGCACAGAAAATTCAATTCATTACGACGGTCATTCACAAACCGGAGTTGATTATCCTTGATGAACCTTTTTCCGGGCTGGACCCGATTAACATGACACTCCTCAAAGATTTGATGCTTGAACTGCGTGAGGACGGCAGCACAATTATCTTTTCTACCCATGTGATGGAACAGGTAGAGAAACTCTGTGATCGTATCTGTCTCATTCATCAAGGCGAAGTGTTGATTGAAGATGAACTGCGTACAGTCAAACGTGCATTCGGCAAAAATTCCGTTGAGATTGAATACATAGGCAGTCTTGAACCGATCCACAATTCCGATTGGATTCAAGGGATCAACGATTTCGGGCAATATGCTGAAATCAAGTTGAAGAACCCGGAGGACTATCGTCCATTTCTCCAAGAACTGGTTCAAAAAGGTGTTGATGTGACACGGTTTGAATTGGTAGAACCGACATTACATGAGATTTTCGTCCGGAGTGTTGAGGAACAGGGAGGAACAGTGCAAGATGCCGAGTAAAATTGTCACCGTCATCAAACGTGAATACATGACGCGCGTTAAATCCAAAGGGTTTGTTGCCTCTTTATTTCTCATGCCGGTGTTGATGTGCGCTCTGGTGTTATTATCGAGTTTTCTCGCAATCATGGAAGACAAACCCAAAGAGATGAGAAAGCTCGTAGTTATTGACGAAACGCGTGAAATCTTCACACAAATGCAAGCAGCCATCACCCGGCATCCTACCTTTCAACATAAGGGTGAACTCGTCTATGAATTTGTTGAGGAACTCGCTGCTACGGAGGCGTCGGAGACCGCACTCCGGGAACGCGTCAACACGAAGGACATCTACGCCTATTTTGCAATCCCAAAAAATGTTTTTGCAAATGGAGAAGTCCGCTTCTACGCTAGAACAACAACAAATTTTGAGGTGCAAAGGGCACTCCGCCGTATGATTTCCGATATCGTCCGCGACAAGCGGTTTGCGGACAGCGGTTATTCTCAACGTGAAGTTAGCCAACTCATGCGTTCCGTCAAATTCAACGCTTACGCCGTTAAGAGTAGCAAAGGAAACACCGGCGGCGCAGAAATTGAAAGTCCGATAGAGGCAGGCGCGCGGCTCGGACTCGGATATGTTCTTGTGTTTGTGCTTTACATGTTCGTCATCATCTACGCCAACTCCGTCATGCGAAGTGTGCTCGAAGAAAAAACAACCCGAATTGTCGAAGTGATTATTTCATCCATAAAACCGTATCAATTGCTACTCGGAAAACTCGTTGGTGTCTGTTCCGTCTGTTTGACGATGTTCGCTATCTGGGTGCTGTTCGGTGTGGTGTTGATTATGAACATAAACCCACTGTTGCGTATCTTTGGCATTGAGAGCTTACCGCTGCAGCTGCTCCTAATAATTGGGACTGTCAAAGCGAGTAGTGCCGAGATGCTTACCTATTTCTTTATCTACTTTATTATCGGTTTCTTTATGTATTCAACGCTTTATGCCGTGGTCGGCGCAATTTGTGGCAGTGAAGAAGAGGCGCAGCAGACTGGCGCACCGCTCGTAATGCTCATCATTGTTCCATTTGTACTAATGGTTCAATTAGTTAGAATCCCGGATTCGACGTTCAGTATCCTGCTCTCACATGTCCCGTTTTTTTCGCCGATACTTATGTTCATGCGCATCAACGTGCTAATGCCGCCTTTATGGGAAATTCTACTCAACATCTTAGTCGTCTGCGCGACTGTCGGGCTTATTATGCTTATGAGTGGAAAAATTTATCGAGTTGGGATTCTGATGTATGGCAAACGTCCCACCTTAAGACAGTTGTGGCAATGGACGCGGTATTAATCTTCCGAATTGATTGGAAACTTTGAAAGGAGAAACATTATGCAAATCGCAGTCGTAACCGGTGAACACGGGTTTCAAGAAAAACAGTTTGACGCAGTTTTTGAGAGTATGGAAGGCGTTCAATTCGTCCGAGAAGATCTCGACGACTTTGTAGATGATCCTGAACAAAAGGATTACGATACTGTCGTCTTTTACAACTTCCATCGTCCTTATCCCACCGACCCGCAAGCCAGCGCAATTCTCGGATTAGCGGAACGCGGACAGGGCATGGTAATTCTACATCACGCGATCCTCGCGTTCCCAGAATGGGAGGCCTACTCCGAAATATGCGGGCTGGACGATCGCGGCGAATTCGACTACTATCCACGCCAAACGCTAAACGTGCAAATCGCTGATGCGACGCACCCGGTTACCGACGGGCTCACCAATTGGGAGATGGGCGACGAGACGTATACGATGAAATCTGCTGGCGATGATAGTGCAATTCTATTGACGGTTGATCATCCGAATAGCATGGATGTCCTCGGTTGGGCGCGTGAATACGGAGAATCCCGTGTCTTCTGCCTCCAAAGCGGACACGACGATGTCACCTTTTCTAATCCGAACTTCAGGGAGGTTCTACGGCGCGGCATTCATTGGTGTGCCAAAGCGTAGCATAAGTAAAAAATGATGAGTCTCTTCTCTTTCTATCAATCCAAAGGACTTCGGATGCACGCGCACCGCGTCGGCGCGTGTTGTGTTCTGTTGTTATTTTCAACAATACTCGTAAATGCAGATAAAGGGGAAACGATGGCACAAACAGCGTACGCAGTCGCAGCAAAGACGGTTGAAGGTTTTCAAGTCTACTACATCCAACAGAATAACAAAGCAGTCGCAGAGATCGTGCCTGCACTCGGAAATAACTGTTATGCCTTCAAGGTTGCAGACGGCGACACGTGGCTGAATTTGATAGACGCACCGCCGGATCTCGCCACGTTGGAAAAACGTCCAACGGCTTACGGCAACCCGATCCTGTTCCCGTTTCCGAACCGAATCCGAAACGGCGAATGGCAATTTGAAGGAAAGACCTATCAGTTTGACAAAACACCAGAATCACCAACAACAATCCACGGTCTGCTGTTGAATCAACCGTATCAGGTCGAAAGTCATACCGCCGATGAAAACGGTGCAACACTAATCTGTTCGCTCAACGCTCAAGATTTCCCAGAAATCACTCGCCAATATCCTTTCCCGTTTAAAATTGAGATTACCTATACTCTCAAAGATGCCGTGCTAACGATGGAAACTTCCATCCAAAATACCGGTGATCGGAATATGCCGATGGGTTTCGGTATCCACCCCTATTTCAGTGTAGATCTCGGCACCGAAGCAAATGCGTCGCAAGCCGTCATTACTGTCCCCGCTGCTAAGTATTGGGAACTTGATGAAGTTCTCGTGCCAACCGGAGAACAGCACGATGTTACCGGAACGCTTGATCTGCGAAATGGACAACCGTTTTCGCAACTTAAATTGGATCACGTCTTTACAGACGTTCAATTCGCTGATGGTGTAAGTCGCTGCGTCATTGAAAATCGGGATACCGGATACGGAATGGTCATGGAATCGGATGCACAGTTTCGGGAATTGGTCGTTTATACACCGCCTAACAGGGATGCCATCTGCTTTGAACCTTACACCTGTCCAACGGATGCTATCAACCTTGAGGCGCGCGGAATTTCCGCAGGCGTAATTGTACTTGCACCCAATGAAACGTTTTCCGGTACCGTCCGCTTTATGTTACAGTAACGTGAGTTTGATAAATACTTAGGGTGGGCCCATTTGCTCTCAAAGTCCCCCTGATAAGGGGTATTTAGGGGGTTTAATCGCTAAAATTGTTCCTTCAACCTCAAGGAGAACACCGTTTGATTCGTGCATTCTTCCTTCTTCCACTTTTCTTTTTAATTACGCAACCGGGCATAGCAATCCGAGAAGGTACTGCGACTGCTGACATCTGTATCAGACGTTACGAGCGATCTGGAGATTTCGGTAGACTTGCGCTCTGGCACGAAGCCGCCGCAGAGTGCCTTAAACGTATTTCTGTCCCGATGAATGAGATTGCGTACGACTACTATGAACGGCACGGATACGAAAAATGGGCGGCACGAGCAAAAAAAGAAGCACATGAGATTCACAAACAGCACCAATATCACCGCACGCGTGCCAAAATTGCGTGGCAGAAATCAAAAACCCCAGAACCGATTCTAAGTGCTGAACGTGAAAATATTGCAAAATTTATCGCAGTATGGCTGCCACGCTATCCGGATCGGTTTTACGAGTTCGGCATCTATCCGACCTTCTTTAGAAAACAACGGATAATAGCGGAACGAGAAGGTGATTATGTGAAGGCACTCCAACTCGAAGCCGATGCGGCGGCAATGTGCACCGCACAGTATGAACAAATCCTAATTGCTTGTGGACGCACGGAATATGAAAAGCATCGAGACGCATACCGCCAACATGCATTACGACTCCAACACCTCGCACAGCAGAACCCGAAGGTATTACCCAAAGAGATGAATGAAGCTAAACAGATAGCGCGTTCGCTCGAAACTCAAGTGGTTTCCGCGACGCAAAAAGCAGACGTAATACTGTGTATCGCAAAGTCGGATGCGCGAGTCAAAACCGCTTTAAAAGATCAGACCGGCGTTCACGCATACCCATCTTTTCACGGATTCGCATGGATCGTCCGTTTCGCGAACCACAGTCGCGGGAATATCGTAACCGCAATTATTGATAGAAAAACCACCAATGTATTAGCCGTATTTTAAATTCGTAGTCGTGTTCTTCATTTCTTGTTCTTTCACCAATAACCAACCACCAATAACCACCAACCCCATTGCCTGTTGTTATGTTAGGTGTTCGTTCTTCAGTTCGTAGTAGGGCAATTCATTGCCCGTCTTCTCTTGGTCGCTGGAGAGGTTTTCCAATAGACCACTCCAATCCAACAACCGAGAATCGATAATTGGAAACTGAAAACTCATTTTTTCTTGACAACAACTTCCAACTATGAAATAATAAAAAACGGTTAAGTTTTTCAGATCAGAAGGGTGTATTAGAATGCTTTACTCCAAAGCGATTTTGGAGTATTGAAACGGTTTCATACAAAGATTCGTTTTTACTAACGATAACCCATATAATTGAGAGTGGTGGCATTTTTTCATTGACGCTGCCTAAGTTTTTCGTTTATAGTGAATTATCGAAATATATAGACACTGCCTGGTAGGGTTCTGCTTGGGTGTTCCTCGCGCTTTGTAAACGCACCAATTGACAGTGTCTTGTTGATTATAAAATTTATTCATTAAAAAAATAAAGGGGATTCAACATGATTACGAGAAAAATTGCAACATTCGCGTTTATATTCGCAATTGTTGCTTTAGTCATCGGGCTTTCCAGTTGCGAAAGGGTACAGACAATGATGCCCGATCCTGAAACGCCTCCAATGGAAGAAGAAACGCCGCCGATGACCACCGACGGGATTACCATCGGTGTTGCTGTAGCACTGACCGGGGGCAATGCCGAACCGTATGGAATTCCGATGCGGGATGGCCTTGAGTTAGCAAGAGAAGAGCTGAATATGCTTGGCGGCCCGAGTATCACCTTCGTTCCTAAGGACACTGTAAGTACCGCGGAGGGTGCGGTTGCAGCTGTTCAGGAATTAGTTGATGAAGGCGTACCCGCTATCATCGGGGTTGGTATCTCAACACATCTCGAACAGGCTTTTCCGATTGCGAATGCCGCGGGTGTGATCGCTTTTAGCCCGATCTCCTCCGCTGAGGGTTTAAGCAGTCTTGGGGATTATATCTTCCGCGCCGGTCTCGCCGTAAATATACTAACCCCACTTGGTATGGAGATAACGCAGGCGGAACTCGGCTATACAAAGGTGGCGACGATATACGATGCCGGGGATACCTATTCCACAAGTAACAACGGGGTGATAGTAAAGGAACTTGAGGCGAACAACGTTGAGATTCTGACCCAAGAAACCTTCCAAACCGACGATACCGATTTTTCTATGCAACTAACCAATATCATGAACCTGGATCCGCAGCCTGAAGCACTCTTTATCTCTGCACTGTCAGCAGAGATGGTTGAGGTTATTAAACAAGGGCGCGCAGCCGGTATTCCAGACTCCGTTCACTTTATTGTTGCTGATTTAACGATAAAAGAAATCCAGGCAGCAGGCGATGCTGCCGAGGGCGCGATAACTATTTCTGGATGGTCTGCTGGGTCTGACGCATCGGGAAGCCAAGACTTCGTCAAGAACTATCAAGCGAAATACGGTTCTGAACCATTACCGTGGGCGGCGCAGGCGTATACGACGCTCCATATTCTCAATAACGCGATTATAAAGGCAGAATCGACAGACGCAGCCGCGATTCGGGGCGCACTGGCGCAGACAATGGATTTCGACACAATTTTAGGCAAATTCTCTTTCGACGAGAATGGAGAGGCGATGTATGATCGGGTTAGAGAACGGGTTGTACATATCGTGAAAGATGGACAACTTCAGCCCTTTGGTGAATAACCTCACCATTGGATCAATATAACCAGAGCCTTGTCATCAACCATTCGCTGATGGCAAGGCTCTCGCTTTTATTTAAAGGTGTATGGACAGTTAATAACCGATAGATGTCCTAATTCCACTTTTGTTACTTTTTTCTTAAATAATATGCTAAAATAATTCAACTTGTTATACCATTTCTGATTAAAAATATTGAAAATATCTCTTTTTTCTACCACAAACTTCCAGTTTGTGTCCTGAAAATAACTATCATAATAACCGCCTAATGAGACAATAATTTATAGAGATGGTATTATAGTAAAACCGAAAAAGAAGTTTACCACAACCGCTCTTTGCTGATAGCCAATAGCCATTATGAAGCGCTCTAAGATTTTACCAATAGGCATCTTACTCCTAATTATAATCTGCGCCGAATTCTCGCTGAGTAAAGCAGAGGATCCACCTTTGGCGGATAGCCATTCACATATCACCCCCGGTGAACTCCTAATCCGTTTGACACCAGAGGCAGCAGCGGACGTTCAGCGGTCACATGCCAACGCACCAATCTACCTTCTACATACAAAATTCAAAGCTGAATCCGTCCATCAACTGTTTCTATATCTCGCGCGTCCAGCACTCAATCCGAACCTGAAGCGCATCTATCTGTTAAGGTTTTCTCCTGACGCACCACTTGAAGCACTCAAAACCGCATACCAACAGAGTCCGCTCGTTGAAGCAGTCGAATATAACTACCTCCGCCCGACACTCGCAGACACGGTCGTTCCAAACGATCCACAATACTCAGAACAGTGGAATCTACCACTCATGCGGTTACCACAGGCGTGGGCAATCGAAAAAGGCAACCGCAACGTTGTAATCGCTGTCATTGATTCCGGCATCGATTACAAGCATGAAGATTTAGCACCCAAAGCTTGGATAAACCCCGACGAAATTCCAGAAAACGGACTTGACGACGACGGAAACGGCTATATTGATGATGTTTACGGTTGGGACTTTACCGATGCACCGAACCTACAGGCAGAAGGCGATTATCTCGAAGGCGATAACGAACCGATTGACGAAAGAGGACACGGTACACACGTTGCCGGTATTGCCGGGGCATTGCCAAATAACGGCATCGGCATTGCCGGAGTCGCATGGGAGTGTCCCCTCATGGCGATACGTGCAGGACTCTCGCTCGGTGGAAGCTCCCGCATGCAAGACGATGATTCCGCATCCGCGATCGTCTATGCCGCTGACAACGGCGCAAGCATCGTCAACATGAGTTGGGGCAGCGAACGCCGATCCTTCGTTATTCAAGACGCAATCGATTATGCCTACGCACGCGGGGTGGTCTTAATCGCCGCTGCCGGCAACTCCCAAAAACCGGAGGCAATTTTCCCCGCTGCCTACCGGAAAGTTATCGCTGTCGCATCTACCGAGCAGAACCAGCAGCGGTTCTATCAGTCTAACTTCGGGGCCTCTATAGACATCGGGGCCCCAGGCAATGTGATTCTCAGTACACAGATTAATAACCAATATCGGCGCCTCACCGGGACCTCTATGGCATCGCCTCATGTCGCTGGTGCCGCCGCACTCCTGCTCGCAAAACGACCAACATTGACACATGAAGAAATTCGGCAAATACTCATCAACACTGCCGACCCGGTGCACCAAGAGGAGAGTGACGAATTGGACGAAAGATTTGTGGGGGCAGGTACTGTTAATGCCCAGCGCGCGCTACTTGCAAGCGGTATCCTACAGGCACGTATCCTCGAACCTGAAACCAACAGCGGTGGTTCGGATGCCATTACAATCGTCGGGACCGCAGGCGGCTACAAGTTTCAATCTTGGCACCTCAGTTACGGTCAATCGACAGTACCCACCGAATGGACAACCTTCACCCAACCAGCAACAACACAAAAAATCGACGAAATATTGGCTGTTTGGGATACGGCAACCGTGCCGGAAGATATTTACACTGTCCGATTAACGGTAACCGCCACGGATGGACAACAGACGCATGACCAAGTTGTTCTCAGTGTAGACCGCACGCCGCCGCAAATTATTTCACTCACCGCAACGGAAACGCTTTACGGCGAACGGAGTCTGACGATTTTTACTTGGGCAACGGATGACGTCACACAAAATACGCTCTATTATCGCCGCGAAGGTAGCCTTGCACCTTTCGCACCTATTACCACGACAGATCTCGGCACAGAACACTCGCTTTCTTTGGGGTTCGATATCGGAAAATACCAATTTTTCGTTGAATCAAAAAATATGACGCACCTCAAAACGAGAGAAGACAACGGCGGCGCATATTATACCGTTGATGTTACCTCCGGCTACATTTCACCAAGCGGTTTCACTGAGAAATCTCTTGATATCCCACCACTCCATATTGCCAGTGTAACAGCCGACTTCGATAGGGATGGTCAAACTGAAATCGTTGGGAGTCCATTGCTCCAAGATACTCTTGACACGGCACTGCAAGCGGCGATCTTTGCGATCTATGAACGTCTACCGAGCGGCAAATATGAACTGGCACATACCGTTGAGAGTGTCGAGAATCTCTCTAACCTCGAAGAATTTATGACATGGGCGGTAGACGACACCGATGGCGACGGCCTACTCGAAATACTCGCGACGGACGATTCACGAACCTTTCTCATTGAAAGTAGCACACCGAGAGGCTACCCAGACCGAATTATCTGGGAGACACCGTTTCTCTCTGGTGGCACCATCACCGACCTAAATCAAGACGGAGAAAAAGAAATTATCGGCGCAGATAACAACAACGATCGACTCCTTGTTTTTGGATACGATAACGCCACGAATACGCATATCGAAAAAGCCGTTTTCGTGAATGAGACCCCCGGTTCTAACGTCTTCGCACAACGTTTCGCTATTGCTGATTTCGATAACGATGGAAACACAGAATTGGTGGCAGGCGATAGTGAAGGCGAAATCTTTATTTATCAGCCGATGCCGTTCGGTGATACCTTCCAGCTGGAGTGGCAAACACAACTCCCGCTCAAAAATATTACCCAACTCGCTTCTGGAGATCTCACTGGAGATGGGGTGCCGGAGTTTGTCGTTGGTGGCTTACTTTCACTACCGGATAACCCTTCCGGCCCTCTGCTTTGGAAATTTTTTGTCTTTACGCATACACCGCACGGCTATGCATTGTTATCAGACGGGATACGCGATGCTACACTCGCAATCGCACCCCATCGACGCAAGGCTAACAGCCTTGCTATTGCAGATGTCGATCGTAATGGTATCAACAACTTGATCATCGCTGCATACCCTAATCTCTATGTGACAGCCTGGGACGGGACAGCATTGAGACCGCTGTGGCACCGAAGAGTAGATCCAACACCCGCACTCTTCACTGCTGAACACAATCAAAATGGGTTTGATGAATTTTACGTCAACCTTGAAAACGGTGTTTTCCGTTTAGAATCCATTCTCGCAACGGATCCAGACGGTGTTGACCGCCTCACGCCCTGGAATGTTGAGGCGAGACCGTTGACGCAGAAGGCAGTACAGGTCACTTGGGACGCTACCGCAGTCCAAACGGATGGAAATACCCAAGAAACGAACATCCAGCCTTCTAACCTTCCAACCTTCCAATCTTTTACCGTCTATCGTGCAAAAGGGGTCAAGGAAGAAGTTCCTGCGGATGCGACGTTTGAGAAAGTCGCAGAAAACCTAACCATCCCAAGGTTCTTGGATAGGCGTGTGGCAAAGGATAATACCTACTGGTATACAGTCACGGTGAAGGGAGATAACGGAAACGAAACACAGCGTACCGAACCGGTTGCTGCGACACCGCGGGAACCACCTCAACTCATTCACGCAACCTATTACCAACCCGGACAAGAAGATGACACGACGCAACTCGAATTTCAGCCCCACACACATAGTGAAGGTTTCAAGAGAAGTCCGGTCTCAAGGAATGTTTGGGTGATTGTTACATTTGACCGGCGGATGAACCTCGGCATCGCCGACGAGAGTCGATACATCCTGCGCGAAATACAACGGATTGACGGTATAAATCCGGTGTCTGCTATACGAGACCGCATGGGAAGACGCGCGCTTCTCGCTTTTGATGCCGATAGTGTAATTGAACGTTTCGGGCAACCGCTAACGGCTACAACAGAACCGTATGAGATTAGCGTCTCCAATGTAGCCGATATCGATGAAAACCCGATACGCGCGGCAACGCAACCACTTGAGATACCGGAGCGGATTACAGAACCCATGGTGTCCAATTTGGAACAAGTCCGCGTCTACCCAAATCCAGTACGTCCCAACGTAACAGATAAAGGAGCGATTACCTTTGACAGACTCCCCATCGGCACGCACATCCGACTCTTTACACCAAACGGTGAACTCCTTGAAACGTTAGATGTAACAGAACAAGATCGCAACCGTAAGCAGTGGTGGCTCACAAGCAATAACACCACAGATGTATCGACCGGTATCTATATCTACATACTCGAATTTGAAACCGAAAAAAAGATAGGCAAAATCGCAGTGATTAAGTAGTTTAGGGCTTACGCATGATGCTCTTTTGTAGCACAATCTGTTAGATTGTGCTACCAGAACGCTGTGTGTTCAGAAAACTTTCATCTAACAGAACCGCCTACTGTCAAAAGTACGTCCGTCCTAATAGTTTCTTTTAACCAATAACCCATGAATAATTATATTATTATTGCAAACCCAATCTCCGGCAAAGGAACTGCTAAAAATGTTGCTGAACAGGCACACGCGGCCCTTACCGAATCCGGACAACAAGGACAACTCCTATTGACTGCAGCATCCGGCGAGGCAAAACGTTTCGCACACGAGGCGGTCTCTACAGGAACGCGGTTCATAATCGCTTGCGGCGGCGATGGAACACTCCATGAGGTCGTCAACGGCATCGCGACGACTCCTGATGTGACCTTAGGAGTCCTGCCTTGTGGTCGCGGTAACGATTTTGCCGCAGCCGTGGGTATCCCACTAAAGCCCGAAGCAGCAATCGCAACACTCGTATCCGGAACGCCTATCCACGTTGATTTAGGACGTTGCTATAGTAGCAATCAGCAACCAGCAGTCAGCCATCAGCAAGAGGGCGTAACTTCATCAGAAACCTCTTTACCGAAAGCCGAAAGCCGACGGCTGATTACTATTTCACCACCATAGCAACCTGCGGTTATGATGCGGAGGTGAGCCGACGCGCTGCCAAAGGCACACCCCTATTTGCTGGAACCGCCTCTTACGCTTATGCAGCGGTGGAGACGCTCTTCTACTACGACCCCCCATCTGTCCGACTTGAAGGTGATTTTGGTACTTACGAAGGACAACTTCTTCTCGCAGCAACCGGCATCACAAGTCGCTACGGCGGCGGATTCAAAATCGTCCCAAACGCACGTATCAATGATGGACTTTTCGATGTCTGTATCATCCGCCCAGTCTCTTCCGTGACAGTACTCCGACTCTTAGTAACGCTTTTTTGGGGCGGACATGTCAAGCATCCCGCCGTCTCCATGCACCAGACCCAGACTTTAAAAATCGAAACCGATACGCCGATGCGCCTCTATGCTGATGGCGAACCGATGTGCGAAACACCCGCCACAATTGAGATCATCAAGGATGGATTAGTGGTGATGGCACCGTAGTCTTCATAAATAGAACTTCCGCGCGCTGCTCTTTTTGTACCACAAACTTCCAGTTTGTGACGCAAAAACCCTGGATTTTCCAAAAAACGTTCATCTAACAGAACCGCCCTACGAGTCCTCAGGATACATCCCCTCAATCGCGTCACTATACCGCTCCATAATAACATTCCGCTTCAACTTCAATGTCGGGGTCATCTCATCATCTTCCTGCGAGAATTCCTTTTCCAGTAACGTAAACCTTCGCACCTGCTCAAAATCAGCGAAATCCGTTAAGCAGCTCCGAATTTCACCCTGAATGTGCTGCTGCACCTCACGCGTCTGGAGCATCGCCGAAAGATCATCTGTGTTAACGCCGTTCTCAGCTGCCCACGCCTTAAGCGCATCAAAATTCGGAACAATCAACGCCGCAAGATTTTTCCGTTCGCTACCGACGACCATAACCTGGCTGATGAACGGACTTCGCACCAATTCACTCTCGATCGGTTGCGGCGCGACATTCTTACCGTTAGACAACACGATAATATTCTTTTTTCGATCGGTAATCTTAATGAACCCATCCCCGTCAATAATACCGATGTCGCCTGTGTAGAACCAGCCATTTTCATCAATGACCTCTGCCGTCGCGGATTCGTTGTTGAAATAACCTTTCATAATGTGCGGACCGCGAGTGAGAATTTCTCCGTCTTCAGCGATCTGCACCTCCACACCGGGGACAGACACACCCACGGTTCCGAACTTCCATTTCTCCGGATGGTTCATGCTGATAACAGGAGAGGTCTCCGTTAAGCCATACCCCTCTAAAATCAAAATCCCCGCTGCATGGAAAAACTCGGCGATGGATTGGGGCAACGCCGCACCACCTGAAACAAAAAAGCGCAGCTGTCCACCCGTCGCTGCCTTCAACTTCGCAAAAACAAGTTTATCAGCAATACCTTGCTGTAATTGCAAAATCGCAGACGGTTTTTTACCCTGTTGAATCGCCGAACTCACCGCGGAACCGACCGAAACACCCCAATGAAAAATTTTCTGTTTGACAGACGAACCCTCTTCGACTGCACGGAGAATCCTCTCATGCATCGTCTCGTAAAGTCGTGGAACGCTGAGCATCACTGTCGGCGCGACATCTTTCATGTTCTGTGCTACTGTAAATGTGCTCTCGGCATAAGCGATCTTCGCACCAGAGAACAACGGAACGTAATGCCCACCAAGCCGTTCAAAAACATGCGACAGTGGTAAAAATGACAACAAGACATCTGTTTCGCCCACGTCAATAAGCGATTTGCACGCTTGTAGATTGAAAATAAAATTCGCATGTGTTAGCATAACGCCTTTCGGATTACCCGTTGTGCCTGACGTGTAGATAATAGTCGCAACGTCATCTTCATGTAAATCACTGTCAACTTCTTCGCCTGCCATTTCACAGGCTGCCGTAAAGTGGGTAACACCCTCTGGCATTTCACCTTCAACGGTATCGAAGATGATTACCTGTTCAAGTGTTGGAACCTCATCTCGAATTGAAATTACCTTCTCCAACTGCTTTTCCGTGGATACACAGATAATTTTTGCCCCCGAATCTTTCAGAATATAACCGACCTGTGCAGCGGTCAGTGTTGAGAACATCGGGACGTTCACCGCACCTGCTTTGAGGATACCGAAGTCCGAGATTGCCCATTCTGGACGATTCTCAGATAGAATTGCGACTCGGTCACCCTTTTGCACGCCAAGCGCATTGAGTCCTTTACTGAAGGCATCCACCGAAGCACCGAATTCGGCATAAGAAATATCTTGATAAGTGCCACCTCTCGGTTTATGTGCCAGTGCCGGTTTATCATTGTACTGCTGAACCGCAGCTTCAAACATAGATATTAGTGTCATCATCGCTCGCCTCTCCTGCTATTATTTGTGGAAATATTAACACACACACCGATGCAAGTCAAGTTAATCATTTTGCCTCCGTCCGGTAGGTACTGTGTTTTCCGTAGACCCTTTAGCCCCAGAGGGGGTTTTTGCTTGGGTATTTCTTCAGCATCTATAGAGACCCTCCCACGAAATACTATGAAACAATCCCTAAATTGACACCAAGGGTGCGATTAGGTGTTGGGCCTTATCTTTTTCTCAGGCATTAACACTTAATATATGTTATGATTTAAAACAATTCACAAAAATATTCGCAGCATTTCGCAAAAAACATAACCCCCAATAATTTCTTAAAATTGAACAACGCGCCATAAAGTTGATTTTTTTCTTGCATTTGTGTTGCGACTTATGCTAAACTATTACAAATTACCGCAACAGAACGCAATTCGCGCGGATTAAATCCCCTGATAAGGTGGATTTATGGGTTAGAAATCGGTGATCGGTTAAGAGGCGAACTTGATATATGAAGCCTTTCTCTTCACTAACAACTCTCACTACGAGGCAGACCGAAAGATTTTTGAATTAGGACTTACGCATGCTGCTCTTTTGTACCACAAACTGTTAGTTTGTGACACAAAAACGCTGGATTTTACGAAAAATTTCATCTAACACAACGATTTACATCCAAAATTGCGTAAATCCTAAAACCTCATAAAAAATCGTACCGACAACTTCTAAAATAATTATTCGCACAATTGTGGGAAGTGTGGTAAACTCTATCGTAAAGTCATCCGCTTCTGCCCGAGGAGACCTTCAAATGTACGATAAGAAGAATCCTAAATACGTCGGCACAAAGACTGATACTTATGATCTCAAATATGGTGAGCATGACGAAGACGCTGAAGAAGAACTCGACCCTGAAGAAGATATGAGTTCCGGCTATTCGTTACAGTTGGTTCACCATCTTATCACTGAGACACCTCCGGAGGACCGTCGGCGTAGATGGCTCATGGAACTCCGTCGCTCTATACTCAGCGATGAGGGTGAGTTTCGCGAAAGAATCCAAGCGATTCAGCAAGAAGCGCTCCGTATCCATGCCGAGATGGAGGCGCAGATCGAAAAACTCACTTCACCCGCCAACCGTATCGGGACGCTACTCGAATTGCCGAAAGAAGACATCGCTCGCGTCATTGTCGGCGGCTCCGAATACTATGCAAACCTTGATACACAGATCGATCCAAAAACCCTAAAAAAAGGGTACAGTGTCCTCCTCAACGACGCATTTGTCGTCGTCGGAGAACTCGGATATAACGACGCGGGGCCCATCGCAAAAATAGCCGATATTATGCCAGATGGACGACTCCGTATCGGACAAGAACCTAACGCACAGTCTGTCATCCTCGAACGATCCGCTGACCTCACAGACACGAAACTCAAACCCGGCGATGAGGTACGCGTTGACTCCAACTTCCGAGTCGCACTTGAGCACATCGCCGCGAAAGAGACCGACGCTTACGCCCTCGAAACAGTCCCGAATATCCCTTGGTCCAAGGTAGGCGGACTTGAAGAGACCATCCAGAGAATTAAGGATACCATTGAACTTCCAATTCTGCATCCTGAACTCTTTTCGCGGTTCCAATACAGCGCACCAAAAGGCTTCCTTCTCCACGGGCCTCCAGGCTGTGGAAAAACCCTCATCGGGAAAGCGACCGCATATAACTTGACGCAGCAGCTCCAAAAGGAGAGTGGTGAGGATGTTGAAGGTTGTTTCCTTCACATCAAAGGTCCTGAAATCCTAAATATGTGGCTCGGAGAATCGGAACGCAAAGTCCGAGAAATATTTCAGATCGCACGCGAAAAGAAGGATGACGGCAAATTAGCTTTCGTCTTCATTGATGAGGCTGAATCGGTATTAGGAACGCGGCGCGCACTGAGATCACACAGCATCTCTAATACACTCGTACCCATGTTCTGTGCAGAAATGGACGGGATCGACTCCCTACAGGATGTCGTTATTATCCTCGCAACGAACCGACCCGATCTGATTGATCCCGCTATTTTGCGACCAGGACGTATTGATAGGAAAATCAAAGTAACCCGTCCTGATGCAGACGCTGCAAAGGACATTTTCCGAATCTATCTCACACCTGAATTGCCTATTGCCGCCGAAGCCTTCTCGGATAACGACCAAGAGGATACAACACCCGATGTTATCCCCGCTGAAAAAGCCGTTCAAGACCTTATCGCCCAAATAGTTGATGAGATGTTTCGTGAGGACGAAGACAACCGATTTCTTGAAGTCTCTCTCAGGAGCGGAAGACGTGATATACTCTATCGCGGGCATCTCTGTAGCGGCGCAATTATTGAGTCAATCGTACAACGCGCAAAGGAAAAGGCACTCAAACGCGCAATACAGAACCCAGAAAAAGAGGTCGGCATCTCACGGGCAGACCTGTTGGACGCACTCGCCGCAGAGTACACGGAAAGTGAAATCTTCCCGCCTACCGAAGCAACCGAAGATTGGCTCAAACTTCTTGATTACGATCCAGCAAATGTCGTCAAGGTTACACCTATCAAAACTGAAAAGCGGGAACGGCGCAAAGCATCCGGATCACGCGTCATTTAAGCAATATTGAATAATAATCTTTTGATTTTTTTTGCGTGAAAGCCGATACCTTCTACGTAGGGGCTGGGTTTCCCAGCCCGTCAAGGAGCGTATGTTTCCTCAGGCGAGTTGAAATCTACCAGACACCATCACGAAACGAAATTGTGAGTGATTAGCGAACAATTTGGCTTAGCTTTAAATTGTGGAGTGATGCCCAGGAGCTCATAATTAAAATGCTTTTTGGAATCGAAACTGAATACGGAATAACACTCGAAAATGAAGCGCATATTGATGCTGTCAAGCAGTCCATCGAGTTAATAAAAAGCTACCGACAGGAGGATTTTCGACCTGTATGGGACTATCGCGGTGAAGACCCGTTTCGAGATGAACGCGGCTTTCGAGCAGGCGCACTCTCCAATCACCCTGATGAAAAGAAAGAGGAGAAACGCGACCGAGAACGAAACAAAAAAGAGAGACTCTCTTTCGCCGAAATTAAAAGCGACCACATCCTCGCTAACGGCGCACGACTCTACAACGACCACGCACACCCAGAATACGCTACGCCTGAATGCAGCAAAATATTTGACCTCGTCGCACACGATAAGTCCGGCGAACGTATCCTGCAACGGTGCGCTGAAACACGAAGCCAGAAACTCGGAAAACGCGTACTCTTATATAAAAATAATACCGATTTTCACGGACATAGCTACGGCTGCCACGATAATTACCTCATGGCACGTGATGTCCCATTTGAAGTGCTAAAGCAAGGGATTATGCCGTTCTTTATCACACGCCAAATTTTCGCAGGGGCTGGTAAACTCGGTATTGAAACTGAAGCAGGGCTCGCGACACCCGGACATTATCAACTCTCGCAACGAGCTGATTTCTTTCATGTTGAGGCGAGTGTCGATACAATGCACAACCGGCCTATCGTCAATACGCGAGACGAACCGCACGCCGATGCCGCTAAATACCGTAGACTCCACGGCATCGCAGGCGACGCGAATATGTCCGAATACGCAACCGCACTCAAAGTCGGAACAACCGCACTCGTTATCGCTTTGATTGAACAACGGAGGGTTCCAGAAAGCCTATCGCTCGCAAATCCGATTGATACTATCAAAACTGTATCGCATGACCAAACGTATCGGTGGTTGGTCACAACAACTCGCGGAAAAACTATCTCTGCTATTGACCATCAGCGCGAATATCTCGCACTTGCCCAGAAATATCTCGCTGATGCCACAGACTTTGAAACGGATTGGGTACTCACGGAGTGGGAAAGTACACTCAACGCACTTGAGACAAATCCGATGGTTCTCGTGGATCGGCTCGATTGGGTAGCGAAAAAATGGTTGCTTGAGACCTTCGCTGAAGAAGAAGGAATCCCATGGCACGATCCATGGCTCCAGAGCCTGGATTTAGAGTATCATAACATCAATATGGATGAAGGACTCTACTATGGAATCCCGATGCGCCGTGTTGTCACCGACGAACAGATTGAAGCAGCACTTCATAACCCGCCAGCTGGCACACGGGCTTACTTCAGAGGACGCGCCGTTGATCGCTTCAGCGCATCTATAAAGGCAATACAGTGGGATAGCATTACCTTTACCGTTAACGGACGCACGCAGGAGGTTAACCTCAGCACACTTGCCGAGTCAGAGATCGCACATCAATATAATGAGGCGCTTGACGAATCACCAACCGTTGAAGTACTGATTAAAAAATTGGGGTTATAAATTCTTTAATGGTTGTCAGTCTTCAGTTACAAGAGGTGTTTAGAACTATCAAAACCCTTTGTTGTTCAAAACTGAAAACGCAGCGTACTAACAACTGATAACCAGTAGCCACTAAAAAGGAGCTTAAAATGGCAGCCAATATGATTGCTCAGCTTGAACGAAAGCAGAGAGATACAAAACCCATCGGACCCGGGGATGGCGACGGTGATAACGAAGGACCGAAACGCCAGAAAGTCAGTCGTCCAGATACGCAAGAACTCCTTAAACGGATGCGACGAGTTGATAAAGATCAGTCCCGACGCTACCGCCAAAGAACGGGGGAGTGATGAATCTAAAGGGGAATTTCCTCAACCCGAGCGATGCTGTGTATGAGGATATCGCACGACAAACCGTGGAGAACCACAAAGGCGATTTCCTCAATCTCTTGAAACAGGCAAACTATCCATTGAAGATGGAGCTATCATCGGAGACTGCACAACCTAACGCGGATATCGAAATTGCACATAGCACCACTGTTGTTGCTGTGCTTTACCGAGACGGAGTCATGGTGGCAGGAGACCGACGCGCGACAGCAGGCACCTCTGTCATTTATGATCGCGCCGAGAAAGTCTTGCAAATTGATAGACATTCTCTGCTTGCCATCTCAGGTTCACCCGCAATCGCTTATGAAATCGCGAGAGTGTTGGAACACTCGTTCCAATACTTTCGTCGCAGCCAACTCCAAGAGTTGAGTCTTGAGGGCAAGCTTCGGATGTTGTCACGACTTATCCGGGACAACTTGTCAATGGCACTCCAAGGCATCGGCGGCGTTATTCCAATCTTCTCACTCTACGACTTAAATGCCAACGAGGACGATAACGGCGGAAAAATCTTTTTCTATGACGCACTCGGCGCACACTTTGAAAACGTCGATTTCGCAACAACTGGATCCGGATCCGTCTGGATACGTGGCGTGTTACGCTACCTATCCCGCTTCGGGGATACACCGCTGCCAGAAATGGACCAACAGCAAGCCGCAATTACAATCCTGCGACTTTTGGACATCGCAAGTGAGTACGATGCCGCAACAAGTGGGTACAACGCCAAAGTTAATATTTTCCCAAATGTCAAAGTCGTGACACGCACCGGCGTTGATACTATTTCTGATGATGATTTGGCGACATGGTACGCTCAGGCACAACCGGAGCAAGCGTAGTATTCTGTCATGCTTCTTTTCACGAGTAGTAGATTGTAGGTTGGGTTGAACGTAGTGAAACCCAACTAAATATATCTAAACGAATCGCGTGCTTCTTTTCATGATTATTAGATTGTAGGTTGGGTTGAACGTAGTGAAACCCAACTATTCAGTCAATGAACTAATAACCGAATACTGATCAATGACCACTAAATATATCTAAACGAACCGCAAGGAAAAATTAAAAGAATGCGAGATGAACCATATCGATGGATAGAAGCGATTCAAGACCGACGAGATTACATTGAAGACCAACTCCGTCCCGGCAGTCCCGTCGTAGGCATTACCTATAACGAAGGCATGTTGCTATTGACAATTGGTAAGGGACAACGTAAAATCTTTGAGGTACACGACCGAATCGCACTCTCCGCAATCGGACACCCGGCAGATATTGAACGCCTCCGAATGCTCGTTACCGATACTGCAAGCGTTCAAGGATTTCAAAATGCCACTGAAGATGTGAATCTCCATCGACTCACTAACTATGTCCTCGCACACACTTTTAAGCAGGCATTTGAGTCTATTGTCGGTGAGGCTTATATCATCAAAATGTTACTCGCTGAACTCGGCACGACACCTGAAAAAAATCTATTTACCGGAATCAACTTCGATGGAATCGTCCGAACCGACACAAATTTTGCGGTCATCGGTGGAACAGAGGCGATTGAAACCGGTATGCAAAACTATCTCACTACCGCACAGACTGACGCAGACAGAGATTTAACCGAGGCACTCCGCTTGAGTTTGGAGACTTGGGCCGTCGGTAAGGAACTGAGCACACGAGAACCCGAAGAAACCGAGTTGGAAGAAACTCAGATGGATACTGTGCAGATGTACGAAGTGGTTAACGTTGCCCGCGAAGACGGTGAAATCGAAGCAGGTATCTTAGAAACAACACAACACGGGGCAAGCAAGTTCCGAATCCTTACCTCTCAAGAGGTGGAAGCCGCGCTGAATCTGTAGCATAGGCTGTTGGTTTCTTGTGGCATTTTTGTAGCATAGGCTGTTGGTTTCCTGTGGCACTAAAAAAACATACCGCCCCTACGGGGCTGCGTATAGGTGCATCACAGAAACTGCCCAAACTTTACTAACAACTAACAACCAAAAGCACAGCGTACTAACAACTATTAAAATGAAAAAACGCATTTTTGGAATCGAAACCGAATTTGGATGCATGACAGACACCGAGCGGATTCGCGGCACCTCGGAAGGCGTCGCAGCACGCGTTCGAGACTACGTTTTTGATGCATTAGAACTCGGACTTCGCGACATCCACTACCGAGACTGGGGAGAACCCCCCGGGAACGGTGGATTCCTGTTCAACGGCGGGAGACTCTACATTGATATGGGGCATCTCGAGTACGCAACCCCAGAATGCGGAACGCTTTTCGATCTTGTCGCCTACGATAAAGCCATTGAACGCATCATCAACAGCATCATCACGGATACAGGACTGCCAACCGCGTTCTTCAAAAACAATATCGATCATTTCACCGGCGCAACCTTCGGATGTCACGAAAACTTCCAAATTAGCCGAGATGTTCCCTTCTATAGGGTCGTCATCCCGACACTCATGCCGTTTTTTGTCACTCGCCAAATTTACGCAGGGGCCGGCAGAGTCGGAGTCTATGATGAAATGATTGAATTCGGTGACTTTCAACCGGAAATCAGTGAACAGCGAGATTATCAAATCTCCCAACGCGCAGATCACATTGTTACCGAAATTTATGAGTGGATCCAATTCAGTCGCGCTATTATAAACACACGCGACGAACCGCTTAGCGATTACACAAAGTATCGTCGCCTCCACCTCCTCGTCGGTGATTCTAATATGTCGGAATACGCGACCGCTCTCAAAGTCGGAACAACCGCACTATTACTCACAGCGATCGAAGAATTCTATGAAATGCATGGAGAAAAACTACCGCTCCCCGGTTTTGAACTCGCAGATCCAGTATACGCAATTCGACATATTTCTCGTGATGCTACGTTTAAGTGGCGCATTGAACTTAAATCCGGAAAAACAATCTCAGCTATCAATTTACAACGAGAGTATCTCAACTTCGTTCAAACTTTCATCACCGAACAAGATGAAGAAACCGAATGGGTGCTTTCTGCCTGGGAATCTATACTTGATGATCTCGAAGACAGTTGGGAAAACGTCATCCCACGTGTTGATTGGGCAGCAAAAAAATGGATGCTTGAGGCTTTCATCGCCGATGAAAAACTTGATTGGGATGACCCATGGATTAAAAGCCAAGATTTAGAATATCATAATATTCATACAGAAAACGGGCTCTACTACGCACTACAAACGCAGGGACAGATGGAGCGCGTTATTACCGATAAACAGATTGAATATGCTATTGATAACGCACCACAGGATACCCGCGCAAAAGTGAGGTCTTTCCTGATGCGAACCTTGACACAAAATCGGATGCCGTGTATCGTTGATTGGCATCAAATCTACGCTGGACATACAGAATATTTTGAGATGAAAGAACCGTTTGACACTAACATCGCGAAAGCACAGAAATGGATGAAGAGGCTACGAAAGCGACCCGCGCGAAGTTGACTCGTAGTCTCCACAGCGTGACGATCTTGACCCTAGTGTTCAGTCATACTTATTTTGATAGATTGTAGGTTGGGTTGAACGCAGTGAAACCCAACATCTTCAGTCAATATAACCTATCATCTTTGGCGTGACACAACACTAGTGTTGGAAATACTAACCGACAACCAGTAAATCGTCACATGAATCTGTAGCACAAGGAGAAAACCATGGCTAAAGACAGATTTATACACACGGATTGTGAAGGATTTTACCGTCGAGACTTTCTGAAAGCAGGCGCACTCGGTTTGTTCGGGTTGAGTCTCACAGACTTTTTCCGACTCAAAGCCCACGCCGCAACCGCCGCAGAAGCAAGCGTCAACGCACCAAAAACTTCTGCTGGCACCGCAACATCCGTTATTCTCGTCTGGTTAGGTGGGGGACCAAGCCACCTTGACATGTGGGACCTCAAACCGGATGCACCTGAAGAAATTCGCGGGCTTTTCACGCCGAGAGCAACAAACGTGGACGGCATCCAAATTAGTGAACATCTCCCGAAACTTGCACAACAGACCGATAAACTCTGCATCATCCGTTCGATGACCTCGCCTGAGGCAGCACACGAGCGAGGAACACACTATATGATGACAGGGTATCAGCCCTTACCCGGTTTTGCCGTTCCCGGATACGGTGCTGTTGTTTCTAAACTCAGGGAACAGCGGAGTGCTTTACCGCCATACGTCTCCGTACCAGCACCCGTCGCTTACGGCGGAGGCGGGTTCTTAGGCGCATCACTCGCACCGTTCTCACCCGGCGGAAATCCGGCAAGCAAAAACTTCAAAGTCCGAGACTTAGAACCACCCAAAGGGGTCTCTTTTGAACGTGTGGAACGACGACGCTCTTTACGGCAAGCCGTTGATGCCGCCTTCAAGAAATATGAAGAAGGAAACCCCGCTGCTGAAGCCGTTGATAATTTCTATACCTCCGCATATAATCTAATGAGCTCCTCTGATGCACGGGCCGCGTTCGACCTTAATGCCGAGCCCGGTAAAACCCGAGACGCATACCGACGCGACACCTTCGGACAAAGCTGCCTCCTCGCGAGGAGACTCGTCGAAGCAGGAGTCAACTTCGTCACTGTCACCAACGGCGGATGGGATAACCATAACAATATCTTCTCATCTTTGCCCGGAAAACTCAACACTTTCGATCAGACGATGGCAACCCTAATCTCAGATCTGAGTGATCGTGGATTGTTGGATACCACCCTCGTTATTGCTATGGGTGAGTTCGGCAGAACGCCTGTCATCAACAGGAATGCTGGACGCGATCACCATTCACGCGTCTTCTCAATCATGTTAGCTGGCGGCGGTGTCCAAGGTGGACAAGTCATCGGTGCTTCGGATCCGCTCGGTATGGAGCCTGCTGAAACGCCAGTCCGTCCCGAGGATTTATCAGCAACACTCTATCAATCGCTCGGTATTGACTACAATCAGCACCTTGAGTCACCGGATGGAGTCCGAATCGTTCTCTCGCGCGGCGGCAGACCGATTCGCGGCGTTCTCGCTTAGAGGGTTATCGGTTTTCGGTTATTAGTTATCGGTTTTGACCATCAATTCGCGCGCCTTAGTCGAGTTGATGGTCAAGGCTGATTGATAACCAAAAACTTATAATAAATACGCATGTTTGATTCTTCTGCCATTACTCTCCGCAACATAGGAATCCTAATAGCAGCGTTCTACATTGTTTTCGCAACACCAGCTGGTTTTTCAGACCAACCGCTGTCGCCGATCTGGGCACTCGAATTTAGCCCTGATGGAAAAATGCTTGCTGTCGGAAAATATCAGTGGGTTGAACTCTGGAGCCTGGAGACACAACGTGTTATTCATGTCTATGAGCCACACGTTGGTGATGTTCGATGCCTCAAATTCTCGTCCACAGATCAAGCAGCCCCTCTAAGGCTCTATGCAGGCAGCGGGATCCCAGCACAAAACGGCGAAATACGAATTTGGGATGTCGCATCCGAAGAACTCGTAAAAAGCTTTGAGATTCATGCCGATACCATTGAATCCATTGCCCTAAGTCCAAATAACAAAAGGTTACTCACGGCAAGTATGGATGAATTCAGTGCCGTCATTGATGTAGAACACCTTGAAAATATTGAGATGTCGGTGGACGAACAGGCGAAATGGTTGACCCAACACGTTGGAAGAGTCCTTTGTACCCTGTATCACCCGCGCGGCACATATTTTGTCACCGGTAGTGAAGATAAAACCATAAAAATCTGGAACCCAGAAACGTTTAACGTCTTGGTGAACTTTGATGCAAACGATGACGCTGTTTATAGCCTCGCTTATTCAGTTGATGAAAATGTGATAGTTTCCGGTTCTTCAGATAATGCCGTCCGCACGTGGCGCGTTATGCCAACGGAGGGGGGCGAGGAGATTCCTGTCGGTCAGAACCCATCAGAGATGACTGGTGCCCTCGTTCGAGAATACAACGGGCATCAAGGGGCTGTTTACAGCGTTGATGCAGCACTCGTTTCACTAAGACAGGACAATCAGGCGGCGATGATTGCCTCCGGTAGCGCAGACACTTCAGTGATTATCTGGAATATCAGATCCGGAAACCGTTTCCGCACTTTTGATGAATCAACCGATGCTGTTTATGCAGTAAAATTCAGTCCTGATGGTCGATTCGTCGCAGCCGGAGGGCGCGATGGAAAAGTACGGCTCTGGAATCTCCGTAGACGCGCCTTAACGCATGAGTTCTAATATGGATGTCGGCTAATTGCTGACTGCCAATTGGAGGGTCTTTCACGATGCTTACCAATACTGTACCCCTTTTGACTAAGCGATATAGCCTTGTAAGTACAATCCGAGCGTTTTTCATACTGCTCTTTATTTTCTTCTGTCTTCCGACGTTCGCACAAGGGACACCGCGACTCAATTCACTCTTTCCAGCAGGCGGACAACCCGGCACAACTGTTGAAATCGCTATCCAAGGTTCCGATTTAGACGACCCACACGAGGTCATTATTGAAGGTGAATCCGGGATTACCGCGCAGCTTCACCCCGCTGGCGGTGAAGTTGATAATACACATAAACCTGTCTTTGAAGCGAATTGTGGACAGTGCCACGAACTCCGATCGCCGAGCAACAGATCAATGACACCCGCACAGTGGAAAGCAACTGTTCAACGGATGATTACAGAGAAAGGTGCCGAAATTAGTGCCGACGCACAGACAAAAATCGAAAATTATCTCGCATCCGCAGCGCGAGCAAATGCCGGATTAACCGCCGAATTATATATCGCGCCTGACGCACCCATTGGACTTCGAGAAGTTCGCATTGTCGGTAAGCACGGAACCTCCACCGCGTGGCCCTTTGAGGTAAGCCACACCCCGAATGTCATTGAGACCGAAGCCAACAACAGCACAGAATCCGCAACCACTATTGAACTACCAAGCCTCATCAACGGCGTTGTTAATCCCGGTGGTGATGAAGACTATTACGTCTTTGAAGGGACTAAGGGGCAACGCTGTGTGTTCAGCGTCAAGGCATATCGCCTTAACAACGTCAGCCAACAATTCTTCAATCCAACCCTCTCTGTTTTCAGCGCCGATGGTGTCGAACTCGCACGCAGTAACGGTTTCTATAGCCTTGATCCGCTCATTGATATAACGCTTCCTAACGACGGTCCTTATCTCCTCCGTATTCGAGATCTATTACACCGCGGAAACCCTGATTCCGTCTACCGATTAATGGTCGGTGTTCTTCCGTATAATACCTATCTGTTTCCTACCGGTGGAACGCTACCTCCCGAAAATGCGGAGGACACACGCGCGACACAGGAGACCGAGCAAGTTTTATACGGACCACCATCCCCGCCAAAAACCAATATCGTTCAGTGTGTTATCGGTGGTGAAAATCTACCAGAAACGGAATGGCAGGTCAAGCTAACAGCAGGGGATCAGCCCGGTCTCAAACAGATTCGTACACCATACGGTATCTTCCCATTCATCGTCAACGCGCACCCAGAAACTATAGAAGAGGATGTTAATCTTCAGACAACACCCGACGAGGATGCGACTCAGGATGCTGCGGCACAATCCTCCGAATCCGAAATCCTTTTTCAGACGAAGTGTAGTGCCTGTCACGAACTCCGTTCACCGAGCAATCGCGCACTCTCGGCTGAGGAATGGACAAACACCATTACACGTATGGCGGACAAAGAGAACGCGGACATTACAAACACTGAACGCGACCGGATCAGTGCTTTCGTTGCGCAAGAAGCAGAACGTTTAGGCGAACTCATCGCACGCCAACTCGAACACGCACAACACATCACAACACCCGGCGCGATTAGTGGACGTATCTCTGAATCCGGTGAAGTGGATTACTACCGCTTTACGATTTCGGAAGGCACAAGCCTCGGTCCGTGGTGGGTGATCTTCCCGTTTGATAATGTTGATGAAAAGGGGTTTGATACCGTCTATCCGCCTGAAACCGAGATTGACCTCGACAAAGAATACATCGGCAAAGATGGACGAAAAATCGGATGGTATAAAACCAATCGCAGAGGTGAGAACGTCTTCTCAAACGTCCCAGAAGACGATGTTACAGGGTATGCCTTGACCTATCTCGAATCCGATCGAGATCAAAACTATCTCTTATCTCTCGGTTCCGACGATACCATCAAGATATGGGTGAACGATAAACTCGTTTTCAGTAAATACGTCCACCGTCCGCTCCGCCGCGCAGACGATGTCATCCAGCTGCCTGTCTCTGAAGGCAGAAACAAGATCCTTGTCAAGGTTACCAACGGTTATGGACCGTGGGGGTTTTTCGCAGATATAGGCGGGTATTCAATCACTGTTTCCGCAGAAAGCCTCAACTCACCGTTGAGCCCATCTCTCACCTTGCTCGATGCAAACGGACAGGTATTGGCAAATAATGCCGGTATCGGCGGTAGACGCAACGCGATTATTGATTACAGTTTCAATCAACCCGGTGAGTATGCCGTCAGAGTTGAAGACATTACCGGCAACGGCGGCGCAGGCTATGTTTATCATTTAGATGCCCGTCCAACAAAACCCGATTTTGCAATCTCCGTAACACCGGATAATCCAAATATCGGACGCGGTGGTACCGTCTTATTGAACGTGACGCTCCAACGCCGTGTTGGGTTTACAGAGCCGATACGGCTCTCCGTTGAAAATTTGCCACCCGGTATTACGGCAAGTGACAGTGCAATCCTCTCTGGTGCTGGCACAACGCAGGGATATATTACGCTCACCGCTGCACCCGATGCCGAACTTGAACATCGTGTCGTTGAGGTCGTCGGTTCCGTAACAACTGCTACCGGTAACCAATACCGTCGTGCAGCAACCCCTGTCGAAGTCTATCGGATTCAGAACAACGATCAGACGGTTCAACGAAAAGGCGTTGTGGTTAGCGTTACAGAGACCGCACCTGTCGTCTTATTCACACAGTTAGAGGAGATCGTCGTAACCCCGGATGCCCCGATTGACATCATTGTTACAGTTGATAGGCAAGGCGGCAATCGACAAAACTTGAACCTGACCGCTGTCGGTCTACCCTTCGGCGTGCGGCTCCAGCGACAAAATACCTTGCTCCGAGGAAATCAAACAGAGGCGACCCTAAGGCTTCTGCCAAATATTGTTACTGGTGGGAATAATGAGTTGCGTCGTAACCCGTTCATCGGTGCACAGCAGACGCGTCCGTATACCATTGTCATCAATGCATCTGTCGGTCAACGGATTGTAGCGAGCAGCCCTGCCATAAAACTTTGGCTCGGAAGCCGACCAGATACCAATCCAGACGAACAACTCGGCGGCAATTAATGCGAACCGTCCTCCATCTTTACAGGCGGGGTTTGTAACCCCGCCTTCTATAGATGTATCCTTAATTATTTCGATATACAGATTTTTTCCTGACAACTCCTAAAATAAACTTGACATTTACGGAAATTTATCGTATACTTAATAGTGCTGTGGACGATAATACCCGAAAATTCACCTTTTTGGTAAAATTTTGAAAAATAAATTTGACATTCACAGTTTTCTGTGGTATACTTAATGTTGCTTGTGTGCCAAATGCTCAAGATAGGAGCATCGGTTGAAAAATCGAAAGTGAGGTGCAACTCCTCCGTTGGCAGATTTTTTGAAAATAAATTTGACATTTATATCAGAGTTGTGGTATACTTAAAAGCGTACCACACGGGGGTGTAGCTCAGTTGGGAGAGCGACTGGTTTGCAACCAGTAGGTCAGCGGTTCAACTCCGCTCATCTCCATCACCTATAGCAAAAATAGGTGTTGTTCTTTGACAATTGTATAGAGAGGGTAAATCGGTAGATAGATATTACTTATCAAGCTACTAAGGGCTTACGGTGGATGCCTTGGTGCCAGGAGTCGACGAAGGGCGTGACAGGCTGCGATAAGCTT
>JAJEEK010000052.1 GCA_022821065.1 Candidatus Poribacteria bacterium
CCTCTCGTTGACTTTCCCAAATTCTTGCAGCAATAATAATTTGTCTCAATTTGTTGTATAGGTAACTGTTTTCAAAATCTGTTCGTTTAAGGTAATAAGTGTCAATTGTTGTTATAAACATTGCTCTTGGTACTGTTAAATTTCCGGTCTTCAAGTATTTCAAGGTAATCACTTTTAGTTTCCAAGAACTTGAATTGAGGTCTATGCCTAAATATTTTTCAAGTACCTGACGCACCCAAAGGTTATTTTTTTTTTCATTATCTTTAAAAGATGTAGACACTTTATACGACTCCTTAAGTGTTAGGGGTATTTAGTTTTAGATAAATTATTGGATTTCATAGATGCTTGATTTTCCCTTTTCAGCCCAGGTTCGGTTAGGAAACCGAACCTACCGCCCCGGTACCGAGGCGGTTGTTTTTCTAAAATTGACGCTTATAGGTATCAATTGTAGATGCACCGCAATTAATGGTTAAGCGAAAACTCGGCTGAGTTTAATAAGACCCAATAGAGATCCTCGTAAGCCAAGTCTTTGTTACGATAGAGGCTGCGTTCCATGTAGCGTTGGAAATAGGTCTTTTCTTGTGCAGTCGGTAACCGCGAGAGAATGTTAAGATAGAAATATTCTACACGATCAATCGGTTCGCGCCATTTCTCTAAGACGTAATTGACGAAGCTGCCGCGTTCATCATGGTTGGCACTACCGTTCACCATATCGCCGTTAATCATCATGAGTGCCTGTGGGATGGTTCCATTGAAAGCCTCAATCTCTTCCATCTCGCCGTTATCAAGTAAGAACAGGAATCTATTGAGATGATCCCGTTTTCGCCGTTCAAGGTCTCGCAGCATACCGATGCGGTCCTCGCCACCTTGCCTATTATTTCCTTTCATTTTGATCTGCTGAAGCCGTTCAAACCCGGTCGCTTGCAGGAGCGAGTAGAAGAACTGCTCAGCACTTAGCGGCTTCACGTACGCGTGTGAGTAATATATCTCGTCGTCTTTGTTACTCTTGTTTGTTTTAGAGGTCCGTTGATAAGTTTCCGAGTTAAGGATTGTACGCATCAAGTGCTGTAAATCGTAATCGTGGATGACGAAATCATTTGCGAGCCAGTCCAACAATTCCGGGTTCGTAGGCGGATTCTCTACACCAAAACCGTCAACAGGTTCAACAAAAGCGCGTCCCATGAAATGTTTCCAGATGCGGTTAACGATTGCCCGGCTAAAATAGGGGTTGGATTTATCGGTCATCCACTCTGCGAGTGCCTCGCGCTTCTGGGTGAGTGAGCCTTCGTATTCCGCGCCGCCTAAGAAACGTGGCGCGACCTCTTCATTATCGAGCCTTTCCACCCGAAGTGTTCTTTGCGGCTTGTCGGTAATCAGATAATTTTCCATCCGCCTCTCATTACCGATCATATCCATGCCTTGGATATATCCCTTCTGTTGACTATTAATACCGGCGAAAAAGGAGGCGATCCCGTAGAAATCCTTTTGGCTCCAAACCTCTGTTTTATGATCGTGGCATTCGGCGCACTGCATAGGTAGCCCTAAGAAAAGCCGTGAGCTATGCGACGTGAGAACAGCTGGGGAACGCTCGTAACGCATGACGTAGTTGCCGGCACCGTTGTCCTTCAGTTCGCCATTCGCTGTGATGAGTTCCTGCACGAACTGATTATAGGGCATATTTTTTGTTACTGCACCGTTCACCCAAGATGCCAACCCAATGCGTCGGTCATCGCTATCACCACGTCTGCCGATTAACCAATTCACCCATAAATCGCTCCAATAATTAATATACGCTTCGCTCTGAAGCAGTTGATCAATTTTTTTCTGGCGTTTACTTGCGGAACCGTCTTTGACGAAATTCAAGACCTCTTCGGGGGTAGGGATGGTTCCTGTCAAATCGAGGTGAACACGACGTAAAAACTCGGTGTCTTCCGAGACACCTGAGGGTTGGATACCTTCTCTTTTAAGGACAGTATTGATATGCCGGTCGAGGTGCTTCGTGCTTGATGAAACATTTCGTGTCGGCGTGACTGTAACTTCAGCACAACTCAGTGTTAAGAACGCAAAAGCAGACAGGATGAGTAAAGAATGTGTGGTTATTCCAAAAGATTTTTTCACGGCGAGCCTCCTTGGATCACAATTTTGATTTATGTAAACTTTTTTAAAAGTCTAATCTATTTTTCCGTGTGTGTCAAGGAAAAGTGTATGGAGATAGTTATTAGCTCCATCGTACACCTGTCGGAATAATGCCGACATCTTCGCCGCGGCGCATCGCTTCAGCGGCATCAAGGATACTTGCTAAATCGTGTTGGGGTTCATAGTCCAACAGCGTCTTGATTTTGTGCAAATCGAATTCAAAATATAGCGGTTGCGGGAGTTTGACATCCACAGAATCCATCTCGTAGCGTTCACAGAGGTATGGGATGACCTCTTCATGTTTGAAAACGCCGTTTCCACCGAGCGTGAATTCTTCACCGACAGCAGCATCCTTCTCTATCCCCAAAACCAATCCCTGTACGATATCGCGTATATCCGTAAAATGCTCCTTATAGGGGCGTCCATCAAGATTACGTTTGAGGATGAACTTCTCTTGTCCGTCCCAGAGACGCTTCACAGTTTCAGCAGTCTCCAATTCAACTGGATCATCGCCTTTATAATTTTTATACCGGTTATAGATAGGACTGAAGACGAACTGTTTTGGTAACCCGTCTTCGTTGAGGAATTCGCTCGGTTCAATGACAGTCGTGAACCTGAAAACGGTGGAAGGTACGCCGTATTGATGGTGGTAGGTCATACACAACTCCTCTCCGATCCATTTGGTAAGGAAATACGGCATGTGGTGGTATTTAGCGACCCTATCTTCGGTGATAGGTTCATTGAAAAGCCGACCTTTCTCGGTAAGCTCCCAATAAATCGCTTCCGTACACGCATAGACGAGCCGATGAATGTTCGGATTGAACTCACGGATGCACTCTAAGATGTTGAGCGTTCCCATACCGTTGATCGCCAAGTATTGACGGTTATCAAATGGGCCGCCGAAGGCAGCGGCGATGTGATAGATAGCATCCACACCTTCAACGGCTTTTTTAACATCCTCATATTCGCGAAGATCGCCGAGGACGGTTTCAACACGTTCAGTACCCTCCCATCTTCCGACACGATTAATATCACCCGGATAGACGAAACTCCGGATATCGTGCCCTTTTTCCAGCAGTTTTTTGACGAGATTCGATCCGATACGACCTGTGCCACCTGTGACTAAAATTTTCATTAATTTTTCTCCTAAAAAACGACAAGATACAAAAGAAGGGCTACACTTTCGGCGGGTGCAGCCCTTCTTTACAGTTATCTTTGCCGAATTGTAAACGATACCGAGCGACTCACAACTCGACGATAGCGCTCTGTTATTCGGATTTCAGTTCTGCCCACCTGACGGCTAATTTGTGCTTTGGTTCTACAGAAAATGCGGTGCTGACGAGCTGAATATTATCTATAGCCCACCACCAATCATTCTGTGCCTCAATGACCCCGAAACTAATGACCATCTCAGCGGCGTTTGCCGGATTGTCAATCGGGATTTCTAAGGTCTCGTTTATCTGGTCTCCATCTTTGATATCTTCCTCATCCATTTTGAGGGTGGGGATCGTGACAAGGGTGTGTGCGCCTGCGTCAATACCGACGCTCTCGAAAAATAGGATACGTTCCTCCTTACCGCCATCAAAGCTGACGAGTATCTCCGCGCTTTGCGTATCTTCAGGTCGCCAACTCGAATCAAGCGTTAAGATGAGCGACTTCGCTGCTGCGCCTTTGATGTTAATGGCTGGCGTGATTAAATGGCCATTCCAACGGGTAATGGCATCAGGGTCACCATTTCCTTCCCAATCGTCCCACTCATCCGGGTCAGAAACGGCTCCGTTACCTATCCCTTTACCGTCGTTTTGTACACCTGTAAACTCGCTACGCCGCTGGTCTCCTGCCGTTAATGTCCACCACTCAAGGTCAACAATCGCCCAGGTTCTCCACTCCGGCATGCCGAGGTCTTTCGGGTTCTCATTTGTAATTTCCCACCCGTCAGGCGGTGTGCCGGACCAGACTTTGTTATCTTTAACCTGTTCCATTATGCTGTCTTCGAGTGCTACATCTTCAAAATCTTCTTCAAAGAGAACAACATCATCCGCCCATACCAACGATGTAGCAAGACAAAAGGTTGCCATAAGTGTCGCACATGCGACGATTCCTATAAATTTGCTATTCACGGTAGTCCTCCTATGATTTTTTTCACTAAAAAGTGACGGCGTACCCGTCTGTTCTTGGGTCGGAACCGCCGATAAGCGCGCCAGATTCAGGGTGAACCATTATCATCTGTGCGCTCCCCGGACCGCCCCAATCGCCTACGATTTGGAGTTCATGTTCCCTCTCAGCCAATCCATCCTTGGTATCCGAAGGGAATCGGTTTTCTAACTGAAGATCATTCGAGCAGGTATGAGGAATCGTGGACTCCATCGGGTTCTGGAAACTGCGCCAACGCGGTGCAGAGACTGCCTCCTGCGGGGTCATTCCGAAATCAAGGGCATGTGTGACGAGTTGTAGGTTTGTTTGGACTTGCGTATCAGCACCGGGTGTTCCACACGCCAAAAACGGCTGTCCGTCTTTCGTAACGATGACAGGATTCATGGTGTGTCGGACACGTTTCCCCGGCATTAAGCAGTTCGGGTGTCCCTCTTCAAGATGCCAATAAGTCATGCGGTTGTTCAAGAGGATCCCTGTATCTCCAGCAATCAGACTGGAACCGAACCCTGATTGGATACTTTGTAAGATACAGACAAGATTTCCCGCGCGGTCCGCTGTACAGAAGCAGGTCGTATCCTCGTGTGCCTCTGGGCCACCGGCTGGTACGTCAACGGCTGCCTTCTCCAAGTCAATTCGTTCTGCTTGTTCAGCGGCGTAAGATTTCGATAACATGCCATCTAAAGGAATATCAACCCAGTTCGGGTCTGCCATATATTTCTCGCGGTCAGCGAAGGCGAGTTTTTTCGCTTCGACCATCAGATGCACACTTTCGGGAGTATTGCATCCCAAGGCTTGCAAATCGAATAACTCAACCATGTTCAATTCTTGAAGCAGAATATGTCCGCTCGAATTAGGGGGCATCTCATAGACTTCGTAACCGCGGTAGTTAACATGTATCGGTTCAGCCCAGTGTGCATGGTAATCGGCGAGGTCTTCTGCAGTCAAAAGTCCATCGTAGGCGCGGCTGAATTCGCCGATAGCCTTAGCGATTTCACCCTTGTAGAACACATCCCTGCCATGCTTCGCGATCTTTCGGAGTGTAGCACCGAGATTAGGGTTGGCGATGAACTGACCGGCGGGGATGGGTTCACCATCGTTTGTGAAAATGGCGCGACTGTCTGGTTCGGCGGCAAAGCGAGCGTTCTCGCCTTTAAGCCCGCCAGCGAGTCGATGGCTGACAGGAAATCCGTCCTCACAGAGCGAAATTGCGGGCGCGAAAACATCTTCTAATTTGAGTGCGCCATAGCGTTCGTGTGCAAGAAGCCAAGCGTCAACGATCCCGGGCACTGAAACACTCCGTATGCCTTTCATTGGGATTCCACCGTCTTTAATATAGGTTTCCCGTGTTGCAGCACGCGGGGCGGGTCCAGTGCCGTTCACCGCTTCAACTTTCCCGGTCTCCGCCCAATAGATGAGGATAAATCCGTCGCCGCCGAGTCCAGAGCCAGCAGGTTCAACCATACCGAGTGCTACGGCGGTTGCGATGGCTGCATCAACAGCGTTGCCGCCTGCCATCATCGTCTGAATACCCGCTTGTGAAGCGAGTACGTGTCCTGATGTAACCATTCCGTTCCTGCCCATCACAGACGGGCGAAACGCTAACCCATGTGGAGATTGCATATTTTAAATTTTCCTTGCGGTTCGTTCAGGTTGGTTGTTCCTTTGAGCTGCCTTTCCGTATACCCGCTTTCCACTTCGTTCCAAGCTGCGTGTATTTTTGAAAAGCGAGTTATGATATACCGTCCGCCTCTTTGCTGACTACTGACTGCCGATTGCTGACTGCTATTTTCCTTGCGGCTCGTTCAGGTTGATTTGACCATTGATGTTTCTCCCGTAAATCTAAAAAAACACCCCAGCAAAAACCTCTCCATTTTGCGGCGTACTTGAAGAAACGCCCAAGCAAAAACCCCATAAGCGATCTGCTTCATTACGGGCTACACGCTCTTTAAAAAAGAAAAACAAATTTGGGCGTTTGACTACGCAAGCATCTTCTTAGCGAATGCTTCAACATCAACCTGTTCGTGCGTCCGTGCCGATTCGTTACAGGCTTCCATCAGTATCCATGTACCGAGGGTCGTGTCCTGAATCCAGTCTCGATCCACGCCGTTAGCAATGGCCTGTGCAAAGGCATCAAATTGGAGTCGGTCGTCCTCTATAAGTCCAGCGTGTAAATCTTGGAGTTCCAAATCTTCAACGGTCTCACCGAGTCGGAAAAGTTGTAGGTGTCCTGCGTCTCGTCGGATGTCGCCGTCTTCGCCGTGGAAACTCCAGCTGCCACTCCAACCGAAGGCACCGCCGTGTCCCGCCCGCGTTCCTGCATAAGAGAACGGTGCGCCGTTCGCGTATTCCATGAGCGCGTTACCGCCTGCGGTGCCCCATGCGTCAATTTGCCCAAGTTCTGGATCACGTCGATTATGGATATGTGCTGTAACGTATTTAGGAAGCCCCTTTGCGGCGACGAGTTGATCGAGCTGGTGGCTGCAGCCTGCATGGAAGAAGAGTCCATCTACATAAGCATCGGGTTGTCGGGAATCGGGTCCAGTGTACAGATTTTGGCGGATCCAGAACCGACACTCACCCGCCAGCATCTCACCGATACCGCCATCTTCGCGGAGCCATTCCCGCATTTTCGCTGCGGCGGGGTTCCAGCGTTTGTTCTGACCTTGGACAAGAATTAAACCCGGATTCGCTTTATGTGCTTGAATGATGTCGTGGAATTCTGCTTGTGTCGTCGCGATCGGTTTAACACAGAGCGTATGCATACCGAGATTCAGACTTTCGACAATTAACTTGGCGTGAACGGTCGTTGAGGCATAGATCAAGCAAGCTTGTGCGTTGTGCTTCTCTTTCGCCTCGGTGATAGTCGTGTAGATGCGATCTTCCAAGCCTTCGGGCGCGCCGTTTATTGAGGCTACACCATCGCGTGCGGCTTCAAGGTTAATGTCTACACACGCGACCGGTTCTAACCCGTGTGAGTTGACCTGTGCTTGTAAACGACCGTGTGCGAAATGGGTGCACCCTACATGGATAGTTCGGATCGGCATTGTGAATCTCCTTTCGCATGGCACGCAGTTCCCATCGTTAGCATTCTGCCAGCGGAGTAGATGGAAACCGAGGTTCAGTGCCTCGGTTTCTGTCAGGACCTTGATTAATTTGGTTTAATTGCCGAGGTTAGGAAACTTTAACGGCAGGTGGGTTGATGAAATCGTGGTATTTTTCTCCGACATTTCCGACCGTGGCATCACCTGCATGGATCAATACACGGAACCGGAAGTGCATCTCTTCTCCCTGTTTGAGCGTATAAGAACCGTCTTTAGCCGGATCGCCTTCAAAAGTGCCGCTGCCGAAAATATTTGTCCCCATTAACCCGTAGTTACGGACGTGCCAGTATGTAGGATAGCGAGGATTCACAATATGATCGAAAACAGCAAGCCCGACCGGTGTTCCATCAACAACGCCGGAATAATCACACCAGTTCGCGCGTTTACCCCAAGTTTCGTTCTCATTGACACCGCCGAATGCGTTTTCGATTTTTCCACCATCAGAAGCGTTCATTGATGGATGGACGCGGATCGACATGATACCACCCTCTTTGGTATCTCCGAAATGGACATCGCCGGTTGAGGCGATAAAAGTGAGGTCTAAGTCGAGGAGTGCGGCATCCTCCGGGAGGTTATAGATTCGGAAATTCTGCGTGTCCGTCATCAAGACATCGCCGGATCGCGTTTCCCAGTTATTTTTTGTATAAATCCTACCGACGACAGCACCGCCCTGTTTTTCTGTGAAACCTTGATGGACGACTTTCCCCGAATTACTTCCTTCACCCCAGAGATCCACGTCATTCACCTCACCATAAGCGACGTAGAGCGAACGGTGATGGACGTGATCTTTGGAGATGTCGCTCGTTTCACCACGCGTTACCTCGCGCCCGTTCGGACCGAGGACGGGAAAGAAATAAGGACGGAACTGTGATTTCGCATAGCGGAACGTTGTAAACGGTCGATCATTGAGTGTAATAGCGATAGTTTCGGCTGCCTCATTGAGTTGAACACCTGATTCACCAGCGACACTGCCTTCTGAGAGCGTATAGGTGCGCGATTCGCCAGCGGCGAGACCATCAAGTATCCAATTTAAGGTAGACGTACCATCTTCATTGGCGTAGCACTGTGCTGCGACAACGTTACCTGAAGCCGTATCTGTTAATGTAACGGCATGATCGTGAAGTCGGCTTACCCCCGGATGCTCAACGTCAACACTAACGGGGCAGCCGTCTCGATCATGGAAACCGGCGTTGACAGTAAACGTCGGTAGGTTCTGATTTTCCATAAATTTCCTTTTCTGTATTTTCTCTCCTTTTAGAAACTCTCGTGTGACGGAGAAGCGTGGTCTTTTGTTTGTTTGGAGCCACTTAGTTTAGGGGACGTCGCGTTCAACGGAAAGCTAAATGGCTCTGCCGAGCGCATTAACTTTCCTCAGAAGTGAGTGCAAGGATACCCTCTTCTTCGCTATTATAACTTTCAAAGACAGTCATTAATCGTCCGAGAATTAGGAGGTTACGGATATGTGCACCAGCATTGACGAGAGCCGTCCGTCCGCCTTTGCGTGAGACAGTTACGTTCACAGAAACAAGCGTGCCGAGTCCGCTACTGTCCATACGCGTAACATTTTCGAGATTAAAGATGACCTTCGGAGATTCAAAATGCTCTTCGAGTTCTTCATTAATCTGCTCCCTAATTTCAGCGTTTGCCGCACCGATCATG
>JAJEEK010000009.1 GCA_022821065.1 Candidatus Poribacteria bacterium
TGATTCACCTCAAAAGTGTGGTGCTTTTTAGGGTGAAGTATAGCAGAAGTCGCGTGAAAAGTCACGCGACTTTTGCTTATCTAAAAATATTAACGCTTCAGAAAAATAAAACACAAAAAACCTACAATTGAATGGCCCTGATATGTCTGCTAATTTGTCTTGTAATTAAAGCTGTTAAATGTTACAATTCATACATAGATAATCCTGTAACTTCAATCTTCCGATTCAGGCAGTTGTAAGTTTTAACCTGAGTATTGTTCTTCACACACCTATTACAAAATTACCAAATTTAAGATATTATAGTAAAGTCAATAATTAAAGAGACATTCAGTGATTGCGGAGACTACCCCTCGTAGGGGCGAGGTTCCCTCGTCCGCTGTAAAGAGTCTCATTAATTCTGAAATCCACTATAGTCACCACAATTATCAACCTGAGCGTGGAATCGTAAAGTCTAAAATTTCTGCTTCTTAAGGGATAACTTTGGAATTAACGAGGGCCAAATGAAAACTACAACTTCTCCGTTGACTAATAATGAAATTTCAACTAAGGGAACAAGTGAAATTAGAGACAATCAACTTAAAATGTTTGATAAAGACGCTTCGCTAAAAAATCTTAAAGCAGTGAAAGAATTTGGGATTCCTGTTTCAAAGATTCTATTAGCAATGAGCGAAACATGCCGCCATGAAGCAAAACAGGTACTGAGCATTGAAAAGCGACCAGAAGACAAGTATTCTGATCGCAACAAACTTAACGATTTACCTGGAAGAGTTTGGATACAAGAAACAAAATCGAACTGGCGTCAAAAAGGATTAGGAAAAGGACATCCGCACACTTCCTATGAACGCCTGCATCCTGCCCCTTTTTCCTATCAAGATGTTGGTCGATTAATTCGCTTTTTCACGAAAAGTAATGATCAAGTTCTTGATCCGTTTTGCGGAATTGGGTCTACACTGAAAGCATGCTCATTCTTAAACCGTAAAGGGATCGGTGTTGAGTTAAGTCCAACATGGGCAGAACTCGCGTCGGAAAGACTCACTGTCGAAGTCGGAAACAATCACGGTCAAGAAGTAGTTTGTAAAGATATTCGCGATGCCCTTCCTAATTTTAGAGACGAACGATTTCAATTTGTGGTAACAAGTCCTCCGTATTGGAACATATTAACAAAAAATGGAGATCATAAAGTCAAAGAATCCAGGCTTTCCAAAAATTTAGCAACCCAATACTCAGACAGCCAGCAAGATTTAGGAAATATCAAAAAGTACGAAAGTTTTTTGCAACAATTAACAAACATCTTTCGTCAAGTAGCTGCTAAAATTGAAGATAAGCGGTATATGGCTATCATCGTTAGTGATTTTCGGCATGGATCAGAGTTTTACCCGTTCCATTCTGACCTATACCATCATTTGTGTGATGATGTAATTAAATTAGTTGGAATTTCAACACTTGAACAAACACATAAGAAATTATATCCGTATGGATATCCGTTTTGCTATATCCCTAACATTCATCACCAGTACATTCTCCTATTCCAAGTATTTCGTTAGTAATATGAAAAACACAATTATTCAGGGAGATGCCGTTGAACTTCTAAAAGACTTACCGGATCAATCTTCCGAATTGATTATAGCGGACCCTCCGTACAATATAGGAAAAGACTTTGGAATAAACCAAAGTTTTGAAAATGTAATTGTATGGCGCGACTGGTGCCAGCAATGGTTAGCAGAATGTCACCGGATATTGACCGACAAGGGTGCTTTATTTGTCTATGGCATCCATGAATACATTTGTTATTTACAGGTTGATTTAATGGAAATGGGTATGAAATATGGTCGGTTATTTATTTGGAATTATGAAAATGGCTTTTCAAGATATACAAAAAAGCCAGCTGCCCACTATGAACCTTTGCTTTGGATGACAAAAAGTAATGATTTTGTTTATAAACCAATTCGAGAGCCTTATAAGAGCAAAGAACGTTTAAAACATAAGATAATCAAGAACGGAAAAGTGTGGGAACCGCATCCAGAAGGAAGGTTAGCCGGTGACGTATGGAAATTTCCTACTCTCGCCGGGCGACGGTTTGCCGATGAAAAAGTAGATCATCCAACTCAAAAACCTCTATCAATTTCAAGACAAATAATTAAGCACTTTTCCATGGAAGGAGATTTGGTTTTGGTGCCTTTCGTTGGCAGTGGGACTGAATGTTTAGCGGCTCTGATAGAAGATCGCTCCTATTTAGGATTTGAGCTTAATCCCGAATACATCGCAATTGCCAACAAAAGGATCCATGAATGGAAAAGCCAATTAGAACCTACTTTTGACTTTCCATAAACCCAGGATAACCCTCCGTGATATTTAACTCCCTACCAAGTATGCGCTCAAATTTATCTCTTAAAGTGTACATGTCTGAGTCAGCGTATAGAATTTCCTGAGAATCAAGTGATATTTCAATCCTATTCCAAACTAACAAAACCAACATTCCGATAGTGAGAGAATTGATTCGCAGGTCTAACACTTGTTTAATATCCTTTATGACCTGCCAGTATTCTGAACGTCGGTTTGGCAGTGAAAGAGTTACAATCAACGGTATTATGCTGTCTTTGCTAATTTTGTACCTAGAAACCAACACCGCTACGTTGTCTAGCAAATTTCTAGGAGCATCCAAGACTTCACCTCCTAGCTCAACTTCACATGTTCCCGACCTTCCCCCACTCTGCTCGAAAACAATATCCATTCGGAGGTTAGTGTCACCCCTTCTACGCATCAACGCCTTAATGCCTACCTCTAACATCAAATTGCGAACCAGATGGTTAGGAAATTGAAAACTGTGTTTTTGCTCAGTTGCAACGGATTTAAATTTATCAAAGAAACGCTGGAGTATGTCATCATCTTCCGAGATGAAAATTCCACTCTCAGAAACTTGCGAAAACATTTCGAGTAAAAATTTCTGTGTCGTTTCAGAAACTTCCTGATTCTGAAGCAGGAAGTACCTGTTCGGTAGGTCATTTAGAATTGCTGTAGTTTTATCTGGATCAAGGTAAATCGCTGCAACAGGACATCGACTGACACATATTCCGCAGGAAATACATACTTCACTGTCTATGATCGGCGAATCACTTTCCTGAGGCCAACTTATTGCTTTAGTTGGGCACACTTCTGGAGCTCTATCTGCGGGGAATTCTTTAAATGTATCTAACTCAATTTCGTCTTTAGCATATTCCAAACACGGCGGATTGATGCAATGGACACAAGAACCCGGTGCCTGTCCACCATCGGAGAATTTTATTATAGATTGCTTCTCATCCTGATTCCATTCAACAGAAATAGGATAGACACCTGCTGCTAGAATTTTTGATTTTTTAGAGGATTTTCTTTGTTTAAGGATCCGATAATCTGATAAAGCCACGTGACCTCTCCAATTGACCTCTATTATGTGCTTTTTGCATAAGCAAGTGAGACCCGGAAATTTGCAGTAACGTTCTAAAATCTATAGCTCCAATAACTATGCCATAAACTTCAAATACATCATTAATTAACGAATTTACTTCAGAACGATCATTAGGTAAATTATAGCAGACAACAAGCGAAGTATCCTGGAATTCTGTAGGATATGGAGCACGAGCAAGTAAAATGACTTTGTTTTCCAACGCCTGTCTTATAGCTTTAACTGATAGAAATTGTTCTTCCCCCGGCGATTTTATTTCTATTGGTATTGAATGTTTTGAGCTTTTGATAATAGCATCCCATCTCTCATAGTTTCTACCAGTTTTTGAAAGTTTACAATCATATCCAATTGCTTTAAACAATTCTTCAACAATTGGATAGAATACATCTTTGTTTACACCAGCATACTGAGACATGATATATTCTATTGATGTCCCCAAATCCCAATTCCGTTCCATTGGCTCCTTGAAAACATCAGGAATTTCTCTCCCAACATTCTGATGGTCAGAAGCTGATTCTCGAATAGGAGGTTCTATTTCACCTTTAAGTTCCACATTTGAATACTGAGTTTCTGTAGTACCACCATGAGTATGAGAAAAATGTAATTCTATAGGAGTTTTAGACACCTCATTACCAGAAAATTTTGGAAAAATAGAATGTAGGTAATCAGAATGCAGTTCCTGAAAAGGGGAGAAAAGGATAGGTTGATCTACAGCTCCCAAATAATTCTCGACCAAGATTCTATCTTCAACAAGCACAGACTCCACAGGATCAGTATCAAAATCAGCTCTTTCCAATATCTGATAGAAACTTAATCGGATTATTGCATCCCTTGTTGTTGTGTCAATTTTTTCTAAGTCAATCTTCCTAATATCTTTACTTCTATTGACTAACTCCAATGCCCTATATCCCTTAGCCGTTAATTTCTTAAATTTTTTCGACTTATTATAAATAACTTTGTTAGTTTCATCTACTGTCCAGCCCGTCCATTTCAATATCGCCAAAGGGAATCGGGTGTAATTTCCCATTGTATTGAGTTTTATCCCTCTTTGATCTGCAACTGCCTTCATTTTATCATCTAAAACTTGCCAAGAACCTCTTAAACCTTGAATTTCTTTAATCATGTTGCCGAAAAGTTGATCGTCGCGATCGTTATCTAAGCGCATTGGTCCAATTATCAATTCATCGCGGGCTAACAAACCATCCAAGGCTCCTAATGTCCGTAAGAAAGTTGCAAATGGTCTTAATTGATAGTTCCCCTTGATATTTAAAATTTCGTTTGGATAAGCGATTCCCAAAACAGATTCTTCTAAAATTGAAGATGGGTCCAATTTTGCTGCAACAACATGCGCACCGAAATAAGTAAATTGGAAATTCAACCGTCGCTTCAACGGATGAATCCAACCTAATACTTTGAACAATTCAGAGTACAGTTTAGATTGGTTGTACAAAGGATCCCGGCTCCTATCTTTGCGAGTCGAGCGTAAAAGTGCTTCATCTCCCATAAACCCAGAAGAAGTGACTAAATTACGGTCAACAAGAACCGATGATATGTCATCAAGAGAAAAGAAATCTTTTGAATTTAGCACATCATAGATATCATAGAATATCCCGACGATATTGTTGATGTCTGAACCAGGGTTTGGAAATCGTATCAATTCTCAAATCTCCTTGAAGTTTAGCACTAAGAAGTGCTTTAGGTCCAACACCCAAGTATGCAAATACCACTTTGCCTTAGAGCAGTTTATGCTATCTTATTGGTTTCTACGAATTTTGTCAATCAAAACGTTAATTAGAATCTATCAATTTTCAGTTTTCTGATAATATTAAAACTTCGCTTGGAGGATCGCCTCTACAGATGTCCGCGGAGTTTTTCGCGGAGGCGTTCGTAAGCGAGGTTCGCACCAGGGATGTTGCCGGAAGCGGGTCCTATTTGGAGTTGCGCGATGGTGCCGGAACCGAAGAGGTTTTGGATAGGATAGAGTTGTAAATCGCCATCCAAACATGGTAAACCTTGGACGAGAGGTATCTGATATTTGGAGATCAATTCTTTTAGAAATCCGTAACGACGTAGATCGAATTGATACCCTGTTGCCAAAATGACGCGAGACACATCTGTGATGGTGCTTCGCGTCGTTTCAATTTGTAGCCTTTGTGCCGATGGGGATTCTTCTGTCAAGGCGATGTTACAGATACAAGTTTTAGGATAGAGGTCAATATTTGAAGCACTCATCAACGTCTCCATAATGTCAGGGGTGATGCTCCCTTCACCTCTATTTTGCTGAATGATGTCATAACGCTGTCGGAAATCGGTCTCGTTTGCGAATTCGGCGAGTGCTTTGGGGCCTAACCAGATGGGTGGAAAATCGAATTGCTCTGTCTTCAGATATTTCCGTGCAATTAATACCACGTGATGCCCGCGTTCGCTAAGACTTCTGGCGAGTGTTCCCGCCGTTAATCCACCCCCAACAATGACAATTTTACTCCCGCTGCCTTGCTTATTTTTCCCATCGACTGTAAATTGCGATGCGTGTAAAACCGTTTTAGGGTATTGGCGTTGCCACTGCACAAACTCTGGCGGTATATAAGCGCAATCGTCAGCACCGATGGCGAGGATGACACAACTGCTCCGAAACCCGGTATTGTTCGTTGAGATGAGCCGGAACGGAAATTTGCCAGCACCTTTGTCCCACCGTAATCTTGCCACTTCAAACTGATGATAAACCCGGTACGCTGCGAGTTCAGTAAGCATCATCCTGCAGAAGTCCCAAAAGAGTTGGGTGGAAGGCTGCGAGTATGGCGGTGCTAACTCATCCGTTCGGTTGTTATGTTCTGCGTATTCAACAATACCGAGTGCGTCCGGTGTAATGTGATGAACAGCTGGGGAACGGAGGAAGATCATCCCTTGGCGTTCTGTTTTGCGTCGCCATTGCGTAAGTGGCAGTGGATGGCGATCGACGATTGCGAGACAGTTCGCTGCGGTCGGTATTTCTCGGAGTAAACGGAGGGCAATAGACACGCCGTGTATGCCGCCACCGATTATGGTAATGGGGATATTCCGGTGTGCGAGATGGCTGTCGGCTGTCGGCTGTCGGCTGTCGGTCAGCAAAAGGGTTTCGGATTCACCAGACCCTTTTGCCCCTAATTGTTGATGGCTGATGACTGATGGTTGATTAATTTTCATCAGGTAAAAAATTTAATCGGTATTGGGTCCGGGTAGATGGAAACTTTTAAGCGCGAAGGTCTCTGAAAACAATTCCGCGGTTGCGCGATAACGACTGTATCTGTATTGGACAATACCGATAGAGGGTGCTACCCAGTAAATCGCGGGTGGACTAATCAAGAAAATCGACGGATCGTCACTATCTCCGTAAACAACTTCCTCGTGGACGACATACGTCGTATAACTTCCGGCAGGGACAGTAATTTGTACATCCCTCTCTGCAACATAACGTGTAACTTTAACAGGTATTCCCGCGGTTTTCTCAAAAACGACCCATTGCTTTCCGACTTGCAATGGAAAATCCCAGAGCCGGCGCGGCGGAAAATGTTTTTCGTGTTGGACTGTAACAGTATTGGCAGAAGATGGCAAAAAAATATCGAAAGCGGATTCCTCCAACACTTGTGTGGTCTTAGAAAAGTAGGTCGCAAAAATTGGGAACGGGAATACATCCAGATATTCAGCATCTAACCGGAAGTAAAAGGCGTTCGCGACCAAATGGTCAACGGCCTGCCAGTTGAATTGATCGGTCTCGACAGGATCAAGTTGACTAACAGTCATCTGTCGATGTGTTGTCCCACTAATATCGCGTGTTCCTTCAACACGGCGTGTGAATTCCTGATCGGTGTCAAGGTTGACATACGTCCATGCGGAACCTGTATCTGTTGGGAAGTCGATCGCGTGGAGTCGTCCGGTTGTATTCGGTGGGGGCAGCGTGATTTCACCGTGCGGGTCAATGAGTCCTTCGTCGCCGCAACTGAAGAGGAATAGGAAAAGAAGTATAATAGAAATGGCTTTCGGCTTTCGGCTTTCGGCTGTCAGGAAAGAAAAGAGGCGTTTTATAACGCTTGCGTCTTTGCTGACGGCTGATGACTGAAGGCTGATGGCTGATGGCTGATAACTGTTCATCATTTCACCACACAGAATTTGCCGGTGCTTTGGAATCCGTTTCCGTCGGTTGCCCGAAAAAAGTAGAGTCCGGTGCAGACCATTTCACCGCGTGCGTTTGTGCAATCCCATTCGGAAGCGTTGTTGAGTACTTTAACCAAGCTTCCGAAAGCGTCGTAGATTTCAACGGTTAATCCGTTCGGATAAAAGGACAGGTGTTTTCCCTGCGCTACATAGAGCGGGTTGGGTGCGACTGTGACAATCTGTTCTGCGCTATTCGCTATATAGTTGAAGGTTTGTCCTTGCTGGATTTGGGTACCTGTTACACCAGAGAGTGTCTGTCCTCGAATTTTGTAAAGATAGATACCTGTCGGCGGAAATCCGTTAGTGCGAAGCGTTCCGATCCATTTCGTCGCCGTTTCCTGTGTGAGAAAGACGGTATAATCATCTTTATTGGGACTTTCTACCGATAGATGTGGTGCGCTTTGTAGCGGCTGTGTGCTTTGGACTTCAACCTGCCACTCACCTGTGCCGCGTGGTTGCGTCTGTATGAAAAATGCGGGTGCTCCGTTGACTGCGTCAATTTCTGGAGCGATGCTGTTCGGTACAATGCTCGGTGTCCCCATAATGCCCATCGCGTCAACAGGGACAACAGCGTAATAATAGTGGTATTCACTATCAATATTAATAGCCTCAAAGACAGTTGTATCTTCAAATCGGGTTTGTGTAATGTTCACGCGTCCGACGATCTCTATATCGTCTTCAGGGATACCGTTGTCGTCTCGGTCAGCGGCGGCGAGGACTTCATCAGCAGTCTGAAAGGGTTGTGGCACATCCGTTTCACTCTGTAAGAGGTAGCGTTTTCTGACAATCACCACGTCACGAATACCGATCGGATTGCTAACTTCCCATGTTACGACGGGTCCAGTGTTACCTTGGGAGACGGTAGCGTTGGAAAGTATCCCTGTCGGCGGCGCGCCTGCCGTATAACTGATAGACCCTCCGAAAGTTCCGCCGGGAATTATAACCTGTTCGACATCGGGGTGCATATTGATTAGAACGAGTGTAATTTCTTGAATATCTCCGCCGAAATCTTTGAAGGTCATCTGTGCTTCTTGGGAACGTTGATAGGTGAACGCCTCTTTGATTTCCGTTGTGCCGTTCCGTTTTCTGACGATAAATTTTGCAGCCCACCCACGCAATCCGGTGAATGTGTGTCGATCCAATTCCGCCTGAATTTTTTCTTGATCGGTATATGTTAGCCGCCGCATATCTATTGGTGCGAGGTCTGCGCCATTAATTTTGACTGCGAATTCAGGCATAACACCGGCGGGTCGGAAGACGATGTACCTTGATGCGAAATGCTCAGGCATGGATTCAGAATCGAAATCAGCTTGGATTGGATAGTTGGTATGGACATCATTGGGATGAATAGCCACTGGTGGGAAGCGATGTGCGTGCGTGTACCCGGGCATATCGGTTGCTGTATTGGCGCGATTGTGGGTGAAATAATTCCATACCGTGAAGGTCTTGAACGCCTCAGCGAGCGTGGTCCCATTATTGGTAAAAACATCGTAGAAGTTTCCCATCTCTCGGTAGCTTCCATCGGTGGTATTTCCGAAAAACTGTCGGATAATATCGTATCCGAACCGTTCTGCCATATACAATGCCCAGATGACAGAACCGTATTCATGGTCGCCGATGCGACTTTCAAGCGAGATATCTGGTATGCGAAACCAGCGACGAAGTTGATGGGTGTAAAGGTTATATGAATCAGTTTCGTTGGGTTCATCAGGGTCGGGTAGCGTGTCGCCATCGTCAATGCGTCCGCCGTCGTAGGTCATGACTTCTATCCAAGTTGCGGATGCTTCCATGAACCATATTGGCATATAGGCGTTGTATCCGAATTGAACACCGTGCAAAAATTCGTGGGTACAGGTTGTTTCAAGATAGCGGATGCCCTCGGCTTTGCCGACGTAATCGTAGATACGGGAATTAATCATGAAATAGGGTGCGACGGTCAGTGCTGTAGATAAGACGCGTCCTTCAAACCAATCCGCTGTTGTGATACCGAGTGCGGGAAAGGTAAAGAGATAGACATCATATTTATGATCGCCGCCGTTCTGTGCTGCCCAAAAGTCGATATAGGGGACCTTGAATCCCATGAGGTCAATTTGAACATGATAGGCGCGCTCCATCGCATCGGCACAGAGGTCTACATAATCAGGTACCCCGTTACGTGGATGAAAATCTTCAAGGGGAGGTGCATTTGGTCCTACACGCGTGTAGTGGAGTCTGAAGTGTGGCGTGGTGAACTTTTCTGACAATTCTACGTCGCCGAAGAAGCTGCCGGGGAGTCCGGGTCGTAGAAAAATCGGCTTGAACTCTTGGCGATACATTGCGGGTAAGTTGTGCCAATTCTTGGCGAGCGTAACAAAACTGTCGGTTGCGCATTCTGTGATTTCGCTTCGGGTGTACCGAGGTTTAAGGTTCGTGAATTTCCGAGCGGTTTGGATTGCGTGCTGGAGTTCGGGATCCGGCGGAAGCGCGTGTGCTATGGGTAAACATGCTATAAAAAGGACGATGGAGGCAATAAAAGACAATTTCATATTTTTATATTTTTAATTATAGGATTTCTGCTTGGGAAAGCGCATACGTATTTTGACATCAACGTACATTATATACTGTTTCGGACTTATATGCCAGAGAACTTTCAGATGCGTCCAATTATTTGAATTTTCTTTTTCAGTTCCGATTCGGTTGCAAACCGAACTTAGGGATTTTCTGTAGCGTCTTCGCAAAGGGATAATATGCTGAAGAAACACCCAAGCAAAACTCCCTACGGGGCTTGATTCCTCTTTAGCTGACGCTGCTATAAACATTGCGTCGCTACGCGACTGAAGAGGGTTTTTCAAGTCTTTAATGTTTCTATGTAGAATCCGGTTCGGTTGCAAATCGAACCTACTGGCCCTGGGTGTCGAAAATTAAAGAAGAAACCGAAAACTAAATCTCCCAGCAGATATGTGAGGGTTGCTATGAAATTTTTAGGCGAAACGGGTCGGTTTTCCATCGAGGCTGGTGTGGTTTGTTTCTTTCCAATACGTCTCTACGCCTTCTTCGCCCTTCTTGGTTGCCCATGCGTTGAGTTGTTCTCTTTCACCGACATAGTCGTAAAGCGGGACAGCCATTCCACATGAGGTTTGCACGAGATCAATGGTGAGATCAAAGATCTGTCTTGCACCGGGGAGGGGTGGAAACAGTGGAGAGAGTAGTTCCCATTCGGGGTCGTCTTTGTGGATAGCTTTTGCAGTGCCGTAGAGCCGGAGGATTAAAGGGTTATCCTCAAAAGCAGTGAACATAAGTGTCATGCGTGGGTTTTCTTGAACGTGTGCGGCGGTTTCGTTTCCGCTGCCTGTTACGTTCAACCAAGCGACGCGGTGCGGATTGAGGACGCGCAAGGAATCCATGCCCTTCGGAGATAGATTAATTCTACTGTCGGCAGTTGCGGTTGCGACAAAGAATATTTTTTGGTCTTCGATAAATTGCTGTAATTTGGGTGAAATTTGCTTGTACAATTTTGCCATGGTTCCAGCTACTCCTAAAATGATTTGAGTGTTGCCCAGATGGTTGCTAATTTATCTGAGGGTTCGACGGCGTGTGGCTCGGCACCTTCAATGTCGCTTACATATTCGCCTTCGTAGAGTCGGACATGATCGATCCAGACATCAACTTTTTCTAATCCCATAATGATACCGGCGCGTGAACTCACGTCGTCCACAGGCATTTCAAAGGTGATGAAAAACTCCTTCCACGTTTCGGATAGACCGATTGATCTGCCAGCGTATACATTCCAGGGAACACCTTGATGCATAATACGCATCGTGACGTTTCTCGGTTTTTCGCTCTTTGCCCACAAACTGTAAGTGTAAGTGGTGCCTTCGAGCAGTGTGAAGGGTTGTTGATAGAGTTGTATGTGCCCCAATGCATTGCCGACTTTATTGATTTTTATATAAGCGACGTTCTTCCCGGCAATGGGTTCTGCTTTTTTTCCTTCAGTTTGGAAGAGTGCGTTGGCACTTTCGTGTGTCCAGTGGTGCCATCCTTGAAGGTGCAGGTCGAAATCCCCGTTGTTGAGGATATTTTCGGGCGGTTTTGCTGTGTATGCCAGTGTTGTAATCCCAAACAGCAATATTACTGTGAGGCAGAAAGCGTTATATCGTTTTGGGGTGTGGTCCTGCGTTAGTTTGATAGAAATCCTCTGGTAAAGCGATAAGTAGAGCCAATAGAGACATGGAAATTCCATTTCACTGCGGCCTTCTTTTTCAATATCAAATGACTTACGTGAATCTTTTATACTTAAAAATGCTCCGTGCCTATCAATATAGTCAGATGTAAGAGAGACTGCTTCAAGCGATGCAGTCTCTTTTCCTTTAATGGACAAGTTACCAAGATTTTTGTTCGGAATTAAACACATTGCCAACTTTTCCCTTGCCATTTTCCCTCCTGAGTATCAGACCAAACTAAAACACTAATAGAACTATGGGTATCCCATATCTAATTTCGATTAGGTGTTTTAGTTTGGTCACCAAGGGATGCCCACTTTCTTTTTTAAGCGGGTGACCACGGGGACCATGACCAAATAACAAACTGATAGAAAAGAAAAGGATACATTCTATGAAACTTTTAATCTTTCTGTTGTTATCGAAAATCGTTTAGTTGTGTTCACCGTCTTCACCATCATGTTCGCTGTCTCCTTCTCTGTCATGTTCTCCGCGTTCACCTCCTCCGTCGCTGCCGTGTTCGCCCTCTCCCACTTCCGGATGGGCTGTCCATTTGTCAAAATTGGTGCTTGTTGCGGCGAGCAGGATTTCTCTTTTTTCACCGGGGGCAAGGTCGCCTGGTGTTGTTGGGCCGAGTTCTTTTCCGTTTGACAAGTGAACCTCAACGCGGACTCGTTTCAAAGTTTCGTTTGTAGTGTTTTCGACAGTGCCTTTGAAGGCATTGCCTTGTGCATCGTAATTTAAAATCAGTCGGGCACCGTTGCGAACTTTGTCGTAAGTATCGGTAAGGGTAAGTTCAATGTTAGATTCTTCGTCGCCATCATCAACAGACAATTCATCCGTTTTTGAACATCCACTTATACTGGCGAACAAGATGACACTTGCGATCAGAATGCCGTAAATGGGATTCATGGGTGCACCTCTTTCTATAAGATAGGAATTTGAACATTATTTTTTAAATAAGACGTTAAGCAATATTAAATATAAATATTACAGTTTTCTAAGTTCAGTTGTTGGGTTTCATGAATTCCCATCAGAGATCGGAATCTCGTAAAAGGTAATCTGTCAAGCCAACCGATGACGGCTTCACAGAGTTCAGTGAAACTCTC
>JAJEEK010000097.1 GCA_022821065.1 Candidatus Poribacteria bacterium
TACATAAAGAACTCCAGCGACTTACCAAGACCGGTGAGATTGTAAAGGTCCGATGGGGTGTTTACGCCCTCCCTAAAACCTCCGCACCCAAGAAGTAGGACCTCCCTTAAGGCAGAAACCCAAAGATAACTGATTGCTGACCGCTGATAGCTGACTGCCAAATACTATTGGACATATTTTTTTTATTATGCTAATATATACGCTAATATCCATCGTGCGCTTTTACAGTGCACAAATCACGACGTTAAAATACGGAGGCATAAATATGTTAGGCCTGGGTCCCTGGGAACTAATAATCCTATTGGCTATCGTGTTACTCATATTCGGCGGAAAGCGGCTTCCTGAGTTGGCACGCGGTCTCGGCAAAAGCGTCACAAACTTTAAAGCCGGGCTCAACGAAGAAAACGGAAACGAAACCGAAACCACTGCACAACAAGACGCAGAATCACCCTCAAACGAGAAAACCGGATAAGGAACGCCGAATGAAAGATAAATTACCCGATTTTCTCCAAGATGTGATTGAAGAATACCCCGAAGTCTGGACAGCGTATCAGGCGCTCGGTGAGGCATCCGGTAACGCCGGACCTATGGAACCGAAAACCGTCCGACTCGTCAAACTTGCACTCGCTATCGGTGCGAAGTCTGAAGGTGCAGTGCATTCGCATACACGGCGCGCGCTCCGAGAAGGGATCACACCCGCGGAACTACAACAAGTCGCACTGCTCGCGATAACCTCGATCGGTTGGTCGTCGAGTATGGCGGCACTGTCTTGGATTCAGGATGTCGTAAACAAACAGTCGCAGCTTGGTTGAGGAAAATTGGGATGGAAGCACGCTACAAACGCTACCACATACTTACAAAGTGCAACCGCTGCGTCTTAATCCTTACGATCCTTCTCTGGTCCACGTCGTCTGTGAGTCGTGCTGAAACACCTGCGAAATTTCAAGAAGGCGTAGAATACGTCAAGCTGCGACTCTACCCGCAAGCGGCTGATGCCTTTAAGTCAATCCTATCGCAGCAACCGACAAACGTAGATGCACTCTTCCAGCTCGCAAACGTCTATAAACTGCAAGATGAACTGGAATTAGCGATTGAAACTTTTAACAAGATTTTTCCGGCAATTGCAGACTTAAAAAATGCGTCGGTAAAGGCGCGGATTTATGGATTAACGCATCTCGCGCTGGCGGAAATCTACTGCAAACAGAGCAAATTAGACATCGCAGAACAGCACGCGAAAGAAGCCGTGCAGAACGCCCCTACAGATGCCGATACACACTACCGACTCGGTTATATCTACACACATCAGGCAAGATTCGACGAGGCACTCGCCGCGTTCAAGCGTACGCTTTCACGCAAATCGGATTTCCCAGAGGTTTATGAATGGCTCGGTCTGATCGCACTCATGCGGAACGAACCGAAACAAGCCGTGACACACTATCAGACCGTCATCGAAAAAAAACCTTACGTCCAGAGTGCTTACTACAACCTCGCTAAGGCGTACCGACTGCTCGGCGACACACCCGCAGCGACAGAACAACTCAAACTGTTCCATAAAATGAAAACCTACTACGACCGGACGTACGCCATCGAAGGTGCTTTGGCGGAAGACCCAACGAACGCCACGCTCCGTTTGAAATTGGCGGAGATTCATCTCGAACATAAGCATCTCTCCGCAGCCATCGAGACTTACCAAGCACTGATTCGTCTGAACCCAGACCTAACAAGCGGATACGACAAGTTGGCGCGGCTTTACATGAACCTTAACGTACCGCAACGCGCGATCCCGCTTTTCGAGAAAATCCTCGAATTGAACCCCGATACCGTAGAAGCACACGTCCGATTGGGATGGCTCTATACCCAAACAGAGGTGTTCGACAAGGCAGAAACACATCTACAAACAGCCATAGAGAAGATGCCACACCTGAGCTTGGCATACCACGGATTAGCCGAAATTTACACGCAACAAGGGCAGCTCCAAAAAGCGATAGACACTTACCGGCATATCACCAAAATTGAACCTGACGATAGCGACGCTTGGAAAGCACTCAATAAACTCGAACATCTAAAGCAGGAATCGCAAACAACACGATGAGTCCATTCGTATGATAAAAAATGCACTGAACAGTAGACCCGTAAATCTTTATCGCCGCCTCGGATGCGTAGGTATAGCCGTATTTATAAGTCTCTTCTACTGCACAACCGTCTCAGCGGAACAAATTTTCATTGATGCCACGGAATCCGCAGGGTTAACCTTCGAGCATACGGACGGCAGGAGCGGTTTAAGGCTTTTCAATGAATTCCTCGGATCCGGTGGTGGGTTTTTCGATTACGACGGCGACGGCGACCTCGACATCTACCTCGTCAACGGCGCAATCCAGACAGACAACGTCGAAGAGCAGAAACCAAAGAACGTCCTCTACCGAAACAACGGAGATAACACCTTCACCGACATCACCGAGACGGCTGGTGTCGGAAGTACCGCATACGGCACCGGTGCCACCGTCGCGGATTACGATAACGATGGCGACTTAGACCTCTATGTCACCAACTACGGTAGAGACCAACTCTATCGAAACAACGGCGACGGGACTTTTATAGATATAACAACACACGCCAAAGTCGGCAATCTAAACTGGGGTACCAGCTGCGCTTTTGCTGATGTTGATAACGACGGACACTTAGACCTCTACATTGCGAACTATGCTGAATGGACACCCGAAAACGACACCCGCTGCGAAGAACGCGGCGTTCACGTCTACTGCGGCCCGCACGCATATCCGGCTGTTCACGATACCTTTTATAAAAATAATGGAGACGGGACATTTACTGATGCGTCAACTTTATACCGCCCCTCCGACCTGATACCGCAGCACGGGTTAGGTGTAACTTTTGGCGATTACGATGCCGACGGGAATATCGATCTCTACGTCGCGAACGATCAGGACCCGAATTTTCTGTTTCAAAACAGCGGTGAAGGTACTTTTTTAGAGGTTGCATTAATTTCTGGTGTCTGTTACAATGATATGGGAAAAGAAGAAGCTGGAATGGGTACCGATTTCGGTGATTACGACAACGACGGAAAGTTTGATCTCACTGTCAGTAATTACCAGACGGAAACCAATACCGTTTACCGGAATCACGATAGCTCCTTCTTTACCGACAACACGATTACATCAGGCATAGCAGAGGTAACACACGGCTATTTGGGATGGGGCATCAAATTTTTCGATTACGACAACGATGGACACCAAGACATCTTCGTTGCAAACGGACATCTCATGGATAACATCAATGTCCTTGAAAAACACGTAACTTATCCGCAGAAGAATCTGCTATTCAGGAATTTAGGCGATGGAACATTCGCCAATGTTGCGTCGGAAACCGACGGTTTAGCACTCAAAAAAGTCAGTCGTGGTGCCGCTATCGGTGATTACGACAACGACGGGGACCTCGATATCCTCGTCACGAACTGTAACCAACGTCCGGATCTGCTCCAAAACGCAGTCGGGAACCGAAACAATTGGATACAAATCCAGACTGTCGGACAAAAAAGCAACCGTTCCGGGATCGGAGCAAGAATCAAGGTGGTAACCGGAACACACGTTCAATATCGGGAAGTGCAGAGTGGTGGGAGTTACCTCTCGTTCCACGACTTGCGCGCCCATTTTGGTGTCGGCAAAGCGGAACAGATTGAACGCCTCGAAATCCGTTGGAACAGCGGTCACATTGATCGTTGGGCACATCTCCCTGTTAACCAAAGGTTTAGGGCAGTTGAAGGCGGGGAAATTGTTCCGATAGATTAACCTATACAAATAATGCCAAGGAACCTAACGGTTTCCTATGCTACATGGAGGTAAAAATGAGGAACCTATTTATAATCCTAACCCTTATCACGTTTGCAGCATCTTTCGCTTATGCAGCAAACGAACCAGAGGAATCGCTGATCCTCTATTTTTCTTTTGATGAACTCGACGGTAAAAACGCCATCGACCATTCACTATACGAAAACCATGGTGAATTGGTCGGGGACACTAAACTTGCTGACGGTAAATTCGGCAAAGCACTGGAATTCAACGGAACGACTGACTGGGTGGTGATTCCACATCACGACACGCTTACCGTCGATGAGAACGTTACCGTCATGGCTTGGATCAATACGCCGCGCCATACAGGTCCTGGTGGTGCCCAATGGCAAGGCATCCTCGCCAAAAGCAATGGACCTCGTTCCTATAGTTTCTACACCGAATCTGTGAGTCAGTGTTTACACCTTAGTGTCGGCGGTTCAGGTAGTGTTTGTAACAAAAATGTGCCGTTAGAGGAATGGGTACATGTTGCGGCACAAGTTGATGATGGCACACACCGGTATTGGGTGAACGGTGAACACGCTGGCGAATCCGGTGGCAAAAACCCACCGCCCGGTGCAGCCGATACAGCGGATGCCCTCGTCGGGAAAACACACGAAGGCAACCGTCAATTCGAGGGGCTCATTGATGAAGTCCGCATCTGGAACCGCGCGCTCACTGAAGAAGAGGTACAAGAACAGATGGAAAAAGGACATTTTGAACTTTTTCCTGTTGACCCGCGTCAGAAACTCGCTACCTCTTGGGGACAACTGAAGAAAACCGCACAACGATAAAATCTATCTATATGCGCGCTGGGCTTCTCTGAATTTCAAGTTTTTAGGACTTACGCACGATGCGCTTTTGTACCACAAACTTCATAGTTTGTGACGCAAAAACGCCGTGTTTCCAGAAAACTTTCTTCTAACAGAACAGTCTATAGTCAAAAGTGGGTAAGTCCAAGTTTTATGAAATCCTAAGCGCGCACATATCTACTTTAAGCAGAAGGAGAACATAATGAGATTTTTCCTCTCAATATTGGCAATTATCATAATCGCGGCACCTTTCGCTCACGCCGCAGACCCGTCCGATGATTCACTTATCCTCTACTTCTCTTTTGATGAGCTCGATGGCGATACAGTGCCGGATCTCTCACAATACGGGAACGACGGCACCATTGCAGGTTCACCCGAATTAGCCGCAGGAAAATTCGGAAACGCTCTCAAACTCAACGGTGAAAGCGACTGGGTTGAAGTAGCACACGCCGATATCCTTACCGTTGATACAAATGTGACAGTCATGGCATGGATTAATGCGGGGAGATACACCGGAGGAACAGCCGGCGCGCAGTGGCAAGGTATCCTTTCAAAAGGGAACGGCCCGCGCTCCTACAGCTTCTACACTGAATCCACAAGTGAATGCTTGCACCTCAGTGCTGGTGGTAGTGGTAGTACTTGCACGGGGAAAATCGAACTTAACGAGTGGACGCACGTCGTCGCACAGGTCGAAGACGGTGTCCACAGGTACTGGTTAAACGGTGAGCACGCCGGCGAATCCGACGGTAAAAATCCGCTCCCCGGTGCCGCTGATACTGCTTCTGTCCTCATCGGCAAAACACATGAGGGCAATCGTGAATTTCTCGGACTCATCGACGAAGTCCGTATCTGGAACCGCGCGCTCAGTATGGACGAAGTCCGGGTAGAAATGGAAACCGCATCAACACCGGTTGAACCGCTCGGAAAGTTGTCCACAACCTGGGCAACGCTAAAGTCGAAAAGATAAAAAACGACGTATTTATATGTAGACGTGCTTTCAAAGCGCGTCTACATCGCGAATGAAAGGAGCACCGACAACCTTATGAACGGGAAATTTATTGCATCCGCAGACGTGGAACGAGACGAACTTGATTGGGGTACCATCGGGTGGCTCAGCCGCCCAGAAAGCACCGGTGCAAAAGACATCGTCGCCATGGAGGTCTCACTCTCCCCAGGCTACGGACACGACTTCCATAAACATCCCGACCAAGAAGAAGTCATCTACGTCATAGAGGGCAGCGTCGAACAGTGGCTCGAAGATAAAAAACAGACACTCAACGCAGGCGATTCCGTCTTTATTCCAGCAGATAGGGTCCACGCCTCCTTTAACGTCTCTTCGGAATCCGCAAAGTTGTTCGTAACCTTGAGCCCCAGCAAAGGCGCAGAGGGATACCAACTCATTGACGTTTATGACGAGGCACCTTGGAATACGCTCCGCTCGTAAAGGGCACATCTATGACCGATACGCCGATACCTAACACATCAGCACCCGTCCGGCAACGGATGCGGGAATTCTACGAAACATCGGAAACCTATAAAAGTCTCTTAGATGCACACGACGAAACCTATCTCCGACACTACGTAGAACTGGTCGTCCGTTACGCGCCACCGCGTTCTAAGGTCCTCGATCTCGGATGCGGGAACGGTATCTCCGCGAAACTGCTCAATCAGGCGGATTTTGATGTCGTCGGCACCGATATTTCACCGCTCTTTCTCAAAGAAGCACGGAACTCAGAAAATCCGCGTCTCCGATACGAAATTTGTGATGCGCTTGAACTCCCTTTTGACAGTAATACCTTCGATGTTATCTGCTCAAATGAATTGGTTGAACATCTGCCAGATGTAAAGACGGCTTTAAGTGAAATGGGACGCGTGGTACGCAAGGGCGGACGCATTGTCATCTCCGGACCGAACCTCTGTTCACCGCTAATCCCGATGTTCGATTGGCTCCGCCTGATGTCCGGCAAATCCGGAAGACCCGTCTGGGGTGAAACGAAACGGCAAGCGTTCCAACAGTTCACGCGAAACTGTCAACTGTACCTACAGAAACGGTTCTTCACAAAATCGCCGCAGTTCATCTATAGAGAACCGGATTTACAAGCAAACGCAATCGGCGGCGATGCTGACAGCGCATATTACGCAAGTTCGATAGATCTCGCGCAATTTTTTCGACAAAACGGATTCACGATCATTAAAAAGGCTGTCGGGTTCGGCATAAAAGGCAGAATCATCGCTAACACATTCCCGTATCTCAGTCCTTACATCACCATGGTTGTAGAAAAATGAACATCCGTGCAAACGATTTTGTCTTAGAGATAGGGAGCGGTCACAACCCAAAAGCGCGTTCGGATGTCTTATGCGATAAATTCATAGAAGACGACGAACAACGCGGCGGCGGAATCGTCACCGACCGACCGATCGTCGAAGCCGATGGACAGTTCCTCCCGTTCGCAGACAAAGCGTTTGACTATGTCATCTGCGCACACGTACTCGAACATGTCGAAGACCCGAAACAACTCATCGCTGAACTCATGCGCGTGGCACGACGCGGCTACATCGAAACACCCTCTGAGATAGGCGAACGGATATACGGATGGCACTACCACCGATGGATCGTTAATCTGATTGACGGACGTTTAACACTACAAAAAAATAACCAGAAACCGCAGTTCGGACAACTGTTCCACACACTCGCGGCGAAAGACAAACATTGGAAACGGTTCCATATTACGCACCACAATATTTTCCTCGTCCAATACGAATGGGAAAACAACATAGATTACGAAATAAGACCCGAAACGGAACCGACACTCGACTTAGAGTGTCCAAAGACCCTACAAACACTTATTGCTCCCGACAGTGGCAACCAAGGCAAAAATCGGTGGCTACCGCTTCTTAAAAACGCTGTGCCGCGAGGGATCGTCTCCGGCGCAAAATCGTTTTTGGCAAAAGGTAAAAGCCGTCAGAAAAAAACATTACAAGAGATTCTCGTCTGTCCGCAATGTAAAGGCGATCTGACATGGGAAGAACAGCGTCTCCACTGCAAAGCATGCGAACAACACTATCCAATTACGAACGGAATTCCAAGACTTTTTAATTTTTCGCAAGGCGTAAGGTAAAGTAATTAGTTTGTTGACGTTTTTTTCTTATATCCGCCTGCGCCTGCTTCGCAGTGAGAATGCAGGCTACCATCTTTATAGTGAAACGAAAAAATAAAGAGACACTTTCCTCCCCCGGTAGGGTTTTTGCTGAAGAAATCCGCAGAAACACCCAAGCAAAAACCCCCAGCAAAAACGGTGTTTCTTCACGGTTTCCTAACCGAACCGGTGTGGAGTGTCCTATTAATTCTAAATTTTACTATAGTTACCGTAGCTCGTAACGAAGTGGAGAGCGGATTTAAGGAAGCACATCAAGAGTCCAAACCCACTTGACTGACCGCAAGGAAAATTTAAAATTATGAATGTTGTACCGAAAGAATTTATTCGCGTGATGCCGGATACAATGCAAGACTTCATCAGCGAAGCGTTCCAGAAAGCAGGCACCACGGCGGAAGATGCCACACATATAGCAAACCTATTGGTTCTCACGGATCTGCGCGGTGTGTTCAGCCACGGTACCCGCCAAACGCCCGGATACATAGGCATGATGCTTGACGGCAAAGTCAACCCACGTCCGAACGTCCGATGCATCGACGAATCCCCGACGACAGCCGTCTACGACGGCGACGGTGGGATGGGACATTTCGCCTCGTACCACGCCGCAAAGGCAGCCGTCAAAAAAGCCAAAGAGATGGGTCTGGGTGCCGCAACGAGTCGGAATCATTTCCACTTTGGGAGTGCTGGCAAGTATACACGGCTCGCACTTGAAGCGGATTGTGCCGGGTTCGCCGTCTCCTGCCACCGTTTCCGACACAACCCGGACGGTGTGATTGCCACCGCAACGGGCGCCTCGCCGATGAGTTTTGCGATCCCAGCAGGCGACCAACCGCCTATAGTCGTCGATATGGCAACCGGCATTTATGGATCACAGCCATTTGAAGAAGCGTTTGAACAGAGCCCCGCCTCGTTCTTCAAGATGTTGGGACTGAGTCATGTCAGCCACGCCCTCGGTGGATTTATGGCAGGCATCTGGCTCTTCGATAAACCGCCGGATCCGCCAACAATCTGGGAAGGTGCCAATCAAGGTGCTTTCATCGCAGCGATCGACATCTCCCGATTCCGACCCATTGACGCATACAAAGCAGAGATCGATCAACATATCCACGACGCACGGCAGATGCAACCGGCACCGGGTTACGACCGATCGGATTTACCCGGTGGTTTAGAATGGGAGCGCGAACAGGAATGGGCTGAAATCGGTATACCAGTCGGCGAAGCACATCAGGAACAGTTGAAAACAGTCGCTGAACGCGTCGGCATTCCGCTGCCGTTCTAAATAAGGAGAAATCTTGTGCAGGAGAATAAAAATTTCAACGAACTTCTGATCGAAATCTTGAAACAGATACATCTGCGCTTAGATCGGTTGGACGCGAAGATCGATGCCAAAGCGGATAAAGAAGATATTAATGCCCTTAGGATAAGCACTGAGAAAGATATAAACGAGATCAAGGCAGACCTCAGCACAGTTAAGGACGATGTAAACTCTTTGGCGCACCGCCTCGACCGCATTGAAGCTGGTATTTCGACACTCCGATGGGTGATTGGGGCGCAAGTCGCTATCATCGGTGTCCTCCTTGCTATCTTCAAAGCGTTCTAACGACTTTTAAGGAAAAAGGAATCAAAAAACAGAATGGAAACGCATACAAACAACATAGAAGACCGAAATATCGTGATTATTGGCGGTGGGACTGCGGGTTTTGCTGCAGGCATCTATACCTCACGCGCAATGCTTGAACCCGTCCTGATTACAGGCGAAGCACTCGGTGGTCAACTCTCTTTGACGCTCGACTTGGAGAACTATCCCGGCTTCTTCGGGAACGAGGCGGGTGTCTTTATACAAGGCATGCAGGAACAAGCGGAACGGTTCGGCACCGAGGTTAAATTTGACACCGTAACAGCAGTCGATTTCTCGCAACACCCGTTCACTGTCAGGACTTATGAGAAAGAATACCGCGCCAAATCGGTGATTATCTGCACAGGTGCCTCGCCGCGGACACTCGATATCCCCGGTGAAGAGGGATACGGCGGACGCGGTGTCTCCTACTGCGCCACATGCGACGGGTTTTTCTTCCAAGACCAACGGCTCATCGTCGTTGGTGGTGGCGACGCAGCACTTGAAGAAGGCATCTTCCTAACCAAATACGCCTCCGAAGTCTACATCGTCCACCGGCGCGACCAACTCCGAGCAAGCCAGATCATGCAGGAACGCGCCTTCAAAAACGATAAAATCAAGTTTATATGGGATACCGTCGTCGAAGAAATCAACGGCGACGCAGATAAAGTGACCGGCGCAACCCTCAAAAACGTCAAAACCGGTGAAACGCAACTTTTCCCGATTGACGGGGTATTTATCTTTATAGGACATATTCCGAACACCGAACTGTTTACAGATGTCATAAGTATGGACGAACAAGGATATATCATTGTCGACGAGATGCAGCGCACGAACATAAACGGTGTTTACGCTGCAGGCGACGTGCATGACCACGTATTCCGTCAAGCGATTACCGCTGCAGGTGCGGGTGCCGCAGCCGCTATCGCCTCCGAAAAATTCATCGCAGAACTGGAAAACCGCGCCTATCCGGGGAATTGAAGACGATTTTATGATTTAAGAATGTACAGGAGAAACTTGTGGCAAGAAAAAGACTCGCGCTCGGTTTAGATTCAAGCACGCAAAGCTTATCCGCTATCGTCATTGATATAGATACAGCGGAGAAATGCTTTGAGCATTCGCTCGACTACCGCACCGACGCACGACTCAACGGATTCGGTATCGCAGAGGACTATATCTTACCGCCGAGAGAAGAAGGCGAAGCCGAACAACCACCGTCGATGTATCTCGCATCACTCGATGCCATGTTCGCCGATATGCGCGAGGCAGGTGTCGCATTGGAGAATATCATCGCTATTAACACATCCGGACAACAGCACGGACACGTCTACCTGAACCGGAACGCCGCGAGTCTACTCTCCAATCTCCAAACGTCAGAAAGCAAGACCTCTGAATTAAAAACGCTTTTGGCGGATATTTTCTCATATCCGAACGCACCTATCTGGATGACTGCCAACACCGTCGCCCAGACAAACCGTGTCCGAGAAGCCGTCGGTGGCAAAACAGAGATGATTAATCTTTCCGGCTCTGATGCGCCGCTTCGGTTCACAGGTACAGTGGTCCGGCGCGTCGCGGAACAGCACTCCGAACACTACGCCGCAACAGCAAAGATTCAGTTGATTAGCAGTTTTATACCCGCAGTCCTAACCGGCAATGTAAACGTCCCCATCGACTACGGAAACGGATGTGGCATGTCGCTCATGAACTACCGGTCAAAGGGGTGGGATTCGGCGTTATTAGCAGCGACAGCGGATGGATTAACCGGTGGCACGGAAGCACTCCAGTCGAAATTACCGGCACTCACGAGACCAGATGCCATCGTCGGAAACCTCGCCGCATACTACGTCGAAAAATACGGTTTTGCGGAACGCTGCGCTATCATAGCAGGTTCAGGTGACAACCCACAGGCAAAAGTCCCCGTCGCTGGTGACCTCTTAAGCCTCGGTACCAGTTTCGTCAATATGGTATCAACCGACGGAGACACGCTTGACCCTGAAGGCTTCGCCAACGCTATGTATGACGGCATCAATCGCCCTTTCATGTTCGGCTGCCGTACAAACGGGGCTATGGTCTGGGATGCAGTGAGAAACCGTTACGGCTTAGCAAAAGAGGAATACACACCCGCAGAAGCAGCATTAAAGCAAGTCGCACCGGGGCAGTTCATGACGTTTTGGCAACCGAAAACTGAATCCTTTCCGGTCTCTGGTGCGTTTGACTTGATTCGTTCTGTTGGTCAACCGATATTAGCAGAAGATTATACAGGTATCATTGAGACGAGCCTCGCCGCTGTTTACACCTATTCCGCTGTCTTCACAAAGCAGACGCAAGCACCGCTATTCGTAACCGGTGGTGCAACCGACAGTCCCGAAATCATGCGACGGGTCGCCGGCATCTGGAACAGACCAACACTACCGGTGGAAAAGGGTGGCGCAGCGCTCGGTGCCGCAGTCGCAGGCGTTAAGGCACTCCACGACGCAGCAAACGAACATTTCGACATCGAAGCATTCAGTGCCGCCATCCTAAAACGCGGCGAACCGATTCAACCACAACCCGAAGATGTCGCAGCGTATCACGGCAAAGGTAAATACCTCGAAAAATTCCGTGAAAAATACGAACAAATCATGGCAGATAATCCGGTATAATAACTATGAAAGAACAACTCACGCACTTTGACGAAAAAGGCAATACACGGATGGTAGATGTCGGTGGCAAAGAAGAGACGTTGCGCATCGCCATCGCCCGCGGGCATATTACTGCCCAGCCAGAAACACTCCGATTAATCGCTGAGCAAAAGATGAAGAAAGGCGATGTCTTAGAGGTCGCACGGCTCGCAGGCATCATGGCAGCGAAACGGACCGGTGAACTCATCCCGCTCTGCCATCCGCTCGCCTTGACCTCAATTCGCGTCGAACTCGGCATCGCAACCGATACACCACGCATCGAAATTGAATCAGAAATCCAAACAATCGGACGCACCGGTGTAGAGATGGAAGCACTCACAGCTGTATCAGTAGCAGCCCTGACCGTCTATGATATGTGCAAAGCAGTGGATAAGGAGATGGTCATCGGTGATGTTAGACTTGTAAAAAAAACTGGCGGAAAAAGCGGTGATTTCATATCCAATTCCGACACGTAGGGACATTAAAAACATCGAGGGAGAAAAAGAAAATGCGCCAAACATTCATTGCAATTTTCACTGTTATTCTGGTTTCTACAACAGCATTTGCAGCAGACCACGTTCTAATTATCGGTGGTGCTGCCGGTGAGAAATCCTTCTACGATGCATTCTGGAATGCCACCTCCCGATTCCACCAACTCCTCACCGATGAATACGGTTATACAGCCGACCAAATTACCTTTCTTTTTGAAGATATGGACGCGCCCAGCGCGGAAGGACTTGTCGATACCGAATCGAAACGTGAACAGGTCTTAGCAGCATTCGACCAACTCGCAGAAACCGTCCAACCCTCAGATCGGTTCCTGCTCTTCATGATCGGACACGCATCCCGCACCAACAAAGGCGAACTGAAGTATAATCTGCTCGGACGGGACATCAGTGAAGCAGAATACAAAACACGTATCAATAGCATCCCCGCCGAACGCCAAATTCTAATCTTCGGTTTCCCCTATAGCGGCAAACTTGTGCCACAACTCAGCAGACCCGGACGTATCATCCTCACATCCAGTTCACGAAATGAGGGTTATTCGCTACAAGCAGGATTCGGCGATGTCTTTGTTGATGCTTTCTCCAATGCAACAAACGATACCGACAGAAACGGCGACATCTCGTTATTAGAAGCGTTCTTATCGCTACAGGCACGGACAAAGGGTTTCTACGAACAAAACGGCAACGTCCAAACTGAGCATCCACATCTCGACGATAACGGCGATGGGAACGCTACCCGAAACTTGACAGTTGTAGAGAACGAAACAGATGATGGAACGCTCGCCGAAAAGACATTCTTAGGGACACGACGTTCGCGCTTAGAAAACGCACCTGTTTCAACTGAATCGGAACCAGTCGTCAGTAACGAAACAACCGAAACAGAGGCACGCGGACGTGGAGCAGATATCGTCTCTCAGAACTCGGAAAATCGTGGATCCTCACTTCCTTACAACTACATTAGCGAAGCAGACGAGCAAGCCATCCAAGAAATTATGGAGAAACTGCCCTCTGAAAAAGATTATCCTGATGAGGGTGCAGTCGTCCTATGGGAGAGCGTCGATGTTAATATTGATGAAAAAAGCCGTTATATCTACTCCACACGGCGGATCGCAAAAATCTTTAACGAAGACGGTAAAAACCTCGCAGAGGTGAGCATCCCTTATATGCGCGGCAGAGATGATGTCACGATCCATCACGCACGAACCCTAACACCGAACGGTGAACTTATTAAACTCGACAAAAACGAAATTATCGCCAACGTGCCGCCACCGAGCGCCGTGGACGCGGGACTCTACGTTGACGCACGACTGATGTACTTCACACTGCCACAAGTTAGCGACGGTTGTATCATAGACTACGCCTATTCCACGAACAACGTCGGACACGTCATGCAAGGCGAATTCTGGCGGCAAGTCTATTTCCAAGGACCGCATCCGGTGCGATATTACCGGCTCACAGTCCATATTCCAAAGAAAAAGCAGCTCTACTACCAGATTTCAGGCGCGTCCGCCGCCACAGCGGCGCAACCAGAGGCATCTTTCCTCGATATCGAACCCACAATCACGGAAAATAACTACACCCGCACCTACACCTTTGAGGTACAAGATGTACTCTCCCTGAATGAAGAATACCTCATGCCTGCGCCCCAAGACCTCGCTTATAACATCAGCATCTCTTCACTCGATTCTTGGGATAAACTCGTGACGTGGTACACAACCCTGATTCGGGAACAAGACAAGATTACACCCGAAATCGCTAAAAAGACAGAGCAGATTCTCACCGGGGCGTGGACACGAAAGGAAAAAATAAAACGGCTCTACGAATACGTCGCAACGAACATCCAGTACCTCGGCTTTGAACTCGGTATCTGGGCAATCAAACCGTATCCCGCCGACCTCGTCTTAGAAGTCGGCAAAGGCGATTGTAAAGACAAAACGACACTCCTCTCGACCATGCTCGAATCCGCAGGTATCAACTCGTATCCTGTTCTCATTTCCGCTGGCGACACACGCGGTGTCAACGCGCATCTCTTCGATGGCGGTGCTGAAGTCGAAGCCGTACCTTCGCTCGCCTATTTCAATCACATGATCCTTGCCGTCGAGGGCGATAAAGACGACGAACTTATCTGGCTCGACCCGACAGCAGAGACGTGTGCCTTCGGCGATTTCCCCGCCAGCGACCAAGACAGATGGACCCTGATTATTAACCCGCGTTTCTCAGAAAACGCCAATGATACGAAATCCAACGGCGCAGCTGACAGTATGGAAAATACACGCTACCGCTTCCAGAAAAGTCCCGTTCTCGACGCGACATCAAATCTCAAACAGGTTCACACTGACGTAAAGGTGAAGAAAGATATGAGTGTCTCGGTCCGTCAAGAATTGACCCTCACAGGCAGCTACAATATGAAACTGCGAAGTCAACTCTCGCATCTCCAAACTGCTGAAGAAAAATCCGAGTTCCTTCACAAACTTTTGGAACTCGACGATCGCGCCAAAGTCGAAAATTTCAAAGTCTCCCGACTTTCCGAACTCAAAGGTGAATTGAATATTGAACTCACCTGGACCTGTAAAGAATATCTCTACGCTATCGGTAAGCAGTTCGTGCTTGAACTACCGATCATCAAACATCCTTACGCAGAATTACTGAGTGAGGAACGCCGAATGTATCCTGCCGCGATCGGCAAAGCACTCACCCTCGAGGATAAAATCACCGTCAGCACCGAGGCACCCTTTAAGATAGATATTGTGCCAGAAGAACAGGCACTCAAAACCGAAGTTGCGGAAATCCAACTCCGCTACACCAAATCCAAGCGCAAAGCCGAAATGCAGCAGACCATCCGTTTCCTAACACCGAGGGTCACACCGGAGAACATCCTGCATCTCAAAGATGTCGTCAGAATCGCCTCAAACCGAGGAACAAAACGGTTCATATTAATACAAGAGTTTTAATAGTTGTCAGTTGTCAGTCACCAGTTATCAGTTAATTTTTTGTGGCGGTCGCTTTATTTTTTCACTGCCACAACGCCTCTCTTAACTGAAAACTGAAAACCCATAACTGATAACAAAAAAGAGGTAACCAACAAAAGATGCCAGCAACTGAAGAAGTTAAAGCAATAGAAGAACTCATGGAAAGCCAAGAACTCATCTTGGCACAACTCAAGAAGGTCATCGTTGGGCAAGAGGAAGTTGTCAATCAGATGTTGATGGCACTTTTTTCTGGTGGGCACTGTCTACTCGAAGGTGTCCCAGGACTCGCCAAAACCCTTATGATTAGAACATTGGCGCAGATTCTGAACCTTAAGTTCAAACGCATCCAGTTCACCCCGGATCTAATGCCTGCCGACATCACCGGCACAGATGTCCTTGAGGAAGATCGCGCAACCGGACATCGCTCTATCCGGTTTATTCACGGACCGATCTTCGCGAACATCCTCCTCGCAGATGAGATTAACCGGACACCACCGAAAACGCAAGCCGCACTCTTGGAGGCGATGCAGGAATACCACGTCACCGCTGGCGGCAACGAATTCCAATTGGAGCAACCCTTCTTTGTCCTCGCGACACAAAACCCGATCGAGCAAGAAGGGACATATCCGCTACCAGAGGCACAGTTGGACCGGTTCATGTTCAAAATCGTCATTGACTATCCGACAGAGGCGGAGGAAACAGACATCGTTTCGGCAACGACTGGCGCAGAGATACCTGAACTTGATACCGCGCTCTCCGGGCACGCTATCGTAGCCCTCCATAATATTGTCAGGCGTGTGCCTGCCGCCGATAACGTGGTACAATACGCCGTAAAAATCGCGCGCGCAACACGTCCGAAAGAAGAAGACGCACCCGATTTCATTCAACAGTGGGTACGCTGGGGTGCCGGACCGCGTGCTGGGCAATACCTTATCTTAGGTGCCAAAGCCAGAGCCATCCTGCGCGGACGCTTCAACGCCTCCTGTGAAGACGTGAAATCGGTTGCTCCCGCAGTGCTACGCCACCGTATCCTAACCAACTTCCACGCCGAAGCCGAAGGCATTGACTCAGACACCGTCATCCAACGCCTACTCGACACAGTACAAGAACCCGCTTCAAAACTATAGCACGCACAACTTTCCGCAAATCCAGTAGGTGCGGTTTCTAACCGCACCGGATTTTGCACAGTAGCATTGTAGGTTGGGTTGAACAGGGATTATCGAAAACCTGAAAAGCCATAGAAGATCAACCTCGTCCACAGACGTTAGGTCAACCGAGTGAAACCCAACGCTTTTGTATTGAAGCTCCGCAGATGCTAACGGTATGAAGTTGGGTTTCACTACATCCTTGAGTTTATGCAAGGATATTGACTTTCAGGTGTGTCTGAAATATCAACAATTGATTTTCAACACCGTTCAACCCAACCTACGGTCCTCTGGAAGTCCATACATGAAACTAATATCTATGGCACTGCACCCAACTGTATGATGAGGACATCATGCCAACGGTCTCAATCATCATCCCCGCCCTCAACGAAGAAAACGCCATCGCCAAAGTCATCAACGATATTCCCAAAACCAACGGAGAGGCAACACTCCAAGAAATCATCGTCGTTGACAACGGCTGCACGGACAACACCGCCGCCATCGCAAAACGCAACGGTGCACGCGTTGTCACCGAACCGCAGCGCGGATACGGATACGCCTGTCTCGCTGGCATCGCCGCCCTCGCAACGCAACCTCCAGATATCGTCGTCTTTCTCGATGGCGACTACAGCGATTACCCAACCGACATGCCAAAACTCCTACAACCGATACTCGAAAACAGAGCCGCACTCGTCATCGGTGCAAGGACACAAGGGGACGCAAAAGCGGCACTATTCCCCCAAGCACGCTTCGGCAACTGGCTCGCCTGCTTCCTGATCCAACGGTTCTTCGGGGTCCGCTATACAGACTTAGGCCCTTTCCGCGCCATCCGATACCCGGAGCTGCTCGCCTTAAACATGCAAGACAAGACCTTCGGCTGGACAGTCGAGATGCAGTTGAAAGCCGCGAAAATCGGAATCGCTGCATGCGAAGTCCCCGTCCGGTATCGCAAGCGCATCGGCACCTCCAAAATCACGGGGACATTCACCGGCACCCTCAAAGCAGGCTACAAAATCCTCACAACCCTCATCTACCATCGCTTTTTGGCATAAACCTCCTACTTTCTCGACCACGCATTTCCAATTGAAACCGCCCCCAATTAATGTTATACTTAGTCTAACATTCCCAGGACTTACGTGGAATTGGATCGGTATGCCTACGCTTGTAGGAGGGGTTTGCAACCCCGACACTTTATAAAAACGGAGGTTTACAAACAGTGAAAAGAAAAAAAATAAAAGCAACATACAGAAACGGCGTGATTGAACCGTTAGATAGGATTGACCTACCCGAAGGACAGGAGCTTGAGGTCGAATTCAGCGTGCTCCAAAAAACGCCTCGTGAACTTACTCGCGAAGCAAAAACAGAATTGATTCAAAAGATGAGTGGTTCTATGAAAGGAACATGGGGAAGCACGGTCGAAGAAATTGACACTTATATCAAATCAGAAAGGCAATCATGGGATCGCGAATTTTAGATTTCCCTGCAGCAAGTTCTCATGTGCCATCGGTGTTGCTGGACACCTCTGTTCTCATATACTACCTTGAAGGGATTGAACCTTACAACCTTCTGGCAAAGGAGATATTCCAGGATGTTGTTGATGAAAACATCAGAGGTTTCTCTCAGTGATATCGATAACTGAATTTGTAGCGAAACCATTTGTAATCAGTTTGGCCATACTAAAATTGGGAGTAATCCTGTTCGTAGTAGGGCAATTCATTGCCCGTTTCTGACCTGTTCTCACTGCGAAGCAGTGCGATAAATCGCATTACTACGAACTAATCTATCTACAATTCAAAGGCTTCTTGAAATGTTGAAAGATCCGATTATTGAGGAAATTCACCGGATTCGCGATGAGTGGGCTGCCTCTTTCCAATACGATTTACGAGCACTTTGTGAGGACATAAAACGGCAAGAGAAACGTGATTTCCTCACGGACGAGCACGGCAATCTCATAAAAGACGAAAAGGGCGGTTTGATTCTTAAACCTGAAGCTGCTGCTGGACGTTCAGTCAAATCCTAAAAAGGCGCGCTACTGACTTTCCAAAATTGACAACCGCGTTTCCGTTGGTAAATCAGGATAAACCATGAAAAACAAATCTTCCAACAACACTTCAAACATAGATAACTCGCCTGAACGCAATCAAGAACCGACAGAAAAAGACGAAATCAAACTTTCGGAGCGATCTAAGACATAGCACTCCGCTGGAGTGCATTTATCACTGACATCGGACACTATAGACATATCACGCCTCTGGTGTGAGAAGAGCCCAACCTCTCCAAAAGCCTCTTTGCTCCAGCGGAGCAATATGTCTATAGAAAAGGATAACTCCCTTCTGGCACTCCAGCGGAGTGCTATATCCACAAACCTGTCTGTTTTGAAAAAAATCAATATACTGCCAAAAACTTTACACACCCTCTGTAAATTTTTAATTTCACCAGAAAATATGATACAATTTATAATAATCAGAACGTCACTTGGTTGGGAATTTCGGTTGTCCCGCTTGGGGCAATCCTAACCATTACCGCCCGAAAAATGCCATCGCTGAAAAATGCGAGGTTTATCTCGCAATCAGTAAAAATAGTATCTACATAGCACCTTACAATAGGGAAACATACTATGGCGGGAAATAAGTCTCTGCACGCTGCGAATAGAGCAAAGCAGGATGAATTTTACACACAACTCCCGGACATCGAGAAAGAGCTAAAGCAATATAGGAAGCATTTTCGCGGCAAGACTGTTTACTGCAATTGCGACGATCCCACCATCAGCAATTTCTTTCGCTACTTTAAGTTAAATTTCGAGAAACTTGGACTCAAAAGACTGATCACAACCTGCTACAAAAATCAGCAGCCAGACCTATTCAGTAAACACGACATGGAAACCGCTGCCGGAGTTAAGTATGCCGGCAATGGAACAGAACCCACCGTATTTCAACTTAAGGAAGACGGCGATTTCAGGAGCAGTGAATGTATTGAGTTGCTTAAACAAGCAGACCTTGTGGTTACAAATCCACCGTTTTCATTGTTCAGGGAGTATATCGCGCAACTCGTCGAATACGACAAAAAATTTGTCGTCATTGGAAACAAAAATGCGATAACTTACAAAGAGATATTTCCCTTAATCAAGGGAGACAAATTATGGATCGGGCATACCCCTATGAGTCAAGACTTGCTGTTTGATGTGCCAGAAGACTATGCTCAAGAATTACTTAAAAACAAGAAGTTGGGGAGTGCGTATAAGATAGTAGATGGGATTGTAAAAGGCAGATCACAAAGTATTTGGTTTACCAACCTCGATCATAAGAAGCGGCACAAAGACCTAATCCTTTACAAGAAATACTCTCCTGATGAATATCCAAAGTACGATAATTACGATGCTATCAACGTGGGTAAAACGGCTGATATTCCAGTAGATTATGCTGGAGAAATGGGCGTGCCGATTACCTTCTTGGACAAACACAATCCGAGTCAGTTTGAAATTATCGGTATGGACCGACCCCTCATAACCGAGCTAACAGGCAAGCAGAGCAGATTTAAAATCAAAGGCAAAGAGATTTTTGCCCGCCTCGTTATTCGCAACAAGAGGATACAGCAATGAAAATCGAGTTGTTAGATCTCACAGTGCAAGAGCTTGTCGAGGATTACAACGACGATGACGAAGGCGGCGTGACCGGGTACGGCGGTAAATTGGATATACGACCGCCATTTCAGCGGGAGTTTATCTACAAAGACAAGGAACGCAATGCCGTCATTGATTCCATCCTGAAAGGATTCCCGTTGAACGTGATGTATCGGGCAGACCGGCAGCGAGAAGTTGGAGTGGTTTAAGACGATCAACATTGCGGGACAGAAGTTGACCAATCAAGAGTTGCGTAACGCTGTTTATGCCGGAACCTGGTTGTCAAATGCCAAGCGATATTTTAGTCGGAACGGTTGCGTTGCATACCAAATCGGCAATGCCTAACACGATATGTGTCAAGCAGAAAGTTTTCGCACCGGATCGTAAAAAAGACATCCAACCCACGCGGTGTGTTCGGATTTGGAAATCGCACCTATCTTTGCTGACGGAAACAGACGGCTATATAAAATTTCATAGTAACTTTTAACGAGTCTACTACTAAAACCACCAAAAACCCAGTCATATATTTGGTTTACGGCACTTCATAGTTTTCATAGCATTCTCGATTTACTATGAAAACTATGAAATTTTACACCATTTTTCGGTATCCGGATTTATCCATACAACCGACAATTGAATGGTTCTGCTAAAAACCACAATTCCCTTGATTTATTGGCAATAGGTTTGGTATAATTAAGGACAAAGGAGACTGAAATTTTTCGGCAAGCGATCGCAGTCCATAACCTCAAAAGTATACACGTTTAACCAGAAACCGACAGGACAACTACAGCATGGCGGTACGAGAAGGAACTTCAGAGAGATTTTGGTGTGTTAAACAGATAAATATCTTCCGAGACCTCTCCGAGGACGACGCAGATGCACTCAAACGGATAACGACCTTCAAAACACTGAAGCACGAAGACCCCGTTTGCGATGAAAGCGTTTATCTGCTGAAGGAAGGACGTATCAAAATCCACGAAACGCCTACGGAAGGCGACCCCGTTACTTTAGAGGTCATGGAACCTGGCGAAATCTTTGGCGCAATCGAATGGGACGACAACGAAGCGCATCGGAAAGTTACCGCTGAAATACTGACAACAGAAGCCGTTATCGGTATTGTTAGCGCAAAGCATTTCCAATTCTTTCTGAAGCGGAAAATGCATTTAGCGATGCCGTTCAAACGACCCCTATACCAGAGGTTCCTGTCCGCTATAGATACCGTAATCCGGCGGTTAGACAGCACATCCAAATGGACACCCATTGAGACATCAGGTACTACGCTCGCAACGCAGCTGCGCCGTCTCCGAAATGTGCTCTTCAGTTGGATCAACTCACGCCGGACACAGCGAGACGAAACGACGAACCCGTTTACAAACGTCGCGTTTCGGAGCCCCGAATCGCGGCTCGCGCTGCTACTACGGAACTACGCCGATGCACCGAACCGAAACAGTACAATAACCGAGCGCGGTTCACAGTGTACGCTACGCAAACTCTCAACGAAAAAATTGGCACGCTTAACCGGATGCACCATCGAAAAAACAGAAACACTCCTAAACCAGTTCAAACAACACGGAATCCTTGAAAAACGGTACCGACGCATCCAGATATTAGACCCTTGGCACCTCAAAAAGATTGCCAACGCGAGAATGGAATCGCTACCGTCAAAAACCGATAAAAACGAAGAGAACACCGAAACTTATGAGCAAAACGAACCCTTACTTGCAGTTCGACCAACAGATGGTCGGTGATATCTATACTTCGCAAGAGGTAATGAACAACCTAACCGTCCTATGCGATGAATACGGGGCGCGGTTCGCTGGAACACCAGAGGAATACGCAGCCGCAAATTTTATCGCAGACTGCTTCAAACGATACGGACTCCAGAACGTCAGACTCGAAGACTACCCGTATGCAGGGTGGACGCGCGGCACAGCGACGCTTGAGGTACTCGAACCCATCCGCCGAAAACTGCACTGCATCTCGCTCCCGTACTGCCCCGCTGACGACATCACAACTGAATTGGTCTCTGCTGGACACGGAAGCCCCGCGGAATATGAGGCACTCGGCGACACCGCCATCGCGAGGCTGGTTATGGCACAGAGTACCTCACCACCAGACCTCGGCAGATGGGTCCATCGTAAAGAGAAATTTGAACGCGCGGTACTCGCTGGCGCATGCGGATTTATCTTCGTTAGCGAACACCCAGGGGTCGGCCCCGAAACAGGGAGCCTCCAAAACAATCAAGAGGCACCCATCCCAGGGATATCCGTCTGCAAAGAAGACGGCGAATTCCTAAAACGACTCCTCGCGCGGGACGCTGGAACAGTCACATTGAAACTCAAAACGACCGATATTAACGAACCGCGTACGTCATGGAACGTTGTCGCAGACCTACCCGGTCATGAAAACGGTGCAGAGATGGTGGTTGTCGGCTGCCACTACGACGGACACGACATCTCGCAAGGTGCACACGACCCGGCATCAGGGATGGTCTCCGTGATAGAAGCCGCACGCGTCCTATCTGCTTACGCAGGTGACTCGCTCAAACGCACCGTCCGGTTCATCGCCTTCGGAACAGAAGAAATCGGACTCACGGGCGCGTTCCGTTATGTCGAGGCGCACGATTCCGAATTGGATAACATCCGGTTCATGCTCAATATGGACGCAGCAGGCGGCGTAAGTCGAAAAGGTATTGTCCTACACCAGTGGGACGCATTAGGGACGTTCTTTAACACTGCGCGCGAACAGATGAACGCCGAAATGCCGGTTGGACAGAAAGTACATTCCTACTCCGACCACTTCCCGTTTTTCCTAAAAGGCGTTCCATCGAGCCATATCGGTGATCCGGAGGCACTACCGTCCGGTAGAGGTTTCGGACATACGGCTTACGATACACTCGAAAAAGTGAAATTAGAGAACTTACGCGCCGCCAGCGCAATCGGTGCAAGGATAGCACTTCGATGCGCCAATGCCGACGACTTCCCCGCCAAACGGCGATCCACCGAAGCCGTCCAAGACATCGTTGATACCGATCCAGGATTAGAAGGGTACCGGATATCTCTTAAACTGACACGTTGAGTTTCAGAAACAACTGAATTGTGGTGAAACCGGATAATGACACGTTTATATCGTTATTATAACCGTTCAACCTTGCTGCTACTGCCTCTGTTCTTTACACTTGTAGGCATGCTCTGCCACACGGTTCACGCGGCAGAATCCAGTAACGCAGCAACACAAGAAGCCGTAACCGCATCGCGGCGCACCGCCATCGTTACAGCAGTGGCGAAAGCGAGTCCCGCGGTCGTTAACATCAGTGCTGTCCGCACCGTCGAACAGCTAACGCTCTCTGACAAATGGTTCCAGCACTACTGGGGCGAAATCCCTTACCCGCGAAGACGTTTGCAGCGTGAAGTCGGTTCCGGAGTCATCATTGACAAAAAAGGGTATATCCTGACGAACCACCACGTCATCGAAAACGCAGATAGCATCACGGTTACTATCCCAGATGGGCGCGAGTTTGCAGCACAAGTCGCCGGATACGATTATCTCTCAGACCTCGCCGTTTTAGAGGTAGACACAGACACAACACTACCGGAGATTCAGTGGGGCGACTCCGAATCTCTCTTAATAGGGGAGTGGGTTGTCGCCATCGGAAACCCATTCGGCTTATCAATAGGCGACGCACAACCCTCCGTAACAATCGGCATCGTCAGCGCAACACAACGCTCCCGAACCGTTGAAAATTTTCACCACGAAAATCTGATTCAGACAGATGCCTCCATTAATCCGGGGAACAGCGGCGGCGCGTTGGCAAACATCCATGGTGAACTCATCGGTATAAACACCAGTATCCATTCAACCAGCGGCGGTTCACAAGGTGTCGGTTTCGCTATTCCGGCGAATAAGGCGAAGAAAGTCGTCGAACAAATCATCGAATACGGCAACGTCGTCCCGCCGGATCTCGCGCTCGAAGTCCAAAACCTAACCGAAGAGTTGGCAGAAAAACTGTCAACACAGATGAACGCCGGGGTTTTGGTATCAGAAATAGAGAAACAGAGTCCGCTCACCAACGCTGGCATCCGACGCGGAGATGTCATTAGCAGCATTTCTGGGCATCGGGTAAAAAATGAAGAAGATTTTTACACACTCACACGCCTGCTACCGATCAATCAGTCGATACAATGTGAATTCAGTCGTCGCGGTAAAAATAGACAAACCGAATTCAAAATAAAGACACGGCAATGGAGTTATACACCCCCCGGATGGGGTATCACATTTTCACAACCCGACAAGGCTATGGCCCGTAAGTACCAGATACCCGGCGTTATCATCACAAACGTCGATAAAAACAGCAGATTGAAGGACAGGCTTAAACGCGGGGACCTCATCTATCGAATAGACGATACCAGTATCTATTCACTCGAAATATTTAAACTCGTTGATGAAAATATTCGTTCTCAATATAGGGCACGCCTCTACTTTGAACGAGATGGTGTCGGTGATGCCATTGAGATATTTTTTAATAGAAACAATCGCCGGAGATAAGTGTTCTTATAGTCATCAGTTAACAGTTAACAGTTTTCAGTTAAGAGGTTTCATGTAACAATTCACCGGTTAGAGGTGTACTCCAAGTTAGGGTCAATGTTAGAGAATAAATCATCAGGGGGAATGATTATCAGCTATCGGTCACTGGTCATTGGTTAAAGAGGTACTTTAGTTTAACCAAGCGTCTCTTTTAACTGACTACTGATAACTGATAACTACAAAAATATGAAACTCCAACTACCGACACTCATCGCCGTCTGCATCTCCATTGTGATCATCGGGGTCATCTACTTCTTTGCCAAAGATGACTCACAATTGGGTATCGCTGTCAACCTGGAAAGTGAAGAGTTCAAACAGTTGCGTACACACGCCACAGATGCCTTTAACGCCAAAAAATACCAACAAGCAATCGAACTTTACAACCAAGCAATAAAAATGCGTCCCGAAAACGCCGAAATCTTTAACGACCTCGGAGCCGTCTATTATCAACAAGGGCTCGAATACGCTGGCCCCAACTGGCCCTCATGGGAAAAAGAATTGAGCAGCGAATCACCCGACGAAGCAATAGCAGAACTCAGAAACGCTATCGACAAAACCAATTCCGGCTCCATTTTGTTCAAAACACGCCACGAACCCGTCGCTGATGCCATCGAGGTAGAAGCGAAACAACTCGGCGGCGAGGTATACAGGCAACGCTGGGAAAACGAAATCACACTTAACATTCTCATCGGAGAAACAAAAGTGTATCTGTTACGCGCCCGCGACCATTACTTGCGCGCATTAGACCTGAAGACAACACATAGCGTAGCGTATCGCAATCTCGGTTCGTTTTATATGAAAGTCGGCAAAACTGATAGTGCTATCGACTTCTACCAAGAAGCATTTAAACTGGATCCGCGCGATGCCGAATTGCAAGAATATCTGGACCAATTTAGAAAATAAGCTGGAATGGAAGAAGGGTCTGTACACAACGTAGGCGAGGAAACGGCGTATGCAGCACAAACTCTGCGCAAATTGTGGGTTTTTGAATCCATCGTTCAAATTTTGCGGTGAATGCGGTACACCGCTCAATGCTACTTCGCGCCCACGTGAATTGTCAGCAGCGGATACAACCGCCATTGAACAGGCACTACCACACGGCGCGGAACGCCGACAACTCACTGTCCTTTTCTGCGATATTGTTGACTCCACAGCATTCACCGAAAAACTCGATCCCGAAGAACTCCGAAACCTATTAGAGATATATCGGACATGTATCATGGAGGTGGTCTTAGCACAAAACGGACACATTGCACGCTACTTCGGGGACGGTATACTCGTCTATTTCGGTTACCCCGCCGCACATGAAGATACAGCACACCGCGCCGTGAGGGCTGCACTCGGCATCGTCGCCGCTATTAAAACACTAAACCCGTACCTCCATACAACCTTCGGTGTAGAGATCAACGTCCGCATTAGCATTGATACAGGGCGTGTCGTCGTCTGGCACATCTCGGCGCAGGAATCCCCGGAAGCCATCGACATCGTCGGTAAAACACCGAACCTCGCCGCAAGGATGCAAAAACTCGCATCACCGGATACCATCGTGATTGGTGATACAACACACCAATTGGTTGACGGCTTTTTTGAATGCGATGCGCTCGGGGCATCCGAACTACGCGGTATTTCGCAACCCGTCAACATCTATCAGGTGTCCGGTGAATTCCCCGCCCAAAGCCGACTCGATATCGCTAGTGAGAGCGGACTCACACCGCTGATCGGACGTAAACATGAGGTCGAACACCTTAAACAGAGTTGGACACAGGCACTCGCAACGAATGGACAAGCACTCCTTATTGAAGGCGAAGCCGGGATCGGAAAATCGAGATGTGTACAACTCATTCAGGAATACGTTGAGAACCATCCAGAGGCAGTGACTTTAGAAGGTAGATGCTCGCAATACTACCAGAACAGTCCACTGTACCCTATTCTTTCGCTGTTCCAAGAACACGTCGTACAGTTCACAAATACCGACACCGCACAAGCAAGGCTCGAAAAACTCGAAAATTTACTCCAAGACTATAGCGTTCCAACTGTCGAACAGAACGCAAACACGCAAGCGCATATACCAGAAACTTTGCCACTCCTCGCCGAATTATTGGAGATACCTTTTGAAATACAACGCCAAACAGAAACCGGTATCGGTATCCATCCCTATAGCCGACCGATTGAACAGGACACGTACCCTTCCGGATGGAGGCGCAGACAACGACGACAACAGACGCTCGAAGTACTCGTCCAAGTACTCCTGAAAATGTCAGAACAGAAACCGATCCTCTTCATCGTAGAGGACCTTCACTGGATCGATCCGTCAAGTATCGAATTCCTGACACTTTTAATCGCACGCATCGAAAACGCTCGAATCTTCGTCGTTTTGTCCTGCCGTTCAGACACACACCATTTTCGGAACAGTGCACAATCCAATGAAGAACAAAACACACAGACGCTCACAGACGGGCAATTGGCAAACAATACCGTTGATAAAGAAACCCTGAAGAAACTGCTGCAACCCGCATGGGCAAATACACTACGCTTGGAACCACTCACACCGCCGCAGGTGGAAACAATGATCCAACACGTTGCAGGCGATACACAATTACCACCAGACTTATTGACAAAAATCGTCGAAATGACGGAGGGGGTTCCACTATTCGTCGAAGAACTCACACAAATGATGCTCGAAGGCGATACCTTAACACTGTCTTCGGATATGACGAACGCAAGCAGCCCAACGGCACAAACAGTAACTGTCCCTGTAACACTACAAGACCTGCTGACAGCCCGATTAGATGAACTCGGTTCCGTCAAGGAGATCGTACAACTCGGCGCAACGCTCGGAAGAGAATGGACAGCCGAACTCCTCCATAAGATCGCCTCCGGCGTTGAACTCGGAAACGATACTTTTACTGATTTCGCAGCACTGAAGGCTGAACTCGACACATTAGTAAACGCCTACATTCTCAATCGAGACAAGGTCGCTGATAACCAGTTCCGCTATACCTTTAGACATCCGCTGCTACGCGAGACAGCGTATCAAGCACTTCTAAAGAGCAAACGACAGCAGTACCATCAACAGATCGCAGAGGTCCTCCAAAGCGAAGACGGCTTCCAACCTGAACTCGTCGCCTATCATTATACCGAAGCTGGGCTCTCAGAAAAAGCGATCGATTATTGGCACCGAGCCGCACACCGCTCCTTAGAACGCTCCGCAAACGTTGAGGGTGTCCGACATATTATGCAAGGGTTAGCAGCACTCGAAACACTCGCAAAGAGCGTCAACACACCGGAGGAACACGAAGCCGTCAAACAGCGTGAACTCGAACTGCAAACGACACTCGGCACAGCACTCATCGCAACCAAAGGGTACGCCTCCCCAGAGGTAGAAGTCGCCTACACACGCGCACGCGAACTACTCGAAACACTCGAAAAAACGGAGGCATCCGCTTCAAAAGATGAACCCGATACCTCGCTCGATGAGATAAAAGACCTCCGCTTCCCGATACTGTTCGGATTATGGCTCTCACATGTCGTCCGTGGACGACTCCTCTCCGCACGTGAACTCGGTGAAGCCTGTGTCGCTATCGCAAAGCAAGCAGAAAACCAAGCCTTTGAAGTTGAAGCGCATCGCGCACTCGGCGCAACACTCTACTATTTGAGCGAATTCAAAAGTGCATTAGCACACATGGAGAAAGGTATTGAATACTATCAACCACAGCACCACCATTCAGTGCCAGACTTCCTACACTACGTCGCTGAACCCGGCATGACGCTACTCGCCTATTCCGCACCCGTACTGTGGTGCCTCGGCTACCCCGTACAAGCGGAAGAACGGCTTAACAAAGCAATGGTGATCGGAAAAGATTCGAACCACCCATTTAGTGAGGCGGTATCGCTCCATTTTAAAACCGTCTTCTATCAATACCGAGGTGAAGTGGTGGAAGTAGATACCGCAGCAATGCAGATGCTACAGATATGTCGGGAACACGCGTTTTCCGGATGGGAAGCCGCCGCACTCGTAATGAAAGGATGGACAATCGCAGAGCAGGAACACCCTGAAGAAGGCATCGCAATGATTCGGAAAGGTATCGCCGCATGGGAAGAAACGCGGGCTGAAGTACTCCTGCCGCTCTTCCTCGCCCTGCTCGCACAAGCATATCAACGCGCCGGACAATACAGCTTGGCACTACAAACGCTTGATACCGCATTAGTTGTTATTACACGCACCGGCGAACGCACCTATGCCGCTGAACTAACGCGACGGAAGGGTGAACTCTACCTGATCCTCGCAGAGAAAGTCGAGGCTTACAGCAACGAGAATACCGCAGCGACGATCGCACAAGCTGAAACCTACTTTCTTGAAGCCTTGACTATCGCACAACGCCAAGACGCAAAATCGTGGGAACTCCGAGCTGCACTCAGTCTCAGTGAACTATGGGGCACGCAAAACCGAAGTAAAGACGCGTATAACCTACTAAAACCGATATACGCATGGTTCTCAGAAGGTTCGGATACAAAAGACCTTATCCGCGCCAAAAACCTTCTAAAGGAATTAGAAGCACTCGCGTAAAGGAGTAACCAGTTACCAGTGGCCAGTAACCAGTTAAGAGGTGTTAGGATAAACTTTAACCAAGAACTCGCGCCCATTTTTAAATATCGGAAATCAAGTTCTTGGTTAAATTCTCTTTTCTGGAAACTGTTAACTGTTAACTGTTAACTTGAAAAATATGAGACTCGGCATCGTTGGACTCTGCGGTGATTTCCGCACACTAACAGCAGAACAGATCGAAAACATCAAGGCTCTGGAATTTACAGGTTTAAGTTTCCATTTCCGCAGCGCAGAGATACCCGCTGTGCCACCAGACGCGTGTACGCGTTGTGTAGAAATACTGGAAGCAGCGAAACTCGACCTCGTGCAATTCGGTATCACTTACGACGAATGCCTCTTTCACCCAGATACCGCTGTCCGAGAAGCCGCGATCGCAAGCGTCCAACGCGGCATGGCAACCGCAGCCGCTCTCAACGCACACCATTACCTGTTCCGTCCGGGCAGTCTTAACCCTGACGGTGCTTGGACATCGCATCGGGACAACTATCTCCCAGAATCAATGGAACGCTTGATTGAGACACTGAAACCGATCGCAGAACACGCCGAACAACACGAACTCACGCTCGTTATGGAGACACACGCCGTCTCCATCATGGATTCACCGGAAACTTGTCGCGAAATCGTTGAAAAGATCGGTTCCGAACGATTACGCATCGTTATGGATTTTGTCAATCATTTCCAAACACTGCGACAGGTCTACAATAGCGAAGATCGCCTTAACCACATCTTCGACGTGATGGGGCCCGTCGCACCCATGGCACACATCAAAGACATCAGCGTTCAGAACGGACTCGTACTCCATCTCAATGAAGAGGTGCCCGGTGAAGGGGAGTTGGATATCGGTGTGGCACTCAAACGTTTCGATGCCCTCTATCCCGACGGATACGGCTTGATAGAACATCTACCCACAGAGAAGATCCCGCTCGCAAATACCAACGTCCGACGCATCGCCGCCGAAAATGGAGTCAATATCTATTAATGGAGGAGTCACCAGTTACCAGTGGTCAGTAACCAGTTAAGAGAGGTGTTTTTGATAGGGTGTTTCCCCAGATAACATAGTATTTCTTTTCTGGAAACTGTTAACTGGCAACTGGCAACTTGAAAAACATGTTCAAAAATACACGCATCACACAACGCTTTTGGGCGTATATACTGACCGCTATCTTTTTCTCCCTTACGCTTCTACCGGCAGTATTCGCGCAAGAAGAAACGGTCACGGACGCTGTTACAGAAGGGGCACGCAGTATCTGGCCACAGGTAAGGCTCTACGGTGGTGTGACCCTGATTGTCTTTCTGTTCACCGGTTTCTTCTACATCATAAGACTCTTTCGGAAAGATAAACTCTTAAAGACGCTCCTGAATAAGTATGTCGTTTTTCAGATGAAGGATGCAAATAAACGGTATCGCGGCACGATGCGACTTGAGTTCACAGGTATGGAAATTATCTCCGAGGAATCCAGACAACGTGGGCACGCGCCAAGTTATATCTTCACAAGCAAGGAACGTCAAGACCAAATTGTCGCATATATCCGCTATCATGACGCAATGAACGAGCGTGAACTGCGCGAACGCGCCTGGGAACTTGAGCGCGTCTACCATCCACCACTCCTCTACAAAATAAGACGGAAAATCCGAAACATGTTCGTCGCGCTCGCAGAAGCCTCAAAAAATGCTATCAGTATGGCGTTTCAAGGGGTCCGCAGAAGTCTCGGAACGCGCTTCGATCAGTATAACCAAGCGTACCGACAGGCACTCAACAGAAATAACGCAGATGTTACCGGACTTAGCGAACTCGATGAGACCACCGACTACCTCGAAGAGCAGGAAGTCTATGAACGTCTGATTGAACGGCTCGTCGGCACACGTATCAAAGTTCGCACTGAAACAGGCGAATATACCGCTATCCTCAAAGATTATAATAAGGATCACATAGCCTTAATGGACGTGAAAGACAAAGACAACAACGGCTACAAAGATGATTGGGGATATGAAATCGAGTATAAACAAAACTTAGATAAGCTGAACCGCCGCGATGACCGCGGCTTGCGCTGTCGCATCGAAGACGGTGACGAAAAAGGAGACTTTATCGTCTTTGAAAACAATACGCCGTATCAGATCCGACTCGGGAAGATCGTGTTTTTTGATGGACCACCACAATGGGTTTGGGACGCTGAGTTCAAAAAATATACGATCAACGCCTTCAGTGTTCAGAAACTCCGAATCCGATTAGTTGCCAAACATAAGGTCGGTCCATTCGATCGCGTTGCCAAACCAGAACAACTCACGGTCAGACATTACAAAAAATTTAGGATCAACTTCCGCTCTTTTCGTGATGCCGATATAATTTTCCCGCGCACACGCTGCACAATTATTGAAAGCGCAGAAAAATATCAACCCGAACTTTTCAGTCTAAGCGGCTTGACAGACGCGATCTTAGACATGAGCGATACAGAGGACATCGCCATCGCAGATAAGGAAGGCAAACCCATCCACGGGATAAACGTCGTTCACGGCTATGTAACCAACGTCAACGAAGAACGCATCGATCTGAAGACGATCGACACCAGTTATAGTCGACGGTGGGATATTGAAAATGCCTTCCGCAGTTTTGATAACAGATTCCGTCGCGGGTTTCCGCTCCACAAAAGGCTAATGCCGACAAATCGCGCCAAAATCACCGCACACGCCGAAATTGTTGAGCAGATACACAGCAATCCGCTTCGGCACGAGGCGTTAGCACCGCTCGTCTATCCCCAGAACCGAACCCTAAATACAGCAGAACAGCGCAAACGCCGACGAAAACTGATCCGAAACCGAGTTGCCGGAAGCATAAACGCTGTCGTTAACAGCAAATTCTTCAAACCCGATACCGGAGTCACCAGAATCCCAGGTGTCACCCGCTCAGAAGTACAAATGGCGATGCCACTGAAACTCATGGCACTCACCGGGAACATGTCTACAGTCGAGTACCCTGTCCTCGAACGTTTCGAGTACATTCAAGAACATCATATACTCTATAGCGAAGTCCAAGACTTACGAACCGATAGACTCCCGAAAACCGATATTTTGTGGATCGGGAACGGTGAAATCTACAAATCCGGCTATCGTTTAAATATCGATGCCGAACACCGGATCAAAAACTTTGTCAGCCAAGGCGGCGTCGTCATCGTCTCCGGGCAAGACGTCAAAGCAAGTGCTAAGCAGCGCCGCGGAACCGGATGGATACCTGAACCGCTCACCGGTATCGAGTGTGACGAAACTTATGAACTCTTTCCGACATTACAAGGAAAACGCTCACGGATCTTTCAACGCCCGAATCCAATAAACGGAAATCACCACGCCGACCCAAACGCAATGGACCAACCGCTGATCCGACTTGATGATATGTGGCTCGATCCACTCGGAAAATGGACACCGCTCGCGAAAACCAACACGGCAGCAGCCGGGCTAAAGGACGAGTTTGAGGACGCATCCGCTCTCCTGCTCCTGCCATTTCAGAAGGGGTTATACATCGTCACCAGTTTGAAAAATGAGACGGAAGCGGACGTGAAAATCAACGATAAAATCATGGAAAACCTGCTCCACTTCTCTGTCAGATGGATCGACAAACAACGTTCCCCGCGCAAACCACAGAGCGGAGCTACAAACCAACGATTCCACTAATGTCTCGCACTTCTCTATAGGCGGGGTTCCAAACCCCGCCAAATCTGCGAACCGTCCGACAACAGCACTTCATCAAACTTCTCAACCCCGTCCTTAATAACCAAGGCAATCTCAAGTACAACTATCACAACTTCCCTATCCGCCACAAGACCCGCCAACTTCTGTTCATCCTTTTGTGTTGTAACAATCAGATCCGCCTCTGATTTCCGAAACGCGGCATCTATCTCCGCCATGTCTACCTCAGTATAAACGTGATGATCGGGAAACGCTAATAACGTTACATGCTCTGGCGAATATTGCCTAAGCGTCGCAACAAACGCCTCCGGGTTCCCTACCCCACAGACAGCGAGAATCCGTTTTCCTGTAAGGGCTTTCGCAGTATGGAGAAGATCTACCTCTTCAAAACTCTGTTTCAGAGCTAAAGGATAGAGACGCACAGGTTGGTGGACACTCTCCAAAATCAGCGCGTTCGGTGCTAACTGTTGAAATGTCGCTTTAGGGTCTTGCAACATATCAACAGCGTCCGTATGTGTCAATAGGATAACATCCGCGCGTCGGAGTGCCGTAAAAGGTTCGCGCAAGGTTCCCGCGGGTAATAATCTTTCCCCACACCCCCCTTCCACGCTTCCAACCGAGTCTCCTCCGACAGGAACGGTGAGAATATCGACATCACGCGCAAGCTGTCGGTGTTGGAACCCATCATCAAGAAGGAGGACATCCACATCAAAACGTTCAAGGGCAACCCGTCCCGCCTGATAGCGTCGCCGACCTACAACAATCGGTATACCTCTGAGATGCTTCGCCAACATGTACGCTTCATCGCCGCTCTCTTTTAGGGTAGCACACACCCGCTCACCATCTGAGACAACCGTTATCTGCTCACGAGACGCGCGTTTATAACCACGCAGCAGAATCGCTACGCGGACATTCTCCCGTTGAAGATGTTTCGCAATAGCAATAACAGCAGGTGTTTTTCCCGTCCCACCAACGGCAATATTACCGACACTGATCACTCGACACGGTAATCTGCGTGCTTTCAATACACCGAGCACATAAAGTCGGTTTCGTACTGAAACAATTAAACCATAAAACCAACTGAGCGGAATTAATAAGAAACGGATAGGACTGAAAAGAAATCGCTGTTGCAGCGAAGCAAGATCAAGAGGGTGTGTGCGTTTCATGGAAAATAAAATTTAAAAGTAGCGGTGTTTTTGCTTGGGTGTTTCTTCGAGGTTACCCAACCCGCTACGTCGCGAAGTGTTTTTGCTTGGGTGTTTCCCCTAGTAAAGTTGAAAGAAAGTTTCTAACAACTTTAGGCACTTTAGCGTACTTTACAGACTTTCTGCAGCATCTAATACTAATTCCGCTGTTCGTTTAGCTGCACCGGCTGCCCCAAGCTGCGCATAAACGGCTTGAAGGGACTCGCGCTGTTTTTTACGTTTCTCTGGATGCCGCAGAAAATCGAGTGCCAACGCTGTCAAAGCCCCCGGTGTCAATGCCGTCTGCAACAATTCTGGAACAATATCACGTCCAGCAATAAGGTTCGGGAGTCCACTCCGATTCAGCGGGGTCAACATCTTGATGATATGCCAATTGACAGATGCCGTGCGAAAGAGGATAATCATCGGTGTACCGATACATGTTGCTTCAAGCGTCGCTGTGCCAGAGGTAACCAACAACAAGGTTGACGCTCGCATCGCTGTATATGTCTGATTTTCGACAATCCGAATGGATGGGATTTGTAGGGGCTGGGTTCCCCGGTTTTCCGTACGGTGTTCCGCGATACTTTCACGTGAAATTCCGGGGGCTAAAGGGAGGACCCACTGCGCCTTCGGATAGACCTCCGCAATGTGCGCGGCGGCTTTCAGCATAACCGGTAAAATATGTCGGACCTCGGAACGACGGCTCCCCGGCATCAACCCGATAATAGGCGCATCTCCATCATCCGCGCCACACAAATTGAGACGCTCTCGCGCCTCACATACCGTTAAGGAAGTCTGGGCAAAATCGACAAGCGGATGCCCAACGAATTCGGCGTTTGCACCAGCATCTCGGTAGAACTTCGCTTCAAATGGGAAAATGGCAGCGACAACGTCTGCTGATTTCGCCAGCTTCTTGGCTCGACCCGCACGCCATGCCCATGCTTTCGGCGGAATGTAATAGACAACCGACACTCCGCAACCACGAGCAAATTTGGCTAACGGCATATTAAACTCAGCAAAATCTACAAGGAGAAGTACATCCGGACGCGCCTCACGGATACGGCGTTTCAGATACGACTGTTTCCGAAGGAACATCGGGAGGACAGTGATCACATCCGCAAAACCCATGACAGCGGAATCTCGGATGTGAAGGTCAAGGTTCACAGATGCCGCTGCCATCTCGTCACCGCCCATGCCGAAGAGTGTTATATCGGGAGACAGTGCCTTAAGTTGCCGAGCAACATGCGAAGCGTGCAAGTCACCAGAAGGTTCCCCCGCAACAATCATAATTTTTGGCTTTCGGCTCTTGGCTTTCGGCTCTCGGTTAAAAGATGTTTGTGGCATCAGCAAATATTGGAACTCCCACAAGAATCTACCGACTGCCAATGGCTGACAGCCGACAGCCTTCCTAAGGCATCATCCCCGGTACTTTCAGACCATCGGTTTCACTTAAACCGAACATCAGATTGAGATTCTGCACAACAGCACCGGCAGCACCTTTACCGAGGTTGTCAATCGCTGCCATTGCGACGACGCGGCGGGTACGTGTATCCACTTCCAACCCAACATCGCAATAATTGCTGCCGAGTACCGATTTGGTTTGAGGGTATGCACTGGACGGAAGCACCCGAACAAACGGCTCATTTTCGTAAAATCTACCATACAACGCAAGCGCATCCGCCGTAGACATCTCCTCAGTAAGACGCATATAAACAGTGCTGAGAATGCCTCGCGTCATCGGCACAAGATGCGGCGTAAATGTCACACGAACATCGGTTTCCGAGGCAACAGCACTTAACTCCTGCTCAATTTCTGGTGTATGCCGATGCGTACCTATATTATAGGCAACAACATTAGACTCACGGTTCGGATAGTGCGTATTTTCGCTCGGTTTCGGACCGGCACCGGAAATCCCTGATTTCGAGTCAACAATAATAGAATCCAACGCCACCGCACCTTGCGCGACTAACGGCATCGCCGCAAGTATAGCACTCGTCGGATAACACCCCGGATTCGCAACCAATTGGGCAGTCCGAATCTGTTCACGATACCGTTCCGGCAACCCATAGACCGCCTGTTGCATGAGTTCAGCACTTGTATGTTCAGCATGGTACCACGCTTCGTAGGTGTCCGCATCTCCGAGCCGATAGTCCGCGCTGAAATCCACAACCCGTAAACCTTGTGCAAGGATCCGCGGCGCAAATGACATCGCCACCTTGTGCGGAACCGCAAGCACAATAACATCTACACGCGCTTTGAGAGAGTCAAGATCCAATGGTTCAAATTTAGAAGACAGAAACCCGCGAAGGTTCGGCAGGACACTCTCAATACATTGTCCCGCATAAGTTTCAGAAGTACAGAGCGCTACTTGCAGCTTGCCAGAGTGGTTCGCAAGAAAGCGTAACAACTCGCTACCACTATACCCTGACGCACCAACAATTCCAACTTTTATCATTTATGTTCACCGCATGTTTTTATTATGTTTTTATTACCAATAGGACCCACGCGAATCCCTTTGCAGGCGGGGTTTGGAACCCCGCTCATTATATACCCTCTGAGAAAAAACACGTAAATCCTAACGAAGTCATATATTATGTAGGAATTTTACTACATTTTGGCGATAAAGTCAAATTAGCAATTTATAAAGTGCCACCCGTAGCATAGACTGTTAGTCTGTGCAATGTATTAACTGCTGACCACCGAGTGCTGACGGCTGACTGCCGACAACTAACAACTATTTAAAAATACATTGACAGCATATTTATATACAAGGTAAAATATACAAATTACTTTCAACCATCTCACACACTATAATCTTGCCAGAAAACAACAAAGGAGCAGTTCCTAAACACTTCTAAACCTTGATAAATCTAAATAAACCTTGATAAACCTGATTTTATGTGGTATACTTGTGGTATGAAAAACTATAAACCCCCACGAGAAGCAGCGCAGACTCTCGGAATAACAGTAGACCATCTGCGTCGGATGGAACGTGCGGGAGAAATTACCTGCATAAGAACAGGAGGCGGGCATCGTAGATATGATGTCCAAAGTTTCATAGATGCACAAACCCGAGCAGATATTACTACCATTGGATACTGCCGAGTTCATGGAAAATCGCAATCAGACGCTCTTGCGTCCCAAATCGCTTACTTGCAAAAACACTACCCGGAAGCAGAAATCATCAAAGACTTCGGTAGCGGTATCAACTTCAAACGAAAAGGGCTTAGAACCTTATTGGAGCGCATCTTGCGAGGCGATAAACTCCGCGTTGTTGTTGCCCATCGGGATCGACTCGCCCGATTCGGCGGCGAAGTTATACAATTCTTGGTCGAACAAAACGGTGGAGAAGTCGTGGTTCTCAACGAAACTGTTTATGGTTCCCCCAAAGAGGAACTTACTGCCGATCTCCTCGCAATTCTGCATGTCTTTTCCCGTAGAATGCCCGGACTCCGGCGATACCGTGACCAAATCAAGGAAGATAGAAATCTTTCCCACGGTGGAACAGAAAACGATTCTTCGTAGATGGTTTGGCACTTCACGGTATGCCTATAATATGGCAGTATCCTTGCTGGACAGACAGGACACCCCCATAAACTTCAAGGGACTTGTTCCTGTCGTCTTTGATGAACTTCCTGATTGGCACACCGAAACGCCTCGGCAGATAAAAGTGGGTGCCGTGATGGATGCGTGTCAAGCGGTCAGTAATGCGAAGATCAAGTGTAAAAAGACTGGCAAGTTTCAAAAGGTTTCGTTTCGGTCAAGAAAACGCAAACAGACGCTTTACCTACGCGCAGATTCATTGAAAAAAAATGGATTCTATGTTCGGTTTTTAGGCGAAATGAAGATGGCAGAACCGTTGCCAGCAAACCCCCAAGGAAAAGGTAAAGTGTCCGAACGTGATACGGATGCAGAGGTCAAGGATTCTCAACTGATTTTTGAAAATGGACGCTATTTCCTTTGCGTTGCTTATGTTGAGAAGAAAAAGACGCGAGAACCAAGCGGTAGAATCGTAGCACTTGACCCCGGTGTTCGTGATTTTATGACATTTTTCGCTGAAGATTGCTTCGGTTGGTTAGGTCAGCAGTGTATCAACCGTATCCAAAGGCTTTGTCAACACTGCGATAATCTCTACGCCCGCGCGACGCGAGAGGAACGCCCGCTACGGCGTGCTTTGCGTAAAGCTGCGAATAAAATCAGATTCAAAATCCGTAACCTTATTGATGAGCTTCATAAGAAGGTCGCACACTTCCTTGTAGCGAACTTTGACATCATTTTGCTCCCGACTTTCGAGACGAAGCAAATGACGAAGCGGGGCACGAGGAAGTTACGCACGAAGTCAGTTCGGCAGATGCTAACGCTCTCACACTATAGATTCAAAACCTTTCTAAAACAGAAGGCTTCGGAATATGGTGTGCAAGTCATAGATGTCTGTGAAGCATATACTTCCAAAACGGTGTCTTGGACGGGTGAAGTCATCACGAACCTTAGGGGTTCAAAAGTGATCAAGTCATCGGAAGGTCATCGTATGGATAGAGATTTGAACGGCGCACGTGGGATATTCATTAAGACTGTCGCCCGTGCTTTGTGAGTTCCACCATACCACGTGTTTCCTTGTGGTATGCGGTTCGTGTGTATTTTCTGGCTATCGTGGTCAGACGACACTGATTACGCACAGGATAAGGACACGACGGTGTTCGTAAAAGGGGGTAGGATCCCTCTAAAAATCTATTGCTTTCTATAGATATACACGGAATAATATAGGTTTTTAGGAACAGAAACTATGAAATTTGCACGCTATGAATTAAATGGCACAATCGGTTACGGTGCCGTCTCAGGCGAAAATCTGAACGTACTATCGGGATGTCCATTCGGAGAATACAGTGAAACAGGCGATACTGTCGCTTTAGCAGATGTCAAACTCCTCGCACCGACAACACCGACCAAGGTGTTGGCCGTCGGTTTAAACTATCGGAGTCATTTAGACGGTGCACCGGAACCGACAAACCCCGAAATCTTCATCAAAACGCCCTCCTGTATCAATAACCCAGGCGGCAATATCGAATTACCAGACGGCGATGACGATGTACACGCCGAAGGTGAACTCGTCGTCATTATGAAAAAACAGACACGAAAAGCAACACCAGAAGAAGCCGCCGCCAATATATTAGGCGTGACCTGCGGCAACGATGTCAGCGCACGCACATGGCAGAGCAACGATCTGCAGTGGTGGCGCGCCAAAGCATCGGATACCTTTGGTCCCATAGGTCCCGTTATCGCTACGGATGTTGATTACACCGATGCACAATTAGAAACCCGTATCAACGGCGAAATCGTCCAGAAACAGACAACCGCAGACCTCATTTTCCCTGTAACGACGATTGTGAGTTTCATTTCACAAGCAATAACGCTCGAACCCGGTGATGCAATCTTTACCGGCACACCCGGCACAACGACAGCGTTGAAATCCGGTGATGTCGTTGAAATCGAGATTGAAGGCATCGGCGTTCTGAGAAACCCAGTCGTGGCATAGTAATTTTTTGTAGGCGCGCTTTCTAATTCCTCTACTGGTGAAGTTCTAATGACAAAATTGTTTAGCAGCTCAGTACTATTATTGGCAGGTTTACTCACTGTTTCAATGCTCGTCGGCTGCGGTGGTGCCGAGAACCCAGTTGCAGCCGAACCTGTGCCGGTTAACTTCGTAAGGGCAACCCCGGCGGGCGGAGAGATTGCCACGAATGAAACTATTACGGTTAGCTTTGACCGTAAACCCGCTGAGGTCAAGGTAAGTGCTGGTACTGTCAGAGTCACAGGCAAAACAGCGATTATTACGGGACCATTTCCCCTTGGTGCGCTCACATTGATAATTACTTGGGCTGATGGCACTCTGGTACAGAACTATACAATTACCGGGCCGGACTGAACCGATCTGCGTGTCACGGGTGGCACTATTACAGACGGGGACACGGATGTCAATGCCGAATCCATCAACAGCGACGGATGGATCGAGATCATGTTCACTGAAGAGGTAACCGGAAACATTGCCCTCCAAACAGAAGATGGGACTGATGTCGGTTGGATTGGTAAAGTCGAAGGTCACACAGCAACACTTGAACTTGTTAAGGGCAAAGAACTTGCCAACGAAACCGTCTACGTCGTTGTTGGCAAAGTCTCCACCGCCGATGGCATCCAGCAGCTTGACATTGAAATCGCCTTTGTAACCAAGGCTAAAGCGTAAATTCAAATCCTGTTCTGACCTGCGTGAGACTTCAAAAGGAGAAAACAATGCGTTTCAAACATCTATCTCTCTCTCGCTACAGCCAAATATCTCAGAAGATTAAACTATCTCTCAAAATCGCAGTGCCGCTTCTATGCCTTAGCATAGCAATACAGGCATCGGCAGTGCTACTGTTTCACGACGATTTTGAGAAGGATAAGATTGGAAGCGAACCCAGCAAATGGGAAGTCGGACACGACGGTGCCACAACCGCTAAAGTCGTCGCCGACCCGAAAAAAGCGAGCAACAAAGTCCTGCTAACCGCCGACAAGGGATCTAATCAATCGCGGCACGATGTCGGCGGCTCTATCTATGTCGTCGGCGACCTGGCTTGGGACGATTACGTTGCTGAATGGGATATGATGTTCCCCGATGACTTCTATATGGGCATCGTATTCCGCTTCCAAGACGGTGAAAAATTCTATCTCAGCGACCGACGGCAAGGCGGTAAAGATTACCATTTCTACAAACGGCAAGGCGGTTGGGCACTCGTTCAAGCTGGATTAGTCGAAAACGACCCCGAAGTCTGGTATCGCGCACAACTCGTTCTCGAAGGCGACAATTTCACCTTCAAACTCAAAGAACGGAAAGATAACACGCCATTTGACAAGATCGATCCGGCAACCGAAGGCACAGATGGAAACTTCAAAACCGGTCAGTTCGGAAACTATGGACTCGTCTATATTGACAACATTTTCATCGGTGATTCCGTTGAAGACCTCGTTCTACCCGTCGAACCACAGGACAAATTAAGTATGACCTGGGGCGAGATCAAGGATGCTTATTAAAAGAAAGCGTGGAAGGGAAAAATTGGAAGGACGGAACGGAGGAAGGATAGGTCCCCAACCTTCCAACTTTCCATCCAAATTCCTTCCGTTCTTCCAGTCTTCCACGCTTCCGCTCACCCATACCGAACCGAGATCGAAAATATCGACAATAATGTTATTTGACAAAGGCACGATATTTTCGGTCTCAGGAAAATTTAAAATATGTCAACCTATATTGCCCACGGTGGAAAAGACACCGTCATCACCACCGAAGAAAAACGCGCACTTTTACACGAGGCACTCCACAAACTCGGCGGTATCCCGAAAAAGATTCTGGTTGTCCCGCCGGACATCACACGCCTCCACTCAAACGCAGGCGAACTCACCCGAATCCTCTATGAACTTTGGGATACCGCAAACGGCACTACCTTTGACATCCTCCCTGCTATCGGCACACATGCACCGATGACCGAACTACAGATTACCGAAATGTACGGCGATCTGCCCAAAGCAACATACCGTGTCCACAATTGGCGGACAGGATTATACCACTTCGGTGAAGTGCCATCCGAATTTGTCCAAGAGGTCTCCGCTGGTAAACTCGACTATAGCATCCCTATCGCTGTAAACCGTCGCCTCGTGGAAGGCGATTACGAACTCATCATCTCCGTCGGACAGGTAATCCCGCACGAAGTCATCGGTATCGCTAACGGATTTAAGAACATTCTCATCGGTACAGGCGGGGTCGAGACAATCAACAAATCGCACTTCCTCGGTGCCGTAGACGGTATGGAACGGCTGATGGGCCGCACCGATACCTCCGTCAGGAGAGTCCTAAACTACGCACACGCACACTACTTGAAACAACTCGGCATTCTATATGTCATGAGTGTCATGGATGCCGACCCCTCTGGCGAACGCGTGATGCGCGGACTCTACGTCGGTGATGACGCCCAGACCTTCGAGACCGCCGCCGGATTGAGCAGAGCCGTTAACATGACCTTCTTGGATGAACCGCTATCGAAGGTGGTCGTCTACTTAGATCCGAGAGAATTCAAAAGCACATGGCTCGGTAACAAGGCGATCTATCGCACACGCATGGCAATGGCAGACGACGGTGAGTTAATTATTATCGCACCCGGACTCCGAGAATTCGGTGAGGACGCTGAAATTGACAGACTTATCCGAAAGTACGGCTACCGCAGCACACCCACGACACTCAATGCCGTCTCGGAAAACGAAGAGTTGCAAGAGAATCTCTCCGCCGCGGCGCACCTGATCCACGGCAGTACCGAAGGACGTTTCAAGGTCACTTATGCCACGGAACACCTCACCGAAGCCGAAATCGAATCGGTTGGTTACCAATGGGCACCCCTCAACGAAGTCCTCGCCAAATACAACCCCGAAACGCTTGTTGACGGTTTTAACGATGATGAGTTTTTCTATATTAGCGAGCCCGGACAAGGGTTATGGGCACTCCGCTCTCGGTTCAGTGCGTAAATTTGCCAAAGCCTGTATTTTATGGTACAATACACAAATTAAACCAAGCGGCAGCATATCACTGACGTTTGTCTATCCGTTGGATATCAACCAGCGACCCTCTGTACACCTGAGGCGTTAATGGAGGAGATGCAGATGAAAGAGCATGTTGAACCGAAGACGGATCCTATCCTTGAAGAATGCTATCGAATAAAAGCAGAATTTGCTGCCCAATTCAATTCTATAGAGGAACTCTACGATTACGTGAAGGGAAGAAAAAAAGAAGGTGAAGCCCAAAGCAGGATATATATATAGATCCGCCCTCACCGCCTACAAAACGGAGCACGCAGGAGTGACACAGCTCACGCTATATCTCTGAGTCAGCGCGCCTTATTGTGGAAGGGAACACGTCCACGATCTCTTGCTTGTAGGAACTGGGTTACCCAGTTTCCCCACAGATAACGAATATGATAAATCTTTCAGAATCAACTCACACAGGTACAATCGAAGAAAGGGCAAACCGTGTTCTGTCCTGCGATGTCTTCGTCTATGGGTCAACACCGGGCGGTTGCGCGGCTGCCATTGAAGCCGCCCGACGTGGGTGTAAAGTTATCCTTGCATGTCCACAACAACACCCCGGTGGAATGATGGCAAGCGGGTTATCAACAACGGACGCTGTCCGGCGAGAGATGTTCGGCGGACTGGTCCTCGAGTTTATCAATGGTGTACGCAAAGAGTATCGGCGAACCATCGGTGAAAATTCAGATGATTGGACACGCATTCAAGACGGTTGGTTCTATGAACCGTCGGTCGCAGAACGTGTCTTTGAGCACCTTCTCGCGGCAGAAGCGGATACATTGGAATTCCTTAGAGGACACGATTTGCTTAACGCAACCGTACAAGCAGATCGTGTTACAGCAATAAAATTGGAGACCCCTGATGAATCGCAGCTGCGGGTAACAGCGAAGACCTTTATTGATGGCACTTACGAAGGCGACCTCGCCGCTGCAGCAGATGTCCCTTATCGTGTCGGACGTGAAGGTATCGAAGAATATGGAGAATCGCGGGCAGGCATACACTACATGAACTGGCGGACAGGTGAACAGATTCTAACATCCGATACAGGTGAACCGTCACCTGCCATTCAAGCCTATTGTGCCCGGAGTATCTTTACGACAGACCCGGATAAGATCGTTCCCATCGAAAAACCAGTAACATACCAACAACATCTACAAGATTTCCTACCGCTACTCGATGATTTCGCAACAGGACGCATACAAAAATTAGGACTCGGCACGCCGCTTCCAAATAAAAAATATCAATTAAACGGTTCGATTGATCGGTTGACCAGTCTGAATTGTCCCGGTATCAGTTGGACTTGGCCCGAGGCACAACGGCATCATCGACAACGACTTGCACAATTCCACATCGACCATGCTGCAGGTTACGTCTGGTTCCTTCAAAATGAAACGAGGGTACCGGAAAGTACGCGCTATCTCTGGAAACAAGCAGGACTTCATCAGGACGAGTTCACCGATAACGGACACTGGCCGTGGCAGATTTACGTCCGTCAAGGTCGGCGCATTGAAGGCAGAGCACTGGTAACACAACATAATTTCACCGTTGATCCGAAAACCGGACGAACCCCACAGATCGACCAAGCCATCGCGATAGGTGAACATTCGTTTGACGTTCACCCGTGCCACGATCGACGCTATGCAGTGGACGGTTTTATGGAGGGTGTCCTCTGGTATCCGAAAAAAGCGGAGGGACCCGCGCAACCCGGTCAAGTCCCTTACGGTGCCATGTTGCCTCGCCATTTGAATAACCTACTCGTACCCGTTGCAATGTCAAGCACGCATGTTGCAATGTCGGTACTGCGTATGGAACCGCTATGGATGACGACAGGTCAGATCGCGGGACTCGCGGCAACGCAAGCCATGGACAGCGGTATTGATGTCGCCAACCTCGATCCGGACCCCTTACCGCGGATGTTAGACATCCAAGTAGATCCATACAACCGCAATTAATATTTGTAATTAACATACAAATATGGTATAAGAATTAGAAATCGGAGCACACCTGTTTTATCGGACGAATTTCTCGCGACCTATCCGCTTAACCTCCGCATCCATCCAAAATATTCTGGAGGTAAAATATGCTTACAAAACAGCAATTAGCACAATTTGAAGAAACAGGCTATCTACTTCTGTCCGGATTAATTCCACAAGCAACTGTCACAAAAGCGACGGAAGCGATGTGGCACATGATGGGAATGGATGCTGATAATCCGAGTTCATGGGCAGATTGCAAACATCCACCTGGCTCTGAGTTTTACACGCAGAGTGCGGGAGCTCTGACCGAACTTTTCGGTGTTACGCATCCAGATGTTTTGGCATGTTGCACGCCTGATTATCTCGCTATCCTTAAGCAACTCGCCACTCAATACCCAGGGATCCCGCATTGTGAAAGGCAGCATCCTGATGGCATCTGGGCACTCAATAAATTCCCCGTTTCAGCCGAGTGGAAAAGACCGTCGCCCCATTTAGATGGCGACTTCCGAGATATACGATTAGATCCCGGAACATTTCGA
>JAJEEK010000077.1 GCA_022821065.1 Candidatus Poribacteria bacterium
CGTCGCACATTTCATCAAATACAACTTCAACTCACGGGAGAAAGACAGATACTCACCGACTTCATAACGCATTTTCACAAACTTATACCTAAAGAACCTTGATAAACATTGAGATAACACAACTTTTGATAAATGTCAGTCGGGTACGATTAGGTAGCCTTTGGCTAAGAGTTCATCAAGTTGGGTATCGGTGAATTTCTTGGGCATGTTGACCTCCATTGGAGAAGTCGGGTGAGTTTGGACGGGAACAGGTTAAAAATTTTTGCTGACGAACCTTGACCACAAAGCCCGTCAGCAAATCTAAACTCCCCCAGACGGACTCGAACCGCCGACACGATGGTTAACAGCCATCTGCTCTACCGACTGAGCTATGGGGGAATGTTGATGTTAATTATACCCTATCCTGTTTGCGATTGCAAATTAAATTTTACTTTTTTATTGGTTTCTAAGAAAACGAAGAGATAGCAAAACAATTCCGTTCGCTGGTGAGGTTTGCAAACGCATTCATTTTCTTATTGGACTTACGCAATTTTGACAGTAGATAGTTCTGTTAGATGAAATTTTTCAGAAAACATAGCGTTCTGGTAGCACGATGCACTTCGCATCTGGGGTTTTTGCTGGGGTGTTTCTTCAAGTACGCCGCAAAACTGGAAGTTTGTGGTACAAAAGAGCATCATGCGTAAGTCCTATCTTACTTTTGTATTTAACATCCGCACACGACTTCAGTCCCCGGAACGCCTTGTTTGCCGTTTGTCTCATAGCCATCGCGTTTCCACCAATCTAATCCACCCATCAACTCCTTAACTTGGAACCCTAATTTCGACATATTCAAAGCACCTTTAGTAGAAGCATTACAACCGATGCCGTCACAATAGGTTACATATACCTTCGATTTATCGAGTTCGCTTGTGGTTGCCTCAGACATTGTTCGATGCGGGATATTTATTGATGTTGGGATGTGCTCGAGTGCGTGAGCCTCTGGAGTACGCGCGTCAATGACGACGATGGGTTCGCCGTTATTGAGTGCTTCATACAGATCCCAAGAATCCGTTTCGTAATTGAGCTTTGCTTGATAAAATTCAATATGGTTCATAGTTTTCCTTTTGTACTTAGCGTTAGGTATAAATTTTAATTTCTTCAGGGTTGATGGCGACGATACGAGAAATGCGTTCAAGTTCGTCTTCAGATAGCACTTGGACAATGTCCTCCCAGACCCGGTCTTCGCGTTCTGAGCGTTTGTATTCATGGATGTCAAATTTGCGGCTAATGACAAGGATGCGGATGTGTTCGTCGCCATCGTCGAAAACGTCAACAAAGTAGTCTGGATCCGGGAAAGAGCCTGCTTTTAGTATGTCATGTATTTTTTGCTTTAGCATTTCAGATGCCATATTTCTACCTCAATTACCAAATCTGAACTTCTTCAGGGATCGCACCAACTAATAAAGAAACGTGTCCCCATTCTTCATCTGAAAGATGCTTTAGGAGTTCGTCCCAGATAATGTCACTTCTATCTATCATTGTGTGTCCGTTGAATTTTCGGCTGACAACGACAACATGGATGAAATCGCCAGCACCGTCAGATACGTCAACGAAGTCTTTCACACCACTGAAGTATCCATGCTTGAGTGAAGAATGGATTTTATGTTTCAACTTTTTACATGCCATTATTGTTTCCAATGTATGTAGTTTGCCCCGTGTGGCCCATTCGGTGCTCCGTAGTCAATTTGGGGGTTTTGCCAGTATTTTTGATAGATCTCTGTAAATGCTGCCCCTACGGGGCTTGATTTCTTTTTTAACTGATGCTGCTATAAACATTCTGCAGAAACACCGTTTTTGCTGGGGCGTTTCTTAAGCAAATAAACGCTATGCGACTGAAGAGTTTTTTGAAGACTGCAAGGTTACTATGTAGAATCCGGTTCGGTTGCAAACCGAACCTACCGGGCCTGGGTCTGAGACGGTTACAGGACTAAAAAAGTAAATCACATTTTCTCGTCCGTGTCAACGCTAAATTAGGGCTGTAGAGAAAACACTTTAATTTGATCAGTCTCAAGCCATCTTGCTACCACACTTTTCCCCATAACTATCACGCCTTTATACCTAAATGGATTCTCACCGAAATTCGCGAGTATCTCAACAGTATCGCCAAACTCGGTGCGTTGGACGAGTCTGTCATCGGTCAGCCATTGAAAATCTGTCATCGCTTGTCCGCCGATCTGCCGATGCAATGGCGAAAAGAAGGCGTAGTGCCTCTTTATCCACGCTTTATGTTTTGAGAATTCTTCTATGTTCAGATGGTACAATGGTGGGACGTTATAAAGTAATTCTAACAGTGCCAACGTTCCGATTGCGTTCTCAAATTTGAGGCTTCCAGACCCCCAATGGTGCGTCGTTATCACCGAATCGTGGAACACAATTTGGTAGAGCGGTACCCGGAACCGCGGATCGTAATAGTGGTAGAGGTAGTTCGGTTTGAGCGGCACCTGCTTTATGTGGATCGCTGGACCTTCGGGGGGCCAATATCCGCCAACGTAATGAGGCGAGGTTTTAGACTTCATATCTGGATCACCCCACCCGATGACAGGGAGCGTCATGCCGTGTGCAAAGTGGAGCGTTGCTGCTGAATACGCGGCACCGCCTTCTGAACCGACAACCATATTATACGTATCCCGAATCCAAGCAATCCGAGCCAAACGTGCGTTCATGTCATCTAACTGTGTTGCGGGGTGCGATGTTGAATAGTCGTCGAAGAGTTCACCGTAAGCATCGCAATCAATAAACCACGTATTGAAGTCTGACGACATCTGGGTGACGATACCGTTGACGCGGTTTTCAACATACGGCTGTGCTACGAGTGGGCTTAAGTGATACCCCTTCTTTTTAAATCCTCGACTTTTTGTGCCATCCGCATTGACTATCCCACCGGTTTCATATAACGAGAGATCAAATTGTGCAGTCTCCCATGTATCCGTTTCATTTGGATGATGGATACTGTGGTAGGAATCGTAGGGGCCAACGAGATAACCGAGCTCTTTCGCCTTCGCAACAGCAGTCGGATGCCGAAACCCGTCCTGCCACGAATCCACACCGAGCCAGAGTCGGTCTAACCCGTTTTTGGCGAACTGCTCCAGCAGTTTCACCGATAAACCGTCTCCCCACACGTCTGGATGTCGAAGTAGATCGGAAAATGCAGCGTAGAACAGCAGACAGTTACGGCGATAAAGTTCAGGAAGCGATAGCGTGGGGGCAGCGCGCGAGATTAACTTTTCCGTTTCTGATGTAAGGGGAATATCTGTCCAAAGAGATGGCTTGTAAAAGTCTCGCTTTTCGAGCTGCGCACTGATCGCGCGACTCACAACCCGTCGGGCATATTTAGATGGGTACTCCGATTGAGCAATCTCTTGTATGACTTCACGAGTTTCAGCGTTCAACTGTGTCCATATCCGCGTATCACCTGTCAGTCTTGTCGCAAACGCTTTCCAATCCGTGACATCGTGTTCACTTAGGAGTTTGCCGCCCCACACGTAGACATGGGCGGCACCGAGTAATTTCGCCGCCGCAGGCGTTTTCTCAATTTTTTCAGCAAACGAAACGAATTCAGCGTTCTGTTTCAACCACTGTCGGTACTGTTTCGCGGGTGCGACTGGCGATGCTGCACCGAGTGAGATACGCAATCCGTATCTTTTCTGTTCCCAATTCGGTGTGAAGGCGTGCGATACCGCCATACCTAACGACGGGGCTGCTGTTTTATTAAACCGGATTCGGTTGTTAAACGGATTGGTTAAAATATAGGTAAGCGTTCGGTCCGTGAGATCCAAACCCCAAAACGGCATTGAGAGCCCCGCGGTGGTGTTTATGGATCCGCGGTCGGATAAGAAATCCTGCCATATTATGTCATCTTTGGGGACGTAACTTCCCTCAAAAAGGGGCAGAATATAGGCACGGAGGGATTCGGAATCTTCAATCACGGGCCACGTTAAACGGATTGTGTCGCGTGTCTGTTGATCGTGAACGAATTCTACAGATAGCGATTCATTTATCAGTTCAAACCGGACGGTGAGAAACCGATCCGCAATCCGCCAACTGATAGTCTTGCCGTCTTGGGCGAATTCCGATACATCGCCGAATCCGGGCTGCGCCGATGAAATAGGCACCACTGTTTCCGCATCTACAAGACGCGCTTCCACAGCAAGCGAGTGCGGAACGATATCAACTTTCCACATAGCATTACGAAGATGGACGGTTTCAGGTGCTGCACCGATACTCATAGTAGTTAAGAGAAATACCCCTATAGTTAAAACAGGTAAAATGTAAAATTTTGATCCGAACAATGGTGTCTATCCTCATTCAAAGAGTTGTGAGATTTTATCTTGATAATTCTTCCCACAATGCTTGATAAAAATTCATCACGCGCCTAGGGTCGGAGCTTCCGGCGATTTCGGCGAGGGTGTACCCGGAGTAGCCGGACTCCTTTAACAGTGTAAAGAGTTGCCGCCACGGATACTCGCGTCGGTGCAGTTCTGTGATATGCACCAAGCCGATCCTGCCTTTCACAAGATCAAAGTTCTTTTGAATAGAGCCGTTTTCTACTTCACCGAAATTAGAATTCCAGCAGACATAGACATTGTCATGGTCAGCGACATCAATAATCGTTCGGATATGTCGGAGTTCGGAGGTGCCACCGCCGTGTACTTCCAACCGAATTTGTACGCCGAGGTCGGCAGCGAATTCACCACACTCGCGCAATGCTAACCCAATTTGTTCGAGTGTCTTTTCGACAGGCACTTCTTCAGGGAGTCCATTTGGACGCACCTTCACACCGGGTGCCCCGACATCTGCCGCGAGTTGGGCGTATACTTTTGTTCCATCTATATTTTCGCGAACCACTGCTTGATCTACGGCGTGGTAGTCAAACGCTGAACCCAAGCCAGCGATCTCAATCGGGGAATCGTTGAATTGTTGTTTGACCGCTGCGCGTTCGCTTGCGGAGAGTTCGACTTCAACGCCGTGTGCGTGCGTCGTCCGCAATTCCACACCTTGAAATCCTGTCTCTACACATTTTTCAATGATTGTTGGAATATCCCAATCTTTTGCCATATTATACGTAACTAAACCGAGTTTCATAAGATCTCCTTATTCAAAAAGTTGTGCGACTTGACATGAAAATCCTTCGACGACATCTTCACCGGTGAGCGTGTCTTCACATGTCAGTACTCTGATATCTGTTTTAGAACGATAGACCATTACCGTTTCCGATACAGGCTTGAGCACCCAGACCATCCGGGTACCTGCTTCGAGATAGGCAAATGCCTTTTCCTCAACACGATGCAATATGTCTGTCCGAGAAACGACCTCCACGGCCAGGTCAGGTGGTATGGAGAACGCTTTTTGCCTGTCATCTGGCAGTCTTGCTGTAGAAATAAACGCGATATCTGGCATCAACACCCGTTCACCAATCTGGAAACCGGTGTCGGCTATATACAGACGCCCCAGTTGATTCGCGCGAACGTGTGAGTATAGGTACCAGTGTATATTAGAACTAATTTCGCCGTGTTTACCTGATGTGGGTGGCATGGGTATTAATTCTCCTTTCACGTATTCATACCCTTCCAAATCGCTTGCCAGAAACTCCTCAAGCGTCATCTTGTCGTGTTCAGGTAGTGGCATCTTTTGTTTGAATACGTGGGCGTTTTGTTGATCCATTTTTCACTCCTCCATAATTAATTGACCAGGCTTTAGCAGTATCTATTCAAAAAGTTGTGCGACTTGACATGAAAATCCTTCGACGACATCTTCACCCGTGAGGGTGTCTTCATAAGTGAGCGTCTTGATGTCTGTTTTAGAACGATACACTGTCACCGTTTGTTCTATAGGTTCAATTACCCAGACGAGACGGGTCCCCGCGTCCAGATAGGCGAATGCTTTTTCTATAACGCGGTACTGAATATCTGTTGGTGAGAGGACTTCAATCGCCATATCCGGTGGTACAGGGGAGGCTTGGCGTCTGTTTTCTGGCAACCGTGCTGTTGAAACAAAGGCGATATCTGGTTTAACCAATCGGTCCCCCAATTTAAAGTCTGTATCCGTTGGATACAAACGCCCCAACCGATTCTCACGAATGTGCAAACTCAAAAGGAAACTGAGATTCATACTAATTTCACCGTGTTCCATTGTCGGTGGTGCCATCGGAATTAATTTTCCTTTCACGTATTCATATCCCTCTAAATCGCTCTCAAGAAAATCTTCTAACGTCATATCGGTTTCCAGCGGTGCAAGGGATATCGCCGCTTGTTCATATCCATTTTTTGGAATGTCCATCAGAATCTCTCCTTCATCAATACTATCTATTTCAATTGCATCACACTGCATTTTTTGTTATAATGTTCCTTAAACTAAAAAGTTAAGGAGAACACCACTATGGCTTATGCACTTGAAGATGAATTTGGTGACATTATCGGCAAAGCCCGACGCGGGCAGAATCTATCCGCAAGCGAAATCGCTACTGCTGCGGGTATTACAGAAGCAGAACTTGCTCGTATGGAAAAGTATACCTTAAAACCGACAGAAACGCAAGTTTTTCGTCTCGCAGAAGTCCTGAATTTAGACGGCACCAAGCTGCTTGATATTGCGACTGAGCAGTGGGAACCCGAACCGCCTCAGCAGATGGACGATGCAAACCTTGAAGTTATCACGATTAGCGCACCTGTTGGGGGCTGGCCCGTCAACGCTTATCTCCTAATCTGTAAAGCGACCGAGGATGCCGCGATTATCGACACCGCCGCGCACCCGGATCTCATCTTAGAACAACTTGATGCTCGGAATGTGAATCCGACTGCTATTTTGCTGACGCATGCGCATGGCGATCATACCAACGGATTGCCGGAACTCCAAACCGAAACCGGATGCGACGACACCTATATCCATAAAGACGAACCGAAACCGCAGAGCAACAGTGCGTTCCGTGAAGTCGTCCACGGTGATGTTCTCTCCGTCGGTGAGCTGATGGTAACCGTTGTCAATACACCTGGACATACGACTGGTGGGTGTAGTTTCCTCACGCAGAACGTGGCGTTTGTCGGCGATGCGATCTTCGCCGGTTCGGTTGGCGGTCCCAACATCTCTTATCAAGATGAAATTGAGAGCGTCCGTGATAACCTACTTTCACTCCCAGATACGGTGAGGCTATTTCCCGGACACGGTCCCTCTACGACTGTCGGTGAGGAAAAATTACACAACCCATTTTTCTAAGTTTTAAACTATGGGCCTCTCCGCGCCGTTTCTCCGTTGTCGAAAAACGGATTCTCGGTTAAGTTGATACCACTTTGAAAAAAAATGAGGTCTATTAGTAGCGTGTAGGTGGCATCACTAACGGAAGGTTTGACCCTTGCTCTCATATCTATTCCAGCGTTTCCTTTCCATCGGTTTATCCCTTTTAGCGGTATCGCTTCTTGTTTTCCTGATGGTGCATCTCATTCCTGGCGATGCCGCTGTCGCTATTTTGGGTGAACGCGCGACCGAAGCCGCTTTGATTGAACTCCGAAAGGAGATGGGACTCGACAAACCGCTGTATCACCAATACGCCAAATTCTTGTGGGACGCTGTGCACCTCGACTTCGGGCACTCCTTCAAAACGAAACAAGCTGTCGTTGATGAAATCAGACGCTATTTCCCCGCGACGGCTGAACTCACCCTCGCCGCTATGGCGTTTTCGATTTTCTTCGGCATCGCAGCAGGCATTATCGCAGCGATCTTTCGCGGAACGTTTCTCGACTATTTCTCTATGTCAGTATCCCTCGCCGGTATCTCTATGCCGATCTTCTGGTTAGGGTTGATGCTGATCCTCCTTTTCTCCTACTTTCTCCCGATACTGCCGAGTACCGGACGGTTGGATGTCGTCTTGGGTTTAGATGTCGAATCCAAAACAGGTTTTTACCTTATTGATACACTGCTTGTAGGGAACTTCGCTGCTTTCTGGGATGCAGTTGCGCACCTCATTTTACCAGCGATTACATTAGGCACTATCCCGTTAGCGATCATTGCTCGAATGACCCGTTCCAGCCTGCTTGAGGTGCTAAACCAACCTTACATTACGACGGCTTATGCGAAAGGCTTATCGCAGTGGAAGGTGATCGGTAAGCATGCGATGAAAAACAGTATGGTGCCGGTTTTGACAGTTATTGGTTTGGAATTCGGTTACCTATTAGGGGGTGCGATTTTAACCGAGCATATCTTTTCGTGGCCTGGGCTCGGTTCCTGGCTACGCGCAGCTGTTGAGGCACGCGATGTCCGTGCGGTACAAGGCGGTGTGCTTTTCGTCGCAGCCGCCTTTATGCTCGTCAACCTCATCGTGGATATACTATATGCCTACTTTGATCCGCGTATCCGGGTGGGAGACGAAAGTAGATGAGTACACCGACAACCGCCAGTAGTCAACAGCATATCCTCCGAAAACTCTTACGGCATCGGTCTGCAACGATTGGTGCATCAATTATTATATTTTTTGTTATCGTTGCCATCTTCGCGCCACTCATTGCAACCCACGATCCAAGACAAGCAAATATCATTGAACGCCTTCAAGGCAGTTCTGCTTCGCACTACCTCGGGACCGATAAAGTAGGACGAGACATTTTCAGTAGGATTGTCTACGGCACGCGTATCTCGTTAAAGGTTGGACTCGTAGCAATGACCTTTTCTGTCGGTTTTGGCACGTTCTTCGGTGCGATTGCTGGTTATTACGGGGGCAAACTCGACAACATGATTATGCGCGTGATGGATATAATGCTCGCGATGCCGAGTATCCTCCTTGCGATGGTTATTGTAACGATTCTTGGTCAGAGTCTTACAAATGCGATTATCGCCGTGTCTATTGTTTATATCCCACAATATGCGCGTATTTTGCGCGCAGCCGTTCTGAAAGTCCGAGAATTAGATTATGTTACAGCGTCGAAGGGTATCGGTGCGAGTGACAGTCGTATCCTTTTCACAACTGTCCTACCGAACTGTCTCGCGCCGTTGATTGTCCAAGCCACTTTAGGCATCGGTGCTGCGATTTTAGATGCCGCAGGACTCAGTTTCTTAGGTCTCGGTGCGGAGATCGGTGAACCGGAATGGGGCGCGATGCTCAACGAAAACCGCGACCTCATCCGCCGTGCACCGTTAGCCGTCACGGCACCAGGGATCGCTATTTTCCTTGTTGTCTTAGGCTTTAACCTGCTCGGTGATGCGCTTCGTGATGCGTTGGATCCACAGATAGACTGAGGAAATGTTGGTAGAAAATAAAAAAGTAGATACACTTAAGATTTTTTTGACATCGGCAATACTGTGTGGTATAATTGAAGGCAAATTAAACCTATTAAGGTTTAGCGTTTTATGAAACCCGATTTGTAAGGCGTTGTTGTTGAAAATGAGTCTCAATATCATAAATATGGAGTTAGGGAAGTAGTCGCAGATTGCTTTCGTTTTTTATCTCAACATGGGAAATCCACGATTTATATTTTACGCGCTATTGGCATTCATCGGTGTGACATCACCTCTCTGGACGGCTTCTGCCGATGCTGCGATCCGGGAATATTGGATCGCAGCTGAGAAAGCTGAATGGAACTATGCACCGAGCGGGAAAAATTTGATCAGGCCAAATATGGGGCTGGACGTTTGGGGCAAAGCACTCGTTTATGAAAAATATCGCTATATTCAATATACCGATAGTACCTACACGACACAGGTCGAACAACCCGAATGGATGGGCATCCTCGGTCCGCAGCTGCATGCTATCGAAGGCGATAGCGTTCGTGTTCATTTTCTCAATCGCGCCGATAAACCGCTCAGTATCCATGTACATGGATTACAATACGATGAAGAGAACGAAGGTGCAGATATGAAAGGGTCCGGTGCCTCCGTGAAACCGGGAAGCATGTTCACCTACCACTGGGAAGCAGATAGCGATGCCGCTCCCGGTCCAAACGACCCGTCGTCTATTGTTTGGCTTTATCATTCACATGTTGATGCCGTTACCGAAGTCTACGACGGTCTAATCGGAACGATCGTCGTCACGAAAAAAGGGATGGAACGGGCATCGGACGATCCGCGTCCTAAAGATATTGATAAATCGTTCACGACGCTATTCCTAATCTTCAACGAAAATGACCGCAAAATCGTCGAGGATGCACAAAACGAGGCTTATGAATCCGCTGAAGAAGCGGAAGAGGGGAATCTCAAGCACGCCATTAACGGATTTATCTTTGGCAACTTACAAGGTTTGGAAGTCGAACAACATGACAGGGTCCGCTGGCATCTGGTTGGGTTGGGTACCGAGGTCGATATGCATACTGCCCATTGGCACGGTCAGACTGTGCTAAACGCCGGAAAACGTACCGATGTCGTGGAACTTCTGCCGGGTTCTATGGTCACCGTAGATATGATAGCAAAGACACCGGGCAATTGGCTCTATCACTGCCACGTTGCTGACCATATTACGGCAGGCATGAATACACGTTGGCGAGTCGTTCCAAAACGTTGACAAAACAGCACACTTGGATATGTGCAATAACAGCGAACTTTTGACTGTCGTATCTGACAAAATTCACATTGATTTTGATACGGTGTGTGGCTATTCAGTTTATCGATTTATCAAAGGAGACATAATGTTTACGAACCGACTCAGTTTGTTTAGTTATATTTTTTCAATTTTGCTCTTATTCACCGTCGTTGGGACCGTTTACGCTGAGACATTAACGGTCTACTCCGGACGCAGTAAGAGTCTCGTTGAACCTATTATCAAGCAGTTTGAACAAAAGACCGGCATACAAGTTAAGGTGAGTTACGCCAACACAACGCAGTTAGCGGCTACCCTCCTGACAGAGGGCGATAAAAGTCCTGCTGCGCTTTTCTGGGCACAAGATGCGGGTGCCCTTGGTACCGTTAGGAAAAAAGAGATGTTTGAAAAATTGCCGGAATCTATATTGGGTAAAATCCCATCGAACTTCCGAGATGCCGACGGCTTCTGGGTGGCGACCAGCGGTAGAGCGCGCGTGCTTGCCTACTCGCCTGAACGCGTTAAGATGGAAGAACTCCCGCAAAGCGTTTTCGATTTAACGCAACCCATGTGGAAAGATAGAGTCGGTTGGGCACCAACAAACGCCTCATTTAAAGCGTTCGTGACTGCACTACGTATGCAAGTTGGTGAAGAAAAGACGGAAGAGTGGTTGCGCGGTATGAAAGCGAACGGCGCGAAAAAGTATGCCAAGAATACGCCTATCATAGAGGCACTCGCCGCGGGCGAAATTGATCTCGGTCTACCGAACCACTACTATCTCCTCCGTTTCAAAAAGGGGGATTCCAGTTATCCGGTGGCACAAACCTTTTTCAAGGCGGATGATCCGGGCAACCTCGTCAACGTTGCCGGTGTCGGGGTGCTGAAGAGCAGCGATAACAAGGACGCAGCGTTGAAGTTTGTGGAATTCCTGTTATCTACAAAAGCACAGCAGTACTTCACGAGCGACGTATTTGAATATCCTGTCATCGACGGTGTTATCCCGAACGCGAATCTTTTACCGTTGTCCGAGCTGCTTGAACTGGCACCGGCATTTGACCTTAATCAGATGGACGACCTTGATGGGACGGTTGATTTGCTACGGCGCGTCGAAATCCTATAGTAATAGGACTTACGCAAATCGTTCTGTTAGATGAAATTTTTCGTAAAATTCAGCGTTTTTATATCACAAACTAACAATTTGTGGTACATAAAGGGCAGCATGCGTAAGTCCTAAGTAATCGCGAATCTCGCTGAGCAAGTCGGACTATGGGAACTGGATGCTAAATTTAAGAACAGTCGGCGCACACCGTTATTTCTCTATCCCTGCTGCCGTGGCGGGTATCCCTATTCTCGCCGTCTGTATCGGCGGCCTGATCCCGTTGGTCTATCTATTAATCAAAGCGTTTTCAGCGGAAGGTACTGCCCTTATGCAGATTGTCTTCCGCTGGCGAAACGCGAAGCTTTTCCTTAACACCCTTCTGCTGACGGGTGGTGTTCTTGCTCTTGATCTGCTGTTAGCGACTCCCGCTGCGTGGTTAACAAGCAGGATGGATTTAAAAGGCCGACCGCTCTGGACTGTGCTGTGCGCGCTACCGCTTGCGATTCCGGGCTATGTAACGGCGTACGCGCTGTTAGCACTCGGTGGCAATACAGGTATTGCCGCGCAGTTTTTCGGCACGAGCATCCCACGTTTCGGAGGTTACTGGGGCGCGCTCTTGGCACTCAGTGCTTACACAAGTCCGTACCTCTTCCTGAACTTACGCACTGCTTTATTAGGACTTGACCCAAACCTTGAAGAATCCGCACGCAGTCTCGGCTACAACCCATACGAAGTTTTCTTTCATGTCATCCTCCCGCAACTCCGTCCTGCTTTCTATGCAAGTGGACTCATCATTAGTCTACACGTACTCGGCGACTTCGGTGTTGTGTCGCTGATGCGTTATGAAACTTTCAGTTACGCGCTTTACACGGAGTATATGCTCTCCTTTGATCATATTTATGCGGCGTGGCTCGCGTTTATGCTGCTTATTTTTACTGGCGGGCTGCTCTATCTTGAGACGAGGCTGCTGAATCAAGTAACACTGCATCGTGCCGGGCACGGTACCACCAGTCAACCATCGCTTATCCGACCCCGTGTATCGGGTATACCTGCTTATTTCTACCTCGGTGTGCTCATATTTTTGACGGTCATTGTCCCCGCCGGTGCTGTCTTTTTGTGGATATTTAGGGGTTTTAATGTGAGTGCATTGGGAGGACTTTTAGAAGCACTTATCGGTTCGCTATCAGCTGCTATACCGACTGGAATTTTGTGTGCGCTGCTTGCAGTGCCGTTCGCTTATATAAGCGTTCGCCATCCCTCGCGTATTTCAAAGGCTTTGGGACGCATCGCTTATATCGTTTATGCGATACCGCCGCTTGCATTTGCCCTATCCCTCATCTTTTTTGTTTTAAACATCGTACCTTTTATTTATAAAACACTTCTTGTGTTAATTTCAGCGTGTACGTTACATTTCTTAGCGGAAGCGATCGGACCGGTGCGAAGTTCGCTCTATCAAGTCTCTCCAAATTTAGAAGAAGCGGCTCGATCTCTCGGATATTCGCGCATACAGTCGTTTTTCAGGACCCTCTTCCCTGTCCTAATCCGCGGTATGCTCACTGCCACTGCCCTGGTTTTCCTTGCAACAATGAAGGAACTTCCACTCACCTTCCTCTTATCTCCCGCTGGATATGAAACGCTTGCCCTCAACGTCTGGAGTTACACAACAGAAGCGATGTTCGCCGAAGCGGCACCTTATGCCCTCGCTATTCTGATCTTTTCTGGGGTGTTTGTCGGTATCCTGATATATCGTGACGAAAAACCTGAAAACAGATAAAATCCCGCCTTATTTTCCAATAGCGAAGCCTGTATTTGAACCCGTATTTAACCGTAGCAACCCATTTGTTAGGGGAATACAGACAATTTTCTAACAATTTCTCCACATATTTGTCAAATTATGATAGACTACATGTAAATCTTCAATTAGCAAACGGCAAAGTAAATTGGAATGAACACACTATTTGACTTTTTAACGCTACCTCTACTTGTAACACTTGGAGCTGATGCCCTTAGACTATTGCTTTCATTTGCGCTCGGTATTTTTATTGTTAACATCTACCAGTGGACGCACAGCGGTATTCCGCAAAAATCTTTTACCGATACCCTCATTATTCTATGTATACTAATTTCGGTGGTGATGGTCATCATCGGTGATAGTATTGCGCGTGCGTTTAGTTTAGTCGGCGCGCTCTCTATAATCCGGTTTCGGACTGCCATCCAAGACCCGCGCGACATCGGTTTCGTCTTTTACGCGTTGGCTGTCGGTATGGCTGTTGGTGCTGGAAACCCGTCGGTTGCTATTTTGGCGGCTTTTCTCATTGGTGTCATTATTCTTGCTATCTATCATTGGCATCAACATTTCGGCAACAACAACGAATTTAGTTTGGAATTCTGCCTTCCGCCCGATCAGAATGCTGAAACCCTTTATCGTTCTGTTTTCAATAAACATCTCGTTTATGAACGTCTACTCGAACAACGGGTAAAGAGATCACAGTTGGTTGAACTGACATTCCGCGTCAAATTGGCGGATCCGCAGGAGTGGCTCATTTTTTTTAATGAACTTTCAAGCATTGAAAATGTCACAGAAGTAAAAATAGATAAAAAGTGAACGCGATAAGTTCGGAAAAATCCGAACTTCGAGATACCAGACACGTTTAAGATTAAAAGGAAGAACACAATGAAACACTTTAAAGTGATAACAGTCTTTATGTTTATCATCACCAGTTGGATAGTAATGCTTGCTGATGCTCAAGACAACCAAAACAGTGAGAAATCGGCGAAACTTTCGGAAGAACAGAAACGGTTTGATCTTAATAACGACGGCGCGTTGAGTACCGAAGAAAGTGATCTTATGCTACGCGTTACGGGTTTGGAAGCATTCACAGGCGACAAATTGAGCCGAGAGGATATTGAACGGATGGGACGCAATATAGGACCTGATCAGAATTTTAGACCGCCAGATAGAGGGCGCGGCGGGATGCCGCCGGGTGGTTTTGGTAGAGGTCGCGGCGGTCCGCGGGCACCAGAAAAATTGGTCAACCAATTCGATACGGACAAAGATGGGAAACTAACCGGGACCGAGCGGGAAGCGGCACTGAACGCGCGCGGTGGTGGAAATAGCGAGCGAATACCAGCAGAAGACCTACAGAATAGTGTCCAACGTGATGTTGAGACGAGCCTTAACGCTGTTCCGGAAGGTTCACCCAAACTTTACGATGCCGAAACGCTGCGCACCCTCTACCTCAGATTCCATCACGATAATTGGTATGAACAGATGACAGCGTTTTATCGCACGGATATTGAAGTGCCTGCCGATTTAATCGTTGACGGAGCGGTTTATCCAGAAGTTGGTGTCCATTTTCGAGGTAGCTCTTCGTACTTTACGGTCGGATCAGAAAAAAAATCTTTCAACATTGCTGTAGACTACGGTGAAGACGGTCAACGGCTTTACGGTTACAAAACGCTTAACCTCCTTAACGGACATGTTGATGCCTCTTTCCTGCGCGAAGTGCTTTACAATCGGATCGCGCGCGATTATATTCCGGCGATGAAAGCGAATCTCGTTAAACTGGTTATCAACGGTGAAAACTGGGGAGTTTATATTAATCTGCAGCAATACAATAAAGATTTTCTCGCAGAATGGTTTGGCACAAAAGCCGGTGTGCGTTGGAAAATAGGACCCCAGAGAGGTGGTGCTCTAACATATCTCGGCGACGATCCGGCAGCGTATCAAGAGACGTACCAACTGAAAACTAAGGATGCTGAAAACCCTTGGGAAGGCCTCATTGCTCTGTGTAAAATGCTTGATGACACAACGCCGGAGGCAGAACTCATTGAAAATCTGCCATCCCTACTCAATATTGACCAAGTATTGCGGCAGCTCGCTGTCTCAAACGTTTTTATGGACGATGATAGTTACATCCACAAAGGTGGTGATTACGCCCTATATCAAGATGTCGACGGTCGATTCCACCTTGTCCCGCACGATAACAACGAAACTTTCAGACGGGCTCGTGGCGGTGGCAGAGGTGGTGGTCCAGGCGGTGGGTGGTCATGGGGCAGCGTAACAGATGGGATGGTCTCGCCTGTCACGCACGAAAATAACGCTGCTCGTCCGCTTATCAAGCGGTTGCTCTCACATCCAGAGTGGCGCGCTCGGTATCTCGCACACGTCCGTACAATTGTGGACGAATGGCTCGATTGGGATGTGTTGGAACCTATAGTCAACGAATATATGGTACGCATTGATGCCGAAGTCCAGCAAGATAACAAGAAACTTTACGGGTACCAAGAGTTCGCGCAAGACGCACCAGCAGACCTTAAGCGTTTCGTCGTCCAAAGACGTGAATATCTCCGAAATTATCCAGAACTCAGCAAACCGGCACCAAAGATTCTTTCGGTTGCAATCGGATCAGAAACGCCACCGCTTCATAATCAGCGCGTATCGGTTAAAGCGGTACTCGATACATCGGTTGCGGTGGATTCGGTTTTCTTATATTATAGTCTTGATCGGTATGCTGTCTTTAACAAGGTTGAGATGACCGAGACAGCGGACGGTTTTATTGGATATATTCCGGGATTTTCAGCGGGTACAACGGTTCATTACTACGTTGAAGCGAGTGCAGTAGAGACACACGGCACAACGACCTTTTCACCTGCACGTGCGGAACAGGGTGCGGCAGAATACCGCGTCAACGTACCTGTAGTAACAGAGACTCCCGTCGTGATCAATGAACTCATGGCAGCCAATACAAAGAGTCTTACCGACCCACAAGGACAATACGAAGATTGGCTTGAACTGCACAATCTCACCGACAACCCAGTGAATCTCACCGGTATGTACCTGACAGACAAGATTGACAATCTGAAAAAATGGGCATTTCCTGAGAACACCACAATCCCAGCGCACGGTTATCTCCTTGTGTGGTTAGACGAAGACGGTAAAGCCGAATCAGGACTTCACGCCAACTTTAAGTTGTCTCGCGAGGGGGAAACTGTTATACTTGTTGATACTGACACGCGCGGCAATCAGGTACTTGATCAGGTGGCATTTCAAAAACAAGAGAAGGACATCGCCCTCGGTAGATGGCCAAATGGGAGCGGTCCCCTCAAACCCCTGCAAACCACTCCAGGTAAAGAAAACGTGCCGAAATAATGCAAAACGAACCTTTTATTTTTTCGTATGTCTAATTGGGCAAGAAAGCCGTTCGCTTTCATCTATTTGTTGCAAATCGGTGCCTTGCCTATATTTGCAGCGTTCCGAGTATTACGGTCCTCCGAGAATTGAATGGTTCCGGATTTGAGCAGCATTCCGTTTACCCACGTGGTTTGGAGATAAGGTATGTCCGTTGCAACCGTTACAGTTACCATGCAAACTTATTCAGAGATAGACAACACACAAGAATTAGATAGCGCGCAGGAGCGTGAGATTGTTTTGCGCTGTCAAAAAGGTGACGCTGATGCGATGGGAACCCTTATCATCGAGTATCAACATTGGGTTTACAACATCGCTTACGGTATACTCGGTCATCACCAGGATGCCGAAGATGTCGCGCAAGACGCTTTCCTCTCGGCATGGGAGAACATCGGGAAATTTCAGTTCCGATCCCGATTCTCGACCTGGCTCTATCGTATCGTAAAAAACAAATGTCTTAATCATATTGACCAATACCAACGTCGAAAAACTGATCCGACAGAAATTGATGATTCACAGCCGTGGGTGCCGCTTGATACGTTAACACCCGAAGAAGAGGCACTGCGAACTGAAGAAAAGAATATCGTCCACGCTGCGCTCGCGAAACTTAAAGACAGCCACAGAGAAATTCTGATACTCAGAGAATTACGAGATCTATCTTACGAAGAAATATCAGAAATTTTAGGGTGTACCTTGGGACGAGTCAAATCTCGTTTACATGAGGCACGAAAAGCGTTAAAAGAAGAACTGGAGCGAGTTAAGTGGTAACACGTTTTACTACGACTCTCGATAAAAAATATGAATCACAAATGCCTTCAAAACGAACTGTCTGCTTACATTGATAACGAATTAAGCTCGAAGAGGCACAAACAGGTTGAAGCACATCTGCGTTCATGTGACGTGTGTGCCGAAATGCTATTGGTGTTCCAGAAGAATCGTCAAATGGTTGCTAACCTTTCGCGTCCCGTTTCATCCACGCTTAAGGATGCAGTGATGGCAAAGATACATGCGGAGTTTCAAGGTGAACTATCGGCTTATATTGATAACGAATTAGCACCGGCTATGCGCGCTCGGATGGAAACGCATCTGCACGCCTGCAGCGAATGCTCCGATATGGTGTCAGCGTTCCGTGAGAATCGTGAGCGAGTCAAGCATATTGAACATCCGGCTCCAGCATCCATCAAAGATACAGTGATGGCAAAGATACACGAACAACAAGCAGCAGAAGCAGCTGTCGAGAAATCGACGCGGGCACCGTTGTTCGGAGATATAGGAAAATGGGTCCCGGACTTGGGTCGGTGGTTCTTCCGTCCTGTGACGGCGGGTGCGACGGCTGTTCTCACGCTCGCGTTGATTCTTGGCGCACTCTACTTCCAACCGAACACACCGGAATACGATGAGACACTCGACTTCTATTTCGGACTCCATACGGAACAACTTACAGATAACCCGTTGAAATCAAACGTCGGCAGATCATTGGGTGAGGAATCTTCGTCTATAGAATCCATCGGCGAGACTGAGGAACTGTTTCTTGACCTCTACCTGGAAAATGTAGAACCTTAATATCCGAACAGGTAACTGATAGGTAAACCTATGCGAACATATAAATATCTTATGCCCCATAGAGGTTTGCGATTTAAAGGCTTCTCGCTTTGGTTCACAATTTTAGCCGTTTTTCTGTGGCCCCCCCCTACACTTTTCGCTGATATAACTGTTCTCGAACGTATCGTTGAAGCGGAACGTACAGTCCATTATATCGGTGCCAGTTTGCGGACCTCCACTTCGCCGAGAGGCACAAGGACTTTTGAAGAACACGTCATCCATGTCCCAGGGGTTGCCTCTTATAGGAAGCTGCTATCTGTCGTTGGTGAACCGAGGCCGCCTGGTGCCCAGCGCAGTAGAGAGGAACATGAAAGAAATGATAGGCGAAGGGAACGCGATGGGAACGACAGAAATAACCGTTGGCGAGAACGGAGCGAATGGCGCGAGGTAAGAATCCCATTTTCCGAAGAAGCGATTAAACTGATTGGAGAGAATTATAACTTGGAGCATCGTCCGTCAGACGAAAAAATTGTCAATCATGAGACAGACCTTTTAATTATTCGTCCGAAATTCGCCGGTAGACCGACAAAACATATCTTTTTCGCCCGTGAAAATGGGGTTATCCTTCGGGTGGAAGATTATGATGCCGATGGCGTGCTACGCGAGATATTTGTCTATACGCGAATCAGTTTTAATGCGAAGGCTGTCGATGCCAAGTGGAAAGCCATCAAAAAAGATATTAGACCGGAACAACGGCGCAGCCAACCGAGTTCGCTCGCTGAAGCCGAAAAAATTCTCAAAAGGAAGCCTGTCCAACCTGAATATGTGCCGCCGGGATTCCAGTTGCACGGTGTTCGGAAAATCAAAAGGAGAGAAAACAGCGTTTTTCTTGAATATACGGATGGATTGGTGAATTTCACACTTTTTGAAAAGACAGGCAAACCACCACGTTTGAATCCGAGAGAACAACGAGACGCAACTAAGATTGACATTGGCGGGGCAACTGTCTCTAAACATCGGTTTGGTCAGACGGACGCTTTCAGGTGGACGACTTCAGGTACCCATTTCATGTTGCTCGGCGAAATCCCTACCACCGAAATGCATAAGGTTGTGGAATCGATTATCAAGAAAGCAAACGTTAAATAAGGAGAAACTATGCAAATATTCAGTGCCGCTATGGTTGGCCTCATTGTTACAGGTCTGTTTTTCGCTGTCACTAACGTAGGTGCCGCTGACGAGAAGGCAGAACTCGAAAAATCACCGCGCCACGGTGAATGGGTTAAAATCACGACTGCTGATTCGCGGGTCGTCAACGCGTTTATCGTCTACCCAGAGGTGAAAGAACCGGCGACATCCATTATTGTTATCCACGAAATTTTTGGGTTAACCGACTGGATCCGACTTGTTGGCGATAAACTTGCGTCTGAAGGGTTCATCGCTATTTGCCCCGATCTGCTTTCTGGTATGGGCCCCGAGGGCGGTGGTACAGAAAGTTTCGAGTCCGGTGATGATGTCCGACGCGCGATCCGGGAACTCCCTGCCGAGCAGGTCGCATCGGATCTGGATGCTGTCCAGAAGTATGTCCGAGAGTTGCCATCAACCAACGAAAAGGTTGCTGTTTCAGGATTCTGCTGGGGCGGTGGACAAACTTTCAGTTATGCTGTCCATTCCGATACGATCGCCGCTGGATTCGTGTTCTACGGTCGCGCTGCAGCACCGGAAGATATCCCCAAAATATCGGCACCCATATACGGTTTTTATGGCGAGAGCGATAACCGTATCAATGCCACGATTGATGCGACGAAAGCGGCTGCGGACGCTGCAAACGTCACGTACGAACCTGTTATCTATGAAGGTGTCGGACACGCCTTCTTGCGGCGCGGGATGGGAGAAGATGCTGACGCAGCGAATAAAGTCGCCACCAAAGCCGCCTGGGAACGATGGGTATCGTTGTTGCAAGGACTGTAAGGTACAGACATGGCAAACCGGTTGAAAGATAAGATTGCTGTTATCACAGGTGCCGCACGTGGTATCGGTGCGAAGAGTGCGGAACTTTTCGCAAGAGAAGGCGCATCTGTCGCTATCTGGGACCTCAACGCCGAGCGCGGTGAACAGACTGCACAACAGATTCAAGATGCTGGTGGTACCGTCATCTTTTGCCGGTGCGATGTAACCGATGCTGCGCAGATTGAAAATGCTGTCAATCAGATCACATCCGAATTTGGCAATCCAAATGTGCTGTTCAACAACGCCGGTATCGCTGTCGTCGGTGAATTAGAAGAAATTTCTGAATCGGATTGGGATCGGCAATACGCCGTCAATGTAAAGAGTATCTACCTCGTCTCTCGTGCGATCCTTCCGTTGATGCGTGCAGCCGGTGGTGGTTCGATTATCAATATGGCAAGCGAATCTGCTTATGTGGGGTTTCCGATGCATCCTGCTTACACTTCTTCAAAAGCAGCCGTTGTACATCTTTCGCGGAGCATGGCTGTCCGTTATGCGGAAGACAACATCCGTGTCAACAGTCTATGTCCGGGTACGATTAACACCGAACTCTACCAAGAATTCCTATCAAAGCAGCCCGATCCGGATGCGCTAAACAAAGAAATCAAAGAGATGCATCCTCTTGGCATCGGTGAACCGGAAGACATTGCTTGGGCAGCGGTCTATTTAGCTTCCGATGAATCGAGATATATGACTGGGGCACCGATGCTCGTTGAAGGTGGAATCCTGTCCCTCTAAATGGCATCTGGTAACTTTCCCAAAGCGATGGAAATAGATTGCCACACCTCATCTACCGCAATTCCTTTCATACAGATATTGTCCTTACACTTATCGGTGAACTGTTTACATGGACTGCACGGCACGGCGTGGCGGATGGTTTGATGCATTGCACCGAGGGGTTGAAAGCGGATGTGATTACCGGGACCAAATAGAGATACAGTGGGTGTCCCTACTGCTGCGGCGATGTGCATGGGACCGGTGTCGTTGGTGAGGAAAAGCTCACACTGCTCAATACAAGCTGCTAACTGTCGAATCTGAAGATTACCAGCAAATGGGATCGCGGGTGCGTCCATGAGATCCACAACGGTCTGCACGAGTTCTGTCTCTTTTTGCCCACCGAAAACCAAGACCTTAGCGTTGAACTGCGACACGAGTCTATCCCCGATAGCGGCGAAGCGTTCAGGCATCCACTCGCGTAGTTTCCATCCGGCACCCGGAAAAAGTCCAATCTTTAAAGCCGTATCGATAACGCCTGCAGTATCAAGTCGTCTTGTTGCGTCTATACGTTCAGATTCCGAAAGAAATAACTCCAGCCGTTGATCCGTTGCGGGTATCCCGACTGCATGTAACAGGTCGAAATAGTGTGCTGTTGCGTGTTTGTTGCCTCGCTCTTGGACTCGGACGGTACAGAGTTTCCCTTTCCCGACACGTTCGGTGGCACCGCTGAAGTACATGAGCAACGCAGTGCGAAACTTCCGCTGGAGATCAATAGCCATTGTGAATTTCCGTTCCCGTAATTGCCGGATAACCCGCAACATTTCACGGGTATCCTTGTCTTTCGCCAGTCGGTCAAATGTAATTATTCCATTGAGATGTGGGTTTTCACGAAGGACATCTGCCGACTGTTTCGCGACAAGCATAGCAATATATGCATCTGGGAAACGCGCACGGACGGCTCGGATCGCCGGTGTTGTAAGCACAATATCGCCAAGGGAACTGAGTCGAATCAGCAGTATTCTTTCGGAAGCCATTTGTCTAATGCATTGTCGGTTGTCAGTCATCAGTTACCCTCTTGTGGCAGTGAAAGTATCTGTTAGCACCACAAGAACCCTCTTAACTGAAAACTGAAAGTGAAGCGAACCGATAACTGATAACTATTCTACTACCTGTTTTTCAAGGTTGTTCAGTGCGTCTTCAATCAGGGCGTCCACATCTAAACCGGATTCTGCGTTCTCTAACTCAGCCAACGACGCGCGGGTGGCAGGATGCTTCGGTACAAAAAGCGAGCAACAGTCCTGATGCGGACGCGTGGATACATCATAGGTTCCTATCCGTTGTGCTTTTTCAATGATTTCAATCTTATCTTCACCGATAAGCGGACGAAGGATAGGAATTTCGGCGATCGCTTCAATCGTGCGGAGGTTCGTGAGCGTCTGCGAAGCGACTTGTGCGAGACTCTCACCCGTAACGAGAGCTTCCGCGTCAACCGTAGCAGCGACGCGCTGTGCGATACGCGTCATCATCCGTCGATACAACAGAACCCGGTACGGCGCGGGTGTTTCGGCGACAATGGTTTGCTGGAGATCGGCGAATGGTACGAGGTAGACAGTACTCCGATAGTTGGATACCGCTAAAATCTCGGCAATTTCAATTACCTTCTCCAAAGAAGCCTTATCCGTATACGGGTAACTGTAGAAGTGGATAAAAACGGCTTTCGCACCACGTTTGATCATTTGCCATGCAGCGACGGGGGAATCAATCCCACCAGACAACATAACGAGTACCTTACCACTTACGCCGACGGGTAAGCCGCCAATGCCCCGAATTTTCTCTGTGGAGATATATGCTGCGTTGTGTGTTATTTTTACCCAACAGGTCACGTCTGGGTTATGCATATCGGCACGTGCACAGGTCTCTTTGATAAGATACCCACCAACCTCGGCACTCACCTGCGGAGAGGTTAGCGGAAAAGTCTTGTCGGCGCGTCTCGTTTCAACTTTCAGGGATTCACAAGAGAGCCTTTGGATTTGTCGTAGTGCTGCTGTCTTAATCGCTGTGATATCCGGTTCGGTACGGCAGGATATCTCGAAATGTGCGATACCCATGACCTGATGTAGGCGTTTTTTAATTTCAGTAATATTAGCATGTTGTCCAAGATGCACGAGAATCCTATCGTGCAGCCGTTCAACTTCTGTGTACCCTGTCCCGCGGAGGGCAAGTTTGATATTGTTCGCGAGCCGTTTCTCAAAAAAAATCCTATTTTTCCCTTTGAGTCCAACCTCGGCGTAATGAATACTGAATAATTCTTCCATAATTTTAATTTTCTTATGTTATAAAGTCTTTGGCAAGACACATGCAAGATCGAGGCAATTTCTATGAACTTTTGGCGAAGCTTATGAAGCACAAACAGCATCCGTTAAATTAAAATGGAGTTTCGCTACTTCTCCTAACGCTTTCGTGCCGTGCATTTTAACGAATTCTTTGCCTGCTTCCACAACCTGATACGCACCCCGCGGTAAACTAATTTCGTATTTTTCGGATAGCGTATCCATCCCAGTTAGAAAAGCATCGCGGGCGATAATGGAGGCTGCTGCGACAGCTATATCACGTTCCGCTTTTGTTACCTGTTTTATTTCCATTCCCAGTGGCGCGAGGGCAACGCCTCGCTCGGCGAGTTGTTGTTTGATAAGAATATCCTTAGCAAATTTATCGACAAGGGCATGTCTCGCATCTACTCGGTTTGCTAATGTGTGGATCGCTTCGGCATGGAGTGATGCAAGCAGATGATTGAGGTTTTGACCGCGCTTGCGGAGCGTATCGTAAAGCGAATTGTATTCTATCGGCATCTTTTCCACGACAACGATATGCCGTTCATAATCACTGTACATGAGTTCGGCGATGCTGCGGATACGGCGATTTGACAATGTTTTCCCATCAGTAATACCTAAATTTGATAAATTGTCAAGGATGTCTGCGTTCACGTAGAATGCTGCGACAACGAGTGGACCAAAATAATCACCTTTTCCTGCTTCATCTGTGCCGATCCATGCGTTCCAGTTGTGTATCGCGTTCATTTACCCCGCCAGATTCTATTAGTTTTAATTTCTTGACTTTTTAGGTTTATACCGAATTTTGAAGTGCGGCGAACTCTGTGACTTGTTTACCGACGGCTTTGACGCGTTCTGCTAACTTCGCGTCGTGCAGATTACCATTCACATCAAACGCCTGCGATGCGTTCGGAATAGATGCGTCTTTCGGAACGACCCAAGCGCGCAATGCAGTGCCGACTGTGCGTAACATAGAGAGCGCGTTTACGGCGCCCTTCCGTCCACCAGAGACACCGACGAGTCCGATGACCTTATTCTCAAATTCATCAAACCCCATAAGGTCGAGTGCACTTTTAAGGACACCACTGAATCCACCGTGATATTCCGGAGAGCCGAGGATGATACCGTGTGCGCGTTTCACCTTTTCGCGCAGTTTGGACACGCCGGGTGGATAGTCAGCTTCGTTCGCAACGGAACCTTGAAAGACGAGTTCATACTCGTTAAGCCGAAGCATTTCAACCTCAGCACCGGCATCCTTTGCCCCGGAGAGCGCGATCTGGAGCGCGGTGTGTGTTGAACTGCCTTCCCGTAGGCTACCGCAGATAGCGACAACATAAATGGACTGGTCACTCGGACTTTTCATTTCGAGTCTTCCTTTCAGAATAGTCTACCGCATAACTGGAGCCGAAACACAGATGGACGCATGTTAATTGTGGCTATTCACCGAAGGTTTCTGAATTGCCTCTTAGCATAGCATAGCGAGCGCGAGATGTCAAAAGATTTTAACCACTGTGAAACACCCATAAGAGTTGTACAAATGCGCTACTATTATAGCACATCCGAAATCAGACATCATCTGTTTTTTATTTTACAATAAGAAAATGAGGAATCAGATTTTTGTTGACATATTTAAGTCTTTTTTTTATAATGACTTTGTGCGTTGAAACGCGGGCATTCTTTGTCCAAAAGGGCGGTTGTAAACCGCTAAAAAATAAACTGCTTGCATAGCACTTTAATCTATTTTAGACACGAGGAGATTTACGCATGCGTTTAATCATGTATCTATTCGCCGTTGCGTTATTAATATTAGGCAGTGCTTTCACTACATACGCCGAAGTTCAAGACGAAGGCTTAATTCTTTACTTCAGCTTTGATGAAGCATCGGGTAATACAGTTAAAGACGAAACCGGTGGCGGAAATGATGGCTTAATTACTGGCGCGGATATTGCTACTGATGAAGTCGTTCACGGTAAAGGGTCGTTGTACTGCGACGATGGTGGTGATGGTGTAACCGTCGAATCCTTTCCGGCATTGGAAAATTATCAAGACAATTCCTATCTCTTTTGGCTCAATTTCACCGTGCCGGGCACCGGGGGTTGGGATCAAATCATCGCGAAAAAAGCACCCGGTTCTGACCGTTCACCCGGTATCTGGACCTGTAATCGCGTAACTTTGCACATCCACTACCGTTTCAATCCGGGGAACGCTGGAAGTCTTTGTGTCGGGCCCGAGGGCGAAGGTGACGAATTCGCAACCGGCGACTGGCATCACATCGCGGGGGTCAAAGAGGGTACTAATTTCAAATTTTATATTGATGGCGAAGTCGTTGACGAACAGACCGTTCCGGCAAGCCACGTACAAGGTGAAGAGAAACTTTATATCGGTCAAACGAATTATAACTCTGCGAAGTTTTACCTTGATGAACTTTTTGTCTATGATAGAGCCCTCAGTGCTGATGAGGTTTCAGATATTATGTCGGGAGCACTGACACCTGTTGAACCCAAAGACAAACTTTCTACGACGTGGGGACAGCTCAAAACGCGTCATGACTAATTTCACACCACGAAATGTCGGGACGACTCTCACGTCGTCCCGTATTCGTTTTCCTACCTGCTTGAATATCATTTTTTTTCTACATCCCCGAAATTAGATATCATCTATTTTGTTGGCACTAAAAAGTTGCGGTTGTATATTTTTGTTGACATATTTAAGTCTTTTTTTTATGATAACTTCGTGGGTTGAAACGCGAGTACGCTTTATAAAAAAAGGATTGGTTGAAGCCATCTATACTAAGCTGCTTGCATAGCACATTAATTGCTTAGACATGAGGAGGTTTACTCATGCGTTCAATGGTATATTCACTTGTCGTTGTTCTATTCATGGTAGGCAGCGCACTTACTACTACATACGCCGCAGTTCAAGACGACGGTTTAATCCTCTACTTCAGTTTCGATTCAGCAAAAGGCGGAACAATTGTAGATGAGACCGGTGGCGGAAATGATGCTGATATAGTTAAGGGGACGAAGATTGCTACCGATGAAGTCGTTCACGGCAGCGGATCAATATTATTTGAGGATCCAGGAGACAGTGTGACGGTTGACTCCTTCAAAGCGTTAGAAGACTATACGGATAATTCTTATCTCTTCTGGCTCAACTTTACGAAGCCGAATTCTGGTGGTTGGGATCAAATTATTGCGAAAAAGGCACCCGGTTCTGACCGTTCACCCGGTATTTGGACCTGTAACCGTGTCCCGCTTCACATTCACTATCGTTTCAATCCGGGGAATGCTGGTAGCCATTGTGTCGGTCCCGATGGAGAAGGCGATACGTTTGAGACCGGTAACTGGCATCACATTGCAGGTGTCAAAGAGGGTACTGAATTCAAGTTCTACATTGATGGCAAAGTGGTCGATGAACAGAATGTTCCAAAAGATCACGTACAAGGTGAAGAGAAACTCTATATCGGTCAAACGAATTATAGTGCTGCGAAGTTCTATCTCGATGATCTCTATATCTACGATAGAGCACTTAGTGCTGACGAGGTTTCAGAGGTTATGGACGGCAAACTCCTTCCTGTTGAACCGAATGATAAACTCACTACAACGTGGGGACAGCTAAAAATACGTCGTGATTAATTTCACACCACAAAATGTAGGGCAGACGCTCATGTTGCCCTACATTCGTTTTTTCTTTGTGTTACGGTTTGTTCGGTTTCATTTGTTTAATAGCATATTAATGATCTTAGGCAGGAGAGGTGTATTTATGCGTTTAATGATATATTTATTCACCATTGGGCTGCTGATTTTAGGTGGGACACTCACCACACACGCCCAAGTCCAAGACGATGGCTTAATCCTTTACTTCAGTTTCGATTCGGAAAAAGGCGGCACTATTAAAGACCTAACTGGCGGCGGAAATGACGGTACGGTTGAAGAGGCAGAGATCGACACCGATGAAGTCGTCCACGGTACAGGGTCAATGTTATTCGACAACGTCAATGCCAGTGTGACGGTTGACTCCTTTCCAGCGTTAGAGGAGTATCAGGATAATTCCTATCTCTTTTGGCTCCAGTTTACCGAAGAGAATTCCGGTGCATGGCAACAGATCATCGCAAAAAAAGCACCTGGCACTGACCGTGTTCCGGGTATCTGGACCTGTAACCGTGTGCCGCTGCACATCCATTACCGGTTCGACCCAGGGAATGGCGGGAGTCTTTGCGTCGGTCCTAATGGAGAAGGTGATGCATTTGAGATTGATACGTGGTACCATGTCGCTGGTGTCAAAGAGGGTGCCAACTTCAAGTTTTACATGGATGGCAAAGTCGTTGATAATCAAAACGTTCCGAAAGAGCATTTGCAGGGTGCTTCAAAACTTTACATCGGTAAAACGAATTACGGTTCTGCACTCTTTTATATCGACGATTTTTACCTCTACGATAGAGCGCTCAGTGCCGAGGAAGTTTCAGAGGTTATGGATGGCAAACTTCTCCCTGTTGAACCTAATGGTAAGCTCACCACAACTTGGGGACAAATGAAAGCACGTCGTGATTAATCTCACATCTTGAATATCGGGACGGTTATTGTGCTGTCCCATACACATCTTCTTATCTGTGCATGTTTATTCATCGACGCTGTCTGCCCCCCATCTTGAAGTGCCTTATTCCTACTTTTGTGCTGTTTATCGCACTGACATCAATTCCAAGCTGGTGTAGCGCTAATCAAGAAGTTAATAGCCGGTTTGAACGCGGTGTCCGTTACCTCGAAGCGGAACAGTATGACTTAGCGCTCGCTGAATTCCAATCTATTGAAAAGGAATTTACAACTTCAGCGGGGATTCGCAGCCTCGCTCAATACTATATCGGTTTTGTGCATCAGGAACTCAACGACCTGAGTCCAGCTGCATCAGCGTATCAGGAAGCGTTAGCATTGAAAGCGGCACAAGAAGTGCACGGGAACGCGCACCTCCAATTAGGTATTGTCTATAAATCACAAGGCAAATTGTCACTTGCTGAAAATCACCTCAAACAATCCCTCACACTGTTGCCAACAGCTGGGGAAGCGCATACCTATCTCGGTGATGTATATCTGCTTCAACGCAGATTTAATGATGCTGAGAAGGCTTACCGAGAGGGGGTTCGCCTGAATTCGGATCATACTGAATCTTACTACGGACTCGGTAGGGTCGCGGAGATGCAAGGTCGTCTCCGGCAGGCTATGAAATATTACGATGCGGCACTTGTGCGGAATCGCTATCTATCACAGGTGCACTACCGTCGGTACCTTACGTATCAAAAACTTGGCGAGAAAGAACAAGCTGCTGCTGCTATGGCACAGTTCCAACGTTTAAAGGCTTACGAAGATACGATGCATCGGTTTCGGGAAGCCCTCTATACAAACCCGAATGTACCGATACTATACATCAAATTAGGCGAACTCCACGAAACGCATAACAATTTAACAGGAGCCGCACAGGTCTATGAAGCTGCCACGCAGGTGCACCCGTCTTACTTGCCAGGATACATTCACCTTGGTGAAGTGTTTATTCGACTACGCGAACTTGAAAAGGCAGCTCGTGTGTATGAGGAAGCGGCGGAACTCGTAACTGATAACCCGCAAATCCAAATTAAATTAGGGGTTATCTATATAAATCAGGGTCAATTTGAACAGGCGATTGCAGCGTTTCAGCAAGCGATTGCTATAGACAGCACAGAAGCAGAGGCATATAACAACCTTGCGCGCCTCTATGCTGGACTCGGCAAAGAGATGCCGCAAGCAATCGATTTGGCGCAGCGGGCAGTTGCCTTGGTACCGGCTGCGAAATATTACGATACACTAGCGTACACTTACTACCGCAATGCACAATATTTGAAAGCTTTAGAGGCAATCGACAAAGCGATTGCGATAGCACCGGAGGTGGACGCATACAATAAATTACGCTCAAAAATTCAAAAGGAGAAATAGATGAAAAAAGGGATATGTATCGGTTCATTGCCCGGCAGTTCAACAGAGGCAAGGTTTACACTCGCGAAAGAAGCCGGATTTGATGGCGTTGAAATTGACACCCTTGACAATGATAACGATCGGCTCCAGACAAAGGGGATCGCCGAAGAACAGGGATTAGAAGTCATCAGTGTGATGAATAGCAAACATTGGGCATGTCCGCTTTCCGACGCGGATGATCAGGTCCGCGCGGAATCGCGTGCGGGGATGTTCGACTCAATAGTGACCGCGAAGACTGTCGGGGCAGAGACAGTCCTGCTTGTGCCTGCAGTTGTTAATGATAAAACCAGTTATGAGGATGCGTATCAGCGTTCACAAGCCGAAATTCGTAAACTGATCCCTGCAGCAAAAGACAACGGAATCACTATTGCGCTTGAAAACGTTTGGAACAAATTCCTACTCAGTCCAATAGAATTCTGTCGTTATGTTGACGAATTTGACAGTGACACAGTAACTGCCTATTTCGATGTCGGCAACATCGTGCTATACGGCTATCCGCAACAGTGGATTCGCTCACTTGGGAATCGTATTGCTAAAGTGCATGTCAAAGGCTTCAACGCGAATGAAAGTCGGTTCACCTACCTAATTGAGGATTGCACAATTGACTGGAACGCTGTTATGGCAGCGTTGGCAGATGTTGGATATGACGATTACATGACGGCGGAGCTGCCTGTTGATAGGGATAACCCAGAAGGCAGGGTGCATAGTATTAGCGAAGATATGGATAGAATTATCGCAGGCACAGTGTAATACCAACAAACCGTTTGAGCGAAATGTGTAAGGAGACCGAAGGGGCTTCCTACAAACCGTATTAGTATATTTGGAGAGCGGATTAAAAATATATGGAAATTATTATTCAACCGACTTACGAGCGACTTACCGAGGTAGCGGCTGAAATCATCCGAGACGCTCTTTTAAAAAAGCCGAGCCTCGTTTTGGGACTCGCGACAGGGAGTACACCCATCGGTGTCTATGAAGCCTTAGTCCAAATGCATACAACAGACGGACTCGATTTTTCAGGTGTAACAACCTTTAATTTAGACGAATACGTTGGCATTCCGTCGGATCATCCGTATAGTTACCACACTTTTATGGAAACACATCTTTTTAATTTCGTTAACATTCCATCTGAAAATTGTCATATCCCACAAAGTACAGCGGTCGGGCATGCAGAATTCTGTGAGCGCTATGAGGCGGCGATCGTGGAGGTTGGCGGGATCGACATCCAGGTTCTCGGCATCGGAAAGGATGGACACATCGGTTTTAATGAACCGAGTTCATCCCTCGGTTCTCGGACTCGCATTAAAACGCTGACACGGCGTACGCGTGAGGCGAATGCGCCCCATTTCGGATGTACTGTTGACGCTGTTCCGAAGATGGCGATTACAATGGGTGTTGGGACAATCATGGAAGCGAAACGGTGTCTATTATTGGCAAGCGGTGAATCAAAAGCAGAGGCAATAGCAAACGCTGCTGAGGGACCAATTACTGCGGAAGTGCCAGCATCGGTACTACAGATGCATCCACAAACAGTTGTCGTTATTGACGAGGCGGCGGCTTCACAACTCAAGCGGATAGATTACTACAAAGAGGTGTACGCGAACAAGTTGGAACTGTTAGCTCAGGAAGGTTGAATGGAGTCATTAGGTTTCTGAGTCATCGGATAGACCGTATTCTTTCGCTTTCCGTTGGATTGTTCGTCGGCTCACCTTGAGTATTTCTGCGGCTTTTGCTTTGTTGTTATCTACAGATTTAAGGGTTGCGCGGAGTGCTTCTCGATTAATTTCGTCGAGAGACATGCCGACTTTCACATTCAAGCGTTGTTTCTCTGGTATCGTATCAACCGACTTCCAGACATCAGGAACTGAAGGTAGGTTGGAAAACGCTATACCCGTTGCTTTGAGAATCCGTTCAGGTAAATCCATTTGTTGGATTGTCGGTTGCGTTGATGTCACAACAAGTCCCTCAATGCAGTTCTTCAACTCGCGGACGTTCCCTGGCCACTCGTATTTCATCAAAGTTCTGACAGCCTCTGGTGCGATGCTCATCAGAGGTTTGTCGTTTTGTCGGCAGAATTCCGCAAGAAAATCCTTCACCAGCAGCGGGATATCTTCAATCCGTTCTTTCAGAGATGGCAGATGGATCGGTACGACATTGAGTCGGTCGTAAAGGTCTGGTAGGAACTCTCGTTTTTTCGCTGCGGTTTCCAGATCGTGGTTTGTGGCACATACGACACGGACATCAACCTGAATGGTTTTGTCGCCGCCGACCCGTTCAAATTCCCGTTCTTCGAGTACACGTAGAAGACGTGCTTGGTTGGAGAGGCTGAGTTGTGAGACTTCATCAAGAAATAGGGTGCCGCCGTGTGCGAGTTCAAATCTCCCTTTGCGTTGGTGATATGCGCCACTAAATGCTCCCCGCTCATGCCCGAAAAGTTCAGATTCTGCGAGGTTTTCATTGAGTGTTGCGCAATTAAAGGCGATGAGCGAACCGCGTCGCAAACTTCGATGGTGGATCGCCTGGGCAACGAGTTCTTTACCTGTACCGCGGGCACCGTGAATCATAACAGTCGCCTTTGTCGGGGCAATCTGTGCAATCATATCACGAATCCTGACGATTTGCGGCGAGTTGCCTGTCAGACGGCGTAAACCTTGCTTCTCATCAATTTGGGACAGGAGCTGCCGATTTTCAAAGGCGAGACGTTGGTTTTCGAGTGTTCTGTGTAGGAGTGCCGCCAGATGAACGGGATTAACTGGTCTCGGTAGGAAATAGGTATCTTTGTAGGCAAGCATCGCTTTGATACCCATGTCGGTTTCTAAAATATTCGGCTCTGTAATAAAAACCATACCAATATCTGGGTGGTGCTGCGCCGCTGCTTCTAACAGTGCCAGTCCATCAATCCGCTCTGCCTTTAACTGTGCGATAAGAATATCAACCTTCAGGTGCTCAATCTGATGAAACGCCTGATACATGTTGCCTGTGACAACGAGGCGTAGCCCTTTACCTGCAAGCGTTTCGCAGACAAGTTCGCGTTCGACTCGGTCAGCATCAACAATAAGTACGGTTCCTTGGTCGTTCATAGTGGAAGCGCCTTTCGATTTCTTTACCGTCAGTTATGGTTCACAAATTCAGTTTTTACTCACATCATGGACATGCGGATTACCCAAGTATGTAATCCTCATGTAATCTGGCTATTAGCATGAAAAAAGTATTGTTTAAAATTAGAGAATCGGGTAAACTATAAAACCATTGCTTATCATATTTCTTCGGAGGAATGAATGGATAACAGACTCAGTTCGCTATATAGACTTGGCGGGTTAACCGGCATTTTGAGCGGTGTTCTCATGCTCGCGTCCAGTATTTGGTTTATCGTTGTCTCAGACCCGTCAATCGTTCCAGACCTATCGCAAGCAGATTTGGGAAAAATCGGAATTTTTCATGGAATAGGGGTCGTCACACTTATTTTTCTCGTGCCGACTCTGTTAGCGAGTTACGGTCTGCTTTCTTCGGAAGCCCATACACGGAGTGCTTTAGGTGCGAGCATCGCTGTCCTTTGGATTACGATAGAATTAATTGCGCACTGCTCACAAACTGCTCCGATAAATGAGTTATCAAAATTGGCAGGCGAGGGTGCCAATGCTGAGATAGGAAAGTTCTTCTATGCGTTCTGGCGAGAATGGGGTGAAGCACTCTTTATGACCGGGGCGTTCTTGTGTGTGCTGATGGCACTCTGTTATGGGTCAGCACTCTACGCATGGGGTAATCCTATCGCTGCATATCTGTTTTTTATTTCTATAGCGGCCTTTCCTGCCGGTCTTGTTTTAGGGCTTGATGTCCAGTTACATGTGCTAATCCGCGGTATAGCGTTCCTATTTCTTGGCGGTGTCCTGATACAAGCACCCTACGAAGAAGACATCTAATGCTCAGAATTAGAACCTGCGATTTATTGACATCGAAACGGACGCGTGACGACTGGTGTGTCATGGATTATCCGTTCATTCGTGATCCTAATTTCCATTAGCAATAGGTAGAACTCGTGTTATTCTTCGTCTTCGTTTAGCAATCTTTCGAGTTCTGCCAAGATATCCTCGTCTTCGTTTTCTGTATCGGTTGTGTCGGTGTCAAGTGTCTCCAAATCGGAACGAAATTCAATCAGATTACTGAGATAGCGTTCACGCGTTATATTTTCGGTTTCCCCGTGTTCCTCACGCAGACACTCCCCACAGAATTCTCCAATCTGTTGAATACCTGCATCAATATCTTGTAAAGCTGCCTCGGCATCATCTTCTTGAAGGCTCAACTCAGCGTTGGCGATGCTGTGCATCATAATCATATACCCTTTATACTGATAGCTTTGCCAAGCGATGTCGGTTGGGGCACATTCACGCGCCAAATCTGTCACAGCGATATTCGTAGCCGTATCGCGTTTCACATCTTCCCACCGTTTAATACCAGCAAATAGAAGATAGCGTGTATACCGATGGAAAGATTCCTCAAATAGGACATCCCATTCGTCTGGCGTTAACTGGAATCCTTCACGCGTGCCGTGTTCTTCCTCATACGTTCGCAATTTAGTAAAGAAGTAATCGTAATAAGAGTCCACACCGTGTGGGCGCATGCCGTCAGGACGACCGGTAGCATAGATACGGGAGATAGTGAAGGCGTTAGGCTGTACGACAATCACCTCCCTACCATCTTCAATTTGTAGGACACTCACCGGACGTTCTGCATCAAGATTGAGCATCTCAAGAATTCGGTCAAAGGTCTGAACCCACCGGGTGTTTCTCTGTATAGAATCATTCGCCATTTTTATATCCTTCGTTAAAAACTACTGGAGCATCTTAAAATAATCTTGGAGCGGTGTGACAGTAATATCTCCACGCTGCAGGGCATCAATAGCGTTCACGGCAGCTGCTGCGCCAGGTATCGTTGTGAAAATCGGGATGTCGTGTGCGATCGCCATCTCGCGAATTAAAAGTTCATTCGGGCGGTGCAAATCACCAGTAGGTGTATTGATGATCAAGTCAACCGCGTGGTTTTTGATGTAATCGTGAATGGTCGGTCTCCCCTTACCGATACTAAAGACGAGTTCTGACTGCATTCCGTTTCGGAGGAGCACCTTCGCGGTTCCGTGCGTAGCGATCAGTTCAAACCCCATATCTGTCAATCTCTTAGCAATGAAAATAATTGCGCGTTTATCTTTATTTTTTACGCTAATGAACACTTTTCCACCGAGGGGTAGCGTGTAACCACATGCTTTCTGTGCCTTCGCAAAGGCGCGGGAGACATCTGTATCAATTCCCATGACTTCGCCGGTCGATTTCATTTCGGGACCCAAACGTGTATTTGAACCTGGGAAACGGTTGAACGGGAATACAGGTGCCTTGACACTGAAATATGCGGGTTCAATCTCTTGCGTAAATCCGAGTTCGTTGAGCGTTTTACCTGCCATTATGCGCGCAGCGAGTTTCGCAAGCGGCACACCGATCGCTTTACTGACAAATGGAATCGTTCGAGACGCACGTGGGTTCACCTCAAGCACGTAAATGTCATCGCTCCTTATCGCATACTGGACGTTCATCAAACCGCGCACACGAAGTGCTTTTGCCAAATCGTAGGTAAAGATTTTAAGTTTTTCAATTTGTTCATCTACGAGGGTATACGGTGGTAGCACACAGTCGCTATCCCCTGAGTGGATACCGGCTTCCTCGATATGCTCCATAATACCACCGATGACCGTTCGATTTCCATCCGAGATCGCATCAACGTCAACTTCGATGGCTTCTTCAAGATACTTGTCAATGAGGACGGGATGCTCTGGCGATGCTTCAACGGCGGTGTTCATATACTCATGTAAGAGTGCTTCATCGTAAACGATTTGCATCGCGCGTCCGCCCAAAACATAAGATGGACGGACAATGACAGGGTAGCCGAGCGCAGCAGCGATAGGGGCGGCTTCTTCACTGGATGTTGCTGTCCCGTTGGGCGGTTGCCTTAACCCGATGTCGTTTAACACGGCTTTAAAGAGGCGTCGATCCTCGGAGCGCGCGATGTCTTCAGGACTCGTGCCAATTATCGGCACGCCTGCCTCTTTGAGCGCGAGCGCGAGGTTCAACGGGGTCTGTCCACCGAACTGCACAATGACCCCAGACGGTTTCTCTTTGTGATAGATGTTCAGAACGTGTTCAACCGTCAACGGTTCAAAATAGAGGCGGTCAGAGGTATCGTAATCGGTGCTGACGGTTTCGGGATTGCTGTTCACCATAATAGTTTCATAGCCGTCGTCTTTGAGTGCGATTGCAGCATGGACACAGCAGTAGTCAAATTCGATACCTTGTCCAATCCGGTTCGGACCGCCGCCGAGAATCATAATTTTTTCTTTATCGGAAGGTCGCACCTCATCTTCACTCGAAAGGGTAGAATAATAGTACGGCGTTTCTGCCTCGAATTCAGCGGCACAAGTATCAACGGTTTTGAACGTCGCTTCAATACCGAGATCCTTCCGACATTCACGGATAGTTCCTTCGGACACGTCATATATCTCCGCCAACTGCTGATCGGAAAATCCAAATTGTTTTGCCTGCTGCAAAACTGTTTTTGCGACATCAGCATCCGCACCACCGTTTTGTGATCCTGGGTCTGTAACAATATTTTTTAGATGCTGTTTAATATGTTTTTCTGTGTTCGGTTCGCACAGTGCATTTTCAAAGTCAACAATTTCCTTCAAATTATAGAGGAAGAACGGATCGATGTGTGAATAGGCGTGTATCTCTTCAATGCTCATCCCGCGTGTGAGTGCAGCTTTGATATAAAATATCCGCTTGACATTAGGAATGCTCAGTTTGCTTGGGATTTCAGACAACGGTAGATCATCGAGTGGGTGGTTATCTAACCCGTACCAACCATTCTCCAGGGACCGTAGTCCCTTCTGTAACGCCTCTTTAAAGGTCCTGCCGATAGCCATAGCCTCGCCGACGGATTTCATCTGTGTTGTGAGTGTTTCATCAGTCCCTTGGAATTTCTCAAATGCCCAGCGCGGGATTTTGACGACGACATAATCGATTGTCGGCTCAAAGCAGGCAGGTGTTTCAGCAGTGATGTCGTTCGGAATTTCATCTAAATTGTAGCCGACGGCGAGTTTGGCTGCGATTTTGGCGATTGGAAAACCTGTCGCTTTTGACGCAAGCGCGGAGCTGCGCGAGACACGCGGGTTCATCTCAATAACCACCTGCCTCCCCGTCTTTGGATCAACAGCAAATTGGATATTAGAACCCCCAGTGTCAACACCTATTTCTCGGATGATTTTAATCGCGGAATCTCGCATCAACTGATATTCTTTATCCGTCAAGGTCTGGATCGGTGCGACAGTGATACTATCTCCCGTGTGGACACCCATCGCATCAACATTTTCAATCGAGCAGATGATAACAACATTGTCTGCCCCATCTCGCATCACCTCTAGCTCGAATTCTTTCCATCCGATGACAGACTCTTCAATCAACAATTCGCTGATTGGACTGAGGGCGAGTCCTTTCGCTACCATCTTTTCGTATTCTTCGATGTTGTAAGCGATCCCGCCCCCTGTACCACCGAGTGTAAACGCCGGACGGATAATTGCCGGAAAACCGATCTCTTGGACCAGTTCGAGTGCCTCGTGGACGGTGTGTGCAATGCCGCTCTGCGGGACTTCAAGTCCGATTTCTATCATCGCCTCTTTGAAGAGTGCGCGGTCTTCCGCTTTTTGGATAGCTGGTAACTTTGCCCCGATAAGTTCAACGCCATACTTATCAAGTACACCTGACTCTGCAAGTTCGACGGACACGTTCAAAGCGGTTTGTCCACCGAGTGTCGGTAGCAGGGCATCTGGACGCTCTTTGGCAATGACAAGTTCCACCGTGTCAGCCGTGATGGGTTCGATGTAGGTCTGATCGGCGAAATCCGGGTCGGTCATAATCGTGGCAGGATTGCTATTGACGAGGGTAATTTCGTACCCCTCCTCTTTAAGTGCCTTACATGCCTGCGTCCCTGAGTAGTCAAACTCACACGCCTGTCCGATGATAATTGCTCCGGATCCTATAATTAAAATTTTATTTATATCTGTTCGCTTTGGCATCTTTTAATTTGGTCCTAACGGGTCTGTCAGGTCCCTTTAGACAGGGGCTGGGTTCTCAAAAACCCGCCTTTCGCCTTCGGCTACAGGCTGCCCTCAATTGGTTAACATTCATCCATCATCTCAGTAAAGTGCGAAAAGAGATAACTTGCATCGTGCGGACCGGGGGACGCTTCTGGATGATACTGCACAGAAAAGAGAGGATACTCCCGATGCTGTATCCCTTCCAGCGTATCATCATTTAAATTGATATGCGTGATGTCAACGCTATTCGGCAGTGAATCGATATCAACGCAGAATCCGTGGTTTTGGGATGTAATTTCGACTCGGTTGTTCTCAAGGTGTTTGACGGGTTGGTTCGCGCCTCGGTGTCCAAATTTCAGTTTATAGGTTTTTCCACCGAGCGCAAGTCCGAGGAGTTGGTGTCCCAAACAGATCCCGAAAAGCGGTTTTTTGCCTATCAACCCCTGGATCGTCTCGATTGCGTAGCCGACGGGCATGGGATCACCCGGACCGTTTGAGAGGAAAACGCCGTCTGGTTCCGCTGCGAGAATCTCCTCAGCAGTTGTCTGCGCTGGCACAACTTGCACTTCGCATCCGTGTTCAGTGAGTTGACGCAAGATGTTATATTTAATGCCGAAATCGAGAGCGATGACTTTATAGCTTTCGGCTTTCGGCTTTCGGCTTTCGTCTCTCAGTCTGTAGTCATTGACATCGCTTTCAAGGGGCACAACACCCTTTTGCTGATGGCTGACCGTGCCATTACGCCACGCGTACGGGTTCGGACAAGTCACGCGTTGGACCAAGTCCCAACCGACCAATCCATGCCACGCTTTGGCTTTCGCCACAAGGCTTTCAGGGTTCAAGTCATCTGTAGAGAGGCAACCGTTCATGACACCGTGAACCCGAAGACGACGCGTGAGTGCCCGTGTATCAATCCCTTGAATGCCGATGATACCGTGCTCGGATAGATAAGTATCTAAACTCCATTTTGAACGCCAATTGCTATGGTACGCACTGTATTCACGAACAACAAAACCTTCTACTTGTGGACCGATAGATTCAACGTCTGCTTCGTTGCAACCGTAATTACCTATCAACGGATATGTCATCGTGACAATCTGTCCCTTGTAGGATGGATCGGTTAGGACTTCCTGATAACCAGTCATACTGGTATTAAAGACGACTTCACCGATGGCTTCGCCTGTCGCTCCAAACTGTTCACCCTCGAAAACTGTTCCGTCGGTTAACGCCAGAATTGCTTTCATTTTTTTTAATTTTCCTTGCGGTTCGTTCGGGCGGATTGTAGAAGAAACAGTCTTCTCCGTATATCCGCCTGCACCGTTGTTGCAGGCTACGCGCTTTTTTATCGCGAGCTGGGGGGCACTCCTATTCTGTTACCCTCCCTAAGTGTAACCGTCTGCCAACCTTTAAGTTCCCAACCATTAAAAGGTGTATTTTGACTTTTTGAACGAGATTTCGTTATGTCAACCCGATTCAGTGTCTCCACATCAATGACAGTAACATCCGCAACCGCGCCGACAGAAAGCGTTCCTCGGTCAATACCGAGTATATTTGCCGGAACAAGGGTCATCTTTGCGATTGCCTCTGCCAGTGTGAGATGTCCCGGTTGAACGAGATATGTAAACACAAGGGGCAGACATGTCTCTAAGCCGATAATACCGTTAGGCGCGTCAACCATACCTTGTGCCTTTTCTGAAGGCGCGTGAGGGGCGTGGTCGGTCGCGATGGCATTGATTGTGCCGTCTTGCAATCCCTCAATAATTGCATCAATGTCGGTCTGTGTACGGAGTGGCGGATGCATCTTGGCATTCGTTCCCTGTTTCTCGACCTCTGCGTCGGTGAGAATCCAGTGGTGCGGACACGCCTCAGCGGTAACATGAACACCGCGCTTCTTTCCCTGACGGACCAACTCAACGGAACCGGCAGTGCTGACGTGTAGGACATGAAGGTGTCCACCCGTCATCTCTGCTAACATAATATCACGTGCAACAATGATGTCCTCTGCAGCATTAGGACTCCCGATAAGACCGAGCTTTCGCGATGTCTCTCCGAGATTCATGACGGCACCAGCATTCAGATTATGATCTTCACAGTGAACCATGATCGGAAAACCGAGTTCTGCGCTCAACGCGAGCGCGTCTCGCATGAGTGCAGCATTCATGACGGTAACGCCGTCATCGGTGAAACCGACGGCTCCTGCTGAATACATCCCACGCATATCGGTAAGTTCCTCACCGGTGAGTCCTTTGGTAATACTACCGAATGGAAAAACATTTGTCTTTGCAGTCTTGCTGGCGATGTTATGAATCTGTTCAATCTTCTCAGGCGTATCTATTACCGGTGACGTGTTTGCCATACAGGCGACGGATGTGAACCCACCCGCTGCTGCCGCTGCTGTGCCACTCTCAATTGTCTCTTTATGTGCAAATCCGGGTTCACGGAGATGCACATGCATATCGATTAGGCCCGGGACCACAACTAACCCCGTCGCGTCGTATACATTGGCAGTCTGGTCGTCGGCTGATTTTTCGATGCCGCTGATCTTAACGATTTTACCATCCGTGATATGGAGGTTCCTGATTTCGTCAATATTATTTGCTGGATCAATAATATGTCCGTTAACGATAAACGCGTCGCTCATTCACCCTCCCTTTCATAAATGGTCGCGGCGTCTACGCCACCCTCTTCGGCGAGGCGTACCCGCACGAACTCTTTTCGGGAGGTCGGGACATTTTTGCCCACGTAATCGGAGGCGATCGGCAGTTCGCGATGACCTCTGTCAACCAAGGTTGCCAATTGGATTGCGGCGGGTCTACCGAAGTCCATAAGTGCATCCATTGCGGCGCGAACGGTGCGTCCTGTATAGAGTACCTCGTCTACTAAGATTACCCATTTGTCGGTGATATCAAAAGGTATATCGGTTGTATTAACCTGAATCTGTCTTTCATGGAGGTTAATATCATCTCGATAGAGTGTGGCATCAATTGCACCGACGTTTACCTCAATCTGTTCGATGCGTTCGAGGTTTTCGGCGATGCGATGGGCCAGAATATCACCACGGCTTTTAACGCCAACAAGCACGAGATCATCGATATGCTTATGGTTATGTTCTAAAATTTCGTGAGCGATCCTGAGTAAGGCGCGACGAATTTCTTCGGCGTTCATCACTTGTGCTTTTTCACGCATTTTCATTATTTTGGGTCCTATGAGGTTTCTTAATAACAAAAAAGCCTCTCCCGTCTAACGTGACGAGAAAGGCATCAACCAAACAATTCCGATGGACAGTCTACATTTTGGATCCGATTCAAATTGTGATCTTGCATCCTTTTTTCAACCTCTCTGGATTGGATTAAAAAGGTTTTTCGTATGAATGTTCGCTGATTATTATATTATACGATATTTGCGCCTTAATTGCAAATTTTTATTTTCGTGGTGCGATTTCAGGTCTCAATGACTCCAATTGCCTCAGAGACCTATACCTTTTGCTCCACCATGCTGGCGAGAATACCGAGGATTTTGTCGCATTGTGCGATTTGGTAGACTGTTATATCAATAGACAAGTGATTTTCTTTTAATTTAAGGAATTTCCACTCTGTCCCTGTTGTGGCTGCACCATAAATGTAAGGAATATCATTACCTTTTTCAGCATTAAAGCGTTGTGCGGCGATCATCTCGGCGACACACTGTCCCAGCCCAGGTGTGGGATCTTCCTTCTTTGCTTCAACAAGTACGATAACAGGTGCCCGCAAAAGAGATTGCATCGGCGATAGACTTATTAAGAAATCGCATACCCCTGTCAATCCATTTTCGGCATCAACATTAAAATCAATGCCAGAAAAGAGACTGATGCGACGCTCAAATTTCTCGCGGAGTTCAATCAGAATATTAGCGACAATCAGTTCGGAACGTGCTTTCTCGGTATTTACGGCGGCAGCCACAGGGACCTTTTTTTCTAACTCCACCATGAGTTCCGGACTTGGTGCTATGGGTTCTGCGCTAGCAAAGATGTCTATAGATTCAACAGTTTCCAATTGAAATGTTGTCAATACCTCTTCTAAGGTAAAATTGCTATACGCCATTTGTCAGAACCTCCTTTCAGTGACTACCTTGTTTCAATACGTTCAACAACCCACTCGCGAATTAGGTTTTCAGGGGACATCCCACGCGATTGAGCAAGGGCGTTAATTGTTTCCAACTCACCAGGTGCTAAAGCAACAAGGAGTCGGGCAGAAAGTTCAAAAACAGGTTCATCCACTTCCTCAAGTTCATCTTCAAAATCGGTTAAGTCATGCATGTCCCAGAAATGCACAAGCTCTTGAATAGAATCAGTTTTTGGAATATTTTTACGGTTCATATCTGACCCATTTTGAATGGTCTGTAAGTTTTGAAAAATGATAAAAGATTCATTTTATGTAAAATTACGTTAAGTATATCATGGGAATTTTCTCTTGTCAACGGAACTAAAAAATAAGTACTTGACTGTTGATTATTCCGGTTGACGAATCCTGACCCGTCCGGGAGAAATAACACTGAAAGCTCCCAGTAATTGGGAACCTTGATTCTCGAAAACAGTTGAGACAATTCTCGCTTTCGCCTGCTTAGATAAACCATCAAGGCGAATAAGAACAACCCCTGTATGGATGCTGCCCTGGCGGTAGACAAGTTCTCCGAAGTCTTTATCTTCCGTAATCAGTAATGCGCCATTTTGGTTGGCTTGCTCTAACACAGTTTCATCGTCAATGCTTGGTGCGAACTCTGCAACGTATAAAACGTTATGCCTATCCTGTCGAAGTGCGTCTACAACGAGTTTGTCAACGTTTTCGTCTACAATAAGATTCATGGCGTTTGTTCTGATACAGGATAAATGACATCAGCGCGAAGAGCTTGCGCCGCAAAACGAAAAGCTGCACGGATACCCTCCTCTGTTAAACGCGGATATGCTTCAAGCAGTTGCTCAATTGTTTCGCCTGCCGCGAACTTCTCCAAAATCAGCTCAACAGGAATACGGGTCCCGGTGATGACAGGTTTTCCCATCATGATAGATGGATTCGATTGGATCCATTTTGTATCCATTTTACTTTCTCCTTTCAACGAAATATCTAAAAAACGCTAACCTTATTTTCATAGATATTATACCCAATTAACATCAGAATTTGCAATAAAGAAGAACAAATCTTTCTATTCATCCTGAATGGCACTGATTTCATCTTCAGAGATTTTATGGACGCTTTTTGGATTAAAGGTCTGTGTTGTGTCTACACGTAAGGCGACTTCGATCCTGCCACCGGTTAGCACAAAGAATTGGATTAGGAAACCACCGCCCTGCATAGATTCGACCTGATACTCGTCTTCGTCAAGATTACCAAGCCATATCGGTAAAGATTCTTCAAACTTCGGGTGTGTAAGGACGTTCTCCGGTAACGCTATAATTAGCGTACCCGGAGCATCACCGATAGCATCGCCGATAACTTCCCGTCTCTTTACCATAAATGGTACAACATGACTGGCGTATTCAAAATCATCGTCACCGGCGCGCTCGGGGGGTACAAGTCCCCACGTCAGGTGATGGATAAACGGGTTCCCGTATCCCTGCCCAAGCATGTGCTGCAGTGCCAGTTTATCAACCGGATGCACAACGGCGACGTAATCGAACCATCCATCGTTGCGGGCAGGACTGTCCGCTGGTAATTGTGCCGAGACATTGATGTAGTCGCAACCGTCAACAGGCGATGGATAGCACCGCGCATCCCAACCGTTGACGTAACCGAGTTGCTTCAAACCGTCTGCAACGAGGTGTGGTGGATCGCAAAAAATTGCGGCGTGATCCATATTCGGGTAGATTTCTACGCCTGCATCAATGACGCGTTCCGCAACATCGGTCGCCTCTCTGAAACGGAGATCGGCGTTTTCGATTGTCAAATAGTCCGTAAAATTTGTTGGCAATTTCATCAAATTTTCCATGAGAAACCTCTATCTGTATTTATTTTCAAGGAAGAGCATTTGGAAGAATCAATTAATCCGAGTCAGATATTGCAAGTTTATCAGAAACAGTGTTGACAAGCAAGTGTTTTAGTGTCCCTTGAAGCCAAAAGTTGTTGTAAAAAGTACAGATATTTGGTAATGTTAATATAGACTGGAATACTATGTCCTATACCCAAAAATAGAGGAGCAATTTATGCGAAAAAATACATTTAGAGAACTACTCAACGCTGACAAACCGACAGTTGGCACACATATCCATACCACTTGGCCCTCCATCGTTGAGGCGATTGGTCACACAGGTTTGTATGACTACGTCGAATTTGTAGGTGAATACGGTCCGTTTGATCTGCACGATCTGGATAACCTATGTCGAGCGGCTGAGCTGCACAACATCTCCACAATGATTAAGGTAGACCAAGAACCGCGAGGTTTCATCGCGCAACGCGCAATAGGTTCAGGTTTCCAGAGCGTACTTTATGCAGACTGCCAAAACGTTGAAGATGTGAAGGAATGCGTGAAGATAACGCGTGCAGATACACCGGAAGATGGGGGCAGCTACGGTGTGGCAACCCGCCGATTCTCCTATATGGGTTACGGTGGCGGGCCGGAATACGTGCAGGCACTCCGCGATGTCGTCAACGTCATTATGATTGAAAAGAAAGGCACCGTTGAGAACCTCGAAGAGGTACTATCTGTCGAAGGCGTTGATATGATCCAATGGGGTGGTTCAGACTATTCGATGAGTATCGGGAGGGTCGGTCAACGTGGTGCGCCTGAAATCCGAGAGGCACACGACAGGGTGTTCAAGACCGCCGTAAAAATGGGGGTCCCGCCACGTGCTGAAATCGGAAGTGCCGACGACGCGAAACGCTATCTGGATATAGGGGTGCGACACTTCTGTATCGGCACCGATATTTCCATCCTCTACAGTTGGTGGCGGCAGGAAGGTGACGGATTGCGCAAAGCTCTTGAGGGACATTAGAAAAGTTGTCAGTTGCCAGTTATCGATTGTCGAAAAGTTTTAAAGACTGCGAAGTGTGCTAAAGTTTGTAAAGTGGTCAACAACTTTAGTACACTTCGCAACTTTCGATATATTTACAAACTAACTGAAGGCTGACAACCGACAACTCCTAAAGCATTGACTGCATTTTCTCTGCAACCCAGTCTACAGCGACATCAATCATCGCTTGCCCTTTTTCTGCTGTAGCAAGTTTTGCTTGATGATGGTATTCGCGGTCAGACTTCGCTTGCCCTTCATTAGAGATCGTGAGTTTCGCACTGTCGTAATCCACACCGTTCCAATCTACATTCTCCGCAAAGGCAGCGAGCGCGAACGCCGTTTCAAATTCTGCAGCGTGTCCCGGACAGATACCCGATTCCATCTGTTCCTGCACCAACTCATTGCTGTACGCTTCCCAATAGGAGTGAAACGCAATATTGATACCGAGTTTCTCTCGGTAGTCGTCCAAGCGTTGGTTCACCGGACCCGCGTTGCCAGCATGACCGTTGACAATCAGAATGTTTTCAACCCCATGCCGACGCATGCTATCAGCGACATCGTATAATACTTCGCCGAAAACTTCTGCTCGGAGCGTGAGCGTTCCTTTATGGTCCATCCAGTGTTCCGAGACACCGATGGCTAAAGGCGTTGTAACGATCACTTGGGGGAACAATTTTTCAGCCGCTAATTTGGACACATACACGGCACTTTGTGTATCGTGATACATCGCTAAGTGTTCGTTATGCTGTTCTGTGCTACCTGTTGGGATAATTGCCCCTTTGAGCGTACCGGCATCAATCGCCTCACGGAAATAACGCCGTTGGTTTTCCCAGAGGAGTACGGATTTGATTTGAGACATCGTCTAACCTCCATTTTTTGGTAAAAGATTATACCTACCGAGTGTATTGCGAAGCGTCACAATTCCGTCTTCCATCAATTCCCGATTCGGTGGAAGATAGTCCTGCAAACTTTCCCAATCGTATTCGTTTTGCTGCGCGTCTTTGTTCTTAAAAAGGATTTTGGTGCCGTAATCTCGGATTTCATTGATTGTCCATTCATAGATATAGAAACCGAAAATGTCGGCGTGTAGCGTAACCGAGTCTTGTCTTTCCGTAAGATAACTGTCTAAAACCACCTCAAATCGTTCACCTGTGAAAGAGACCAAGTCTTTTTCAGGTGGACCTAAGCAGACACCGTCCCAATCGATGATATGAAGTCGATTTTTAGTATCCAGAATGAGATTACCGGGTGTTGGATCGCCATGTGTAATGACAAAAGGCGTTTGTTTTGATACCGCCGAACGTCCGAGGCTATCGTATCGTTCAACCGTCTGTAAAATCTCTGATTTGTGTTCCGCAATTGCTTCAAGAAGCTGCTGCTGGTATCGGTTTTGAGGGGGTATCTGTTCAGGTGCTTCAAGCACTGTGTGCAGTTCATGCCGTTCAGGTAAATTGTATGTTGCGACTGTGAGGTTATCAGATGCGATTGTATCTGTGCATCCGTGGATCGCTGCGAGTAATGCTCCGGTTCGTGATAGTTCTGCATCGGTGAAATCTTTCCCGACTTTCCATAAATCCCAACGGCTTTTGCCTTCAATGAACGGAAACAGCGCCACACGAAAATCTTGCCACGGAACGCTCAGTGTTCCTTTCTGCGTTTTCAAGGGCGCGACAACGCCGGATATGTTGCACTGATGCCGTAAAAGTGATGCAGCCTGCAAACGGTTGTTTGGCACAGCAGTTGAAGCTTTGGCAAAATACTTCTCGCCTGTTTCAGAAGCTACAATATAGCCGTAACTGTCTTCACCTTCTGGGAAAAAGGTTATGGACTGCAAAGGTAAACCGTAGGCAGTCCTGAGTTGTTCGAGTAATTCCGTTTTATCAAAAGTATTGTCAACCTTCATATCTAAATTTCTCGAAATAACTATCAATCTCCGCTCTCAACTCAATACCTGCCTGCTCGAAGGCATCCAACAGATCTGCATAACTACCTTCACCACCCAAAAAATCCCAGAGTTCTTCTGCAATTAAAACCTCGTGCTCCAGATCTAACATCCCTTTCAGTGTCCATCGTTTATACGGTTCTGGCTCATAAGGATTATAAGGAAAGCCAATTATTGTGTTTACAACTGCCTCTGGATCTCGTGTTAGTTCAGCAGCTGTCCACTGCAAAAGAGTTTGCTTGAATTTCTCAAAATTACTTTTGTTAGGTTTTACAGTTTTTAGGTCAAATAAAAACAACTCGCCTTCATAGTTTTCCAACCAAACATCCACCTGAGTCAGTTTTACTGTTTCTAAGTCTCCATTTTGACAAACTTCCCTAATTTCCTGTGTTTCCAAAGATTTATCAGGCTCTCTATCTGTCCCAATTACTAATTCATTGATAATTGTCTGTATTTGTCGCTGTGTCTCAGTGCTGATTTGATTAAAGGGTTTAACTTGCGTTTTTGCGACCTTAAACTTTTCACGCGCTAACGCAATAGCTACTGGCTCATAAATTGAGATACCAAATGTCGTATTTAAGGATTGGATAAAGGAATATAAAGCCATCCGATCTTTGCCAAGCAGACGATGATGAAATGGCATGTAGCGCGTTTCGGGATTGTAGGATTGGAACTTAGCACGCATACAATCCTTAATTTTCTCTTTAATCATTATTTGTCGTTGTGAATGCATCCCCTCAATCCTTTTTCCTTTTCAGGTGAAATATCGTTTCGGAATATGCCGATCCCCGATTCTTTTCGGTTCGGTTCAGCACAGGACGCTTGTGTTGATTGACAATCTGCATTCCCACCATTTCAGCGATAGTCGGATACATGTTGAACTTATCGTTTGCAACAACAAAGACATCGTAATCGTCAGCCAAAAATCGCTTACAGTTTTTAAAGACTTGTGCAACGCCGTGAATGTAGGATTCTCTCGCTTCTCTCCCTTTTCCTCTAAATAAGGGGCCAATTTCTAATTCATCTAATCTTTTGAAACCGAAGAGATCGTAAGCGTAGGCGTGCTGCTCGTGATAATTGATAAGTCCAACATACGGTGGACTTGTGAAGATACCCTTAATCCGTTGCTTTTGGACCTGTTCTGTAAAATTCGGATTTATGCCCTTTAACATTGCGAAAATATCAATCGTTCGCGAATCACCGGTTAAACAGTGTTGAAAAGTGTCTGTTTTTAATTTCCCGAATTCACCCCATCGTTGCACACTATCCTTACAATATCGGTCCCACCAACTGAGGATTGAGAAGAGCGGTTTACACACTTTCCCGTGTTTTCGGCAATAGTAGGTCGTCGTTACGGGTTTCCGCAACGTACCTAAATCCGCGTGCGTTGTGGCTCTGCATGAACGGATCGTCCGACTCAATATCAACATCAAGGCATTTCGTGTTGAAGGGTGCTCAACTTCTTGAATTAAGTTATGGACGAAATCAATCTCAGCTCTGACTCCCGGAAGATACCACTGCTTCATGAAACGAGCGGAATCCGACGGCATTTGGAGATCAATTTGGTGCTCCGCGACAAGTTCACGATACGTTTTTAGAAAAGCGGCTTCTTTTTTTGCTCCATACTGTTTCTGGTCGATTTCACCCACCCTGACGCGGCGTTTGAAAGAGACTGGAAAATATTGGTTATTGAATTCGGTAAGTTTCGCTGCGAGTTTCGCGTCAAATTCGAGTATTCCAGAGGTGGCGACAAAATTCTTGAGGGCGTCCGTAATTTTCCGGCTTTCCTCATACAGATGCGTCAAATTATATCGCCCGACCTTGGCATTGGAAATAAAAGTGTTAAACGCTGAAACGTCAATGCCAATCGCGTGCATACCGAGTTCACTCGCTTGGACTAAGGTAGTGCCGCTCCCGCAAAATGGATCCAGCACAATATCCCCTGATTTAAAATGGATATCCTTTTTAAAGTTATCAGTGTGCGAATCTAAAAAATATTCAACCAATTGGGGAATAAATTTACCTTTATACGGATGCAGCCTATGAACGTGTTTTGTTGTCTCCGCCTCTTTGAATTTTTCAAAGGACAACGTCCAATTCAGTTCATTGCCGAGTTCGTCTTTCCACCGTTTCTCTCGACGATCCAGACTGTAATAAGCCTCAAGGCTTTGCTTATGGACCATCGTTAACCCGTTATCAACGACAGATTCAATCTGACCGTATTGGATTAAATAGGTGATGTTTGCGGGTGTAACGTTTTTATTTAGGTGTTCTGAAGCCCATCGGCTTGCTTGTTTAAGGGTCAATAACATTTTCAGTTCCACTCAATTTGTCGTGCTCGGTTCGACTTTCTGAAGAACCACTTTGCTTGGGTTACGCAAATTTAAAGTTTTAGCGATGTTGCCCATGTTAATCGCAATCTTGAACTGTTTGGTAGAGGTCGAAAACCTTCCCAAATAGCCCCCGACCGGGACATCGCCATAGTTTTCAACGAATTTTATTTGGATCTTCTGTCCGGTTGCAAACGTCGCTTCGAGTGTGTCGCCGAGTTTCCAACCGCGTTTAGTAAAGGGCGCGATTTCCAGGTTCGTTACAGCATTGCCGTGGTCATCAATCTCAACGATTGTTGCAGAGAGCGATGCCGTTTGAGAGGTCTCCGGTGCGCTTGTCTTTTGACTGCACCCGATAAGAAGAACTGCTGTCATCAGGACACCTGCAAACGTCAATTTCCAATAACGAAAACAGAATTGATAGTAGAATTTCACCACAATACATACCTCCATACATCTTTTACAAATTGCCTTAAGTATAGTGGAAACGCAGGTAAATGTCAAGCGAAAGTCGTTGAATAATTTCGGTTTGACATGTAGGCAGGTTTATGGTATTCTCTTTTTCGTACAGTTTTTCATGTGCAATAGAAAATCAATATTGGTTGCGGTCAGAAGATCGCCGCTTAGCAAAGTTTCCTCAATTTGAAAACTGAGGCATTGGAGATAAATATGGTAAAAAAAATGGATTTTTATAGTACGTTTTCAAAATTTGTCAGTTCCATCAAAATTATGCTTCTGTTGTTTGGGATTTTATTGAGCCTTTCGGGTTGCGAAAGAATATCAGATCCGATGCTACCGGATGACAGCACCGTAGTTGATGCGGAATCGCTTATAGTGATGACCTATAACGTTTACGTCGGGAGCAGTGCAGAACCACTTTTGGCTGTAGAGAATCTCTTGCAAGTCCCGCAAGAGGTCGCTAATATGTATAACAACGTTGTTGCCTCCGATTTTCCGGGACGCGCTGCGGCGATTGCCAAATCTATAAAGGCATCTCAACCGCATCTTATCGGCTTACAAGAGATTTCGCTCATTCGTCAGCAAAGCCCGGGTGATCGGATCACGGGTGGAACTGTTCCAGCGGAAGAGGTCGTCTTAGATTATCTTCAAATTTTGATGGACGCGCTTCAGGCAGAAGGCTTAAGTTATGAGATCGCTGGAAAAGTTGAAAATCTGGATGTTGAAATGCCGATGTTTACCGATACCGGTATTGTTGATGTGCGTTTAACGGATTATGATGTGATACTGTCTCGCAGCGATGTCATGGTATCACGCCCTGTGAGCATGAACTACACCCATGCACTTACGATTGAAATGCTTGGGCTTGAAATACAAAGAGGATACATTGCCATAGATGCCACCGTTTCCGGTGTCACTTACCGTGTTGTCAACACACACTTAGAAGCATTTGTGGCGGAAAGTCGGATTCCACAAACACAGGAA
>JAJEEK010000024.1 GCA_022821065.1 Candidatus Poribacteria bacterium
AGGTGGTTTTTTGAATCATTAGGATGCCATTTCATGCGCTAAAAATCAAGCAACTTTTTCAAAACAGACGCATTTTCACCTTGCTATACCTACTCTCTCTTGATTATTACTGCCTCCATGATAACTTTGATAAATATCAGATTAATCACTTCCTGAAATCTGAAGACGGACGTGTTGGTCTCAAAACACCAATGGTATTAGGTATAACAGGTGGGAGTTTGTTGTTAGTTCAATCCGTGCTTTCTCCTTCGGCTTATGCTGAAGGCCATGAGTGTTATGAGGATTACCACTGCGACCCGGGGGAGTCTTGTGTACTTAAGTGTAATGGGTCACTGAACGAAGGCACATGCGAAGGGACGTGGGTAAACGAATGCGTTAAATCATGATCCTTGTGATACAAGAATTAATTCAAGTTATTGACGCTTTATTTTCGCGATCCTGTTCCTTTAAGGCAGGATCGCCCTCCATCAGGAATTACTGTGGGTAGGCACAAGACCATAGGAAACACCCAAGCCCCAATATTTATTTCAACTTCGTGGAATCCCGCCTACTCAGAGAAATGATACGCTGCTCTTAAGCAATTGAGAATACACTAATGTCATATTACGAGACTTTTCTTCTAGTTTTAGCCCTTGTTTTCTGTGGATATGCAAGTTACACCGACCTGAAGACACAGAAGATCCGCAACGTTTGTTCACTCGGACTCCTTTATGCCGGGATGCTGAGTCAATTGATGTCATGGTATCTCGGCACGACAACGCCTCTCTATATTTTCGGGCTTTTCTTTGCGAGCGGACTTATTGCCTTCGCGTTCTATTGGTTCGGTATCTTCTCACCGGGGGACTCTAAACTCTTTTGGGGATTGTGTCTGAGTTTTCCCTTATCGCTTTTCAAAAACTTGAGCGGTAGCCTGAGTTTTCCGCCGTTAATTCTCGCGCTGAATATTGTCATTCCATATTCGGTAGGCGGACTGGGGTATCTACTTTTCAAATTTGTATTGATGCCGAACAAGTTGGCACTTCTCCAGAGTTTTGTGATGTCGAACTTTCAGATGGCTGCACTCCTTGAGAAATTTTTTAATCTGCTTCTCTTCATCGGTATCGCGACCGCGCTGACACCCCTGTTGGAGCTGCTGGACTGGCAACCTGACCAATTTGTACGTCTACTTTTAGTCTTAATGGTTTTCACTTTGATACAGAAGATACTGGCACCGGTTCCGAAAACGCCGGTGTATTACGCGATTGTTGGATTTGCGTGTGTGTGGCTCTCGGTTCAGTCGGCACCGTCTGTGCCAGCGTTTCTTTTGACTTTTGCTTTTTTCTTCGGACTGTATCTCATCGTTTTTGTTCTCGCTAAGCAGCTGGTCCTGGACTTAGCAAGTATAGCGTTAGATAGTGCTATTGATGTCAATGGTCTGCGGGTCGGTATGATTCCTGCGGAGCAGATTGTTCGGGTACCACAGCCGGATGGCGGTGTCCGTTATGAGAAAAAACAGGTTGCGTTTTCAAGCAGTCAGGACGACAATATTGTCATTTCGCCGAATCCTGTGGGGCTTGATGCCGAAGAGATCGCGCACTTGCAGCACCTTGCAGCATCCGGGGCACTTGCGGAATTTAAGAACCAGATAAGGATTCAACCTTCTGTTCGCTTCGCACCGGTGATCTCTTTCGGGGCCCTGCTCACGATTTTCTGCCAAGGACCGTTTTATCTAAAACTAATGCAGCTATTTTAATTGAGTTGCAAGTTACCAGTACTCAATTTTCAGTACACAATCATATCCTCGTGGTAGCTACGAGAAAAGTGCCCGCCACAAATTGTCTCTTGGCTGACAACTGAAAGATTTTTAACAAAAAATCGTACTGATAACTGACAGCCATTCTCTACATACGAAAGGATTACGGATCAAGAGATTTTGATTTAATTTATCTTTATGAAACGTGCAATTTTAGTTCTAACAATTTTGACGGTGGTGGTAACATTACCACCACTTTATTCGCAATGGGCAGAATCTCAAAGACTCAAGAAGATACAAGCGGTAAAACAGCAAGCACGTCCGGTTTTCGGGGATCGTTTGGAAACAGTGATGACGGAACTTGAAAGCGGCGAACCGCCTTCTGTGGTTATCTTCTATACTGGCGGCACGGAGAGCCACTTGGAACCGTGTGGGTGTTACCAAGAACAGGCCGGTGGGTTGCCGAGACGTGCGTATGTTGTGGAGGAGTTTCAGAAGCGTGGGATCCAGACGCTTTTGGTTGATTCTGGGGACATTTTTGATGGGGACGCGGAGATAGATGCCCACCGCTGCGAAACGCATATCAAGGCGTTGACAGCGATGCGGTATTCGGCGGTGGCACTGAGTGAATCGGATCTTGGATATTCTGATGCCTACCTGAATCGGCAGCGTGCTGTTGCAACGTTCCCGTTCTTGGCATCAGGTACGGGGCGCGGCGATTTCACGCAGCCGTTCCTTATTGAGCAAGTTGGACAGCGAACCCTTGCCCTTGTCGCTGGCGAGGCGAGCGAAGAAGTTGTATCACAAGCAGATGTTATTGTGGCATTGGGGGATCCAGGAAATTCAGAACATATTGATGCGGTCATCCTACCCGATAGGATTGAGGCTACGGTATCTGAAGGTGGAACGCTGTATGTCGGTTGTAAACCTGAAGGAAAAACCTTGGGTGTGTTAGCACTTTGGATGGATTCAAACGGGGAGTTGGCGCGCCACTATACAACAGAATTGGCATTGACAGCCGAAGTCGGTGAGTCTGAACCGATCCGTCAACTGCTCACAGATTTCTATCGAGAGATCGCAGATGAAAACCCGTCGCACGATTCACGACTTTTTGCCAAGCAGCTTTTAGAACAGCAGCGGGAAAACGGATATACCTCGGCAGCAGCGTGCCAGCGATGTCATGAACAGGAATATCTACAGTGGTCTGCAACGCGCCATGCTTTCGCCTACGAAACACTTCTGAAAAAGGAGCGATACTTTGACGCGGTGTGCGTCTCCTGCCATACCACTGGTTTCGGTTACGCCACAGGATTTCAGATCGGAGAGCAAGATTCAACACTCAAAGGGGTGCAGTGCGAAACGTGCCACGGCCCCGGTAAGCAGCACGTCGGCAACCCAAAAAAGAGCAATATCCGCAGCGGGGCGGATACATCGCTATGTTTAGAATGCCATGACTCGAAACATTCACCCGGCTTCACGGAAGTGGTGGCACTCCATACCAAAGATGTCGATCATAGCCGCCAACCGATGAACTTGGAGGAACTCTTAAGGTCCCGCATCGCACGCATGGGGAAGCCGACATTGGAGTTGTTTGTGATGAGTCATTGCCCCTACGGCGTTCAGGCAGAAGAAAAGATTATTCCGATTGTGAAAAAATTTGGCGACGCGATTGATTTCAAGCTGCAGTTTATCGCACAAGAGAAGGTAGCACCGGCCGCACAAAATATATCACCGTTTACGAGTCTGCACGGCTACCCGGAAATTGCGGAAAATGTCCGGCAGCTCCTGATCGCACAAGAATATCCAGATCGGTATCTCGACTATATTTTATGCCGCGGCAAAAAACTCGACAAGAGTTGGGAGGATTGTGCATGGGAACTCGGTATTGATGTTGCGGAGATTCAAGCGTTGTTTGACGCTCCTGAGGCAGAGCAACTTTTCCGAGAAAACATTCAGCGTGCCGCAGCGTTGCAGATTAAAGCGTCTCCGACGATTTTGGTGGATGGGCATAAATTTCGAGCGAATCAATTGTTACGGGCGAGTGGAACGCCGTGCGAATAAAGGAAGTAGCAAGATCCTATGCAAGCGATTATTCTATGTGGTGGATTGGCGACGCGATTAGGGGAAGCAACGAAAACGATTCCAAAAGTGTTGCTTGACATTGCCGGTAGGACAGTAGTGGATTGGCAGCTTCAACTGCTGAAATATGCAGATGTTCGAGAAGTCATCCTCGCGTCGGGGCATTTGCACAATGTACTTTATGAACACGTCGGTGACTGCCGCCGCGGTGTGTGGGTTCGCTATGCGAAAGAGGAGCAGCGACTCGGGACTGGCGGCGCTATTCAAAATGCAATGAAACAGATTCGGACATCTCCCTTCTTTGTGCTGAACGAGGACATCCTACTTGCCGATTTTTCGCTCCGAAAAATGTTATGCAGATTCCACCGAGGTATGATCGGATTACTGTTGAGTGTGTATGTTGATGACGTGCGTCCCTACGGACAAATTGTATCGGATACCAGCGGTAAGATCATAACTTTTCGTGAGAAACAGTCAACCTGCTCTGCAGGGGATATCAATGGTGGAGTGTATCTCTTGAATAAAACAGTTGCCGATGTGTTCCCGAAAGATAGAGCGCGTTTTTCAATTGAGCGAGATGTTTTCCCAGATATATCAAATTTGTGGACGTTGCGATCGGATGTGAGTTGGATCGATATTGGAGTTCCAGAGCGGCTCTCTTATGCAAGACGGCATTTCCCAAAAGGGGTTTTCGATGAATCTTGACATCTTCCGAGCGTATGATATTCGCGGTATTTTTGGCGTGGATTTTGAACCGAAAGACTTTTATCGGATTGCGTGTGCCTATGCTGAGTGTTTTCAACCAAAGACAGTTGCGTTGGGGCATGATGTTCGTGAAAGTTCTCCGCAGTTGTGGCAGCAGGTGGCAAACGGTTTACAAGATAGTGGTGCCAAGGTTCTTAACCTTGGTCAGATTTCGACGGATATGCTCTATTTCAGTGTAGCACACTATAAAACGGATGGGGGTATTGTAATCTCGGCATCCCATAATCCAGCGGCGTATAACGGCATGAAGTTGGTTCGTCAGCATGCCACGCCGATCTCCGCGGACACTGGACTCCTTGATGTGCGAGATGCTATTGTAAGCGAACACCCATTTAATAAACGAAACAGACACCGTTGTGACACCTTTCAACCTTCTCAATTTCTGAATGCCTATTTAGCACATCTTCGTTCGTTTGTTGGTTTGGAACGGTTGTTGAGGAAACGGATCGTTATCAACGCCAATGGTGGACTTGCTGGGTGTATTGCTGAACGGCTGTTAGCAGGTACACCGATTCAGGTATGTAGACGTTTGTTTGTAGATCCGGATGGGAGCTTCGCAAAGATCCCTGGTGGTAGACCGGATCCGCTGAGACCAGAAAACCGTGAGTTAACCGCGGCGGCGGTTAAGGAAACAGACGCGGATCTGGCAGTGACATGGGATGCCGATGCCGATCGGTGCTTTTTTTTTGATGAGACGGGAACGTTTGTTGAGGGGTGTTATATCACGGCATTACTTGCAGAACGAGTCCTACTGGAAAGAGGTAGCGGTGGGGTCATCTTTGATCCAAGGGCGATGTGGGCAGTAGAAAATGCTGTCGTCTCGGCAAACGGCATCCCGATTCTCAACCGGTGTGGTCATTCGTTCATCAAAGCGCGTATGCGAAAGACAGATGCTCTTTTCGCCGGAGAAGCGAGCGGACACTACTATTTCCGAGACAATTTCTATGCCGACAACGGGATGATCCCATTTCTGATCGTGCTTGAATATCTCAGCGTTCAAGGAATATCACTGGCTGAAGCCGTGAATCCTTTGCGAGCAGCATATCCGGTCTCCGGTGAGATCAATTACGCTTTTGAAAAACGTTCTCAGATACGAGATGCGTTGGATGCCATCAGCGATGCGATACACGCTTGGGGCGATCCGGATCTTGAGGCACCTATTGACGGTTTATCTGTCAGATTTCTATCCGGTCCTGGTAGTTGGCGGCTTAATCTCCGGGAATCCAACACGGAACCACTGCTGCGGTTGAATGTTGAAGCGATTAGAGATGAGGCGTTGCTCATTGAAAAGACGATGCGGATCACTGAAAAGCTCGAAAGTATCGGTGCAAAACGCGGCACAAAATTCCGATGGGAACCTGAAAAATCTGTCTAAGCAATAGGAGATAATAATTTTTTTCCCAATATGCACCCTTTTGGGAAAAAACTGTGTCTTTTAATTATAGAGAAGGTATCCTGTACCTTTTCTAAAAGTTTGGACAATTTATGTGTGATTGGATAGGTTTCTCACGATATAGGTGAAACGCCGAAAACACAAACACAATTTCCTCAGCAGAACGAGATATAGAAAAAGGTTAGAGGAATCCCTAAGGTATTGCTAACTAACCTGATCTATTACGTGAGGTTTTTCAAAAAGCGTCCAAAACTTAAGAAATGGTAGTTTCCTATTTTTTTATAGGAGCGTCGTGGGTGATATGAGCACCTATCAGCGCGGCACTGCCATAGCGATTTAAGGGAATATGACAGCACTAACCTAAATTGCAGCATAAAACACCTTGGTTTTGTGCAACTTTTAGGTCAGTTTGCTATAAAATAGGAAGGTTGCTATCAACTCAAACGCAATCCTTCAAAAAAAAAGGATGAAAATTTATGATTCTGAAAAACTTTCTGTTGAAAAGTATGCCGGTTCTTGCAGTGCTTTTTGTGCTAACTGCTGGCTTCGTGATGTTTAACGATCTAGAGGCATCTGATTCCGAGGATATGAATTACTGTTCCCAATTATGGGAGATATGTGCCCAAGAGGCTGAATATGCATCGAACACGTGCGCTACGTATGGTGCAAACTCTTCTCAATGCCAAGATGCAAATGCTGACGCAGATGAAGTTTGTGATAACGCGGCAGACTACTGCAACGATGACGAATAAGTTTAGAAATACGTCGTTTTCATCATGGGTGCTCCGCTCAGGAGCACCCACACAGATATCTTCTGAGGTAAGAAAATGAAGAGAAAACATCTCTATAACATCGGTACCATCATGATTATTCTCGCCCTCGGTGTAGTCGGATGGCTCCTGCTAGGATCCCCGAGAGACATGGACCCCGTGGTAATATACAAATCTGTAACGCCTCACCCGCGTACGGCCGAGGAGACACAAGCGGCGGAAGGACGAAGTACAACGGTTCCACGGCTGGGAACGGAAGATAAGGCGGACAGCAGTCAAGGCGAGTATGCACAAGCAATTGAGAAAATTGTAAACACACCTGCGTATCTCGAATATAAAAAAAAGCAAGCTGAAAATTTTCCCGGATTTAATCTCACACTTTGGTGGGACCTTCTTGAATCGCAAGACATCAAGCACTCTGGCCGTGAGGTTCAGGAAGCCTTCTTCCGTGAACACTTTCCCACCGGTGAATACGAGGATTATGAACCGATGATGCGCAAACGTCTCGCGGAACTTTTTTTTCAAGCAAATCTACCACAAGAACCTTCAGCAATTTCAGCTGTCCGCTTAGATACAATCGCAGTCCTCAGCCAATTTAGAGATGAAAATCCAGCCAATAATATCTGGATGCGTGGATATTTCAATGGGTATGATGGCGATATCGCTTGGGCTAACGATATCCGTAATAATGCTGTGGACATCATCGCTGAGTCCATCGCTGCGGATAATCAAACAGTTCCTGCGTCAACCGACCCGGCAGCCATGTCCAGTACAATAGATGTTACCGCAGAACCTGTTGACAGCCTATCATCACGAGACGAAGGCCCGTTATTGTTTGAAGACTTAGAACAAGGAATACAAACCGTTGAAACACTTGAAAAACAGCTCACAGAACAACTTCCTTCTGCAGGCTCTGACTTGCCTACTGAAGCGGATTTTCAAAAAGTACTCCGTGATCGTTTTTCGCCGCAACGGTTCAACAGTGCTATGAGTATTTTAACACAATACGGGCCTGAAGAAGGTTTTCGTCGCCTCAAGCAATCAGATCCCGAGGTCGCTGCACAAGTCGAACCCTTTTTTCAACCACAGAAGGAGAATAAATAAAATGAAAGCTAAACATCGCTTCTACACTGCCTGTCTCATCGCTGTCTTCGCAGTTGGGGCAATCGGCATCGGGTATGTGAGCGGGGTACTGCCTCCACAGAAGCAAAGGACCATCGTAACCGAAATCGTCAACACATCAGAATCTACCCAGACTGCTATAGACACCCCAGAGATAGCAGCAAAAGTAACGGGATTAAAAAAGAAAAATTGTGCTTGCTGTGCGGAGCGTATAGCAAAAATTAGGAAACGGAGGGCAGAAATCCTTGCCCAAAAACAGGCTGAGAAAAACGGCAATACAACCCCTCAGGAAAGTGAATAAGGAGGATACCTATGAAAGGTCTCATATTGCCATGTATATTCTTTTTTATTTTTCTAGTATCAGTGAGAAGCGATATTGCAGAATATAAGCACGAAGAGAGAGAACCCACAAAACTTGAGAAACAGACCTTTGACCTACTGAAAAAAAAATTCCCAGCCGAGTTGTTAGACGATAACTTAGAAACGCTCCACCTCCTTTCTGATAGTGACGAATACGTTGATTTTCTTTCAAAAAAGTATCCTGAACATGCTCCCTTGACAGCATTTCAAGATTTCTATTACACTGTGCTGCCGCCCAAGAAATATTACTTCAAATTTTTTAAGGAGCAGTTCGGGGTCGAATCGATGAAAGAGATAGTGCCGGACGAACTGTCCCTTGCCCATGAATCTGCGTCATCTACTTGGGTCTTTTGGGGGTATAAACACGGAGGGGATTTAGCTCCGTATCTACGAGGCCTTCCGCAACGTAACGCTATACAAACCTTCCTGACCAAATCAAAAGGTAGAGAAATGTTAATACGCAGAGGCATTATCGACCGAAATGAGAAACCTTTTTTTCACCATATTCGCCCCATTGTATTTTCACTTTCTGCTATAGGTTCGGCGCAGCGTGAAGAAGATTTCCGGTGGATAAAAGCCCTTTTTAAAAAGCATGGACAATCTGACGGTATGTTATGGTTAGCTGTGCAAGATCCGATTCTCTTGGATAGAATCCTTTACACCTTTTCAACCGACACAACGTTCCTCAAATCGGTTTTTGACCCTATCAAGTTGGACATTGACCGATCACAGTAAAATGATACACACAAACAACGCGGCATATAAAAGCTGCCACCCAATTCACACCTATAAAAAAATATCTATGGTTGTCCTTCTTACGGGCCTTTTGTGTGTGTCTTTTCTGATCCGCATCCAAGGCACGCCACACATTCCAGAAGAACAGTTCACCTCTAACGATGGCTATTTCTATTATTGGCAGGCAGAACTCATTTCCGAACACGGTAAACTTCCGGCACGCGATATGCATCGTTGGCTACCTGTGGGTAGAGATTTAGGGCAAACCCTAAATCTCTATCCCTATGTCCTTGCGTACACCGACAAAGTGCTTTCGCGAGTGTTTCCAAGCATTTCACTTTATCACGTTGTTTTCTACGCACCCGTTATCTGTTTTTGTATTGGACTTGGTGTGCTGTGTCTTTTTTTGTATTATACCTACGGATTTCTTTTTTCAAGCATCGTGGGAGTGTTTTTAGCGACTTTCCCGGGGGCGATGATCCGTAGTGTAGCGGGGTTCGGAGATAGAGATTCTTGGTGTTTACTGTTGGGTATCCTCACTGTTACAACCTATCTGATTTCGTTACAGATGTCTTCGGTGTGCTTGCCCGGGGTAGCGCGTAAAAAAAAACGTTTCTATGGACACTCATGAGTGGTTTCACTGCTTTTCTTGGCTGCCTCTCTTGGGAAGGTTTTGGCGTGTTCTTAGGTGTTATTCTGGCTGTGGAGTTTTGGCGGTTTCTCTCCTCTGAAACAGAGGATGGCTTAGAATTCTATCTGTTATGGGTCTGTGTTTTTGTTCCTTGGGTGTGGTTCGCCTCCGCTGCATATCGGAGTGGATACGGTTTCTCGGAACACCTCACTACGCTTGGACTAGTGCCGCCGGTTGTGCTTTTAATACTCCGCTGTTGCCGGTATATTTTGCTGACAAAAACACCATTCGCTAGTAAACTCCGTCTCCACGCACGATTGCTTACACTCGGGTTAACAATTGCGAGTATTAGTCTGGCAATCAGTTATATTCTTTCACAACTTGATACCTTCTCGGATACGACCGTTCCATTTAGTCAAAATATGTTCATGCAAACGGTCGGAGAACTTAAGGACACTTCTATTAGCACTTGGAAGTTTCGTTATGGTAGTTTGTTTATATTAGGCTGGCTCGGGGCCATCATAGTAGTTCTCCGTTTGTGGAAGAAGCGAGGCTTGGTCTTCGCAGGACCACTTGCATTTTTTGCAATGCCTGTCTTTTACCGATCTATCCTGGACCCCTTATGGGGCTCAAGCGTTACCAATGGACTTTTCGGCGTTGCAATCATGAGTTGTATCATAGGAAGTATTGTTCTTGCTTGGCGATGCCAACGTACTGCTCTTAATGAACCTACGTATATTGCTTTCATAATGTTGTTGCTCTTCTGGGCAGCTCTTGCTCGGGATGCCAATCGCTATGATTTCTTTCTTGGGATGTCCATCGCTTTCTTTACGGCGGACCTTATTCTATTTCTTGCCGATTTTTATGGAAATCAAGTCAAAAATCTAGTGCCACAATTGCTTCTAAAGACATTCATTATTTTTTCAATCCTAACTCTTATCCTGTTCTGGAAACCTGTTGGAGGACACGCGAAAGATGCCATGTATGTCGCCTCAAAAATCCGCTTCGCGACCCCCGGAGATACAGCGGTTGCAAAAGTGTTTTCTTGGATGAAAGACAATCTTCCACGTACAGCCGTTGTTGCGGCTAACTGGAGCAATGGTAGCCAACTTAACGTCCTTGCTCGTGTTAAAACCATCGTAGACCAAGATCACTACATTCCGCACTGGATACACCTCTACAACCAACATATATACTCTGCTGTATCTGAATATGAGGCTTTAGAGTTTCTGAAATCGCACAATGCAACACACCTTATGTTGCTCCATGGTATGGAAAGTTCTGACAGCTTTCTCCGCAAAGGTCCAAGCAACGCTTTTATTCCTGTCTATCCAACAGAAAAATTCTCGGAAGCAAGAATCAAGGTATGGGAGATTCACTATCCATCTGATAGCCAAACCAATTTGAAATATCTTGAGACAGGTTTCCCCGAAATAGATGTCTATCTACAATCACAATAAACATGATCGTCATCAATCAAGCACTCTGAAAAACAAAGCTTCATAGCACCTTCCACAGAACTCTTCTATTAAAACCACCCGAAAGCCAATATTTACTTATGTTTACGACTTTTTTGAGTCTCATTGTTTTTGTGTTTTACTATGAAACACGATCCCTTTTTCGCACCCTGAATTGGATAATTTATGTCCGAAAAATCTGATACTGAAGATCTAAGGCGACGCAGTCGCCGGACTGGTAGCGAACAACCTCCATGGTTGAATCCGATTTTTTCTTGAATTACATTATAAAAATGTGATATAATTATTGAGAAAATATGTCAAATGCAACAGTTTGACACAGTGAACTATAGCACCTCACCTTGATAAATGGGAGGGTTTCCGACGGATATGAAAAATTTGAGATCAAAGTTTACGGTCCATCTAATCGTGTACATGCTCTGTTCTGTGATGTTGCTCCCACTTGTAGCAGCAGACAACCACGCTGGAGACACACCCGTGAGTTATTACTCACAAATCGTTCCGATCCTCAAACGGAGCTGTCAAGGATGCCATCATCCGGGGGATCCAAACGGCGGCTTGATTGTCACAACCTATACCGATCTTAAACAAGGCGGAATGGCAGGTGATGCAACAATCGTCCCTGGAAAACCCGATGACAGTCTCATCATTGAACTCATCTCCGGTGATGAACCCGCAATGCCACAAAACATGGAACCACTCTCCCCTGAAGAAGTCGAGCTCTTCAGACGTTGGATACTTGAAGGCGCACACGACGATACACCCGCCGAAGTTGATGATATCGGTGAAGGAAACTACCCAACTTACACAGTACCACCAGTGGTTTCTGCTATCGCCTATTCGCCTGACGGTAGTACGCTCACCATCTCTGGTTTCCATGAAGTTTTGTTGTATGACACCATCAATTTTGAACTCAAGGCGCGGCTCGTAGGCAAGGCACGCCGAATACAGTCGCTGACCTATTCGGCGGATGGCAAAATTTTAGGCGTAGCAGGCGGGTCTCCCGCCCAATTCGGCGAAGTACAACTCTGGGATACCGCAACTAACACGCTCATCAAAACCATACGGGCCAGCTACGATACAATTTATGGACTCTCTTTCTCACCTGATGCCAGTCGCGTCGCTTTCGGATGCTCAGATCAGACAGTGCGCGTCTTATCTGTTGAAGACGAAAAAGAACTCGTTAAATTTGATAACCATAGCGACTGGGTTTTCGGTACCGTCTTTTCTACGGACGGCTCCCATTTCGTGAGTGCCGGACGTGATACCGCTCTCAAATTGGTTGAGGTCAACACAGGCTCTTTCGTCGATGACATTAACTCCAGTAACAAAGGTTACGGAGAGATCAACACCATCGCACGGCATCCGACTGCCGAACAAGTACTAAGTGGCGGCGAAGACCGGATACCGCGGCTCTACAAGATTTTTCGTGAAATCCGAAGGGATGTCGGCAATACCGATTTTAACCTCATTCGCGCATTTGAAGCGCAAGCAGGTTCGATTGAAGCCGTCGCATTCTCACCAGATGGTCTGCGTATCGCTATCGGTAGTGCCGCAGGTGAGGTGCGAATCTACAATGTGGCAGACGGAAAACGCATCGCAACAACGCTGGGAGATGCCGTAGCCGTTTTTGCTGTCTCGTTCCACCCTAACGGCACACAAGTCGCTGCAGGCGGTTTCGACGGAAAGATTCGAGTATTTGATGCTGCCTCCGGAAAACTGATTAACGCCTTTATGTCGGTGCCGCTTGAAGAAACAGCAAGCGCAGATGTCGCACTCGTTGTAACAGGCATGACGTGAGGGGCTTGCGTCGCAAAAGTGCAGGATGCACTTTCACTACACCAAAGCGTTATCAGTGTTGATGTCTCTCTACCGGATCAAGCAATCATAAAAGTCCGAAAAAATACCGCGACTGCTGAAGACCTCGCAAACGTCGTTAAAGAGACCGGATTCAGCGCAACGGCTCAATAGCACACACGAAGAGGTTGACCGATGGCTGCCACAGCTCCCAATATTCTCTGGGTTTGCACAGATCAGCAACGCTACGACACAATCGGTGCATTGGGGAATCCGTACCTATCAACACCGAACATTGATAGCCTCGTAGCGGATGGAGTCGCGTTCACACACGCCTATTGCCAAAGTCCTATTTGCACACCGAGTCGGGCAAGTTTTCTTACAGGCATGTACCCGAACGCAACACACGCAAATCGCAACGGAAACGATTTTTTTCCAAACGCGTACCCGCTTGTGACGCGCACCCTTGCTGACATCGGCTATGATTGTGGACTCATTGGCAAACTCCATCTCGCGAGTGCTTACCGTCGGATAGAGCCACGCGCAGATGATGGATACCGCTACTGGCAATACAGCCATGCACCACGAGACGACTGGGAACAAGGACACGATTACGCAGATTGGGTCCGTTCAAAGGGATACATCCTCGGCGAGTTGAACCGGAATCCAGAGGGTGTACCAGCGGAATTACATCAGACAACATGGTGTGCCGAAAAAACAATTGCGTTCATTCGTGAGGAACGCGATTGTCCGTGGCTTGCGAGCGTCAACATCTACGATCCACATCCACCATTCAATCCACCGCAGACACATAGAGCGCAGCTCAACCCAGCGGAGATGCCTGAGCCGCTTTTCCGAGACAGCGACCTTGCGCAGCAGGCCCGATTACAAGCCGTCGATTTTCAGTCGAAAGTCCGAACACCGGACGAATTGGACATCCGAAATCCGATCTTGCCAGGGGCCGCGCTCGTTACTGCCAACGGACAGACAGCACAGACACCGCGACGAGAAACGAACCCAGTCGGGGCAAGGGATGCCAAGACACTCAAAGCCGCCTATTATGCTATGATTCAACTCATTGATGAACAGCTCGGTAGGATTCTTGAAACACTTGACGAGACGGGACAACGGGAGAACACGGTTATTATCTTTACCAGCGACCACGGTGAAACGCTCGGCGACCACGGACTCATTCAAAAAGGGTGTCGCTTTTACGAAGGCTTAGTCAGGGTGCCTCTGATTTTCGTATGGCAGGATCAGTTTGTGAGAGGCCTGAAGAGTGATGCGCTCGTTGAACTTGTTGACAAGGCACCAACGCTCTTGGAATTAGCGGGATTAACACCGCCTGAAGGCATGCACGGACGCTCGCTATTGCCGATTCTCCGAGGTGAAGCGGATCCGAACCACCACCGCGATTTCGTCCGATGTGAGTACTATGATGCTGTCAATGGCCGCGACCACTCTTATGCAACAATGTATCGCGGTAGACGTTATAAATTGGCAGTCTACCACGGACACGAGGAGGGTGAACTCTACGACCTAATCGAGGATCCAGACGAATTTGACAATCTCTGGCACGCACCCGACAAACAGGACATCAAGATGGATCTGCTAAAACGGAATTTTGATGCAGCTATGTTCGCTATGGACATAGGACCGCAGCGCGTCGGACCGATGTAAACTGATAGGGTATTTTGTCGTATTATGCTTGAACGCAACACCATCCATTGTGGCAACACGTTTACATTATTGAGTGAAGTAGAAGATGCATCGGTAGACCTAATTGTATGTGATGGACCGTATGGTGTAACAGAAAATCCATGGGATGATATACCTTCAATTCAGGTGTTTAATCTCAATCTCATGGAAAAATTCACACCGAAACTCAAAGATGGCGGCGCACTCTATCTGTTCGGCAAACCGGATTGTATTGACTTTGTAGATTATCGCAAATTCCTGAATCTCCGTTCCAAAATTGTATGGTATCAACCGAGTCGGCTTGCACAAGGTCGAATCAGTTACACCAACAACTATGACATCATCTGCTATTTCATTAAAGGTGAGAGACCAAAGTGCTATAACCTCAACGCTATCAGAGTTTCGCAACTTGTCGAGTTAGAACATCGGCTTCGGTGTGAAAATGTGCCGTCTGTGACGAATGGAAAATTTGGAAAAACGAAATACAATCCGAAAGGGAAAAATCCGGGAGATGTCTGGGGCGATATAAAGCAGTTAACTTATAAGTCGAAGGAATTGGTCAGTCGAAAGGCACTTAATACAATCCAGAAACCGGAGAAGTTAATCGAGCGAATCGTATTGGCGAGCTCATCACCCGGGGATCTGGTTCTTGATCCATTTGTTGGTGTCGGGACCTGTCCTGTGGTCTGTAAGCGACATCAGCGGGATTTCATCGGATTTGAAATTCAACCGGAATTCGTGAAAGCCGCAAACCAACGACTTCGCGAATGCCGTCAAACACTTTGACAAAAACGTGATTGTATGATACTATCTATAGAAAATCGGAGGGAGCAAGCATGGAACGGAAAATTGCAATTTATTTGACATTTCTTTTCTGTTTTGGTATAAGTATTGGCAATGCAGCAGTGGAAGTCGGATTCGTTTATCTCGGCGACAAAGGTGATTTTACTGCACCCGCGTTAGAGTTCGCCGAAAACACGTTCAAAACGAAGCAACTCGCTAAGGCGGATTTGAAGAGCGATACATTCAAGCAGTTCGGTGTTGTCTGGTGGCATGATGGCGATGCTGATCCGGGCGGATTATCCGACGCACAAATAAATGCGTTCTTAGACTATGCTGAGAGCGGTGGTGCAGTGCTGCTGACAGGTGCAGCGATTCGCTATGCTACACTGTTGGGATTAGAAAACGCAGAACCACGGAAATTTGGACCCGTCGAAAATGATGGAAGCAGGGTCGGCATTATCGTCCTCAAAGAGACGCTGGAACTCGGGTTGGTAGATGGACTTGAAAATGTTGATGGAAAGACACCGAAAGTCGAGGATTGGATTCAGGTCAACTCAACCGGATATCCAGTAAGTGGCGACTATTTCGACACAATTTGGAAGAATTTTACGACGCTCGCGCATGCTTGGGAGGGCGGTACCAATTACACCGATAGGATTGCAGCGTTCGGTTATTGGGAAGCCGGGAACGGTAAAGTCTTTAACATGAACTGGCGGCTTCCAAACTATCATAAAAACAACGAGAGTATTGATCAAATAGAGAAACTCACAGAAAACGTTATCAACTGGTTGGCAAGTGAATCCGAATTCGCTGATGTTACCGCAGGTGATAAGTTACCGATAGTGTGGGGAGAATTGAAAAGTCAGAAGTAGCACGAAAGACTCTCCAGTAAACACTAAATACCGCAGGTTTAGGCTTGCATGGAATAAAAAAATAAGGAATATTATACGCATTGGATACTTCAAATATGGATGCACAATTGAATCTACCTAAAGGTGTAAAAGCACGACTTGATCAAGGAAATCTGACTGGAGATATCGCCTTCTCACCCGACGGCACGCAACTTGCAGTCGCCTGTGACATCGGCGTTTGGATTTATGATGTAGATAGCGGTTTGGGACTTAACCTTCTCGTGGAGCATAAGGAGTATGTGAGGTGTGTCGGCTTTTCACCTGATGGTACGGCAATCGCAAGTGGTGGTGTAGACAACACAGTTATTCTATGGGATGTCGTTGGCGGTATGCCGACAGCGACGCTCAAAGGACATACAGATGCTGTGAGAAGCGTCGTCTATTCACCAGACGGGACCACAGTCGCAAGTGGAAGTCCCGACGGCACAGTACGGTTATGGGACGCAAATACTGGGGAAGCAAAAAACGTTCTTGAAGGGCATACGAGTTCCGTTAGATGTCTTGCGTATTCTCCTGATGGCAGCACGCTTACTGCTGGAAGTGGAGACGACACCGTCGTCCTCTGGGATGCTGCGACTGGAAGGCACAAAACTACACTCACAGGACATAAAGATATTGTCAATTCCATCGCGTATTCACCAGATGGGAGTACACTCGCAAGTGGAAGTATTGACGGTACAATTCGGTTGTGGAATATGTTTGAAAACAGTTTGATTACAACGCTTACAGGACATGTCGGCTACGTCTGGAGTGTCGCCTATTCACCGGATGGAAGCACGATCGCGAGCGGCGGACGAGACGAGATAGTGCGTTTGTGGGACGCAGAGACAGGTGAACCTAAAGGCGCACTCGCTGGACACACAAGGAGTGTCACGAATGTTCTATATGCGTCTGATGGGGATGTCATGGCGAGTGGGAGTGAAGACAACTCCGTCCTGCTCTGGGATCTTACATAGATTTTGGCGCAGAATTGATAATAAATAGTGTATGAGGCGTGAGAAAACTGAGTGAACATCTAATCGAAAAAACAACAGAAGATCTAATAAGGAGGTCGGTGTCTCCTCCGTCAACTATGGTCGGGGGTACCTACGCCGAGTTTTTGATGAAACCCAGGTATAACTTTTTAACAGTGCTTCTTGTTGCATTCTCTATCTGCTTCGCGTTCCACTTAACAGCGACGGGTGAGATGGCGCAGCCCGCGAGTACGATGGTTCCGACAGCAGATGAGTGGATTGCAAGCATTGCTCTAACGGAGTTAAAAGTCCATCCAGAAGCACTGGCATTAGAGCATGCACGCGACGGTAGGCGCGTACTTGTGTCGGGTAAGACGAAAGATGGTACATGGGTGGATGTAACACCGTGGGCAGTGTTGAAACCTGCGAATACCACCGTAAAGGTGCATGAAGATGGTTATATCTTCCCGGAATCTGTGGGCACAACGAACATTGCCGTTACTGTTAAGGGTGTGAGCACTGAGTTCCCAGTTACCGTTAATAGTGTTGAAGCGCAACCCGTCAGTTTTGTGCGAGATGTCATGCCGCTCCTCAGCCACGCTGGGTGTAATAACGGCACATGCCACGGGGCAGCAAAAGGAAAAAATGGATTCAAACTTTCACTCCGCGGTTATGATCCCGATTTTGATTATGAACTTCTGATTGAGGATATATCCGGTAGACGTTTCAACCGAGCGTTCCCTGAACAGAGCCTAATGCTTCTCAAACCGACATCCGAAGTACCACACAAAGGTGGACAGGTCATTGTACCCGAATCACGCGATTACGAACTTATCCGCCAATGGATAGCAGAGGGCGCGAATTCTGATGTCGAAACGACGCAGCGGGTCGAAAGGTTAGAGGTCATACCGGGTTCCGCTGAACTCGCTATGCCAGGGATGAAGCAGCAACTGATAGTAATTGCGCACTATCCGGATGGTACCAAGCGCGATGTTACCCGTGAAGCGAAATTTACGAGCAGCGTCAATGAAGTCGCAAAAATTACTGACGACGGTGTCATAACCGCAGAACGCCGCGGCGAAACCGCTATCCTGACCCGATATGAAGGGGCATACAGTACGAACGGCATCATTGTCATGGGCGACAGGAGCGGATACAAATGGGTTGAAACGCCTGAATACAATTACATTGATACGCACGTACACAATAAACTCAAACGGATGAAAATCCTGCCATCTGATCTCTGCACCGATGAAGAGTTCGTACGACGTATCTATTTTGATCTCACAGGCTTACCACCGACCCCGGAGCAGGCTCGCAGCTTCCTCACCGATACCACGGATTCTAAAACCAAACGCGAAAAACTGATTGACACACTCGTCGAAACGCCTGAGTTTGTTGACCACTGGACGCATAAATGGGCAGACCTGTTACAGTCTAACCGTAAGTTCCTCGGGGAACGCGGTGTCTGGCTCTTCCGGCAGTGGATTCATCAGGCTATTGCACAGAATCGTCCGTACGACGAATTCGTGCGGGACCTAATCACCGCAAGCGGAAGCACGTATCAGAATCCGGCTGCAAACTATTTCCGCGTTTCACGTGAGTATACGGCTGCTGTGGAGAATACAACGCAGCTCTTCTTAGGGGTTCGGTTCTCTTGCAACAAGTGCCACGATCATCCGTTTGAGAAGTGGACACAAAATCAGTATTATGAACTCGGGGCGTTTTTCGCTGATGTTGAGATAAAACCGGGGCAGCTACCCGGCGATGAAGTCGTCTACGCAAGTTACACGCCTCAGCCCGTGCAACACCCGCGAACACTAGCAGTTGTGAACCCGTCTGTCCCGTTTGGGGAAGTGACCGCACAAGTCGATAATAAGCAACAGATGCTCGCAACATGGCTTACTTCAAAGGACAACCCGATGTTCGCACGCGCAGGCGTAAACCGTATCTGGAGCTACTTCATGGGGCGCGGGATTATTGAACCCGTTGACGACATCCGAACAAGTAATCCGCCGAGTAACCCCGAACTGCTTGAGGCGTTGACGAAAGATTTCGTGGACAGTGGGTTTGACATGAAACATATCATGAAGACAATCACCCGCTCACGAGCTTATCAACAGAGCATCAAGACGAATAAGTGGAACAAGTCAGATACGATTAACTTCTCACACGCCGTGGCAAGACGCTTAACGGCTGAACAGTTGTTAGATGCTATCGGTGTCGCAACAGGAAGTCGACCACGCTTCCAAGAAGTACCCAAAAACTTCCGCGCAGCCCAATTACCAGATAGTAAGGTCAAAGATGACGGATTTTTGAAACTGTTTGGCAGGCCCGAACGCGAGACCTCTTGTGAATGTGAGCGCACAACCGAGGTCAGTCTCGCACACGCAATGAACCTTATTAATGGACCCACGGTCGCAGAGGCACTTATTGATCCAGAAGGACGTGTCGCAAAACTTATTAAAACGAATCAAGATGACCGAGTGCTCGTTGAAGAACTATATCTTGCAACACTTTCTCGGTTACCAGAGAAGAACGAATACGCGGTAGCGGTTGAATATATCGCGAACGCTAAATCGAAAGAAGAAGGCGTACAAGATTTGCTTTGGGCGTTAATCAACAGTCCCGCCTTCTTGTTCAATCGCTAACCATAACGGAGGACACAATAGATGTTATCGTTACCACAATTACCCGGACGCTTATGTGACGGGTTCTCACGTCGTGAATTTCTACGTGTCGGTGGTGCGGCGATGCTCGGCATTAGTCTGCCACAAGTATTGTCACTCCAAGCGAACGCGAATACGGCAGTTGACCCCGCTAAACCGCTAAACGGATGGGGGAAAGCCAACTCGGTCATTCTCCTCTTCCTACAAGGCGGTCCAAGCCATCTCGATATCTGGGATCCGAAACCGGAAGCACCGTCAAACATTCGCGGCGAATTCAAGCCGATTCCAACCAATGTGAAAGGAATCCAACTCTCTGAAACTATGCCGCGTTTGGCGCAGCAGATGGACAAAGCCTGTTTGATCCGTTCCGTAAGTTATACACCGGCTGGACTCTTCAACCATACCGCTGCAATGTATCAGATGGTTACCGGTGAAACACCGGATAAGGTCGCACCGTCAGGGCAGCTGGATCCGCCTTCACCTGCTGACCACCCCAACGCCGCAGCACATATCGCCAACTACAGACCACCGGATGAACCGATGCTCGCCGCTGTCCAACTGCCGCGGCCCATGCAAGAGAGTAACATCATCGGTAAAGGCGGGAACGCCGGTTTCCTCGGTAGAGCGTACGATCCGTACTTCCTCTTCCAAGATCCGAATCAGGAAATTAATCTTGACGATTTGAGTTTACGTCCAGAGGTGCCACCTGTGCGTCTGAAACGCCGGAAAGATCTCCTTGAAACGATTAATGCCGGTATGCCCGAAATTGACAAGGTAGCGGACTCCTATGCCTTGAACGAATATTATGAGAAGGCGTACAACCTTATCTTGTCGCAACGTGCACGCAATGCTTTCGATTTGTCTCAAGAACCAGATGAGATGCGAGATAAGTACGGTAGACATACCTTCGGACAGAGTGCACTCCTTGCCCGACGGTTAGTCGAAGCAGGCACCCGTTTCGTTCAGGTAAACTGGCCCTCTGTCGCAAACGGTAATCCGAACACGACCGCATGGGATACACACGCAACCAACTTCGGTCCCCTGAAAAACCTTCACTGTCCGAAGTTAGACAGCGCGGTCTCCTCACTGCTTGAAGATTTGGATCAACGCGGACTTTTAGAAGAAACGCTCGTCTTGGCTATCGGTGAATTCGGACGCTCCCCGAGGATGGGGATTAGCACATCCGGGAACAGCAACGCACCTGATGGACGCGATCACTGGCCCTATTGCTATACAGGATTGATCGCAGGTGCAGGTGTCCGAGGTGGACAAGTTTACGGAAAATCCGATGCAACAGGTTCAACACCACTTGAAAACCCGGTGCATCCGCGCGACATCCTCGCCACGGTCTACCATACGCTTGGTATTGACCCGCACACCATCGTTTACAATCATTTAGATCAACCCCGTGAATTGGTGAAAGGCGAACCGATTGTAGGAATCTTTTAACTATGGGCCATAGCACTGATCTTTCCGTGTTGACCATCCATTCGTGCCTTTGTCCATTGTGTCAGAGGCGAGTTAATGGTCAAGAGACCGGTGCTTTCTGCGAACCCGTACGGGTTTAGTTCTTTCTGTAGGGACGGATTTCCACATCCGTCCCTATCTAATAGATTTTTTAGATTTTTTTGCAAGTACTGATGGCTCAAGAGATTCCAAAGTTCTGAGGAAGATATGAAACCAACCTGCAACAAAATCGCGCTTAATATTGATGGTGATACCAAAGTTTCCATCAAAGGCTTCATCGCTCCGATTGAATATACCTTAGCTAATTACCACGTGGCGTATGAGTGGAACGAGTTAGCGAATCTCCGAGTCGCTGCACCAGAAAAAGAGTATTCCGCATCCATTTTTCGCGCGTTTCTGCCAGACGAAGCGGTGTCTGTTGGCACTCTTTGGCAGATTGAACAAACAGGTGCTCTTGAACTGCTGCGGCAACTTCACCCGAACCCACATTTGGATATGCGTGGTTACGGGGATCCCGGGTTGTGGGCTTGCCTGCGTGCTTACACTGATGAATTCGCAGATATTGTATTTCGTATTCATGCAGAATTCAAGTTAGGTGATGGGTGGTTCACGCCTTCACAGTTTACGGGACATCTCATTATCAACCGTCTGGAGGAGACAGTCTCGTTCTTTCAGATGCGCCTACCGGACGGTCCTGTGAACTTTGAGGTTGGCTGGCAGGACGAAAAGAGTTGGGATGACTTCAACGAGATTATGGATACCGGTTTCTGTGCACAAATGGAACTCCGTATTGGTGCCGAAGCCGTTTTGCAAGACATCACAACCCATTTGGAAAGTGCAATGAGCGGCTCTACCTCCATCACGCAGGAGAAAGTCGAGCGTGCGCTAAACTGTCAGTTTTACAAATCGGAACAAATCGATTGGGTGCCGATGGAGGCGGCGTTGGAATTAGCACAAGTACAGCAGAAACCGATTCACGCCATTTCCATAGATGGACCTTTGGTAGACGAAACTTGCTGAGGGAGTGGTAAAGCCCTGAGGTCAGGTGCTCTCTCCGACGAACAAACTATAAAATTCTTGAATGAACACTTTATCAACACATGGGTGTCCAATGTTGCCTTCGGGCGCACGCCAAACCAGCGTGCCTACCTTGCCCAGAGAATTCAGCACGGCTTCAAGGGGGTTGACACAATACATCCGTTGGCACAAGCTGTCATAGACGGATGGCATCTACACGCACCGGTAGATTGTTTGGTTATCTCGCCTGAACTTGAACTGATGGGTAGGCAAGATGCTAATCAGCTCTTCGGAGATTGCATGGATAAGGGGCTGTCTCAAGCGAAGGGGTACCGCCTCTTTTTATCGGAAGCCTTATCAGGAAAACGCCCTGGTTTGGGTAGAATTGTCCTCACCGCTGTGTGTCCTTCAGTGGAGGTAATGGACACTTTTCATACCCCTATGGTACCGCATCAGGACTACACTATCGTAGAGATTGATGCCACGGCGTTTGAAGACGGTGGGACGCTTACGCTGGATATTGGCGTTGGGAGAGGAAAAGCGGAAGGGACTTTCTATTTATTTGATGGCGACAAAAACCTCCCGACAGAAAAAGCTCCTAAAGGTGTATCTACTTCTGTCTGGGAGCGTCAACAAGGCGATGCTTATGTGGAAGCTCTCGGTGCCCTCGCCACAAAATGGCATATTGGTCCCGAAAAAACGGGAAAAATTACATGCCTTTTTGATCAAGGCAAGTTGTTTCGCTTGTGTATTACTGGGAGTCCATACAGTGTGAAAGGGAGCCGCAATGCTTTCAGCCTCAAAATTTCTGTTTCTTAAATTTCCCTTGCTGTTCGGTAAGCGGGTTTGAATATCGACGTGCTTTTACGTATATCCAGTCCAGTTTGTTGCCTATGGACTTATGTGTTCTTTATAACTTTTCAAACATGAGGTGATTGACAATGCCTAATGTGTTATTTCAGCAGAGGAGATGGGTTAATTCGTCGTTTTCTGCTTCCTTAACAAAACAGTCTGTTCTCTTCATGGCGATCTTTTTCCTAACAATTGGCTTCGCACACGCGCAGGTTGTCCCCGCGTTATCGAGCATCTCCGCACAAGGGGCGCAACAGGGGCAAAACGTAGATGTGATCCTTACGGGTAAGAATCTTGACACAGCAACAGCCTTGTGGTTCAGCGGAACCGGCATCACCGCGGAAATCAAGCAGGAAACCGAGCAAGCAGCAGTCCTCTTTAATGGCACTGGTATTTCTGGACGGGTCCCGACCGATGTGCAGTTAGTCACCTCCTTGACGATTGCTCCTAATGCGCCGTTAGGCATACAACAGGTCCGAATCGTCACGCCTTATGGTGTTTCCAACGCGCAAAACTTCGTCATCGGTAATCTACCGGAAGTCAATGAAAACGAGACGACTGAAAAGGCTGAAAAGTCAAATTGGTTGGAGCTGCCTGTCACTGTTAACGGCGTGATTGCATCTATTGATGATGCGGATAGTTTCAGTTTTGATCTGAAGAAGAATGCACGGCTTATCTGTGAAGTGACGGCACAACGTATTGGGTCTCCGTTGGATTCATATCTCGTGCTTCGTGACCCTAACGGTGCTGAAGTGGCGAACAGCGGACAGGGCAGCGGATTGGATTCCGTCCTCGATTACACCGCACTTGCAGCAGGGAAATACACGCTCCATATTCGGGATATCCGCTACAAAGGTGGCGGCGGGTTTCGTTACCGCCTAAATATCGGTGAGTTACCGTATCTTGAGACAATTTTTCCGCTCGGCGGACAACGTGGAACTGATAATACGATTGCCGTTAACGGTGCGAACCTTGATACTGTGAATGCGATACAGGTTTCTATAGATGCTGAAACACCAAAAGGTCAGCAATCACTAAGGGTTAAGACACCTTCTGGATTGACGAGTAATCCGCACCCATTTTCTATCGGAAGTTTAGCAGAGATGACGGAAAGTGAACCTAACGATTCAACTGATAAAGCGAACACGGTAAACACACCGATAACAATCAACGGGAAAATTGATAAACCAAGTGATGTTGACTGGTTTTCGTTTGAGATAAAAACACCACAACTTCTCGTTTTTGATGTGGAGGCACTTAGACTCTCATCGCAGCTGGACGCGCTTCTCACGCTTTACGGAGCAGAGAACGACAAGGTCTTGGCTGTCAATGACGACGCTCGCCGCAGTGATGCACGTATTGAACAGAATTTCACGCAAGCAGGGAAATATTCTATCGCTATCCGAGACCTAAACAATCAAGGTGGAAATGCTTATTCATATCGCTTGAATATCCGTCCCTTGGAACCGGATTTTGCTCTCAGTGCAGTCGTACTTGACAGCCAGAATCGTCCGTCTGGTTTAGATAGTCCGCGCGTCAGTCGTGGTGGCACCTTCACAATGCAGGTTAACGTTAGCCGTCTCGATAGACTCAGCGGGCCTATCCGCTTACACTGTCCTACACTGCCGAGAACATTTGACGTGAGTCCGGCTGTTATTGAAGTCGGCAAAAACCAGGCGGTCATCACAGTAACAGCACCCTGGGATGCACCAATCGGTCTGATGCCTTTCTCCGTGGCAGGTGTCAGTGCTGTCGGTAGTCGTCAGGTAGAGCGGATCGCTACACCTTCTCCGATACTTCTGACCGTGATGGAGGCACCCGAATTCACGCTGGCACTTGCTGAAATTAGCGCGAGTGTTGCACATAATAAAACAGTCAACCTCCATCTGACAGCGAATAGGCGCGACGACTTCACAGGTCCGATCACACTTTCGGTTGTCGGCTTGCCACCCCGTGTAACCGCAGCACCTGTCACTATCGCTCCAGACAAAAATGAGGCGGTCCTCTCAATACGAGCCGGAAGCTTTGAACGGAGAGAGCAGTTCTCCGTTGTACCACCACCCGGTATCAACTATATCTCTGTCGTCGGTACAGCGAGCGTTGAAGGAGAGACGGTGAGTCAATCGACACCTGCTATTCCGTTGACGATCCTTGAGGCTCCATTCATTGTAACAGTAGAACCTTTACGTTTTAGCATCGTCTTCCCTGCAACAGTTGCTGCAAACGGCGACGCAAATCCAACAGCACAAGGAGACACTGTGGCGATTGCAGCGAATCCAACTGCGGATACTGAAACAACAGAAAGTGAAGCTCCTATGACAAAAGAGGCGATGCTCACGCTAACAGTCGTCCGCCAAGGCGGTTTTACAGATGTGGTTACGCTGACACCAATCAATTTGCCAGAAGGTTTCACCACCGAAGCCGTTACGATTCCGGTAAATGAAACCGAAGTTCAAGTCCCGCTGAAGGCCATCGGTTCCTTGGAAGATAAGACCTATCAGTTCAGATTCCGAGGATCTGCCACAATCAACGGCAAAGCATTTATACAGGACAGTCCGATTCTAAATGCAAAGATTATCCATTGATAGTCAGTTAACAGTTTCCAGTTACGAGTTTCCAGTAAGAGAGGTTGTTCGGTTAGGAAACCGAACCTACCATCCGTTACCCTCTTAACTGGCCACTGGTGACTGGTAACTGTTTACTCCTTATGACAGAATCCCCCTATACACTTATCCACCAAGATAAAGCCACTGCAGCCCGCGTCGGTAAACTCCAGACAGCACACGGTGTTGTGAATACGCCGATATTTATGCCTGTTGGCACACGTGGAACAGTGAAAGCATGCACGCCGAAGATGCTATCTGACCAGATTCACGCAGAAATTATTCTTGCGAATACCTATCACCTCTACTTGCGTCCGGGACACGAGATTGTCCAAGAAGCGGGTGGGTTACACGCGTTTATGGGGTGGCAGCACCCCATCCTAACCGACAGTGGTGGGTTTCAGGTTTTCAGTCTCGGTGCGCTACGCACAATTACCGAGGAAGGTGTGGCGTTCCGTTCTACGATAGACGGCACCGAACACTTTATCTCTCCTGAACGATCCATCGAAATTCAGAACGCGCTCGGCGCGGACATTATCATGGCGTTTGACGAGTGTCCAGCACTTCCAAACGATTATGCGTATCTAAAGAATTCGATGGAGATGACGTTGCGGTGGGCAGCACGGTGTAAAGAGGCGCATCAGAATTCGGATCAGCTCCTCTTCGGAATTGTACAAGGTGGTATGGAGCGAGACCTCCGTCAAGCAAGTGTGGATGGCACGGTAGCAATCGGTTTTCCTGGGTATGCTATCGGTGGTTTGAGTGTTGGCGAGGAGAAGGATTTGATGTATGAGACCCTCGCATACACCGCACCGCTCCTACCGACAGAAAAGCCGCGTTACTTGATGGGGGTCGGCACGCCTGAAGATTTGGTCTACGGTGTACGGTGTGGGATTGATATGTTTGATTGCGTGATGCCGACCCGAAACGCACGCAACGGTTCCCTGTTTACGACGGAGGGTATCGTCCGCATCCGTAACTCGAAATACAGGCGTGACTTCAGCCCGTTGGATCCAGAATGTACGTGTTATACCTGCCAAAACTTCACACGGACGTATCTCCGGCATCTGCATATCGAAAATGAGATTCTCGGATCGCAGCTGCATACGTTGCACAACTTGCACTTTTACCTCAGTTTGATGCGCGGGATTCGACGCGCTATCCATAACGGAAGTTTCGCAGCACTTGCAGGCGATGAACCAGATATTGGCGCGTTGGTGAAGTTAGGGCAGAGAAAATCTTAGGCTACCCGACCAAGTATTTAAACACAGAAGATAGATTGTCATCAGGCGAATAGAGTTGAGAAACCTTCAACTCGTTTTCGATGAGGAGTTCGGGGAGTCGAGCATAAAAAGCATCAGGTTTGGCAGTTTCAATAACAATATCGCCTGCTGTATCTATTTCCGATTCATCCAGCGTGTCACCGTTATTGACAAAGGTTACGCTCAGAATATCTGAAAAAGGCAGGCAGACTTGCGCTAAACGGCGCGGTTCATCTGTGCTTAAATAAACCTTATGCGGATGTTCATCAATGAGTTCGCGAATATCGGAGATGGTGCCTTCTGCAAGAATACGGCCTTGATGAATAAGCAAAATCGTCTCCGTTAGTGCCTCGATCTCATAGAGGATATGGCTCGATACAATGATGCTAATACCTTTGTCAGCAAGGTCTTTCAGCAGGGCAAGGACGTGCCGTCTCCCATTCGGGTCTAAACCTGTGAGCGGTTCATCAAGAAATAGGAGTTCCGGTTCATGCACCAAGGCTTGTGCAAGTTTGATACGTTGCCGCATCCCTTTACTATAGGACCCAATCGGTTTGTCCTTCGCCGATAGCATATCTACCGTTTCCAATACTTGTAGGCTCCGCGATTTGACCGCTGCTTCATTGTATCCGCTCAATTTAGCAAAGAATGTAACGAACTCGTATCCGCTCATGAATTGATACGCGAGTTCTATATCGGGGCAATAGCCGACTTGCCGCGTCAACTCTGGGTTGTTCCATACCGTTTGGTTTAGTACTTTGACTGTGCCTTGGTTCGGTTTAAGTTGTCCCGTCATGAGTTTGATTAAACTGGTTTTGCCTGCACCATTTGGGCCCAATAAGCCGGTTATTCCGGGACGGATCGTGAGCGTTACATCATTCACTCCCATAACTTCGCCATACCATTTAGATAGATTTTCTGTTTGAGCGATCATTTAATCTTTTAACAGTTACCAGTTACCAGTTACGAGTTACCAGAAAAGAGGACTGAAAGAAAAGATTGGAAGATTGGAAGATTGGGGGGGGCATCCTTCCACCCTTCCATCCTCTTAAATGGTTACTGGCTACTGGTTACTGACTCACTGGTTACTGTTAACTCCTTTATTTTCAGGATATCTTCAAGATTTTGGATGCCTGCACTGGTTCCCATAGCCGTGACACATGCTGCCCCGGTCGCGGATGCTAATTCTGCAGTCGCTTTCAAGTCCCAACCCATAATAGTACCAGCGAGGAAGCCAGCGCAGTATGCATCACCCGCACCTGTTCCATCAACGACGTTGACAGGATAGGCAGGTACAGAGAGTTCTGTTGCTGGTGTAGAGACATAACTACCCTTCTCCCCCATCTTAATGGCAATAGTATCAATGTCGTAGTTATGTCTCAAAAATTGTGCAATTTCACGGCATTCAGATAGACCGGTGAGGTGTTGCCCTTCAACGATGCTTGGCATAAAGATGTCTACGTGTTGCAAACACGGTGCTAAGGTTTCCATCCATTTTCCAGTAGCGTCATACACTGTGTCGAGTGAGGTGGTTATGCCCTGTGCCTTCGCCTCTCGGAGGACGTTTGCCATCGGGGTACCGTCAAAACTTGGCATGACGAGGGCACCAGCGATGTGCAAAATTTTGGTTGTTTTAATGACGTCCCAATCAAGGTCTGCTTCGCAGAACACCCCGTTCGCCCCGATATAGTGACAGAAGGTTCTTTCTCCATCGGAGGCGATCGCGACAAATGTGAATGAAGTGCTAACATCGGTGTCCTGACGCATGCCAGTAACATCAACGCTGTTGTCTGAAAGCGTTTGCAGAATCAGATCGCCGAAAGCATCGGTGCCAATTTTACCCATTGCACCGACAGAGATCCCCAAGCGCGCGAGCGCGAGTGCTGTGTTGTTGGCACAACCTCCGGTATGGATTTCGAGTTCATCGAAGAGCACTAATTTCCCTTTTTCGGGGAACCGATCTATCGGTCGTCCAAGCACATCAACGACGTAAATACCGAGCGATAGCACATCCATAGTTTTCCTCATTTTCCAGTTTCCAGTTTCCAGTTAAGAGAGGTTGTGTTAAACTCCGCATCTCTTTTCTGGTAACTGTTTACTGTTTACTGTTAACTCCTGGACGAAAAATCACTAAAGTTTCGTCAGCCGTCTTAACATTTCCATCTACTACTATATTTGTAAAGCTTTGCGAAACCCATCCGATCAAATAGGATGGCAGTTTTACATCCGCCTCTTCCTCCAGATGTCGTAACACATACTCCTGCCGTAGAATTCGGGCAAACCATTTCCGCTTACCGCTGAGTTCTTTATACGGATCGGGGGGTATCTGCGGTGTTATTTGCAGTTGAAGTGCTGCCGTTGAAAGTTCGGGTTCGGCATCAAGGGCAACGTCTCCTAAGTAGGTTATCTCTCTGCCTGTAACATACCACGCATTTTCGAGCGGATACGGGAGTTCGGAGACATCCAGAAATACTTCTTTTACATACGTCGTAGGCTGCCACGGGTCCACAAGCAGCTCGCGGAGTTGAACCTGCGAATCTTGAAAGAGGATCCCAATCTTTTGGCGATGTTCAACGCGTGAGTCCTCGACTTCCAGATGACGAATAAAACTCCGTTTTGTATAACCGATAGATGTTTCAGCGCGGGCGGCAGCCCTAACGGAGACGTAACTTAATAAGTGTGCACGCTGCCGCTCAGGATAGACTGATAAAATTGACAGCCGATCTGCTGTAACGCTGTTCGGCAACGCATTTCGCGAAGCTGCAATTGTACTTACCGACAGTAGAACCAATACACAACCGCCTGTCCAATAGGTGTGTACCTTCTGTTTCGACTTCCTAAAATAGAACAATAAACCACCGAAACTGAGCAGATATATTGGTAAAATAACAAACAACAATTTTACGAGTGGCACTTGAGGTGCCCCAGTTTTGACAGAATTTGAGAGGAAGTGCTCGTGAATTTTTTCTTCGTGTTGAAGCACAAGCGCGTATTGATCTATGAAGTGCCGCGCCGATTTACCGTAGCTACTGAGTAACTCGTGCCAGAATGTTTCACCTACTTGTTGCTCTGAAAATGGCGGGGAATTGTAATCAAATGCGAGGCAGATAATTTGTCCATCTCCAAATTTCCGTTTCGCGACGTATATCTGTTCTTCTGTACCGATCAGCGTTTCGCATCCGACTTTTGGAACAAATTGAATACGTTCAAACACAGTGCTGTTAGCATCCAATCCTTGAAAGCCGAGTTTTTCACGCACGGTGTCTGGGAGTCTATCTGTTTTCTGTAGGCTTTTCAATTCAACTGGGAGGAAAGGCTCTACGAAACTGCCCCGTAGGATACTAAAGTTGTTACCTCCTGATAGAATAAGTGTGCCACCGCGTTGGACCCAGTCCAATAATGCTGTTTGTTGTGCTTTAGAGATACGTCTCTCTGTCAAGACTGTCTTACGGATTACCAGAACATCAACTGCGCTATAACCTATCCAGTCCTGTGGCAGTAAGTTTGAATTCTGCAGGTCTTCAACATGTACTTGTGCACCACCATCGGAACCGGCTAACTGTTTTTTATCAATGAATCGTTTGAGTTTGTCACCACTCTCTGCTAATACCAGGACGAGGTAGTCTTTACGTGAAAGAGGTGTCTGTAACAGAACCTCCTGTATCACATTCGGCTGCGTATTCCCCAACGCTGTGTTTTTCGAGGATGTTGTCGGCACAAGTTGAACGACGAGTTGTGCTGCATTTTTCGGACAATAGATATAGAATTTTTTCTCTTTTTCTTCAGTGGCGCGGAGATACAGCTCGGAGGCGTAGCGTTCAATATGTGTGTCTGAAGAAAAACCTCGGACATTGACTACCAAATCTCCAATAAATGGGGTCGGTTGGTCCTTGCTTTCAATGGTGATACGTAAAGGTGCCCAGGTGCCGGTTTTGTAACGATCATTGAACCCGAAATCCACATCTGCAGCTTCCGCTACACCGAAGGCAACGGATACGAAAAAAAGTGATAGGAAAATTTTAAATAATTGGCTTCTGTGCATCGTTCCACTTCGTTTCACGATGGTTTTTGATCGATATTGATGGAGATTATTGGTGAACACTATTTGAACCTATTAGAAGCCACCGCGGAATGCAAGGGAGCAGTGCACTGGTGCTGAATCATTTGAAATCACCGTTGTTTGCTCACCTGAGGAACGATATCGCCTTACTCTTACGAGATAAGACGTGCTGGATTATGAACGAGTTTTGTCTCCACTGCGTCCTGAAAAGGGTGCGTGCTAAAAACACCGTTTCCTAACATAATCATTGAGGCAACGCCCCCTTCTGCTTCAATATGTGTGATTGTATCTATCACCCGGGCATCACTGAGTAACCCGCTCTCCACCGAAAAATGTTTTGAGGCGACACAACAGGCGTTGAAGAGGTCGGCACTCGGTTTCGCATCGGTGAGTGTTTTCAAGACATTCAATGCCACGTCCGCAGCCCGATTGATACGCAGCGTCTGTTCTCTGTTCGCAAGCACTTCGCTGGTCTGAATCGGTCCGAAGTAACGGTAATAGATAGGCTGTTCTGCAATCGGTAATCTGTCAGCAGTTAAAGGTGCGCCCTCTTTCAACTTGACGAGGCAGCCGCCGTGGTATTGTGAGCAGACATCGCCTAACCCCGTCCGGTTTTCAACCTCTGAGACGTGTGCGATCATAGCGAGTGCTTCATCGTCTTTGTGTGACGACAAAAGTTCATTGAGCGCGTAGGCTGTCGCGAGCGATGCGGCACCGCTGAGGCCGAAACCGCAACCGAGCGGCAATGGAGAGGTAAGCTCTACCTTTACGCCTGCGATACCGCTCTTTTGGGTGAGTCGTTTGACAACAGAGCGGACTGTCGGAAAGTTGATACGTTCTCCATTAAACAGCACTGCCGTCTCATGATACTCAGAAACGGTAGCCTCTACACCTTCTTTAACGGTGAAACCCATGCCGAGCGAGTGCATACGCGCCGGATCGGTGTGCCGAATAACCTTGAAAACACACGATATGTTGCCGGGGGCAAATGCTCTCGCCATTATCAGTTAACAGTTTCCAGTTAACAGTTTCCAGTAAGAGAAAGACTTAATACATCCGTTACCTTCTTAACTGGCCACTGGCCACTGGCCACTGGTTACTCCTTTGTAAATTTGACCCGTCTATAGATGTGCCCCAAAGATAGTTCGCAGCGAATGGAATCCAGGGTTAATACCTCTGCAGGCTCCCGAAATTCGAGGGCTTTCCACTGCGTTCCCAAGCGAAAATGACGTTCAACGTTTACCCTATCTTGCGAAACAAGGATGTATTCTTGCAAGGACGTGATCTGCTTATAAGCCTCGAATTTCTCTCCCTTGTCATAAGCTGCAGTTGAGCGGGAAAGTACCTCTACGACAACAGTTGGGTTGAGGAGTGTGTCGAACACATCATCTTCAAAACGCGGTTCATCACAGACGACAGCAACATCCGGATAGAAGTAAGATGTTATGGGTCTCGCCTTCACACGCATCTCGCCAGTGTAGACCTCACAATCCCGTTCCATCAATTGGTTGTAAAGTCCATTAAATATATTGCCTGTAATGAGATTATGCGCGCGACTTGCCCCGGACATCGCGAGTATCTGTCCGCTGAGATATTCATTTTTGAAGGGTGCTTTGCGTTCCCAAGCGAGGTATTCCTCAGGTGTCAGTTGGGTTTGCACAGCAATAGCTGTCATGATATTCTCCCTTAACGGACGGAAAAATCTGCGTCCTTTGTAGTTTCAGTTGCTTGTTACATAGCATACACGAAGTCTATTCTGATGTCAACGTAGAAACTGAAGAAGAAATAACTTAGAAAGACGAAAGATCAATTTCCTAAGCGTTCCCTCGAGGGGGTGCCTGTCTTGGATTGAAGGCATCTTCACCATACATTCCATCTCCAATTTTTGCCTTTTGTCCTCTGCCGGTAACCCCACATCTCGTGCCGTCCAATCGTGGGTCTACGTATCGTTCAAACCACGCACCCATCTGTCGCTGCATATCGCCTATCAATGCTTTCTGCGATTTGTCGTCTATTAGATTTTTTCGTTCTCTTGGGTCTTTCGCTAAGTCATATAACTCATGGGGTCCGTAAGGATAGCGGTGAACATATTTCCACGCTTGTGTTCGGATCATACGGACAGGACCGTATTCATCAAATACAACGACCTCGTCTTGCGCATCGTTTGTTTTTCTCGTAAGTGCTGGGACAAAGCTTCTGCCAGGTGACATATCGTCATTGGGATCTGGTAAACCGAGGTAATCGAGCAGTGTCGGCATGAAATCGTATTGACTCACCATCGCTTCGCTGACGCGTCCCTCTGGTATCTTACCGGGGTGGCTCATAATAAAAGGCACTTTAACCGAATTCTCATACATATTTAGCGGGAATGTACCGTTGCCTTTGTGCCAAAATCCGTGATGCCCACACGAATAGCCATTATCGCTGCTGAAAACGATGAGCGTATTTTCGCGGATGCCTAATTCAGAAAGGCGTTCTAAAATCCTGCCAACGTTTAAATCAAGTGCTGTTATTGCTGCGAAATAACCCTTCAACGACTCGCGATTACCCATGTGAGGGAGTGTGCCTCGGCCCGCCCACGGGTGCAATGCTTCCTGCGGACACGTCTTGAACGGGCAATCATCATAAGAATCCACAATGTCTTTTGGATGTCCGTTAAACGGGGTATGTGGTGCGTTATAATTGACGCTGAGGTAAAAGGGACCTTTGCTATTCGCTGAAATGAAATCTAATGCGTCGTCAGTAATGACATCTGTAAGGTACCCGGGTTGTATCTCTACTTGTCCATCTCTAATCATGTTAGCGTTGTTGTATTTGCTTCCACCTAAAGGCATAGCGAACCAGTGACTAAACCCGTGTTGTGGTGTTAGACTATCACCAAGATGCCATTTACCACTTAACCCGACAGTGTAGCCATTGTCAGCGAGTACATCGGTATAGCAGGTCAACCCTTCAAGATACCGTTCAGCATTGGGTGGCATGCTGCCGTCCCGGCAAAAATCATGAACGCCGTGTGCAGAAGGGATGCGTCCGGTCATCAGGCTTGCCCGTGCCGGTGAACATACAGGAGTCGTGCAGAAAAAATTGGGGAAACGTGTCCCTTCTAAAGCAAGTTGGTCAATAAAAGGTGTGCGGACTTCATCGTTCCCGCAACAACCCGCAGCCCAGGGGCCTTGGTCATCCGTCAAAATAAAAATGACATTGGGTCGGTTTTGCATCTGATTTCCTCCAGTTTTCTCTGCACCGATAAAGACCGCTGGCGTAACTGCTGCAGCAACAGTACCAGTGCCTACGTTCTTCAAAAAACGCCTACGCGAAATATTCGGGCTCCGGTTTTTCGCCTGATCTGACATACCTCCCTCCATTTCATGTTACTAAATCAACGCTAAATGCGCGTATAGCATTCAGCATATCTGATTCAGATGAAGATATGTTGTCTACACATTTCGTCGAGGCGGCGCGTATCTCGGATGGAAGGAATTTTCACCGTAATTTCCTTCTCCTAACTTTTCTGCTTGTCCGCCGCCGGTAACCGAGCATCGCGCCCCATCTAATTCCGGAAGAACGTACCGTTCAAACCATGCGCCCATCTGTTGACGCATATCACCAACGCGAGCATTCTGAGACTTGTCATCTATCAGGTTTTTCCGTTCGCCTGGGTCGTTCACAAGATCATACAATTCATGGGGTCCGTAAGGGTAGCGGTGAACATATTTCCACTCTTGTGTTCGGATCATACGGACGGGACCGTATTCATCGTAAATAACGATCTCATCTTTCGCATCGTTCGTCTCTCCAGAAAGCGCGGGAACAAAGCTCCTACCCGGCGACATATCGTCATTCGGATCCGGTAAACCGAGGTAATCGAGCAGTGTCGGCATGAAGTCGTATTGGCTCACCATCGCTTCACTGACGCGTCCTTCTGGGACGCTACCCGGATGACTGACGATGAACGGGACTTTGACAGAGTTTTCGTACATATTCAGTGGGAATGTGCCGTTGCCTTTATGCCAAAATCCGTGATGCCCACACGAATAGCCGTTGTCGCTACTGAAGACCACAAGCGTATTTTCACGGATGCCTAACGCCGAAAGCCGATCCAGGATGCGCCCGACATTTAAATCGAGTGCCGTTATCGCTGCGAAATAGCCTTTCAACGATTCACGGTTACCCATGTGCGCCGCTGCGCCCTGAACAGCCCACGGATGCAATGCCTCTTGTGGACATGTTTTGAACGGACAATCGTCATAAGAGTCAACTATATCCTGCGGATGCCCTGTAAATGGTGTGTGTGGTGCGTTATAGTTGACGCTAAGATAGAACGGTCCCTCTTTGTTCGCTGAGATGAAGTTCAAAGCATCATCGGTGATGACATCCGTGAGGTAGCCGGGCTGCATCTCTACCTGACCATCTCGGATCATATCCGCATCGTTATACTTACTTCCTCCGGTAAGCAGAGCAAACCAATGACTAAAACCGTGTTGCGGTGTCAAACTATCGCCGAGGTGCCATTTGCCGCTCAATCCGACAGTATAGTTATTGTCGGCTAAGACATCCGTATAACACGTCAAACCTTCGAGGTATCGAGCGGGGTCGGGTGGCATGTTTCCATCTCGGATCCAGTCATGGACACCGTGTGCTGACGGAATACGTCCGGTCATAAGGCTCGCGCGTGCTGGCGAGCAGACGGGACTTGTGCAGAAGAAATTCGGAAAACGGGTGCCTTCTGAAGCCAACTGGTCGAGATACGGTGTCCGTACCTCATCGTTGCCGCAGCAACCTGCAGCCCACGGTCCCTGATCGTCCGTTAAGATAAAAATGACATTCGGTCTATTTTCCATATTGAATCCTCCATTCCATCAGTGAAGTTTGTATAATAGACTATATTTCTTTTCTTATATTTACTCACTTATTCGATCGTTGCTTTTTGCAATTCTTCAAGGAGGCGCACTATATCACGATAACATTTATCAAACGAATCGGCTTGACGCGCTTGTTCAATGTCAAAAAGTGCTGTGAGTGCGGGTTGATCGCGCGTTTCACGATACGCTCTACTGTCTTTCATTTGATTGCTTAACCATCCCTTCGCGTCTCGGATTGCCTCTGGGTTGTCTGGAGAGTGAATATCATTTTTTAACCCTCTTCGCCCACGGATGGATTCGGCTGCTGCCAGGAACCATGCCTCAAATTCACGCTTAGCGAGCACAACGGCAATGGGCACATTCCTAAAAACTTGTGAAACCCGATGAAGTAGTGCCGGCCCTAGTTCTGCCGGACAATCATCATCACTGTCAAGAATGATGAATATAGCACCTTGCCTACCAATATTCTGAGATGCGAACCCGACTGCTCGTTCAAGTTCACTTGTCTTAAAAACCTTATTCCTGGAAATACGGGTAGAGGGTGGAATAACAGTCGCCAATTCAGGATAATGGATGGCTGCTACACGTCGAATCAAGATTGGCACGGATGCTACCTCACTTTTTCCCTCAACAACACATCCGATTTTGATTGTCATTCATACATTCCTTCATTCTTAGTTTCAGCAGGGTTTATTTTCTTGGAATCAAATAGTTTAAGCTGTCCTACCTTTTTAGCGTGAGCCACGGATGCCTGATTTGGATCAGGTTGCAATTGATCCATATGTAAGAGTTCTCCGATTGTAAACAGTTTATCGCGCACGACAGACCTGCTAACTTCATTAACCGGGGCAATTACCGTATTTCCCTCGTGTACTGCAACCGCGAGAATAG
>JAJEEK010000084.1 GCA_022821065.1 Candidatus Poribacteria bacterium
ATCAATAATGTGCTGATGCCGCTCTGCGTTGAGTTCTTCACTTATAATCTTGCCGGCAGCATCAATTGCAAGTTCAGCAACAACGCCTCGTAGTTCCAAGATCGCTTCATCTTTTTCACGCTGGATCTCGGCTCTGGCTCTTGCGACTTCACCTTCTGCCTCTTGGCGTGCTTGTATGAGGATTTGCTGGCGTTCGGTGTTACCCTGCTCAATGGCGGCTTGGATTTTGGTTTGCGCTTCAGTCTCGATATCGGCTAAGCGTTGACGCGTCTCTGCGGTGAGACGGTCTAACTCTTCTCGATCCGTGCGCAGTTGTTCTATCTGCGTGGCGATTCCTTCTCTGCGCTCCTCTAAAAGCCCACCGACCTTGCCGAAAACAAACTTCCAAAGTACCGCAAGCACAATCAGGAAACCGATAACTTGGATGATAATCGTCTTCGGATCAATCCCGAGCAGACTTAACAGTCCGCCACCGGCTGGTGCCTCAGCAGCGAACGCATTGTTAACACAGATGCCCATTAGAATTGCGGCATATAGGGCATAGTTTTTAACCCTGTACTTGGTGTTTTGCATAAGTTTGCTGTACTCTGTTTTTGAAACTGAAGACGTATCAGTTTGCCGGTGTTTTCTGGATGTTTCGCGTCGCAAACGGTGCTGTACGTCTTCAGTCAGGCGTTATTTAATTTCCGTTTCTGACATCTGTCGTGACTCGTCTCGCGTCTGCATCAATCATCTCTTTGAGGATTTCGCCTTCGGGAAGTTTTGCCTGCAAGATAAAGAACATTAAAAGCGCGTAGATAACGAGCGACTCGATGAGCGCCAAACCGATAATCATCGCCGTTTGGATCTGCGGTGCGGATTCCGGTTGACGGGCAATGCCTTCAAGAGCGGTGCTTGTGGCACTTCCTTGTGCCCTTGAGGCGAAAATGACAGCGATCGGCAATCCTAAAGTTACACCGAACGCCAACACTGCTAAATAAATCATGAAATGTCCTCCTTGGACAGATACGAACTTGTAGGGGCGGGGTTACCCTGTCCTTACAAGTCCCAGAAAATTAATGATGCGCTTCATGCGCGTCGTCATGGTGTTCTATGAACAGCACGATGTAGATAGACGTTAAAATGGTAAAAACGAATGCCTGCAAAAAACCAGCAAACAACCCGAAGAACAGCATCGGGACTTGCACCGGAATAATCGGTATGGCATCTGCAATCAGCACAATAAGTCCGAGTTTTGTCAACTCAATAACCACCGATTTTTCGCCAAAAATGTTTCCGAAAAGACGCACGGCGAGCGAACCTGCGCGCGACAACTGTGCAACAACTTCCAGCGGAAACATCAAAACACCTAACCACGGCGGATCACCGGCTAAATGTTTCAAGTAACCACCAAACCCGTTCTCTTTAATGGCGATAATTTGAACGCCTAACACAGCTGTTATACCGAGAGCAAGCGTTGTATTTAAATCTGCTGTTGGTGGTTGAAGACCGGGAATAACCCCAAGATAGTTTAGAAAGAGGATAAAGATAAAGAAGGAGCCGACAAATGGGACATACTTTTTGCCGTGATCGCCTAAAATTCCCCCGAAGAAATCCATAATACCGCCGACGAACACCTCTAAAAGTGTTTGCCCTTTTCCTTCGGGAAGCCGCTTTAACTTCCGAGTTACGAAAATAAAAAACAGTGTTAAGGCGAGAACTGCAAAGTATGTATTTGGAATCAGGTCAGGTTGATGCCACCGAGTCGGTTCTGGGATGATATCATCGGGTAAAATCCGTGAAATCGGAGAGAGCAAACTACGGTGACCGTTGTCGGCTGCGAAACTCACAGCGACTATTGCCAAACTGAGTCCCACAACCAAGCAGATAAACGATAACTTTTTCATATTTTATTATGGTGTCTCTTAAATATAGCGGTGGTTTTTGGGTGCTTCCGTGTTAAGCGTCAATTTGAAATCTTCACCTCACGACTGATTGGAATCCTTCTTAGAAAGGATAGGCACAACGAGGCTAATCGCTTTGATGATAATAGCACCCTGTACTAAGGCGATCCCGCCAGCGAGTGCGTAAATGTTCATCCACTCCATTTTAAGCAGAAAATAGAGCAATCCACCAAGCACTGTGTATTTACCGATAGCGATAAAACCCAGCAAATACTTCGTGCGCTTTGCTTTCGTCGGACGCACAAGCCGCCGAACTGCGAATTCAAGCGACCAGAACAGGCTCAGGCTGATAGCACTGCCAATCAAAAAACTCGGAAGCGCAAGACGGTTAAAGACTAACAACACTGCCGCAATAATGACGGTGAGGCAAATCGTCAAGATGTAAATATGACGGATGGATCGGTCGCCAAATTCTAACCCGGGACCCATCTAAGCAGCTCCTTTGCTATGCTTCTTCGGTGTCTTGTGCTTGTCCTGAAGTGTCGTGTCGTTTTTTTGTTAAGTTTGCAAGCCGTCGGTTCCAACGTGCGATTGAGCGAAACATCTCCATGAATCCGGCGGCGACTCCTATGCCGAAACCGATGTAGGATCCAACCGCTGCGTTGCCTAATTTCCCACCGAGCCACTTACCTCCGAAATAACCGATACAGATTGCAAGCGCAAGCGTTATCCCGATAGAAGCGAGGTCAAACATCCCGACATTTTCGTTTTTGAACTGGTTTAGCCGATGTTTGAACATGGCGATCGCTCCAACAAACTGAAAATGGTGTGGGCAACAGATTACGTCGTTAGCAACGCTATATATTATATCACAAGATTATGGAGAATGCAAAAAAAACGAAATATTTCCTGAGCGAGGACTTGCGCAGCAAGGGTCAATCGTAAATTTATGTTTTTCAGCTTCAGATGCGTTGGAAGATTGGAAGTATGGAGGGTGGCAGATACAACGTTTCTTCCAGCCTTCTTGTTTTCCAACCTTCCGCAAAACTAAAATTTGCTTCCTAATACCACTGGAATGATTTCGGGGTCATTTCGCTTGAATCAAGATTGTCCAGTGCGCTTCCGTCGGTGCGGATAGTGTCACACTATCGTTGAAGAGGATTTCCGTCTCTTGTGTCCATTCGCTGTTAGCAACATCCAACCATCGGACTGTCCCCTTTTGGGTATCTGTTTCTCCGCCGTTACTCAGATCAATATCGACAGAACCGCCATTCGGAAAGTAGACAGCGTACTCGCGTCCTTGGTTCGCGATGGTATACGCGCCGTTATCCGCTCTATTAGACAACAGATCGTTACGCGGTTCACACGTAAAAATATCCATACTGTCTGTAAGCATTACCATACTCTTGAGGTGCGCCTGCGCCGTTTCGTTCAAACCGACACCACTATCCGGACGGTGAAACCGAGCCGATGCGAATCCGCCGAAAATGTTGCGCCAAAAACGTTCTAACCCGTCTTGCGTGTTGCCAAATCTCCCGCCATCAGCACCGTAAATCTTAATATTATTGATAGGACGGATCGGCGAGAGTTTTGCCCGAATTTTCTGGGCGTTATCCCAGTGCCGCTGCCCTTTCTGGTGGTTGTTTTGTGATATATCACAAAACGAGTAGGTTTCTGGGTGGTCAAACGTCGCTTTATGCTTCTCGTGCGATAAATTCCACGGGTCCCACATCTCTGTCGTTTCAACGACGCGTCCAGCGGCAGCTGCCTGTTTTTGGATATACGTTGCCCAGTATTCACCCCATGCAGGCGTAACGGAAGTCTCGTTGTCCATACAATAAAGCACATGCCCGTATTGGAGTGTTTCTGAGAGAAGTTTGTCCACGAACTTTTGCTGATATTTCAAAACGGTCTGTTGATTCCGTTCTTTTGGGACAGACCAGAAAAAATTGTTCTCCGTCGCAGTCGGATGGCTTTTGACAGCAGTGGGTAACGCTGTCTCTTCTGCGGTGTAATTGCTGTTATTTTTCGGGTTGAAAGGATTCGCAGCCCACGGCTCGCGGTAATAGTTGAAGGTTGCCCACACCTCAATCTGGACGATAATATCCATCTCGTGCGTCCACGTTATGAAGTTCCGAAAACGGTTCCAAAACTCGTCGTTCCACTGATTTAAGTCGTATTGATCGCCGACTTTTTTGAAGGGCGGTACATCGCCTTCATCGACCCAACTCATTGTGGAGCGTACATAGTTGCCACCGACGGACTTCAACAATTCAAGATGTGCTTTAAGATTTGGTATCTGAAATAGATTGTCTTCGACGGAGCCGCCGATGAGAAGAATTGGCTTACCTTTATATTGCCAATAACGCGGATTCTCTTTACAAATCTGGATTCTGTTTTTTTTCATTTGTATGTCCTTTTCGGCTCTGGCTTCTGGTGCTGCTGAAGAAATGAAAACGAACATAGACAGCACCAACACGAACTTATGTGCTCTCCAGAGGCTTTGCATAAGGTTGTCTCCTGGATAGTAGAACATAATAACGGTGGCCCCACGTATTTTTAGGTTTTACTATAGTTGGACTGGACTTTGGTAAGTGATAGCATTTTTGCGTGGGCGGATTCTAAAATTGAATCCCGAATGAAGGTGCTGGCATTTAGAATTTCAATACCGATGAGTTCACCATCGCCGTTCAATTCAGCAGTGATATTAGGACTGAGTTCAAGACTGTCACTTTCTGGCTCCTCGGAAATCGCCAGATGCAGTATATCCTCTTTCTCAAAGTAGGTCATCTTTGTTTTATTCAAGGGTGTACCTCCCTGTCCTGACTCGGAATCGAATCTGTTGACGGGTTGTAGTGTGAATCGTTATTAAGGTTAAATCCGCGCAACCTTGCTTTGTATTTCATGTAATTTGTCCATACAAGCATGATCAGATTACTAATTCTACACTATCCTATTCTGAGTCTGACTTCACTGTACAGTATAGCACTGCAATCCTTGGCTGTCAAATTTAATTTTAGTAAGACTTTAAAACGCCCGAATCACTTTCGCCACCAGACGTTGTTTGAATTCCAAGGCGTTTGGATCGCCGAGGATGATAAAAAAGTCTGTGCCAGCATACCCGGAGCGGCGTAATACGAAGTAGGTATTAATGCCTTCTGCTTGCCAAATTAAACGACTTCCGAGACTTAAAGCAGGACTGAAGTCATACGTGAGCGTTAAAATCTGTTGGTAGCGACGCTCGAAATGCCATTGGACTTGGGAAGTCAAGCCAGCGGTGAAGCCGTAAGCACGCAAATTCAGATTCCCGCTAATGCTATAAAATGGCTCGCCTGCCTGTTCACCCCAGTCATAGCTGACACTGAAGTTGTTAAAGCGATCCGTGGCACGAGCTCCCAAACTGATGCTAAACAACGAGTCTGAGAATTCTTTAAATTGACCACCGTTCCAGAAAACAGAAACTGAATAGTCGCTGTGTGTCAGGAGTTGTGAGGAGAGCCTGATATCGCGGCTGAAGACCTCACCGTCATAAGTGTTCGCAGCATCAGTATGGGCAAAGAGGGTAAGACTGCGGACAATCCCTTCACGCCACTCGTTTTTGAACATAGTGGTAAGGTTGACACCGCGGTAGCCTGTGAATGGCTGATAACCGAGATTGTTCACAAAATCTGGATCTACAAAAAAAGCTCTTGAAGTCAATTGAATGAGGCGACCATTGTAACGCAAACCGATGCCCCCTGTTCTTCCATCTGATTCATCCGCCCAACTTTGGGTGAGATCACTAAACACTGAAAACCTTCCGCGTCGCGCATTACCTGATACAGAACCTACGTTATTCGACGGATTACCTTGTTTGTGGTGTGATAGGAACGCAGCACCAATTTTAGAGGTCGCTGTAAGGGATTGGGAGGCACTAAGGATAAAGTTCTGGTTGTTTTTATGGTACGTACCTAAGGTACCAACTGAGGTATTTTTCCCCAGTTTTCCAAAGAGTTTAAGCCCGCCGTCCATATCTTCTATCCGCCGCGAGTAGAAAAGCTGCCCAACGTTGTAGACATTGCCACCCTCAGAAAAGAAGGGACGACGGTCAGGGACGTAACGTTCTCCGTAAGAAAAATCGATACCTTCTACGGCTTGTTCAATGTTGTCAAAATCGGGATTGGCTGTGCCGATGAGCCGTAACTGTGGCGTAACCTCATAACGGAGGTCCGCCCCCGCGCGGGCAGTATACGCGCTGTCTGTTGTTTCCTGTTCGCTGTATCCACCAACGAGATACGGCAAAAACTTCAGCTCTCGTTGTCGCGGTGGAGGCAGGACATCGACCCAGTGTCCATCGTTCTCGCGAAACTCATTCACCCCCAAATTACACCACCATGAGCGTTCTCCGGTGCGTTGCTGGAACCTGTCAACGTTGATACCCATCCGCACCGGTTCAGTCGTGTCGGGATAATCGAGCATCTGCCATGGGATCTCCATCTCCACAACCCAGCCGTCTTCTACAATCTGTGCCGCAGCTTTCCACAGCCCGATCCATTCGCTTTTTTCTGCACGTCCGGTGGCGAGATGGGCGAATTTCGTGCCGAGCGCGTTCGCCATAAAGAAGTTTCTATCGGCAAATTGATGTGTGTGGAACGGATCGAGACTGAAAGAGACCCAATCCTCACCTTGAAACCGGGTCTGGTCTTTGGTTTGACGCGCCACAATTTTGTCAGGCATGTCATCGTAGAGGTAAAGTCCGACGTAGATAGCGGTGTCTGTGTAAACGAGCCGACCCACCGATTGGTTCTTCGCCGGTTTTTCGGTGCGTTCGTCTGTAAACCCAGTGGCTTGTGGGGCGTCTTGCCAGCACGTATCGTCAAGGACTCCGTCAATGGTGGGGGGTTGATCTGTTTTTAGAGCAGTTAGGTCTTTTTTTATTGTTGTGTCATTTGAAACAGCCGTTAGTTGATAACTTATAGTGAGTGTTAAGACTATGATCGCTAACAAATTTGTTTTCATCTGTTTACCTCTTATTTTTTTCTGTTGTGCGATTTATACCAAATTAATATTAATTTGTAGGGGCGGACTCCTGTAACTCAGTTTCCCGACCCAGTTTTAGCAGCGCATTTCTAAAGAAAAAATACTCGGAAATTTATCAAGTGAATCATAAGGCAATACCTTGATTGGGTTCTGACTCACGCAACACGACAAGATGCTTGTGATTCGTACTACAAATGGGGTGTAAAAAAGTTGCACTTTTTTCCCTATGTTCATACTGATGATAATAGATATATCGGAATTTACTGCTGTCGTGTGGTATTTACTCTTATAGAGGCGAGTTTTCTTGAAAGGATAGTGAAAAGTGTTTTTTTTCGGTACTGAATGAGAAGGCTAAACGAGGAAGGTAGTATTCGCGGAGGCTTCATCTGTCTTTAGTTTACTCCGCACGCAGTGCCTCAATCGGGGACAGCCGCATGGCTTTTACGGCAGGGTACAGTCCGAAGCAGATGCCAAGCACTGCGGAAAAGGCAACCGATATTAATATCCACTGCAGTGAGAACACTGCGAGCCATGTAGGAACGATTTTGACTATTCTCACAGCAAGATATGCCATCCCCTTACCGACGAAGACACCCAGTCCAACGCCGAGTAACCCACCGATACTACATAAACTAACAGATTCACTTAAAAATTGCAGCAGGATATCAGAATTTTTCGCGCCGAGTGCCTTGCACAAGCCGATTTCACGTGTGCGTTCCGCTACAGCAACCAACATCATGTTCATAATGCCGATGCCGCCTACAAGAAGGGAGAACCCAGCAATGCTGCCCAACGCGATTTTTATGATGGCACTGATTTTCAAGAGACTTGATGTCTCACTGTGCACCTTAAAAATGCGGTAGAAGTCGTCCTCGTTTCGGTGGCGTTTGCGAATAACCGCTTTAACTTCCTCAATGGCTTTGGGAATCGCTTCTACGGTGGACGCATGAATGACAATCTGCAAAATCCTATCGTTGCCAGTGAAGCGTTGTTGCATCGTCGTCACTGGTATAAAGATCTGACTGTCATAATTAATGCCGAACTTAAGACTGCGTCCGCGAGGAACAAGCGTACCGATAACAATAAATCTTTCGGTTCGTCGCTTATACGTGTATTGCCTACGGGCACTTCCGAGTTTTATTTCTTGCCCGATAGGCGATGCGTTTCCAAAAAGATTGGTCGCCACATCCGCCCCGATAACGGCGACTTTTGTTGCATTGTTAACGTCATCCGTTGAAATAAACCTTCCTGCCCGTAAGTCCCACTTCATCAATTCAGTGTAGACTTCATTCACGCCGTAATAACCCGCGCGCATATCTGAACCGTCTTTGGCTTGCACCAACACAACTGAGTACGAAGGAAGACGCAAAGTAACCCCTTTCACGGATGAACATGCTGCTTCAATTGCCAAAACATCATCATAGTTGAAGTGTTCCTTGCTCCGAATGGGCACGCGGCGGCCACCTACTAACTTGGTAGAAACGCGGTAAAGTGTGAAAGTGTTAAGCCCACCGAGTTTTTGAATATCCTCAACAATAATCTTTTTGGCACCATCACCGATAGCAATCATAGCAAGTACAGAGGCAATACCGATAACAATGCCAAGTGTTGTCAACAAAGAACGCAGTTTATTTATGAGGAGTGCTTTTATTCCAACGGAAATGGCTTCAAAGAAACGCATCATTTCTTCAGACTCTATTCGTGTTGATCTGCTGTTAATTTTGCCCGGTGCTGGAATGAAATTCTGAGATGCTTCTTTCAACACTGCGGCGCAGCATCTCATCGCTGAGATGGAACGCCTCACGTATTGTCAGTTTCTGCTTCTCTTCTATGGAGTCAAGCAATTGTTGATTCGATACGACAACAACAGAGTCAGCATTTTCTCGAAGTTCCTGCAGTCCATATTCTGCTTGTTCAGCGCGTCGTTCTCCTTCAAACTTAAACGGGCAAGAGACAATGCCGACACTTAAGGCACCTTGTTCCCGTGCAAGAGATGCAATCAGAGGCGAAGCACCTGCGCCTGTTCCACCACCCATACCCGCTATAACAAAAACGATGTCCGTGTCCGCGACGACGGTGCGGAGTTTTTCCCTGTCTTCTTCAGCCGACCTTTTACCGATCTCTGGATTCGCTCCACAACCAAGCCCCTGCGTGGTGTTAGCACCGATCTGAACAGGTGTTGCGTCTTTGCACTTTTCGAGTGCTTGTTGATCTGTGTTCACAACATAAAATTCAATGTCTGTCAAACCGTCTTCAATCATTCGTTTGACGGCGTTGCCGCCCGCGCTCCCGACCCCAATAACCTTGATTCTGGGTTGGATGTGTTTGGATTTTTCCTGTTTAGATGACATGGTTTCCCCTCTTTCAGGTTCGACACCGAACTCCTCCCGCAGGTGTTCACGTGTCTGTCTTAATTTTGTCTTGATTGTGCCTATTGCTAATCCGAGTTCGGCGTGAATCTCTTTGACGCTCCACGATTCCAAGTAGTATAGTACTGCGACGCTGCGCATTTTATAGGGGAGGTGGTGCACTGCTTCCCTGACAGCCTCACGGAGTTCTATGGCCCGAAAACGTGCAACCGCGTCTTGATCAATGTGATCGGTTAAGTCAGCGTAACTATACGGCATCTCGTCTGTTGAATGATGCAGTGAAGCGTAGTACCGTTTGCAAGCATTATAAGCAATGCGATGCAGCCATCCACCAAAACTTTCAACATTCCGCAGTCCACTGATATTTTCCCAGACGGATCTCCAGACATCCATGAGAATTTCTTCGGCATCGCGGCGTTGTCTCGAATTTGCGATAATCACTTTCCAGACGCGAGGACTGTAACGCGACATCAACGCTGCAAACGCTGACTCATCACCAGCTTGTACGAGTTGAATGAGTTCTTCATCTTTCAAATCAGTGTGCATTGATAGTTCCGATTGCATAGACAGTCCTCAATTTGATTTTAACTTAATGAGCGGGATTCTTCGGGGGGTGGTTTAAAAAAATCCCAAAAATGCTTTTTTGGGATTTACAGTAGATTTTACAATTAAGTGGGCAGTGGGCAATTGGCGAGGTTAGAAGACCTTGCCAGCGGTGTTATAACGTAGGCTCATGGGAAAATTGCGTCCGTTCTAATCTTTACGAAGGGCTTCAATGGGGGAGAGTGCTGAGGCCTTTATCGCGGGGTACATCCCAAACGAAACGCCAATGATAGCCGAAAATGATACCGAAATTAGGATCCACTGCGCGGAGATGACAGCGGGCCATTCAGGGACAATTTTGACGATTTTAACGGCAAGAAGTGCCATACCTTCCCCGGCAAAAATGCCTAACCCAATGCCGATTGCGCCCCCTACACCGCATATTATCACTGCTTCTATGAGAAACTGGATCAGAATATCCATCGGTTTGGCACCCAATGCCTTGCGAAGTCCGATTTCGCGAGTCCGCTCCGTTACAGCGACAAGCATCATATTCATAATACCGATACCACCCACAAGTAGCGAGAATCCCGCAATGCTGCCCAGGGCAATTTTGATGACTTTACTTATTTCCTCCAGTTGTGCCATACCTTTTCGCATCTCAAAGAAGCCGATGAAATCGTCCTGGTTTCGGTGTCTTTTTCTTATGACAGTTTTTACCTCCTCGATTGCTTTCGGAACATCGGCGACGGTATGGGCATAGATCGAAATGTTCCCAATATGGTCATCGCCAGTGAAACGCTCTTGGACGGTGGATATAGGGATAAAGACAAGGTTGTCGAAACTCCACCCGAATCGGAGGCTTCTGCCCCTCGGCATTAGTGTACCGACGACGATGAAACGCTCTGTAAATCGTATCCCCTTTTTCCTGTTTTGCCTGCTGTAATACTCGCTGTGTCGGGCGATCTTAATTTCCTGTCCCAAGGCGGAGTTATCACCGAACAAGGCGTTCGCGACCTCATCTCCAAGCACACAGATTTTTGCCGCGTTTTCAACGTCTGCATCTGTAATGAAACGCCCTTCCTTGAGTTTCCAGTCCATAGCGGTTTTATAGGTAGCATCTACGCCGTTCCAGCCTGCCCGGGTTTCAGCGCCTCCCTGGGCTTGGATGAGCACACCGCCCCAATTCCATACCTGTGGTGTAACTGTTTTGACAGATGGACACTCCGCCTCAATTGCCACTACATCTCCATATTTCAGATATTCACTACTACGGTTGCGAACCCAACGGTTATTTACGCGTCTATAGGACATCCGGTACATAATGACTTGGTTCGCACCCCCTAACTTCTGTGCATCTTGGACCACAATTTCCTTTGCACCATCACCGATAGCTATCATTGCAAGGACTGATGCAACCCCAATGATAATGCCGAGCATCGTCAGTAAGGAACGCAGTTTGTTGCTACGGATCGCAGAAATTCCTACAGATATTCCCTCAGTTATATGCATTTTGGTTTTCCTGACTTTTTAAACTAAAAATTCATTGGGAATCGTTGTACTGGGGTAGTCCTTGTTTTCATCTCGATTCAAGACGGGTTCAGGGATTTCGTCGTTCCAATAGTCTGGAATGGTGTTCGGGCGGCGAATCCATGCAAGAAGCATTGTACGTCGTTTGTCTGTATGGTTTTTTCGTACGGAATGCAAAAGACGTGCGTCTCGCATCACCAATGAACCTGCTTTGACGCAAATATCTACCTGATCTGGATGGTCACTGAACATCACAGCATATTTTTCCTTAGATTCTGATCCTGGCTCTAAAACATTACCTTGTTTGCTTGCATAGAGAAGTTTATCGTGTAAGTCAATGCGCTTGCGATGTGTGCTCGGAATAACCTTTAAACAGCCGTTTTCTGGTGTTGTATCGGTGAGATAATACTTCATCAGGACTTACGCAGCATCCTTTGCTGGCGAGGTTTAAAACCTTGCCAGCGGCTTGCGGGCCGTAGGTACCCATCAGCAAATTGGATAAGTCCTACTGTTATAGTCCTTCTAAACCGTGTGGGCATTTCTTGAAGGTTGGTTGCTGATCACTGACTGCTGTAAGAAAGGAGATACTTAGGATTCTAAAATCATCGGCGTGATGAGACAGAGGTGTCCTTCTGCACCAATCGGCTTAACAATGACAGGTTGCAGCGCACTTGAGAACTCCAGTATGACAGACTCCGTTTCAATGTGTGAGAGTGTCTCTATGAACAGCTGAGCATCCAGACCAATACGGATATTTCCATTACTGGACTCGACCGCTAATGTTTCATGTGTTTCATCTGTCTCAGATGTCTTCGCCGATATCCGAATCTGTTGTTCATCTATTTCTAAACAGACTCGAGAGTGTTTCGGATTTGCGTGTGACAAAATTTTATCCATCGCATGCACAATAGACGCTTTCGGCACAACTGTTCGCACCGTAGGAGACATGGGAATGATCTTCTCATACGGCGGATATTCAGCGTCTACCAATCGCGTTGTCACCGTAGCGCGCTCATCCGCAAAGAGAATCTGGTTCTCAATGCGTGAAATCCTTACCTCTGGAGAATTGGCGAAGGTTCGTTCAATCTCTTTGACGGCTTTGAGTGGGACGATGAATCCATCGCTATCTTCAGACAATCTAAAGGGTTCACAATGTGCGAGGGCAAGTTGTATACCATCGGCTGCAACGATCTCGGTTCTGTCCTCAAGCAGATTAAAATAAAGTCCGTTTAGGCATGCCTGTCGGGCTTTCTTTGCGGGCGCAGCAAATTCAGTTTTGTGGAGGACAGACCTCAGGGTTTTTCCATCAATAGCGAATGCTGCCTCGTCAACGGAAGGGAGTTGTGGGAATTCTTCATCGGCAAGTTTGACGGTTTTGTGAACACCGTTTCCAGAAGTGATTTCAATACGGTTGCCTGTTGTTGTGGTCAAGTCTATCGGTTTCTCAGCGGGCCACGCTTTAACGATATCCGCCAATTTCCCAGCGGAGACAAGGATTGTGCCCGTTTCTTTGACTGTCCCGTCAACTTTCATTCTGATGCCGATTTCCATGTCTGTCGCCATGCACTCAATCGTGCTTCCCTCCGCACGGATGAGAACATTTGAGGCAATAGGTGAGATATTCGCGACTCCCTGCAGCATTTGTAGAGAGGCTAAAAGGTTATCTCTTTCAAAGGTTAATTTCATTCCGAAATCTCCGTTCAAATGTTTTTGGGGGCGATGTTCGCCTTCAATAGTGATATCTAACGCTTCTTGAATCATGAATTCATACTTCTTTAACTGTTGCCGCGCACGGAGGAGACGGCTCCTAATCGTATTTTCTGGTATACCTAAGAGGTTAACTATTTCTGCATAAGTCATGCCTTCAAGGTAATGAAGCGTGATGACCGTTCGGTTGTTTTCCTTTAACTTCGCAAGCAATTTTTCGACCAAGTCGCGTCGCGCTTCAGCAAAAGTTTCCGCGTGTTCTGTTGCGACAAATCGGGAATATGCTTCTGTCTCTATTCCTGAGAGGTCGGCTTCTTCGAGGGGTTCGGTTTGCCGTTGGTTTTTTCGGAGCCACGCGATACAAAGCCGATCTGCAATCACATAAAGCCACCTTGGAAACCGTGTCGGGTCTTCCAAGGTTTCCAATTTCTGATAGGCTTGCAGAAAGGTCTCCTGCGTAATATCTTCAGCGATATGGAAATCCCGAATTTTCCGCCATGCGAGCGTGTGTACCTGTTTCTGGTACTTCCTAACCAAACTTGCAAAGGCGGTCTCGTCACCGGCAAGGGTGCGTTGGATCAACACAACATCGTCGTTTTTCATCAAATATCTCCAGAAAGATTGCTTTCACCAAAGGAGTTTATACGATTTCTATGTGGTTACAAATCGCAAAGAAGCACTCTATCAATTCCGTTCACTATAGTGACGCGAACTACGGAAAAAAAGTGTGCATAATTCTGTAAAAGAAGCGAAAAAATCACTAAAAAAGAAAAAAGAGGGCATCCTTTCAGAAACATATCACCGTTTTGAAAGGAGGTTAACAGTTGCCCTCATTTTCTAACTACATATATTTTAACTAAATTCCATGCTTCGCTCAAGAAAAATAATATCGCGCTGTATATGTGTTCCTCCTCGACTTTATTCAATCGCGGCGTTTAAGCGTACCATGAGGCTTGTGCCTTCCACATTTCGGCGTATAACCCGCCCATGGCGAGTAACGCTTCGTGTGTGCCGTCTTCAACGAGTTGTCCTTCGTCTAAAACGAGAATTCTGTCACAGAGGCGGGCGACCCCAAGCCGATGCGAGATGACAAGGGTGGTACGCGATTCGTCTTTGGTGAGCAGTTCTCGGATCATTTCAACTTCGGCGACTGGGTCGATAGCGGCAGTGGGTTCATCAAACACGACGAATTGGCTCTGTCGGAAAAGTCCACGCGCAACGGCGAGGCGCAGCCATTCTCCGCCGGATACATCGCGTCCGCCGAATTCGTGTCCTAACCAAGTATCGAGTTCTTGTGAGAAAGTGGAACCTGCTCTGTCGAGTGTGTGCCGCATACGGTTGTCGTCTTGCATACGATTCAGGTCAGCAAAGCCGACGTTGTCTCTGACAGGCAGTAGGAACTTCGTGAAGTCTTGAAAGACTGCACTTGTTGTGGGTTTTTCGGAAGTTGTATCGCTCTGTGGAAACGTGAGTGTTCCACTATCTGGTGCGTACAGACCGAGTAATATGTTTGCCAGTGTTGTCTTTCCTGCACCATTTTTCCCGACGAGTGCGACGGTTTCGCCGGGTGCAATTTTTGCGGTAATCTCTTTGAGGGTTTGCGTCGCTGCGCGCGGGTATTGGAACGAGAGATCGTTCATGGCAACTGTCGTCTCTCTCGCTTCTGAGGTGGGCTGATGTTTCTCTGTTGTATTAGCAACGCTTTCCTCTTTCGTAGATTGCGTTGTGAACAGCGTCGCCAGGTCATGTAAGATGCCACTCTGTTCGGCGAGATTTCCCATGGAGTGTGCCATATATGAGAGAAATCCTTGTAATCCAGCGGCGGCGGCAATTAAGCCGGTGAAGATACCGGCGATTTTTTCAGGGTCACCGTTATGTGCGGTTCGGGCTGCGATGAAAACAATCACGCAATATCCGAAGACAGAACTGAGGTTGGCGAGTGCGTTCCAAGCGGTTTTCCTTTTAAGTGACCCGACTTCCACCGTAGCGAGCGTATGATATGCGTTTTCCCATTTTGAAAGTAGCCAGCGTTGGAGCGTAAAGAGGCGGACCTCTGGACTGTTGACGCGTTCATAGAGTCGAGCTGCCCACGCTGTCTGTGTTCGGTTCGGACGTGCTGCTGCTCGGTCTCGTTCGAGTTCAAGCCTCGCAATGGGTTTCCTTGTGAAGAGAATGATGGCGGAACTGACGAGCAAAGCGATCATACACCATATATTACGACTTATAATGAGGACAGCGCCCAACAGTCCGCACACGCCAGCAACACTATGGATATTTGCCAGAACACTCTGAAACCAGCTGACAACTCGCCCGCTGAAACCTTGGGTTGCCCGGCTAAGATTATCGTGAAAGTCAGCATCCAAAAAATGAAGCAATGGTGTTTGTCCGGCTTGACGCAAAAGTTCTTGTTGGAAATGGAGGACAGCTTTATTGGAGAACCACATCTGTGTTACACCGTTGAAAACATCGGTTAATATCTCCACGGTCATTAGCACGAGATAAACACCCATCCAGAAAAGGAGTCCCTCGGCGTTTATTAACGCGTTTGTGAATCCAGCAATAATAATCGGCGACAAACCGCGATGTCCGGCGTTTATCAAACGAAGTAAAAGAATGACAAGGAGGGGAAATGGTGCAATCCGTATAAATTGCCAGATTAAGCGGAGAACTGCACGTCTCGGTAATGTGTTTGTATTTTTCATTGGTACCACTCACTTTGGGCTGCGAACATTTCAGCGTATTTTCCATTTCGCTGTAGGAGTTCAGTGGGATTTCCGATTTCTGCAATGTGTCCATTCTCCAAAACAACAACGCGATCGGCAAGCCGTGTAGGTCCAAGTCGATGGGCGATGAGCAGTGCAGTTTTACCTTCTACTAATTCAACGAACTGTTGAAAAATTTCCAGTTCAGCGAGCGGATCCAGGGCTGCCGTGGGTTCGTCAAAAATGACAAATTCGCCTCCTTCTTTAATCAGACTTCGGGCGATAGCGACGCGTTGCCATTCGCCGCCAGAGAAATCTACACCCCCGAATTCGGGACCTAAAAACGAGTTTAGCGGGAACTTTTCTGCTGGCAATCCGACTTGCGTTAAGACTGCCTCAACATCTGCATCGGAGGCGTGTAGGGGCGAGGTCACCTCGCCCCTACTATCCAAAACCAAATTTTCTTGTAGGGTGGTCGGATAGCGTGCCGGATGCTGAAAAACTACGGTGCAAGCGTGCCGGAGGTCTTCCGATGGGATTGTAGCGGTATCAATACCGTCTATTGTGACATGTCCTGCTGTTGGAGAACGCAAGCCTGCTAAGATGTGTGCCAAAGTCGTTTTTCCTGCGCCGTTTTCACCGACTATAGCGAGAATTTCACCCGGCTGAATATCAATGTTAATATCGGAGAGCGCGTCTGTGTCTGCACCCGGGTAACGATACGCGACATCATGCAAACGGATACCCTCACGTATCGGGTGAGGATAGGGTGTACGCTTTGTGGGGGAATCTTCATCTTGGTCTCTTTCTAACAGACGGCGAAGGTCTTCTCCGTAGCCAGCGTGTTGGACAAAACCGATGATGAGATACTGCATTGAGTTCATACCTGCAGTGATATTGCGGAGTGCCGTTAGCACCAAAGCGGCGAGTCCGGCTTCGGTCCTTCCCTGCGAAAGCGATGTAACGAGTAATGCTCCGGCGATGATGGCTACGAAAATAAACACTTGGAAAATACCTTGGGAGGCATTTTGAAATGAGATACCCAAGCGTTCCCGAAGATATTGGGCGAGGATCGTCCGCCAGCGTTGGAGAAGGGTTTCGCCGATGGACCATAAACGGATTTCGGGGGCACTGCGTCGTTCTGTTAGAAGTTGGGCGTAGTAATCCGCGAGTCGTTTGTTGCGTGTATTTTCCACTTCAAAATGGCGGACGCGCGCGCCCATCCGAATTTCAAAAACTCGCAGCAATATTGCGCCGCTGATGATGATGGCGGGGATCCAAATTGAAATCAGTCCTAAAACAACGGTACTGGTGAGTAGGATTGGGATAAATTCAATAAGGCTCAGACCATTTTGCATCAATTGGACAACGCTCGAATCCCCTCCAGCCAGGACACGATTGATGAGGTTATGCGATTCTTCGTCGTCAAACGCCTCCAGTGGCAGTTTGCCTGTCTTTTGCAAGGCAGCACGCTGCAAGGTGAAACCGGCTCTAATCCGGAGTTGTTCGCGTAGAAGTGGGAGGAGTGTTGAAATCGCCTGATCGATGAAAAAGAGGAAACAGTGCGCGGCCAGCCATGGGACAGCACTGCTCATGAGATCTGCATTGACGAGGGTATTAACGGTTTCTCGGAGCACGAGGAGCTGGGCTGCGCCAGCACCTGCATTGATGAGAACAAGGATTACCCACACTGTAGCAATAAAGGGCGATGTTTTCAACACCCGTGCGAACAACCAGAGTAGGTCCCGAAATGAAGGGCGGGTTAATTTTACTTTATCCCACATGATTTTTTGTTCACCTCTACACCTCAACGCCTACAAACACAAGATATGCTGCAGACGAAAGAACAACGAAAAACAGAACCAACAAAAGCAAATTTACCGCCGCAGCGTTAAAATCGCGACTGAGACTGAGTATATCTTCAAAGGCCGGAATTGATTCTGGACTGATAGGCTTCTTCGACATTCCTTCACGAACTCCAATAATATGGAGACTATCGGGATCTGCTCTATCCATATCCGTGACGAATTCTCGGTATTCGCGTGCATAACGATGCACATTCTCTAAAAATTGTTGATGCCGTTCAAACCCTGTTCCGGCAAAAACCTCAAGAAGATGCTGGACAAGCGTAATAGGTGAGATACGGGTGACGGAACGTGCAAGTTGAATTTGGGCAATCTGTTGATTTAACTGTTCTTGGGACAAACGTTCCTCTTGTTCAGTACCTTTGGTGCCATACTCACCATCTATCTGTATCTTTTTATCTGGCAACCCACGCGTCTCTGGCAAAAGCGCAACGTATTCTTCCTTGAGGTTTTTTATGTTTTGGTTTCGGCGTTTGAAGTACTCATCATAAGTCATTGGGTTTGAGAAACCACTTGCAATGGAAGCGAGAGTACTCGGTACAAATACGACAAAAACACACCACGTCAATAGGAGTATCACAAGGCTCGCAACACTGTTCTGCACAGATGACGAAACTAACAAACCTAACGCAATAAACAGGCATAGGTACAAAATCGCAATAATGAAAATAATACATAAACGTATCCACACATCTGCACCAAGATCAATGTCTCTGGACATAGAAATTACCAATAGATTCATCAATATCGCAAGCGTAAACGGAATGCTAATACTTACCAATGCACCTAAAAATTTGCCAATCAATACAGTGTGTCGTGGCACTGAATTCGACAACATCAATCGGAGCGTACCGCGTTCACGTTCACTGGAAATAGAATCAAAGGTGAACAGAATTGCTATCAGACTCAGAACATACCCG
>JAJEEK010000082.1 GCA_022821065.1 Candidatus Poribacteria bacterium
CGTCGCACATTTCATCAAATACAACTTCAACTCACGGGAGAAAGACAGATACTCACCGACTTCATAACGCATTTTCACAAACTTATACCTAAAGAACCTTGATAAACATTGAGATAACACAACTTTTGATAAATGTCAGTCAGTTATTTCTTGACATAGTATGATCTGAGATTTAATTTCACATAATTCTAAATCTCTTTTATCCTTAAGCAAGAGAGCCGCTTAATCGGAAACGGACATGGGCGGTTCGGAATGGTGGAAAGTGGAGCGATCCACCAACCCATCATTACAATTATTACAATTAAATAGATTAACGGTTCAGGTGCCATTACGGAGAATAGGGAAGTGCGGTGAGAATCCGCCACGGCCCCGCCACTGTGAACGATCGTAAATATTCGCTGAAAAAACCACTGTCAATGCGTTGATGGGAAGGTCCAGCGGGATTCGTAGGAAAGATCGGAAGTCAGGAGACCTGCCTGAGTCGTGTTTCACGCATCTGCTTTCGCGGGAAAGCGGTGGAACAGCGCGCAGTGTTATCCTGTCAGGTTAAGTATTCAGCATAGAAATATCCATATTCAGTATGGCGTATTTGAAGCGATTGCAGGATTCGCGTTTATGGAGTGTCTCCTTGTCCCCTGTCTTCCCGATGAAGCAGGGGTTTTTTGTTTCATTACGGAGGTATAATGGACAAAGTTTTCGCGGCGCAGCTTGCAAGCGCAGATAAAAAAGTTTCTTGGCGACATTTCTCTTTCAAACTATCCACATGCCTATTCATAAGCGCGCTTCTCTTTACAATCTTCCTGAATCCATCCTTTGGACAAACAGAGGTTCAAGACCTCGCGGTTGTCATAAACGCCTTGACACATCCTGATTTGGGCATTAGGGCATCGCTTTCAATCATTGATCTGATGGAGCCGAATGAAAATCGGGCTGTAGACAATGAAGTACTCCATTTTAGCAACCGAGTGCTTCAGCGGAGGCGAGCGGTTGGTCTTTCTATCCGAGGCCATCTTGCTTATATTCCGACTTTTAATTTACCTGTTACGGGTGCCCCCAGTGACGGTGATAGCATTTTTATTCTGAATTTGGAAGACCGGGAGATCGTTGGTGAGATTCCGATTCAGGAAGGTGCGACACCTCAAGAGATCGTTTTTATTAATGATGAGAAGTTGTACGTTACGTGTGCAGCGACAGATGAGGTGCATGTCGTTGACATTCCGAATCGTAATGTAACGGAGATAATCACAGGCTTTTTCAACAAACCGACGGGCATTACGTTCCTCAACGGCAAAGCCTACGTCTCAAACCCGGCGTGGGAATGGGACCCGGCAGCAGGCAAAACGACCTATTACCAGAGTAGCGTTACAGTGATTGATGCGGTGACAGACACAGTGCTGAAATCCATTCCGGTGCCAACAAACGCGAGCGAAATCCTCAACGACGGCGAATCGACTGTGATTGTCAAAACGGTAGGCAATTACAACGATGTCCTTGGACATCTCGTTCTAATTGATGCGACGACCGATGAGATTACCGAAACGGTTGAACTCGGATTTACGCCTGGATCCGCGGCTCTTAATTCCCAAAAACAGCTATATATGCAGGGCAGCTGGCAGAATCCGGGTTTGCTCATCTATGATATTGTAGCGCAGGACTGGATTCGCGACGAGGACGATACGATTGCTAACTTCAGCAACGATGCGGATGCTTCTGTCAGTGGTGGTTTGACTTTTGGTCCGGACGGCAATCTCTATATCACGCAACCCGACTGGGGCGGTGGTGGACAGGATTACGTGCGTGTCATGGATGTTATAGATGCGTCGCTTCTGAAAACGTATCGTGCGGGTCCCGGTGCTTCTATTCTCGCGTTTGCACAAGTTATCTCACGTCGCGAAGATATAAACAACGATGGGATTGTCAATATCTTGGATTTGGTCATTGCGGCGCGGTTCTTGGGTGATCAAGGTGCTGGAATTGTCGCCGATGTTAATGGTGATGAGGTCGTCAATATCCTTGATCTGGTGCTGATCGGTCAGGCATTGTAATTTAGGAATCATTGGTATGAAGATTCATATCATAGACGCTTTGGATCAATCCGCAATAAAGAAGGCTCTCTGGTGCTTGGTGCTGCTCGTTTGCCTTATCAGTTGTGCATCAACCCCACCAGAAGAATCGCTATCATGGGAGGTGACGTTCTTTTCGTTGGGTGCGAAGGTACAATTCGGCGCAGCGTCACCGGTACAGCGTCTGAGTGCCTTTAATGCGGACGGTGTGAGGGTCGCGCAACTCAACTTCCCGACACCGCCGCGACAGATAGAGCCGCTCTACTTTGAATGGCGCGAAGGGGAGACCTACAGATTTGAGGCGACTTTATTGACCGGAAGTGTTGATACTCAGACGCTAACCACACCGCGTTCGTACACGCAAGGCAGCTTAGAAATCGCTATGCCTTACGGCACTGCAATGGAGTCAGATATAGGCGGAATATTTGAGAGCAGTCAGAGGGCACTGGTTTTGAAAGAGAGCGAAATGACAGCCACAGTCCTCGTTAGAAACGGGAATGTGCCAACGACCTTTGATTTTCAGCTCTGTCTCCCAGAAGCACTGACAATCGTCCGGTTACCAGAAGGCTGGAAAAGCGAGATGATCGGTACCGAAACGTGCGTCTCTACCACCGGTGTATTTAAGGTGGTGTCGGAAGTCTGGTACCGTGAGTTGATTTTGAGGACATCTGAGGGGAGCCAAACGGATGGGCAAGAAATTTCGGGCACTGTCCGTTTTACGACAGACGGTGGACAAGTGTGGGAGCAGGAGGCGACGGTGGTGCTGCAGGTGGCAACGATTCCAGATATTGTTGAACACCTCTCCATAGAATCGGTTGTGATGCCTACGGATGCGACAGGCACGGCGGATCCGAGGCAGCGAGCGGATACCATCTCCTATGCGCGTCCACTTTTTAAGTGGTTCCGGACAGCACAGACTAACCCGTTTGAACCGACGACCTACCAGACAGTACGTCTCCGCAATGACGGCGAAGCGACAATTCATGTGGTCGTGTCGTCGGGCAATATAGATATAGATAGCGGTGAGACGATCCCGTTTCTCGCGCCTCCAGAGACTGCGAACGGCGGCATAAACCAGAGTGTGGCGTTTGCAAGCCTGCCTGCAGGTGTGGTTACAGAGATTCCACTCCCACTCTATTTTCACCCGATGTATATCAGACAAGGGAAGCCCGAACAGGCGATCCCTGGGGAGTATCAGCGTGACATTACGGTGAAGGTCTGGGGCAGCGATGCAACCGTCCTTCGCGAAAAACGACCGTTGCACCTAATTGTTCCGAATCAGCAAGCACTGCTTATTGGTCTATTGGCGATTGTTTGCAGTAGTATCGGCTTTGTAGTTGTCTTGCGGTTTCACAAACGGATTTTTGCCCGGTTCACAACGAAACAGATCATTGTTATCGCGTTGTTCGGCACGACGATTTTTGTGGGGGTGATGGTGCCATCAACGTTGTTCCTCAACTTAATCCGTGCCGTTCTCGGTCCAATTTCTGTACTCCTCACCGGTTTGATAAATGAGACTCTCTACTATGCTTTGTTGACAGCATTGTTAATCTATATTAGCGGGCATCCTGCGAGGACGATAGGCGCGCTTACAACGCACACCTATCAAGGCAGGCAGAACGCCGACACTGCGACGCTTGAATATGCTGATACGAAGCGACAACGACAAAGCAACGGAAGCGGTGTGATTTTGCTTGTTTCGGCGGTGCGGCTGCTCCTTAGCGGCGTTACGTTCGGACTCTTTACACCGATGGCGATTGTCTATACTGGGACAAGTGTCCTCTTATTGGAAACGGGATTTCTGTTCGTGCGTAGACGGAGCATATTGACATGGGCAGTCGTGCTGGGGGCCTGTGACGCAATCGCTGTCTATGTCGATTTTCAACTCTTTATACTGTTCTATCGACTTTTCTACGCCGATTGGTATATTGTCCTCCGTATCTTAGTAGAGGGGTTCGCCTACACGTTTATCGGTGTCCTTCTCGGTGCGCGATTGGGACGCGGACTCCGGCGTGTGGCGGATTAAGTTATTGCTGTCGGTTCAGTAGGTTCAGTTTTCAATTGTATAGAACTTACGCAATTTTGACAGCAGCGCGTTCTGTTAGATAAAATTTTTTGTAAGACACAGCGTTCTTGTGTCACAAACTATGAAGTTTGTGGTACAAAAGAGCGGCATGGGTAAGTCCTATTGTGCTGAAAAAGCATTCAGACAATACAAGGAAACATAGCATGAAGCGAATTCAAATTTTTCATTTTCTCTGCCTACTTTTCATTTTCTTTCTCGGTGTTGCGACAGCCGATGTGAGCGTCACTTGGGTTCGGACCGGTATCGTTGTTGAAACCGAGCACAAAGACGGTCTCTCGGACGAAATCGGTGTTGCCACTGTGTCTGATGGCACAGCACGCGAATTAGCCGAAGCGTTGATGACGCAACGACTTGATGCAAATCGCGTCCTATTGCGATTCAGATGGCAACCGAACCAAAATTATCAGTTTCGCTTGAATGATAGCGTGACAACGGCGACTGCGCCGCTAAAGCCGGGATCGTATCTCATCCGCACGGTTGAATTAGAAGGACTTTTGTCGCTTATGGAGAACCTCCGACAGCCTGCGAAACCGACTGCGGTTGCGTTAGCATCGAATGCTGAGAAATTAGCGGTTGCGACGGATAGCGGACATCTCACAGTTCTTCAACCGATCACGGGTGATGTGCTTTGGAAAACGCGTATCTCAGAAGGATACGTGAGACAGATAGCATTTAATCCGGATGGCACGCTGCTCTACGTTGGGGAACAGGCGGCTGACGGATTTATCTACTGCTACGATCCGGCAACCGAGAAGCCGACGCTCCGTTGGAAATATCGCACTGCTGATGACATCGAAACCTCTACACCGAGCGATCCGGATAGCGTCTACGCGTGGGTCAGTTACCCCGGTCAGGCACGTATGTACACACTCGCTAACAATGACCTTCTGGTCGCAAGCGTGCATTCGTGGACAGAAAATGGGACACCGCGTAAGTGCTCGCAACTCTACCGGTTTGATAGCAAGACCGGAGCTGTTATCTGGAAGTGGCCTCAGGATGGCGCGGTCTCAAGGATAATACGTTGGTTTGACGTAGGTGCTGATGGGAAAACGCTTGCGCTGATTACAGACGCAGGACACAATTTACAGGGAAATACGACTGATGAAAGCGGTGCTGGCAATGGAAAACTCTCCGTGTTGGATGCGGAAGATGGCGCGGAGCGGTGGCACACTGACATTGAACCGTTGACACCTTATTTCTCACAGGTTACGTTTTGGCGGGGGGTTAGCATGTCTCCCGATGGTCGATTTGTTAATGTCACAACGGACGATGGTCGTGCATTCATCTTTGACGTTGATAGCCCTGAACCAGTATGGCAAGAGAATCTGACGACACCATTGGAGGTGAGCGGTGTCCCGATTGTGGCGACTTCTGGGATGATCGGTGCGACGGATGCTGCGGCACTCTTTGTTACAGGCGATACGTATATCCCGTATCATCTCCGCAAGGGTGCGCAACGCCCCTCAGCAGCGCATCCGAATGGGATGACGCTGTTCGCCTATTCCTGGTCGGGTGAGAAAATCTGGCAGTGGCAGCTTGAGAATATGCCGCAAGGTTTACGTATTGACGCGAAAGATCGGTACGCTGTGTTGTCTGTCTCTAAGCGTACGCAGGATCCGAACGAGAGTCTTCACGGTATATCGGTGTTTGATTTACCAGCGGATGGCGGGGGTTTATCGAAATATCTGTATACCTATCGTACAGAGGGGCAGCTCCCTTATGATACGCTTGCGATGAGTGCAGATGGTGCGATCATTGTTGTTGTTGAGGTGCCGATAGCGTTGCCGGATGAGACGGTGCGCGGAAAGAATCGGGTGCATGTATTGTATTGATTTCTGCATTGTAGATGGTTTTATTTTTCAGCTTTAAACTGATAGGTTATATTGACTGAATAGTTGGGTTTCACTGCGTTCAACCCAACCTACAATCCTAAATTTTTGAATTTTCTTTTTCAAGTCCGGTTCGTTTGCAAACCGAACCTACCGGCCCTGGGTGTCTAAAATTAGACAAAAAATCGAAAACTAAATCGTTTTGTTGGAATCTGCGTGGTGTCTTGACAAATCGAAGTCGCCCTTGTATACTTATTATGAAGTTTTCGACTCTGCTGGATTAGGTGGGAATTCTGATGTCAAATTTTACGGACGAAGAATTATTGGAAATCATTCAACATGGGGAATCTGATGCTGTTGAGTTCAAAGCGTCTTTGTCGGGTAGTGCTCCAGAAAAGGTCCGAGAGGCGATTTGTGCTTTTGCCAATGATCTTCGCGATCGTGGCGAAGCCGGACTTATTTTTTTGGGGGTCAGCGACAACAAAACTCTCGGCACTACACCTATCACAGATGAGCTTCTCAGGCAACTTGCAGACATGAAGATGGATGGGAATATCGTGCCACCACCATCACTAATGGTGGAAAGGCGGGTGCTGCACGGCAAGGAAATTGCTGTCGTTGCAGTGCAACCCTCCAATTCGCCGCCGGTCCGATGCAGAGGTGCAATTCATGTCCGAACAGGTCCGCGTCGAGGTGTCGCAACGGCGCAAGATGAACGGATACTCAATGAAAGACGACGGTACGGGGATCGACCGTTTGATCTGTACCCGATTTCAGCGACAGACCTTTCAGACCTTAACCTTGCTCTGTTTAGTTATGATTACTTACCTAAAGCCTTTTCTGAAGAGGTTCTGAAAGCCAATGATCGGAGTTTGGAAGAGCAACTTGCAGCAACAAAGATGATTACTGGTGTTGATGACACGACTGCCACTGTGCTTGGAATTCTCACGATTGGGAAAAATCCACAAGACTTTCTGCCGGGTGCTTATGTGCAATTCCTTAGAATTGATGGGAGTGAACTTACGGATGATATTATTGACAGTTTGGCTATCCGTGGCGCGATTCCAGATCAGATCCGCCGCTTAGACGATAAATTAATAGCACATAATCGTATCGCTGTTGATATTACGTCTGGCCCGATCGAAAAACGGACGGCACTTTACCCAATAGAAGCGGTGCAACAGATTACCCGAAACGCAATTATGCACCGGACTTACGAAGCGACGAATGCCCCGGTTCGTGTCTATTGGTATAATGACCGGATTGAGGTTTTAAGCCCTGGTGGTGTATTTGGTACGATAACGGCTGAAAATTTTGGTGAGTCGGGGTATGTTGATTATCGCAACCCTAATTTAGCGGATGCGATGCGCACTTTCGGTTTTGTGCAGCGTTTTGGTATGGGGATACCGATCGCGAGAAGGTTATTGGGAGAAGCGGGGCATCCAGAACCGAAATTTGAGATTGATAGCACATCCGCGCGAGCAACAATACAGGCGCGTTCGTCTATTGTATAGTGCGAAAAAAGGGGAACAACGCTGCAGTTGTTCCCCTTCTAAGAAATTGAGACAGTCATAAAAGTGCTGAAGATGATAGTATTACTTTGAGACTGCATACTGCGCAACGGCGTTTTGGGTTGATACAATCACGCTTTGTAATGCTTGGAAGTACCTCATCTCCGCTATCTTGATCGTATGTTTATCCTCGGTTGCGCGTGCGCGTCTGAGTGCTTCCCAGTTCAGCGCGAGCATCCGATTCGTTTTTTCTAAGATTCTCCAATCCGCGTTTGAAATCATCATAACCTCCCGCAATAGGTTTTACGCGATCGGCGGCATATTGTTCCGCTCGAACAGCGCATTCAACGCTTGGCTCAACAGGTTTTGGATACTCGTATCCTTCTCCAAGGCGAGTACTTTCAACTGCCGATGCACATCCTTATCGAAATGTCCCGAAATCATTTTTTTCCCTTGACGAGATGGCGGCACCATCGTAGTCGGTTTCGGAGTTGTTTCCACGTCAATCACCTCCTGCCGAATATGTCTGATGCCGCTAATTGTTTCTGCGAGTGTGGGTTTATTTGTTGCCATCAGACCTCCAATTCGTTGGCGAGGTAGCAATAGAATCCATCCCTATTGTTGTCAGGTGCTATTGCCTACTTCGCTTCATCCGTGAGACTTCTGGGTATCAATACTGCCCGTAACGCAACGCGCGTCGACAACACCTGAAGCCTACGATGTTGATAGTCGTCCGGATTGCCTAAGCGAGCATCCTTCTACCCGCTCCACCCTTGCTTGACAGAATTACCTAAGTCTTCACTTACGTTTCCGAACATGTCTACATGTATACATGTCAACATGTGTGAGAGTATAAACGTTAGGTCTAAAAATCGGTTACAGATTTATGCCCAAATTTTCTCATAATTTTTCGTGCGAAAAAGTTTTATCGGATTTCACCGAACGAATATTGACAGTCTAAGAGGTTTTTGTGAAAATACAACATCCTAAAATGTTAAGTTATTTTATATTTACATTGTATATAATAGCATATTCAATTTAGAAATGCAAATTTTTTTTATTTTTCAGGACTTACGCAATTTTGACTGTAGACTGTTCTGTTAGAAGTAGGACTTACGCAATTGGGGATATAAACCGTTCTGTTAGACGAAATTTTTAGTAAACCCCAGTGTCCTTGTGTCACAAACTAACAGTTTGTGGTACGAAAGCGCATCCTACGTAAGTCCTGAGAAGAAAGTTTTCTGGAAACACGGCGTTTTTGCGTCACAAACTGGGAAGTTTGTGGTACGAAAGCGCATCCTGCGTAAGTCCTATTTTTAAAGAAGTCGGACATGTTGATATTGGGTATGCGGGTTTTTCTTGACGAAGACCTATAGGTGTATTAAAATGGAGGCATTTATCATGATGCTTGTACGAATTTTACAACCCGTAACACAGAATAAGAAGGACAGGTGGCACAAACCGGGAAGTTTATGCTACATAAAGAGGCACAAACTGGAAGTTTATGCTACAAAAGAGCTGCATGCGTAAATCCTAAAGGAGTGGACAAAATGAGAAGACTTTTCTTGATTTTCGCGATTTTTGTTTTTTGTGTTGCAACGCTCGGTGCTACAGCACAAATCACGGACGGTATACACTTTTATTTGACGTTCAACGAGGGCAAAGGTGATGTTGCGAGGGATGTCGGTCCGAAAGGGTTTGAAGCGGTGCTTCATGACAGTGCGGAGTTCGTTGCCGATGGTAAAGTCGGCGGCGCGATAGAATTCTCAGGTGGCCCTGCAATAATCGAAGATCCAGGTGGACAAAGCGAAGTCTATGTGGAGCACCTGACTGTTGCTGTTTGGATATTCCCGTTTGAAATATCGGATGCCGCGCTCGGTAATGGGCACGTCTATGGGAACATCTTTTACGATAAATCGGGTACAAGCGACGATAACGTCGAATTTGGACTCGGGAGCGGTGAGGGGTTGTACTGGTATATCAATTCTGGTCAGAAGAAGATGGGACCGTTTAACGGTGCGGATGTTGATACGACGGTTTCACTGCCGAATTTAGGTTTAAAACCGGATACTTGGTATCACGTCGTCGGTACTTTTGATGATGAGGCACTTAAAGTCTATCTCGATGGTGAACTTGTGGGTGAGAAGGCGACCCCGAATAACGGTCCCGTGATGGTCTGGAACGACAATAACATCGAAATCGGGGGCAGGCCGGATACGAACAACGGTGCGAATCTATACAAAGGTTTACTCGATGAGTTGGTCGTATATGATCGCGCGTTGTCAGCAGAAGAGGTCGAGACGGTCATGAACTCGCGGGACATCTTGACTGTAGATGTTGCTGGTAAATTGACGACGTCGTGGGGTGCTTTGAAGACTCGGTAGTCGTCGGATATTGTGTATGAATAGAGCCTACGTAACTCATTGCAGGCGGGGTTTGTAACCCCGCCATAGTAGCGTTTCACGAGAAATACGTAAGTCCTAATGAAATTGGCACTATTCCAAAAAGATAGGTACGGTTTTCTAATCGCACCATATTATGTGTTAATCTAACGGGATGTCGTAGTCGACAAGGGACAATCTTTCCCATTCCCGCCATTCCGTATCGTTTTCGTAGAAATCCGCCATTTCCTCCGCTTGTTCGCTTAGGATACGGTTTCTCTCCGCCTTTGGTAATTGCAAAAACTTACGACGCTCGCTAAGTGGTTTATCGGTAGACGTATCGATTGTCTCGTTAAGAAGGGGTTCGGCTTCTGTGTCACAGGTTGGCTCACCCCACAATTGGGCGGACTTAATTCCAAAAGCGGAAGCGATTCGATTGAGGACTCTCGCTGTTGGTTGCAGCTTCCCGCGTTCATACTTTGACAGCGTTTGACTGCTAGCTAACCCATCAATCGCAACCTCTAAGTCTCCAAGGGACATACCACGAGCAAGTCTAAATCTTCTCAGGCGTTCTCCTATCATGATTGTGACACTCCTTCAGTTTATTTCAAAGAGAAGATAAACGCGCAGATGCCGTTTCCTCTTTGCCCTTCAGTTTGCCGCGTATTGACTCTAACTCGCGGCTTACCTCTTGCTTCCACTCTTCGGTTTTCTCAATGAAATTTTTCATTTTCTCAATGAAGTTCAAAACGCGTTCTTTGAAGTCTTGATCAGTCATGATGCTCCACTTGGTCACCTTATCTATTGAAATTTGCAAGAATGAAAAAGAAACGGGGTGTTGCTTCGGTTGTTGTGTTTAGATAAAGGTCGGCGTGCTAACGGTTTGTCGAGCGAAACCCTCAGTGAGCGGTTCCAAAGCAGCAGCCGGATTCCAATCACCTCGCTGTCGAAGTGAGGGTTTAAGAAAGACATTGCCACGCAGCTTCGGGCGGTCCTGTGAGAAGTCTACGTACTTTACCCCTTGCTTCATCCGCTCCTCCTGACGCTGGAGGACGAAGTCAAAATATGCTGTAGAACTACCGAACCGATTGATAAGCTTTGTGTGTGCTTGATGTTTTTCCTTCACAGGGTCAAAATTATTATCAGCCATTAGAATTTCTCCAATATTGCCTTTGGGGAGTCAATGAGTGGCGGCGTATATCCAGTATTGCTACAAATTCGCTCGATTTCAGGTCGAATATGTGGGTTTGCCAGGTGCCTAAAGTTCCAAGTTGCAAGATAAGGGATAGCATTTCTTGCTGCGACAGCTACGTGTACAGCATCAATAAACGCCTTCTCAGGCATCACCTTACGCTTGATTAACTGCTCTGCAAGATCAATATCTATTTTCTTTACCAACAAACGGGGGAGCCCTTTAATTGCTTTCAACCTCTTAGCTGCTTGAGTTTTATTTCCGTCTTCTATTTCATCAATAACATAGTCCGACAGTATAAATTCAAAGCGATCATCGCTCCAAAACTGATACGTGACTCTTTGCCTTTCCGCTATTTTGGGGCTGTTACTCTGCCTAGCCACCAGATAACTCGGTATCGTTGCATCAATATAAACCCGATTCATCCTATTCCTTTCAGTGAACTCACGAACTCGCTTCGTTAACTTTGGGCGTTGAGTTCTTGGATCCGACGTTCAATGGCGGCTTCAAAAGGATAGTGCCTTTGCTGCTGCACCAATTTTAATGCAGTTTGGAAAGCCAACTTCGCTTCTGCAATATAATTTAGACTCACCTTCGCTTCACCCAAGTTGATGTAGGCTTCTATATAATGAGGATCCAAATCGAGTGCCTTTTGAATATCAACGATAGCGTCCTGATATCTGCCTAATAGGGATTTTACAAGTCCTCGGTTGTTGTAAACTTTGACAAATATTGGCAGCAATCGTAGGGCTTGATCGTAGTCAGCGATAGCAGCTTCATAGTCCTCTAACTCGAAATTCAGGTCGCCTCGATTCGCGTAAGCATTGGGGGACTCTGGTTTTAGGCGAATAGCTTCGTTCAAATCGGCGATAGCTTCCGCGTGTCTACCAAGTTCAACCTTCGCGCCCGCTCTGTTTTGGTAAGCTCCTGCAAGTTCAGGATTGAGTCGGAGTGCCTCATCAAAATCAGCGATTGCAGATTCGTTTTGACCGAGCAGCATTTTCGCGGTACCTCGGTTGCAGTAAGTAATGGGAGAATCCGGTTGTAATTGAATAGCTTGGGTCAAATCAGCAACAGCAGCATCATGTTTACCAAGGACTGTTTTCGCTTGGCCACGACCAATGTAAGCATTGGCAGAATCGGGTTTCAATTGAAGTGCATCGTCATAGCTAATAACAGCTTCCTCGTATAGCCCAAGCGTGTTCTTCACGTCGCCTCGATTGATATATGCACTCACGAAATTTGGATTTAATCGAATTGCTTGATCAAAGTCAGCAATCGCCGCTTCATATTGTCCGAGTAAATTTTTTGATACACCCCGATTGTTGAAAGCACTTGCGAAATCCGGGTTTAGTTGGATTGCGCGATCAAAATCCGCAATAGCAGCCTCATACCTAACGAGTGCATTGTTAGCGTTCCCTCGATTGTAGTAAGCATCAGCATAATCCGGATCCAAATCGATTGCGTGACTAAAGTCAGCAATAGCGGCTTTATATTCTCCGAGCTCCCCCTTTATAGAGCCTCGATTATTATGGGCGAGTGCGAAAGTCGGATCTATACGAACTGCCATATCATAATCTTCAATGGCGGCTTTCGGTTCACCGCGCTGCGACTTCAATCCGCCGCGGTTGTTATAAGCATGGGAATCATCAGGATTGATACCTATCGCAGCATCATAGTCGGCGATCGCTTCTATATATAACCCCAGCTGCTCCTTTACAAGTGCTCGATTTCTGTAAGCGTCGGCATAATCCGGCTTGATGCGAATTGCTTCGGTATAGTCGGCAATCGCTGCTTCATACTGTTTAAGTTCGGCACTTACCGCCCCACGATTGTTGTACGCTTCCGCGTGCCCCGAATCTATGCGAATTGCTTCATTATAATCGCCAAGTGCGGAATCGTATTCACCAAGTTTGTACTTTACAATTCCTCGATTACTATAAGCGTCAGCGTGGTCGGGTTTAATGCGAATCGCAGTACTATGATCGGCAATAGCCTCCATATACTCATTTAAGTGCTCCTTTGCGTTTCCGCGATTGGTATAAGCCATCGCCGAATTAGGTTCTAACGCAATGGCTTTATCCGCATCAGCAACAGCTGATTTGTAATGCCCAAGTATACTGTTGACAGCACTCCGGTTTGTATAAGCCGTCGCCGAATTAGGTTCTAACGCAATGACTTTATCAAAGTTATCAAGAGCCTCATTATATATTTCAAGAATCTTCTTCGCGATCCCGATACCGTTGTACACTTCGGCATAATCTGGTTTCAGATGAAGAGCTGCTTCATAATCAACAATTGCTTCTTCAGGTAATTCACATTGTAATTTTGCATCACCGCGCGCATAGAAAGCTTCTGTCAACTCCGGATTTATCCGAATTGCCTCATCGTAATCGCTAACTGCATCGCTGTATTTACTGAGTAGATAGTTCGCTAAGCCTCGGTTATAATAGGCTTTGTCATAATCTGGGTTTAGTAAAATAGCCTTATTGTAATCAATGATAGAAATTTCATGTTGATTAAGAGCATTCTTTGCAACACCGCGAGCATAATAGACTTCAGCGGATCTTGAGTTTAGGAGAATTGCTTCGTCAAAATCGGCAATAGCGGACGCATATTGTCCAAGTAGCAATTTACCTAAGCCTCTTTTGTAGTGTGCTTCGGCATAATCCGGTTTTTGGGCGATGAGCAGATCGTAATGGGAAATCCTTTCTTTGAGTTTCTCCCAATCTTCCTTAGCTGGTTCAGATTCCATTTTGGCAAATCTGCGATTTAGACTGACGGTATCAAACAGACCGACAACCAGTGGACCGAAAAACGCAATCTCATTTGCGAGAGCACACTTTGCAATTGTTAGGAATATATCGCGGATCCTGATGCGCATTCGTTTCTCCTGAATAAACCATCAAATTGACTACCGGTCAAATTTCTCTGAAATCCTGAAGATAGGCATGCCTGCAATTTTGAGCACTTAGAGTGGACACATAGGGTTATTATAACACACAAGAGATAGCGTGTCAAAGCAGATAATTTCTCCATATAGAATGAAGTGCAAACGCTAATTAGGATTATTTTTCGCTGCAAAGTTCACATAATTCAAAATACTCTTCTACAACTTTATTAGTAAAAGATCTAATTTTTCTATACTCCATAGTATCTCGAAATGGAATTTCAAAAACTCTTATGAACTCACTGATCATTATATCAACACTCCAGAATACAACCATCCAAGCAGTATGGAAGAAAAAGTAATTAGAAAAGATATCAGGAGCATTATGAAGTTTAACTATGTTATCACTGGTTACGTTTGTACCCATATCAGAATAAGCAGACATTTGTATTGAAGAAGCATGGGTGATGCTTGAAAGTAAAGGATAGACATAATCACAAATTTTCTTTATGCCTACATCATCTGCTCTGCCCCCGACTCCCCTACCTGACCACTGATTTGATAAACGCGGATCTCCATAGGTTTGTTTTAATTTCTCTAACCCTTCTTTGGACTTTTGATATATTTCAGGAATTTCCGCATCTTGCTTTTCTCTATATTTCCAATAAAAAGTTACTCCCTTCTCAAATGTTCCGGTAGCATTTGCCATGAATTGTTGTAAACGTTGGATTTTATCATTTTTTATATATAGGGTGTTGATTCCTATTTCAAATAATGTACGTGCAGCACCTGCTGCCCCTATTAGTCCTATATCAGATCTAGCACAAGATAATTGAAAACTTCTGCTTCCTCGTAATACAATGTCCGTATAGGTGTAAACGTAGCTTACATATCTGGGGTCTTCTGTAACTTCTCTTCGACCATTAAGCGATGATATTTGTTTGATAATATTACTTGATTCAGTCAATAAATCAGCTGTCTTATTGATTAATTGACGCATCTCAAAACTTCCTATGCCTTTTGCAGCACAATCACAATCTTCATCAAAATCATGCCCACAAAGTTTTTTATTGTACATACATAAACTCCTTATCTTTGTTTTTTTTTCCAAACAATTTCCCATCCCTGAGATTAGATTGAATTGAAATTTGAAACTACATCCGAGTATAGTTCATACAATTATTGTTTTCTCGCTTACATACCTATGACGAGGTTAGCATTTCAACGATATCTTCCGGCAACTGAATACCGGTTTTTTGTTCAAAGTCTGCAACGTTTTCGTAATCACTATGGAGTGCAGCAATGAGATCCATGCCAAGGTTTTGGGCTGTGATGAGATCTGATTTGGCTTTTTCCCATTTCTTCAGGTATAACCACACTACGGCACGGGTGACATAAGCTTGAGCAGGATCGGGACTGAATTGTATCACCTTGGTGCAGTCTTCAATGGCATTGTCAAAATCGCCTTTAGTATAGTAAGTAGCACTTCGATCGTAATAAGTTGTGACATCATTCGGTTTGAGTTGTATCACTTTGGTATAGTCTTCAATAGCACTGTCAAAATCGCCCTTTTCCCTATAAACATTGCCCCGATCGCGATACGCCTTGACATAATCAGAATCAAGTTTTATGGTTTTGGTGTAATCTTCAATAGCAAGATCAATCTCACCTTTTTTCTCGTAAACAGTGCCTCGATTGTAATAAGCGTTGGCATAATCAGAGTCAAGTTTTATCGCAGTGTTGTAGTCTTTTATAGCATTATCAAGATCGCCTTTGTCAGCGTAAGCAGTACCTCGATTGTTGTATGCCGTGCTATAATTAGAATCAAGTTTTATCGCGGTGTTATAGTCTCTAATAGCATTGTCAAGATTGCCTTTATCCCTATAAGCAGTACCTCGATTGCTGTATGCCTGGGCATCATTAGGCTTAAGTTTTATCGCGGTGTCATAGTCTCTGATAGCCTTATCAAATTTGCCTATGTTGGCATAAACGTTGCCCCGATTGTTATAGGTCCTTGCATTACAAGGGACCAGTTTCATAGATTTATTTAAATCTTGAAGGGCCTTGTCAAAATCACCGTTTTGGAGGTAGGCTGTTCCTCGGTTGCCGTAGGCTGTGACATCATCAGGTTTAAGGCGTATTGCCTCACTAAGATCTGTGATAGCAAGACCAGTATCACCGTTTTGGAGGTAGGCAGCACCACGATTGTTATAGATTGTGGCATCATTAGGGTTGAGCTGTATCGCTTCGCTCAAATCCACAATAGCTTTGTCAAACTTGCCAAGACTCATATAAGCAGCACCCCGGTTGCTATGGGCTGCAGCATCTTTTGGACTGAGTTCAATTGTCCGGGAGTATGCCTTTAATGCCTCGTCCATTTGGCCCAAAATCATCATAAAGTTCCCTTGATGGAAGGCTAAATAAGCAAGTGTTTCTATTTCATCGGGTGTTACATTAGGTGAAGGTTTTGCTTGAGATGGCATTTTTTCAATAACTTTTCGGATGCCTTCGACTACATTTAACCACCCTTTGCTCTCAGGTTGCCATTCGTTGATAGGTTTACCTTTGTCCGGTAATGCTTGAAAATCGCTGAGTTGATGGTTTTGCCAATCGCAGTGTTCAAGGATAATCGGAATCACTCTTATGTTTGGATTTAATGCAGCAGTTAATTCTTTATTGCAATTTTCAGAGGCAAGACTATACCGACAAGTAAGGTAGAGTAGAAGGTCCGAATCAGCAAGATTGTTGAAAATTGCATCCCGCCATCTATCACCCGGTAGGATTTCGTTGTCGTGCCAGACATCAATTAACCCATTTTGCCTCAGAACATCAAGGCTGGTTATCAATTCGTCCTTTGCTTCTGAATTTTTATGGGCGTAGGTAATGAAAATTTTTAATGGTTTTTTCATTCGCTCCCCTCCACAATAGCAATCTCATCTTCTGTTAAATTATACAATTCATACACCAGTTTATCAATCTCATTTTCAAGGTCAGAAGTGTCTGCGTTGGGATCGGCTTTCTTAGCATCAAGAATCTGATCGACTAAGGCGGTAAAAGATTGTTGTTGCAAGGCGGGAATCTTAGCGACAGGAAGCTTCTCTAAAGCGTGTTTGTTATATTGATACCCTTTTGCGCCGAGAACAGTACCACCACAGTACCGTTTATAAGCAAAAGTCATCAATGTAGAACTTAGCAATCCCACCAAGATTTTTATATTGCTCCCTGTGATCATGAAACAAGTTTTATCCAAAAAAAACTCCCCGCTGTCATAGAAAAAGTTTGCAGAATGGGTTGTTTCGGGATAAACGATCTTTTCTTTATCAAATTCTGAATAGTAACCACAAGCCCTGAGATTCCACCAATTTACACCTTGGTCGTCTCTATCAAATAGTCCTTTACCTCTTGTTCTTATTTTTCCTGATTCCATCTGTTCCCCTATAGTTTCAAGGTGATTGTAGATGGCAGGATACTTTTTTGGAATGTCCTGATCGTAACCGGTTGCAAGTATGTAAAGCCCCGACGGTCGGGCGTAGTAGCGTTTAATGTCTCGCCCGCGTAAGAGTGGTTTGATAATTTCGGCAGCCTTTGGGTCTTGTTTTATAAGTTCTTCTCGCGTGTTTTCGTTTATAATGAATGCCTCGTTACAACCCGTTTTAACGCCATAATTGATACTTATACCCCACTCCTTAAGCGGTATTCCGACATCCTCTATTTTGCGTTTCAAGTTAAGCTCAGCAGATGAAAGGATCGCCCATGGTTCGCCTTTGGCGGGCATCTCTATATCCGCACCATTATCGGTTAGATACTGCGAAATATCATCAGTTTGTTGGTCAAAATCAGCACCAATGGATACACCGCTAAAGGTATCAGGAGCATCAGAAACGGCGTTCTGGAAAAGCAAGATGTTTGTGTCTACAGTCGCATCAAACACGTCTGGCCCCATATCCAGCAGTTGAATCGGTTGGGTAAGCGTTAAGAAATAATTCCTCAACTTTTTACCGTAGCCAGCGCGCATCCATTTATTGGAAGTAATCAAACAGGCATGTCCGTTATTTTTCAAAAGTTGGTTCGCTTTTTCATAGAACAAACAGTAAATATCGCCTGTGCGGGCAAAGGTTTCAAAACCTGCGTCTTGATAAAGTTTCCCAAGTCTTCCATTTTCCTTTTGCAATTGGACATAAGGCGGATTTCCAAGTACTACATCAACCCCGTCGTTGATGCCAAACATCCGTTCTGGATCAAACCAATCTGTTTTTGCGTTCTGGTCGTAGGGTTTCCAGCGAACGATTTTGCGAGCGTTTTCAAATTCGGCATCAAATTCCTGCTGACGCGTTTCAAACGTTTTCTGTTCCTTCTCTCGTAACTGTTCACGTAGCTTAGCGGTGGGCAGTTGGTTCACTTTTTGATCTATTTCTCGTTGTCGGCTCTCTATCCATTCCGTTCGCTGCCGCTCCAATTCTCTCTCCAATTGTTTGCGGCAATCTTCTTCTTGTCCTTCAAGTTCACGTTTTTGTGTTCGGTTGTTTGCGAGAAAAAACTTTTCGCGAATTCCGTCAATTTCTTTTAGCAATTGCTGTACAGTATCATCTTGAAACAATGCCCTCGTTTCGGATAAATCTATGCCAATCAGTGTATCCGCAGCGACAAAACGTGTCTCCAAATTCGGCAAGGGTTTGATGCCGAAATTCTCCGCATCTCTGTCCGGTTCCTGTTCAATGGCAAGCGAGATGAAAAAGCGGAGTTTTGCGATTTGACAGGCAATCGGTTGAATATCCACGCCGAAGATGCTATTTTGTATCAGATACAATTTCCGTCCGAAGTCCGAATCACGGTAACGCTCAAAAGTGGCACTGATTTCGGTGAGTTCATCGTTGCGTTCCTGTTGATCTTGGGTATTGAATGCCGCCGTTGCGCGTTCGCCAGCGAGTTGTTTCTGCAATGCTTCCCATCGGGTGTTATCGGGGTCAAGTCGTCGGAGTGCTAATGTCAACTTGTGGAGTATACCCATCGGAAACGCGCCGGAACCGACGGCTGGGTCCAATATCTTGAGTTCAGAAATTGTTTTCACAATCTCGTCGGTTTCGCGGTTGTCAAACCATTCGTGAGCATCGTCAAACATTTGTGCATAGTCAAATAGATAGCGCAGTCGTTCATCCCAAGGTATTTCATTGCCGTCAGTCGGTTGGCACTTCTCGGAGAGTGTAGCGATGAGTGTTTCCTCTACCATATAGTCTACAATGGCGCGCGGTGTATAGTAGGAACCGGTCTGTTTTCGTGCCGTTTCTCCGGTTTCCGGGTTGATAGCGGCGAGTAGATTTTCAAACACCCTGCCGAGCAATTCGGGATCCAGTGCAACCTCCTGATCTACCGGTGTGTTCTCCTCAACGGTGAATTTGTAGTGTTCAAGTAGTGGAAGCAGTCCTCGGTTTTCGTCAAAAAAGAGGCGGTTGGGGATAGATAACTTATGGTACTGTTCATCAGAAAAGCAGTCTATTCGGTAGCCTCCGAATTTTGTTGCCTTGAAACTATCCAGACAATCGAACAAGCCACCGTTGATGAACGGCGTTTTGTCAAAAAATTCTAATAGTTTATCGGAGTCGCGCATCTGATCTTTATAGCGATACCGTGAGAAGTTGCGGTGATTGGAATTGCCGCCCTTGCTAAACGTCCGTTTGTCTATCTCTGTGTTCAACGTTGCGAAAAAGAGGTTTTGTAGCACGGCGCGATAGTAGGAATCGCCATTATCAAAATCATCTTCTGTCAATAGGTTTTGGATTTGTGCTTTGTTAAACAGATCCTCTGCTACCAACCCTTTTTCCTTGATAAACCAGATAAAGAGCAAACGCGTGATAAGGCGGATAATATGTTCCTCGGGTTTTATCACACGATTCTCATCTGTCGGGAACGTTGCCTCTTTAACTGCCCATTCATACCACGCGAACAGTTTCCGATAGAAATCCTTGTTGAGTGCCTCTGTATTGAGGATACCTTCCCACGCCTTATGGAATGTATCAAAGGTACGCACACCTTCATTTTCAATGAGCCGTTGGAGATGGAGCTCTGATACAATGTCTATATGGGCGCGCTTGGGGGAATCAAGGTTAATATCCTTGATGAGCGTCACTTTTTCTAAAACCTGTTTTGTAGTATTACGGAGGTTAGGTCTACGGTTAATGATGGCGAGGGAGAGCACAGCACCGTATCGGAACATCACCATGATCGATTTTTCAAATGCTTTGTTGATAAAACGGGTGATGTCGGCGAGTTGGGTGCGCGTGTAGGTGTTTTTCGTCAGTTGAACCGTGACGAACATATAAGAGGTTCTAAGCGCATCGTCTATCTGGGTGCTCTCAAACAACGCACCCTGCTCTGGGTCTACTTGTTGGTTAATTTCCTCATCTGCCACTTGCATAATCTGGAAAAAGGATTGCCACTCATCAATGCGGAGTTTATCAGACGGATTGGCAGTGTCAAGGGCGGATTCAAAGAGACGGTCAAACCTCTCTTTGTCGATTGCATCATTTCCAACTCGCTTGCTGTAGTAGCCGAGGGTGTTTAGGAGGGTTGTGGCGGCTTCTCTCAGGGGTTGGTTATCAAAGTTCTTTAGGGTTTTCTCAATGTTCTGTTTGATTGTTATTTCTGAATTCATATATCTCCTCCTATCCTTGGGCAATCACGAGCCATGTAACGAGTTCAAATTCGGTCTTTTCTGTAATCTGACTATCGGCGTTTGGGAGCAGGGCATCGGCACTTGCGTCAAGTTGGTCGTTGACTTTCCGATTGTATGTCTCGCGAATTGAATTGAGCGCGGCATCGAGTAGCATCTCATAGATTGTCATATCGTTGCCGTTGTCGGTTTCCTCGTTGAAATAGTTGCAGAGGTTTTGATCGGGGTTTGTCTTTTCAACACAGAGCATGCTAAAGCGTTCCAAAATCCGTTTCGGGTTGGTGAATCCGATAGAGATTTCGCCATCATCGCTGATATGCACGAGGTAATACGGATGAATCGGGTTAAGCTTCTCACCGTCTTCGCTGTTTTCTCCGGCACTGGTCTGCTTTAGACAGAAGATAACCCCCGGTTTGATCTTCACAGGCACCCCATCGTGTGTGAGCGGTGCGGTGACGGCGTATAAACCGAGTGGCGCGTCTCGAAGTTTCGCTTCGTTTTGACGGAGATAGTTGAGCAGCTGCGCCCGGAAATCGTCAAGTGTGAATTGGTTGAGATTCAACTGCTCCTCGATGTCTTCAAAGTCGAGGATATCGGTTTGCATGCGGCGGAGTTGCTCGTCGCGATGCGTCCAGACCTGTTCCATGCTCTCTTTTTGTGTCAATGAAAGTAGGTCATCATCACCCGTAGCAGTGAGATTGACGAGTGCCATGCGTGCTTCAACGCGGGGTTTGAGGTTGATGTATTCGTCGAGTTCAGGCGTGGGCCAGAAGTTGACGAGATGGACCTTTTTGTTTCGGCTGCCGATACGGTCAATCCGTCCGAAACGTTGAATAATCCGGACAGGATTCCAGTGGATGTCGTAATTGATGAGGTAATCGCAGTCCTGTAGGTTTTGTCCCTCCGAGATACAATCGGTAGCGATGAGCAGATCAATTTCTGGGAGTTCATCTTCCCTCTCTTTGGAAATCGGTGAAAAATTGGTAAGAATTTCGTCAAAGTCATTTCGGACAAGTTCGGTTCTGCTTGCGCCACCAGTAACGACAGCACTCTCAATATTAAGCGTCTCCTTTGCCCATTCATATAGATTATCGTAGAGATAGTTGGCAGTATCGGCGAAAGCGGTAAAGACGAGGATTTTGCGGTTCTCTTTTTGCTCTCGGTTTTTTGTAGGGTTCTGGCCCTTAGTGGCGATCAGCTGCTTAAGTTGCTCCAATTTGGCATCCCGATCAGACGTGATATTTTGTGCGATTTTGTAAATTTTATCCAATTGGGTTCTATCGTCGCGAAGGTCGGCAAGCCAAGCGTCAAGGTCAATATGTTTATAGAGGTAGGTCTGATTTTTTCCTGCTTGTACACCGGCTTGTAGTTCGGCATCCTCTCCATATTCTTCCGTTGTTTCTGCAAAGGGATCGAACCCGCTTTCGCTGACAACACTTGGGGTTGTACTCAGAAATTCCTGAATTTCAGACTCACGTTCTTTGATATTTTCAATGGTGCGTTCAAGGGTTGATGCGAAGGAGTGGACGCTGCTCTCAAGTCGTTTGAGAAAGTTCACCTTCATCATGCCGATGAGGTTGAACTCGCGCTGCTGAAGAAGCCTCTCACCGTAATGGTGACGGCATTCCTGACGAATGTATCTTGATGGATTGAAGATTGCGAGTCGATATCCATCAATTTGGTTGCTAATGGTTTGGTAGGTCGGGAATTTGCCTTGCAGATCAATCTCAGGAAAGATAGATTTAGGCGGTTTGCGCTCTGGGAATCGACCGATCTCCTCAATTGCATTATCGTAGAAGTTTAGGACATGTGTGCGGGAACGGGCGATCGTGAGTCGATCTAACAGCGCAAAAAAGTCGGCATTCAGGCTTTCCGCAAGATTTTCGTGTTGTTGAGGCTTTTCGGGCAGCTGCTCGGTTTCTGCTGTCCACGTATCAAAACGAGTTTGTGCGGCGTTGAGCGTTCCTCTAATGCTTGGAATGCCGGTTTTCCTGAAAGCGTCATCCCTGTCCTCAGTGATTAAACATATCTGATTCGCAAGGTCGGTGAGGCGATTGTTAACCGGCGTGGCAGAGAGCATTAAGACTTGGGTTTTGCTGCCGCTCTGGATGACCTCTTCCATCAATTTCTCGTAACGGGCACCGCGATTTCGGAAGTTATGGGATTCGTCGATGACAACAAGATCGTACCCATCCCATTCGTGTTGTGCAAGGTCAATACCGTTGGATTCTCCACTGTCTCGACTCAGATCCGTGTGTGCCAGGACGTTATAGCGAAACCGATCGGCTTTAAGTGGATTACGCCTTCTGCGAAAGTGTATTGGATAAAGCGTCCAGTTGTTTTCTAATTTTTTCGGGCATAGGACTAAAACATTCGCATTTCGCAACTCGAAATATTTGATAATCGCGAGTGCTTCGTAGGTTTTACCCAATCCGACGCTATCAGCGATGATACAGCCGTTATGTGCCTTGAGTTTCTGGAGGCATGCCTGAACACCGTGTTTTTGAAAAGCGTAGAGTTTCTGCCAAATTTCTGTCTGCAGGAATGAAGGATTCGCTTCGGCGAACTGGGTGTCGCTTGCATCTGCCAATATGTTCTCAAAGAGGTGGTAAAGTGTTTTGTAGTAGATGAATTCGGGGTCTTTGTCCTGATAAGCGTTTTTGAGGGTTTGCAGCACCTGTGCTTTTACATCTTCTACCTGCTCCGATTCCCAGAGATTATCAAACCACGTTTTCAGGTCAGCGCAATCGCTCTTGCTGTCAACTTCAAGGTTAAGTTCAATGTTGTTTGCGGTTTCGCTGAGCCCTAAGCCGCGTACGGTGAAGTTGGAGCTACCGATAATGGCATCTTCGCTATTACCGTTCTCAATATAATACATCTTGCCGTGCAGGAAGTTTGATTTACGGACGGATCGGATTTCGACCTTTTCTTCAATCCAGTCGGCACAGGCTCTGGCAACCTCTTTTTGGGGAAGATAATTTTGGAGTTTTAGCCCTGATTCGGTGAGTTGGAACGCCTTGCTTTCGGTTTTGTCGGGATCAATGTGGATAAAGCTGGGTTCACCGAACAGGAAACGGAGCCCCTTGATACCCGTTAATTCGTCTCTGAGTTTGTCAAAGGCATAAATGGTGAAATAGGCGGAGACGATGGAGAGGTCAGAACCGTCTTGGATTTTATCTCGCAAAAAATCGGCAACGGTGCCGTATATATTATTATCTCGGATGCGGGAGGTTTTTGACATTGTGTTTCTTTCCGAAAGTTATTGTAAATATATTCAGGACTTACGCAATTTTGACTATAAGTAGTTGTATTAGATGAAATTTGTCTGAAAACACAGCATTCTGGTAGCACAAACTGGGAAGTTTGTGGTACAAAAGCGCGGCATGCGTAAGTCCTGATATTATCACTTGAGAATCGTGACCAAGAGGTCGCTCCTACGAGAGTTGACTTTTATGATACCAATTCCGTTGAAAATAAGCAAGCATAAAAATCCAAAATATGCTATACTAACTATAAACTGGAACATCGGAAATGGGAGCAAAAAATGACAAGATGGATAATATGCTTGGCAACCGTTCTCTGTTTAGGGGTTGCTGCCTACGGCAATGCAAAAGAACTGACATTAGATGACATCTTCCCGACGGATCGGGTGATAGATGTGCAGATTACTGTTTCGGAGAGGGATTGGAATACGATTCGGTTTCAGTCCCGCAATTTTATGGATGCGCTGAATGAGCGTCGGCAGTTTGGGCCGATTGAGCATCCGTATACTTATGTTGACGCGAGTGTAAGCATTGACGGTGTGGTGTTTCCGAAAGTCGGGATCCGTAAAAAAGGATTCATCGGTTCGCAGAGCCATACACGTCCTTCTCTGAAAATCAAACTATAGTGATCATTAGAATTAAAGAGACATTTTTTTTATTTTGTAATAGAATGTTTCCATTATGGCATATTCAACAGATTTACGCAAACGCGTTTTAGATTTTATTAAAGCCGGTGGCAAAAAAGCCGAAGCCGCCC